>JARGFQ010000005.1:0-66218 GCA_029210565.1 Bacteroidales bacterium
ACCGCGGTCCTGGGGGTGAAGTCCCTCTTACGAAGGAAAAAGAATTAACCGTGGCTTGATAATTTTACAGAAAAAAAGTTGCACAACTGCTTTTAAACTTATTTCTAATGTTTTATCTTTAAAACGAACCTTACAGTATCCTCCTGATTTGGATTAATGAACTTCAATTATTAACTTTAGTCGGCCCGGAGGCAAGGTTCAGAATATAAAATTGCGGATATGATACGACACACAGTGGTTTTTAAATTGGTACATCCAAAAAATTCACCGGAAGAAAAAATGTTTCTAGATGCCATCAGAGCATTATCAGCCATTCCCGGAGTTGAAAAGTTTGAGCTCTTAAAGCAGACCAGCAGGAAGAATAATTATGATTATGGGCTGTCAATGGAGTTCGAAACTGCAAAAGCATATGAGGATTACAATCAGCATCCGGATCATGTTGCATTTGTCGGGACTATATGGATACAGGAGGTCAGTGACTTTCTTGAGATAGATTACGAGCCATTGAGTTAATTGCAGCTTTATTAAAAATTATGCTGCTGTAATTATCATAGTTGTAATCACCAGCTGCCAGATTTACTGGTTGTTCCAGGTTAAGGCGGGCAGGGACAAGCCACTCGATCTCCGGCTTGCGTTGTACCGGCATATCAAGTAATTGGAACAGCCTGGCCAGTTTTCGGTTGCCGAAAACGACCTCCCATAGTTTCTTTTCGGGATATCTTTCTTCCATGTATCTTGACTCATATGCACTTACGATGCTCTCATCCATAAAAGGGAAGGCTCGTTCATCAGATCCGATTGCACTATAAAACCGGCTATGGCAAATCTCATGGATTATTACTTCCTCAAGCCGCCAGGGATCCTTTGCCAGCCCTGTCTGTCATATACTGAACGCTTGAGATACCACTGAGTGATCTGGTATGATTCGCCCATATGACCTAACAGGGATGTGACTCCTTTGGTGATTTTAACGTGAAACGGAGTAGTTACCACTATTGTGTCGCCTGGTTTAAGAGGCTCATCAAGAATAATTTTGCAAATGTCAGGCGTCTCTGATAACAGATTCCATTGAACGATGCGGCTGCCTACCTTAGAATCCAGTGAATTGATAAAACCCTTTAGCTCCGGATCATTGAACAGTTTTCTCTTCCCGTCCCTGGCAAAAATGAAATATCAGTAAGCTCAGAAATTACAGAAAGCACGGTCAGCTTACCGATTTTTCTTGGTTACAGTGAGCTTGGTCTTGTCGAGGCCCTCCACTGCTTTTGAATCCTGACTTTCTTTCATCCTCTGTTCCATGAAATCCTTCATTTTAGGATTTCGCATCATATGCCTGTGCATGGACTTCATCATCGCGGAGTCAGCTTTGCAAGCATCCATCATCCCTGACATCATGCAATTCCTCATTGTCGTATCTGCCTTGCATCCATCCATCATTTTTGATACCATATGATGCCTCATTACCGTATCTCCCATGCATGCTTTAACCATCCCGGGCATCATGTGACGCCTCATTGCCGTGTCGGCCTTGCATGTACCCATAATTTTGGACATCATTTCCTTAGACATGGTAACATCATTGGAGATCTGGTCCATGACCATCATTCTAGTTTCCGGGTTCGATAGGATTTGCGTTACTTCTTCATTTGTCTGACCGGCGGCGAACAATGTTAGAGTCGCCAGAACAATTACCAGTGCTAATTTTCTCATCGTCTTCATCTTATTATCTTTAACCATTATAAATAGTAATTGAAACACACTTCGTTGCGTATTTATGCCATAAAGGTAAGCCCTCCGCCTATGGTAATAATTACACAATTCTGGATCAGATTTACATAATTCCGACCTTCAATGTTCAGGTCTGACAGGGTTTTTGATACTGAGGCTGTAATAATCCCGGCATTGTGCAATAGACTATCCTGAGTAATTTCCCGGGAAACATTTTCTTCGTTCTCTTGAGCAACCAAAGAGTTACGATTTGCACTTTCACCAATCGCCAATATGTGAACTATGTAATAAGTATAAACAATTCTGTAACATTCCGTTAGAAAATATCAGGCACCTTTACTGTCGATTTTATAGTTCCTTAAAGGAAAAAGGACTACATCAACTAATAAAAATAAATAAGAGACCATGAAATTTCTAATCGGTTTAATTACAGCAATTTTAATCACGGGCATTGCCAGTGCACAGCACGGAAATGCGCCTGCAGGACACGTAACCCTTGGGGTTAAAGGAGGAATAAATATGTACAATATTCCCAATAACAGTACAAGTTACGACCAAAGAACAGGGTATAATATTGGTTTGCTTGGCCATATCCACCGCAACAGTCAGTGGGCATTTCAGCCTGAACTGGTATATTCCGGCCAGGGTGCAAAAAATCATAATCTGAGTTATCTTAATGTACCTGTTCTGATTCAGTATATGTTTGACAATGGGTTCAGATTACAGGCTGGTCCGCAGGTAGGTTTTCTTGTCAGTTCAGACGATGGTATTGATTATAGCCTGATTGACATTGCTTTAAGTGTTGGAGCGAGCTACATAGTTCCATCGACGGGTTTTGGTATCGATTTAAGATATAATCACGGCTTAAACGATATAAATAAAAGCAGTGACGTAGAAGCAACCAACAGGGGAATTCAGCTTGGACTGTTTTACCTGTTTGGGCATAATACAAGGGTAGTTCTTTAGAATCCCACGCTTTTGTTGATTCTTTTTTATCATTAAATTTCCTGCCAGAATGAGGATGTCATTTTCCCCAGGTGGCTGTTGCAGTGCCAGTTACCAGCTGAATATTTAAATATTGGAAAATCTACCAGAATAGATTCCGGTCATTTGAATTACCAGGGAGAAACACTCTATTGCAAAGAAAAGAGGAAAGGACCGTCAGCGTCCAGTCTCAGATTCATTTTCTGCCCGTCAATGGTTCCCGCAGCTGAGCCATTGTCGATGTTGATGTCATTCCCTGAGATAATGTAAGACTCAGTCGAATCTTTCCTAAGATCCCCATCTGTGTCTTTTACCCAGACCTCTACCGTTGTGGTCGTTGTAAATCGCAATTCGAGATAATCGATGACATCATCCCAATAAGACGGCCCGGAGATACATCTCTAGGAGGTGTTGATCAGGTTTTCGGGATTTGTGTAGTCAGTCTCTTTTGAACAGGAGAGTGACACAAACAGGAGGGTTATTAAAACAACCTTCAGGCCAGGCAATTTCACAGGTCTTATTTTCATTGTGTTAATATAATGATTTTCAAACCACAAATGGTACTGTACAGTGGTGCAGCAGAATTATTTATCTGCCGGAATCAAAAAACCACCTTAAATCTTCGCACCGGATAGCGCCAGGTTACAGTTTACCTGGTGATTGTAACTCTTCTCATGTCCCGGTAACTTCTGACATCACCCTGTTTCTTAAGGTGGTTGATCAGTGCCTCGGCCGTTGTGAAGAAGAGCGATTGCCCGGGATCGGCGTGCTCGTAATCGTAAACCTGAGTTATGTAGCTGTTCATGGCAACGGTGTAGATGCGGTCAGGGTCGAGAGGGTTACCGTCTTCAGTATGAATGATGAACTCCAAGGGATTACCTTCCGCATCAAGCTTCAGCTCCGTTCTGATCCCTGATGGCAGGAGAGGTGATCTGTCGTCAACCGGCCAGGCGGCACGCATGAGGGAGTAAATCTCCTCACCGGTGAGCTTTGTTACCACCAGCTCATTGCCAAACGGATCGAGCTGGTAGACGTTCTTGATTGATACAGGACCCTTCTCCAGGCGGTCAATGCGTACTCCTCCCGGATTCATCAGGGCTATATCCGCCCCGGCAGCCTCGCGCTGCGCATCGGCCATCAGGTAACCCAGCTCCTCATACGAGGAGAAGTCGTCAGTGGCTGTTGCGATTACCTCATTCAGCACCGGGTTATCATTGTACCTGTCAACCATGGCACGGATGGCCGGTGGTGATTCCTTCTTCGAGTTTCTGATGTCGATCAGCTGCATGCTTCTGCGCACTGCTCCATCACCGCTGACCGTCAGCCTGATCAGAGTGCCGTATTTCAATTTATTCTCTGCCTGTGTGATAATGATGCCGTTGTGTTTCTGCTCCTTTTCAACCCTGGTATGGGAGTGACCCCCAATGATCAGATCGATACCGGCAGACATGGTTTCAGCCAGCCTGATATCTTCTTCAAATCCGATGTGGGTCAGTGCAATGAAGATATCACTACTGTCTTTAAGCCAGAGGTATTCAGGCGCAGTCTCAAAGGGTGAACGAAAAGAGAAAGCTTTTGCATTGTCGGGGTGGGTGTCAGGGATGCCGTTCTGGCCGAGTTGCAGCAGTCCGAGGAAAGCAAGTCTGAGGCCGTTGGGCAGTGTGATGATCCTGTAAGGGCTTATACGGAGAGTCGGATGACAGTCCGTTAAGACGTTGGCGCATATGAAACTGAAGTTTGCCTTGCCGGTCAGATTGCCGAATCCTTCAGGACCGGTATCGAACTCATGGTTTCCCACGGCGCTGAGATCAAAGCCTGTTGCATTCATCAGGTCAATCATCGGCCATCCCTTCTCCGGGAACTGATCGTTTACCGGGTTTCCCGTCTGGTTGTCGCCGGCAGCCACAAGAAGCATATCAGGATAAATGGCTTTCAGGCTGTCGACTATCCAGGCCAGCTTCGGAAAGTTATCGATGGCCGCATGCATGTCGTTTACGGCAAAAATGACAGCCTGTCGTTCAGACGGAACGTTTGTGTCAGCAGGTTTTTTGGCGGCCGGGGAGGTGATAGCATGCAGCTCGGAGGCAGGGGAGTCAACGTCATGCTGTTCGATGGCCGGAGAGGTTTCTGCATGATTTTCATCAGTAGTGGTGGCACCGGTATGTCTCGCGGTGCCGCAGGCGGAGAGTAATGCCGTGGCCAGCACTGCAACAATAATTTTCATGGAGGCCGCTCTCTTTCGGCGCCTGTATACGATGAAAAGCGCGTTCCCTTCCGACAGCTCCCCGTCGTGGGCAACCCTGTTCCCAAAACGATCCTCGACAGGAGGCAGCCTTTTTGGCACTCTTCTGCCTGACTGAGTATAAAAACTGACGATGGCGTCTTTTACCCTGGCTCCTCTGTGCAGTTCAAGCGGGGTGTTGTTTACTGTGAGTTTCATTCGCCCAATATATTATGTTTTCATTATCACCAAGGTTTTCCGGGAATGTTGTCCTCATAAATTCGCCTGACACAGGGAAGCAGCTCTTTCGGTGTTTCAGCGATCTGATCGGGATGGGTTGCCGCAAGTGCTTCCATGGGACTCAGTCCCCATCTGACGGCAATGACCCTGATCCCGGCTTTCCTGGAGGCCTCCACATCCCTCGTTTCATCACCAACATAGATAACGCTTTCCGGGGAGATCTTTTCATGATCAAGTAATCGCCTGATAACCATTGCCTTGCCAAAGTAGTTTTTGCCGCTGTAGATAAAATCGAAGGTATCGGACAGGTTATTAACTTTAAGGAACATACTTACATTCCTGGCAGAGTTGGAGGTCAGGATTCCCATACTGAAGCCTGCATTTTTGATATCCCTCAGGGCGGGGATAATATCTTTTGCCGGGTTTACATCAGGGATATGTGTAGCCAGTTCTTTTCTTATCCGGAGAAGCAGTGAAAACAATTTCAGCCTTGTTATACCGTAGCTCATCAGAACCTCCTGTGGTTTCCGGGTTTTCAACAGCTCCCTGTCTTCCTTCCTGGCGGGATTGCAGCCATATTCCTGCGCAATCCCGTTGTAGATGTCAAATGCCAGCTCGAGGGTATCGGCAAGTGTGCCGTCAAAATCAAAAATGATATAATTTTTATCCATTACAGCATCAGAATTTAATATAAATTACTCCTGATTCGGAGTGCAATTTAAAAACAAAGGAAAGAAACTTGTATGAGTAATGGATCACCTGGTGATTTGAAAACAAAAATTCATGCAAGTTTCATAAGACCAATGAATTAAAAATCAGAAGATATTATGAAAAAGATTACTGTTCTGGGGGCCGGCATGGTCGGAAGAGCGATGGCAGGGGAGTTGTCAAAAAAGCACCGGGTCACCTCGGCGGATATTGATGCCAAAGCACTGGACATGCTGCCGGAGGGATCCGGCATAGGGAAGACACATCTTGATGTCACTGACCATGAGGCCCTCGCCTCAGCCATCAGCGGTTCTGACATTGTTATCTCGGCCGTACCCGGGTTCCTTGGGTTGCAGACGATGGAGCAGGTCATCAGGCAAAAGAAAGACCTGGTTGATATCTCCTTTCTTCCGGAGGATGCAGGGCATCTTGACTCCCTTGCCAGGGAGATGGGTGTGACCGTGGTCATGGACTGCGGTGTCGCGCCGGGGATGCCCAATTACATAGTGGGGTATCACAGTGAGAGGATGAAGATCGAGGCTATGGAGTATATGGTTGGCGGCCTGCCAAAAACCAGGATCTGGCCTTTTGAATATAAGGCCCCTTTCTCACCGTGCGATGTCATTGAAGAGTATACCCGCCCGGCGCGCTATGTGGAGAACGGGAGAACGGTCGTCAAGCCCGCGATGAGTGACCCGGAAAAAATATATTTTGACGGCGTGGGCACTCTGGAGGCTTTCAACACCGATGGCCTGCGATCGCTCATCCGTACCATGAACCACATTCCCGATATGAAGGAGAAGACGCTCCGCTACCCCGGGCACATAAGCCTTATAATGGCCCTGAGAGATGCCGGGTTCTTCGGGAAGGAGCCTGTTTCAGTGAAGGGCACGGATGTGACTCCCCTGGATTTCACCTCGAAGATCCTGTTCGAGGCCTGGAAGCTGGGTGAGGAGGAGCCTGAGTTCACGGTTATGCGTATTAGGATCAGGGGCAAGGAAGAGGGAGTTGCCAGGGAGATCACATATGACCTGTATGATAAATTTGACCCGGTAGAAAAGCGCTCTTCGATGGCCAGGACGACAGGTTTCACTGCCACGGGCACGGCGGAGATGATTCTGAGCGGCATTTTTAGCGAAAAGGGGGTCTTTCCCCCGGAGCTTGTGGGCAGGGATGAAAAGTGTTTCGAATTTATTATCAGCTATCTGCGCGATCGCAATATTCATTACAGGGTTACAACCCTGAACATTTGATAGCAATCCGAGCCGATCTAAAAAAGCAAGATTCAGTGCACAAAGTGTAACCCTGTGCTCCATCCGTACGTTTAACGGAGTACAATACAACCCGGCGAGGGGGATGTAGTCACAGGTTCATGAAAAAATGGATCCTTTATAGTATTACTGTACTCTTATCTTTCAATCTGTCAGGGCAGGACTGTACCATAATTTCAAAGGCGAACAATATTACACCTGACAAATTATGTTCGCCGGTCACTGCCACGTGGACTGTCAGCTATACGGGCGTCAACGCTGCCGGTACACCGGTGAGCATAAGGTTTGACTGGGACAACGGTACAGTTGAGACTGTTAATGCAGTGCGGACCGGGCCCGGGGTCTTCGAGGCCACGGCCATTGTAACCTATACATCTGCCGGCAGTCTTTGCAACTATCATCCGCAGGCCACCCTGATGGTTAACGGTGTTCTCTGCACCTCATCCTCGCAGGAACAGATAGTGACCGTCTGGGATGACGACGATCACAACGGAGGGCACATGCACATCAGCCCGACGGTTTATCCTATCTGTTTCGGCAACAGTGCCAACGTGCGGTTTCAGGACCTGACGCAGTTCAACTGTGTCCCGCCGCAGGAGAGGGACAATCCGAATGTCAGCACGAGGTGGATACAATGGATCTACGGTACCAACACCACCATGACGGGGGCACCCATAACCGTTGATGGCAGAACACGTACCTTCCCCTTTATCGATGATGTCATCACCCTCACCGGTCCTGTAACCGGCTCCGGCGTTTGGTCCGACGTCATCTTCGTAGCCGATGACAAGCTGATAGGGCAGTATTTTGAGGTTACGCTGAGAAACTGGAACTACTGCAACCCGTATGATGACCCGAATATTCCCGGCGGCCCCCGCGACCACGTAAACGGGGACCATCCGCCGGTGGAGACCACTGCCATCATCCTCATTGTTCCCTATCCTGAAGCAACAATCACTCCTGTGGACCCCATGTGTGCCAATGAACCACCTGTTACCCTTTCTGCACATGATCCGGGCGGCACCTGGTCAGGCGCCGGTGTAACAGGAAACATCTTTGATCCGTCAATAGCCGGTCCGGGAAACCACACAATCAGGTATGATGTCACCAATGGCGACGGCTGCAGTGACAGGGATGAGACTGTCATCACGGTGCATCCGGTGCCTGATGCCACAATACTTACCGAGGGTATAGTCTGTTCAACCGATCCCCCGATTACTCTGACGGCCCGCGATCCGGGCGGCGTATGGTCGGGAACGGGCGTGGCCACAGGCGTTTTCTATCCTGCAGTGGCCAACACAGGCAACCATGTCATCTCCTATTCCATCACCGACGCCAACGGATGCACCGACTATGATGATGCAATATTAACGGTGGCCACTCCTGATGCAACCATAACGCCTGTAGACACACTCTGCGAGGACAGTCCGCCCGTCACTCTTATGGCCCATGACATGGGCGGCATATGGTCGGGCCCCGGGGTTGTCGGTAACCAGTTTTTCCCTGCCATGGCAGGTGTCGGAGACCATCTCATCAGGTACAATATCGTGAACACCGATTGCCGTGATGAGGACAGCACTGTCATCGCCGTCATGCCTCTGCCGACAATAATCATTGAGGATCCCGGACCTGTCTATATCAACGGTTCGCCGGTGACGATGACGGCCTATCCCACAGGGGGTAGCTGGTCAGGCACCGCAATGTCAGGAAATGTTTTTGACCCCGCTTCAGCGGGGCTGGGGACACACACCCTTACCTATTCAATGCCGCCTCACAGCTGGGGCTGCGCGGTTTCTGAGACGATAACTATCACAGTGGTCATGCCGCCCCTGCCTGAGGCGAAGTTTGAGGGTGAGGCTGCAGGCTGCGCTCCGCTGACGGTACATTTCAAGAACAAGAGCACACACGGGGAGAGCTATACGTGGGATTTTGGCGACAAACAGTATTCTGACGAGGAGCATCCGGTGCATACCTATTATGTTCCAGGAAGCTATATAGTGAAGCTGACGGTCGCCAATATGGCAGGACAGTCTGTACGTAACGGCACGGTGACTGTCTTCCGGAACCCGTCGGCTATCTTTGATGCCTATCCGACCAACGTGGTGAACAATGAACAGATAGTGATATTTTACAGCTATTCGCACTTCGCCGATGCATGGCTTTGGGACTTCGGTGACGGACAGACATCAACGGAAGAGAATCCGTACCATCAATATGAAGAACCGGGTACATATAAAGTCTCACTAAATGTGACCACAAGTGATGGCTGCGTCGATTCTGCCGTGATGGAGACTCCGGTGGTGGTTGAATGGAAGGAGGGGGAGATTACCTTCCCCAATGTCTTCAAATGGAATGAGTCCGGCCCCACGGGAGGTCAGTGGGATGAGGGAGTATACCCCGGTATGGACAATGTCTTCAGGCCTTTCTTTGAGAATGTCATCGAATATCGTCTCCAGATCTTCAACAGGTGGGGGGCGCTGATCTATGAGAGTCACGACCTGGCGAAAGGATGGGATGGTTATTTCGGCGACGGCAACCTGGCGCCCCAGGGGGTATATGTCTGGAAGGTTACCGGCAGGTTTGCCGACGGCGGATACTTTGACGAGGTGGGAGACGTGACGTTTTTACATTAGTCACCCGTCATATCCGGGTTTCATGACCACCCCGAGTTTCTTACGGCCGTCAATCATCACCGTCAGCGGTTCCGGGAACCTCACATGCCGCAGAAGGTCGTCCTCATACAGAGTCTCTGCCGTTTTCAGGAACTCATAATCGACATGCCCGTCGCCAAGGAACGGGTTAACCGTGAAATAGCCAACACGGAAGGCTGTCAGGTTCTGGAAGAAATGTGTCCCCTGGCTGGGATCTATGCGGTAGTCTTCCAGTCCGGATTCAACAATGATCCTTGCCGCGGATATCTGCTGCCATTTTATCGGTATCCCCCGCCACTCGTCGCTCGAACCCCACCGTCCCGGTCCGATGAGGATATAATTCTTCTCCTCCTCCAGGAATTTTGCATTGATATCATTCAGCCTGGCCGCGATCTCGGGGTTCTTCGAAGCCTCGAAGTTCTCGTTCCTCACGTAGACAACATCGCAGATGTCGCTTACCGTGCCGTTACCAAGCGCAAGTGCTGATGCGACGACCGTTCTGTCCTGGGGGATCTCCTCCAACCTGAATTTGATGGTCTCGTAGTTCTCGACTATAGGCCTGATCTGGAGCAGGTTGAACGCTACCGGTTTTTTTCTTTCGGGATCTATGTTGGCAGCAAACTCAATCTCAACGGGGTTGTTCAGCTGTTGCTGTCCGGTCTCAAGGACCTTGCGCAGTATCTCTGACAGAGGAAAGAGGTCATATTTCAGAATGTTGGCGAAGGTGATGACCTTTTTGCCTCCTTCCACCGGCTCGTCACGCAGCATATCATCCTGGTAGTCATAGGTTGAGGCTACAAACCTCAGGGTGCCGTCATTTTCGGCATCGCTGACCTTCAGCCGCAGCAGGTTTACCGAGTCATCGGTACTGGGGACAAAGCTTGCCGGGTTGAGGTCGAGGGCATAGAATTCCTGCTGTGTTTCACGCAAGGCCATCGTGGTGTCTGACAGCTGGATAATCTTTCCCGGGTATTTTGGCGAAAATCTGAGTGCGATACCCCCGTCAACGATATATTTCCCCAGGCCGAAGGCAAGACTGACGAATCCGTCTTCCGGCTTCTCAGGCTCAACGGGGTAAAAGTTAATAGAGCGTGCGACCCCGGAGATTGTCGGATAGAAGCGGTTCCCATATTGCTGTCCGCACACCTCCTGAAGGACGATACCCATCTTCTCCTCCTCGATCTGGTTGGCGGTGGCCTTCATGTAATCGCGGCTGCCCCTGAAGAAGACAGAGGCGTAGACGCTCTTGATGCCGGTGCTCAACAGGTCGAGCATGACCACATCATTGTCGGCCTTGGGGATCATGTATGTCGAGTATACGCCGGCAAAAGGCTGGAAATGTGAGTCTTCCAGCAGGCTTGACGACCTTATCGCCACCGGCCCGCTTATTATTGAGATAAAGACAAGCAGGTCCTTGTGTATTCTCATCGGCAGCCTCGCCTTGATGAAGGCGTCGAGGATCTCACTGTCGCTGCTCCCTGACAGTCCGATCTCCAGCAGTGAGTTGTCAGCGATGAACTCATCGAACACGTCAGTGCTGAGCACCACGGTACGTGGGATGGAGATGACGGTATCCTCAAAATTTTCAAAGCTGCCGTTCTGCTTCACAAGATAATCGAGGAATGCCAGTCCTCGGGCCTTGCCTCCCATGGATCCCTCACCGATCCTGGTAAAGGTAAGGTACTCATCAAAATGTTCCCGGTAGAAATCGGCGATCACGCCGTGACCCTTGCTGAGGCGGAAGTTGGCAATGGTATCGAAGATGAAGCGGCGAGCCTGGTCAAGGCTTGTAAAGTCGTCGAGGCTGATCTCCTTCAGGAACTCCGCCAGCGAAAATAGTGCCCTGGCGGTGAGCCATTTTGAGAGATGGTTGCGCGACAGGTGGTAGCGAAACGACTCATCGGGTATCTCAAACAGCTTGCGCTGGAAGTTCTGAAGGTCGGAGATCCTGGCTATCTCTGCACCTGTTTCAGGATCTGTAAAGATGAAATCGCCAAAGGAAAAATGTATTTTGAGGAGAGCCTCCAGATCCGCCGGCAGGGTGGGGGAGTTATGGTTCAGGAATGTTTTTCCGTATTCAACTGCAACCTTTTCGTTTTCAGGGCTGGACGAATGTATAATAATAGGAATGTTGGTATCATAATCCTTTATCTGCCTGAAGAAGTCGAGCAGGGTGCCGCTCTTCCTGTTCTCGTTGCGGTATAGCTCTGCATCACTGATGACGCCCAGGAGCTCTGTTTTGTGTTTTTCGAAGAGTTCACGGGCCTGGTCGTAGCCGGTGGCAAGCAGGATCTTGGGCCTGCCGCGCATCTGCATCATCTTCTGGTGCTCGTTGAGGCCCTCGCTCATATACCGGCGCGACTGTTCCAGTATTATGCCGTAGAGATAGCGCAGATAGACGGTAGCCATACGTATGGAGCTTTCGACGAGCAGTACCGACTGGATACCCTCATGACGGGCATCTTCATCGACATTCAGCTTGTCTTCTATCAGGCTGATGATGGGAAGCAGGATATTGGTGCTTCCCAGCCAGTTAAAGACATAGTCGATACACTTCAGCTCTTCGCTGTCAAGCCTGATGGCTATCTCCCTGGAGACGGGAGCCAGGATGACAATAGGCTTGTCAGGATATTGGGATTTGATCTTCAGAGACAGATCGAACGGATCCATATCGCTGATGCTCAGCATATTTATGATCAGATCGATCTGTCTTGTGGCCAGTGCCTCCAGTGCCTCTTCAGCTGATTTCACATGCACGAACCGGGGAGGATATCGAAGATTGAATGAGACGTAATCATTGAAAACCTTCTCATCAATCTTCCCGTCCTCCTCCATAATGAAGGCGTCGTACCTGCTGCAGATCAGGAGAACATACTGAACTCTCTTCTGCATGAGGAGTTCAAAGGAGGTGTCTCTGAAGATCTTTTTCACGGTCTACACCACTCCCTGGGCCAGCATGGCCTCGGCAACTTTTACAAATCCGCCTATATTGGCTCCGTCGACGTAGTTGATAAATCCGTCTTTCTGTGTTCCATACTTGACGCAGGTAGCGTGTATGTCTTTCATTATGCGGTGCAGGCGTGTGTCAACCTCCTCACGTGACCATGAGAGGCGCATCGAGTTCTGTGTCATCTCCAGCCCTGATGTAGCCACTCCGCCGGCGTTTGCTGCCTTACCCGGGCCATAGAGGATCTTATGGTGCAGGAAGGCATTTACTGCATCCGGTGTGGATGGCATATTGGCGCCCTCGGAGACCACGAAGCATCCGTTTTTGACCAGCATCTCGGCGTCAGCGCCGCTTATCTCATTCTGGGTGGCGGCGGGCAGGGCTACCTGGCATGGTACATCCCACGGTCCGGATTTGCCGTCGACGTATGTGCATCCGTACTTATCTGCATACTCTTTGATACGGCCTCTCTTTACGTTCTTCAGGTTCTTCACGAAGGCAAGCTTTTCATCGTTGATGCCTTCCGGGTCATAGATATAACCGTTGGAGTCGGAGAGAGTGACCACTTTGGCACCCATCTGTATGGCTTTTTCAGTGGCAAACTGAGCCACGTTGCCGGAGCCAGAGACAGCACAGACCTTACCCTTGAGCGAGTCACCCCTGGTGTTGAGCATCTCCTCGGCAAAATAGACCTGGCCATAGCCTGTTGCCTCAAGCCTTATGAGGCTGCCGCCCCAGTCGAGCCCCTTGCCGGTCAGTACGCCGGTAAATTCGTTGCGCAGTCTCTTGTACTGGCCGAAGAGGAAGCCTATCTCCCTTCCGCCTACCCCGATATCTCCTGCCGGAACGTCAGTGTCAGCGCCGATATGTCTTTGCAGTTCACTCATGAACGACTGGCAGAAGCGCATCACCTCATTGTCGCTCTTTTCCTTGGGGTCAAAGTCCGATCCTCCCTTGCCGCCGCCCATGGGCAGTGTTGTGAGGCTGTTTTTCAGCACCTGCTCGAATGCCAGGAACTTAAGGATACCCAGGTTAACAGTCGGGTGGAAACGGAGGCCGCCTTTGTAGGGTCCGATGGCGCTGTTCATCTCGATACGGTAGCCTTTGTTTATCTGTATCTCTCCCTTGTCATCGACCCAGGGGACCCTGAAGAGAATCACCCTTTCGGGTTCGGCCATTCTTTCAAGGATCTTTGCAGACCTGTACTTGGGGTTCTCCATGATAAAAGGCATAAGAGATTCGGCAACCTCTTTGACAGCCTGATGAAATTCAACTTCGCCGGGGTTTTTGGCGATGATCTTCGCCATGAATTCTTCAACGGGGTTTGACATTGCTGTAGGGTTTTAAGAGTTAATGTTTGACATTTAACAAATTTATGTAATTAATTCTCCAAATTTTTCAGCCATGTAATAAATTATGATCTATTTTTTTAACTTACATAACCAATTTTTCATCTGAGGGCATTGTCATAACCTTAACCGACTTTTATGAAGACGGAGGATATATCGAAATTGCAGAAGGAGATGCAGAAGCTCCTGGCGGAGAAGATCCAGAGCCAGAAGGGGTTATCGATTATCTATACCATCAATAAGGTCATCAGCAGGAAGAGCAGCATTGATAAGACCCTCAACGAGATAGTCGGAGAGATTACCAAGGCGTGGCAGTTCTCGGAGTACTGTCATGCCCGTATCAAATATGACGGTCAGGAATACCGGCTTCCCGGGTTCAGGGAGACACGGTGGATACAGAAGCAGATCTTTGAAACATACGATAAGAAATGGGGTGCCATTGACGTCTTTTATACAAAGCAGTTTCCGAAGGCCGATGAGGGTCCGTTTCTGCATGAAGAGAGACAGCTGCTTGAAAACATAGCAACGATAGTATCCAATTATCTTAATTCGCAGCAGGGAGCCGAACAGAAGGATGAAGGAGACCAGGATGTCACCCTGAAGTTGGAGCGGTCAAGACGGTTGAGCGAGGAGAAGAATATCGAGGATGCTCTCTCACAGATCAGCAGGAACATGCCCAAATCATGGCAGTATCCGGAACATGCCGTGGCCCGGATCCTTTATGACGGGAAGGAATACCTGAGTTCCGACAAGGATTTTTCGGACAGCCAGCTGAGCCTGAAGGAGGAGTTCACGACCATAAACCACAAATCGGGGACAATTGAGCTTCATTACCTTAAGGGCTTCCCCGCCACCCTGGAGGAGTCATACCTCAGGTCGGAGGAGGAGTTGCTGGGCAACATGGCGAACCTTATTACCGGGTTTATAAACATCATCAAGGGTAATGAGATCAGGCAGCCTGCCGACAGGGAGGAGGAGGGCGGGGGGAAGAAGGCTGACAACAGGATCTTTGCAAGCATAAATGAGATTTCAAAGAGGCTCAGGAGCGGAACGTTCATTGAGTCCACCCTCAATGAGATACTTGAGGTCATACCCCGTGCCTTCAGGTTTCCTGATGAGATCAGATGCAGGATCATTTATGAAGACCTTGAGTTTTCATCACCTCGTCTTAGTGAGACCTCTTTTTATATCACTGCCGCTTTCAAGACCATCACCGGAAAGAGCGGTTCTGTGCAGGTTTTCTATACCGGGGAGGGGCTCCCGGATGGGGAGGAGCCTTTCCTTGAGGAGGAAAAGCAATATGTTGAGACCCTGGCACTGCTGATATCTGGTTTTATCAATCTCATCTGTGGTCTCGACTCTGTACTTGCCACCGAGGAGGGCATGAAGGAGATACTCTATGAGAAGACGGAGAGGATCAAGGAGCTGGCCTGCATTAACCAGACCACATCGATACTCCAGGCTGAGAAATCCGTTGAAAAGGCCCTGAAGCAGATCGTCTATATCCTTCCTGACGCCTGGCAGTACCCTGAGAATACCGTTGCCCGAATCAGCTTTGATAACAATGAGTACATGTCGCCCAACTTCACGGTTACCAAGTGGCGTCAGCGGCAGCCCTTCCTCACCATCGATGACAAGTTCGGAGAGGTGGAGATATACTATACAAAGGAGTTCCCGGATCTTGATGAGGGCCCTTTCATGAAGGAGGAGAGGGACCTGATAAATAATATCTCCACCCTGATATGCAATTACCTGAACAGCGTTCAGGGGGAGGTTGCCATAAAGAAATACAGGTCTGATGAGGAGCTTAAGGAGAAATACCAGGCCGCCAGGGATTATCTTCTGAACAAGAGGAAGCTGCTTCAGAACTTCCTGGAGAAGAACAACTATGACCGCGACATCTTCCACGACCTTATGAAGTTCAAGGTTAAGGAGATACTCATAATCTCAAACCTTTATGATGCCTACAGCCTCGAGCGCGAGGGCAAGTTCTCTGATTACATCCTGGGTGTCTACTATCAGCTTAACCTGACTTCAATACCCCGCATAACTGGCGTTTCATCGTTTGAGGAGGCCTTTGAGAAGCTCTATGCCAAACACTATGACCTCATAATCATCATGGTGGGAGTGGACAGGAAGACGCCTCTGGAGATTGCATCAAAGCTGAAGGCACTTTATCAGTATATACCCATATATCTTCTGCTGAACAATAATCAGTACGTCGGATATTTCCAGGAGGAACAGAAGAAGACCAGCCTTATTGACAACGTCTTTGTCTGGAACGGCGACTCGAGGATATTCTTTGCCATGGTCAAGCAGCTTGAGGATTTTGTCAACGTGGATAATGACACCAGGGTAGGTTACAGCCGCATCATATTACTTGTCGAAGACTCCGCCAAGTACTATTCACGCTACATACCGCTGTTATATCACTGTGTGATGGAACAGACCAGGAGAATCATTGAGGATGTCAGCCCCATGGATGAACTTTACAAGGTGCTTCGCCTGAGGGTGCGTCCGAAGATACTCATGGCCTCCAATTACGAGGAGGCGATCCAGATCTTCAACAAATACAAGGATTTCTTCCTCTGCCTCATTACAGACGTAAAGTTTGACAAGAATTCAAAGTTCGATGAGAATGCAGGATTTGAGCTGGTCAGTTATGTGAAATCGGAGATCCCCGACCTGCCCACCATCATCCAGTCATCCGACCGTAGCAATGAGAAGATGGCAAAGGATCTGAACTGCGTCTTCATTCACAAGAATTCCGATACTCTTGCCCAGGACATAAGAGCCTTCATCAGCTACAACCTGGGGTTCGGGGATTTCATATACCAGGATGAGACGGGACGTACCATAGGTACAGCCAGGAACATGAATGAGTTTGAGGAGCAGCTGCAGTATATCCCCACGGAGACCCTTTTGTATCATGCACGCAGAAATCATTTTTCCTTATGGCTCACCGCCCGCGGGGAGATACAGCTGGCCAGGGAGATAGCCCCGAAAAAGACCAGTGATTTCAAAGATCCGGAGTCGTTACGCGACTACCTGGTAAAGATTGTCAAGCAGCTCAAGTACGAAAAGAACAAGGGCAAGATCGTCGAGTTCGATGAGACTTTGATACTTGAGGAGAGCAATATCATCCAGCTCTCTCCGGGTGCGTTGGGTGGCAAGGGTCGGGGACTGGCCTTTATTCATACGCTGATATACAACTTTGACATTGCCAATTATGTCCCGGGGATAAACATCAAGGCGCCGAGGACCTTTATTATCGGGACTAACGAGTTTGAGGATTTTCTCGATAACAACAAGCTGCGGAACAAGATCTATTCCGAGACCAATTACGAAACCATCAAGAAGCTGTTCGTTGAGGGCAAGCTTTCGCAGCCGCTTGTCAAGAAGTTGCAGGTCATCCTGGAGAAGATAACCAAACCTCTGGCTGTCAGGTCTTCAGGACTGTTCGAGGACTCACTGATGCAGCCTTTTGCCGGTATCTTTGAGACCTATCTGCTGCCCAACAGCAATAACGATGTCAAAGTCAGGCTGAAGCAGCTGACTGACGCTATCAAGCTTGTCTATGCCTCCATCTATTCGGAGACGGCCAGGGGTTATATCAGCGCCATCAACTACAAGATCGAGGAGGAGAAGATGGCGGTGATAATACAGGAGGTAGTGGGAGAGCAGTATGAAAATGTCTATTATCCTCATATCAGCGGCGTGAGCCAGTCGTACAACTATTACCCTTACGGGTACATGCAGCCTGAAGACGGTTTTGCGGTCATTGCTGTTGGGCTCGGCACCTATGTGGTGGAGGGGGAGAAGGCGTTCCGGTTCTCACCGAAATACCCGAACCTGGAGAACAACACCCCCAAGGATCAGTATCTCAATTCTCAGGTTGAATTTTTTGCCGTGGACCTCGACAAGAAGGAGTTCAACCTGCTTGAGGGCGATACAGTCGGGCTGTCGCGGCTGAGCATTGAGGATGCCGAGCGACACGGAGCGATAAAGCACTGTGCATCGGTCTATTCAGCCGAAGCGAAGACCATCTACCCTGGCATAGACAAGGCCGGCCCGAGGGTCATCAATTTTGCCGACATTCTGAAATATGACTACATACCACTGGCTAAATCGCTGGTTGAAATCCTTGATATCGTCAAGGAGGCACTGGGTACTCCGGTGGAAATCGAGTTTGCGGTTGACCTGACAAGGGACAGTGATTACAAGGCCTCGTTCCACCTGCTTCAGATCAAGCCCATCATAGGGGCGGCGATCGATTATGAGGTAAACATGGATGAGATAGACAGATCGCAGATCCTGCTGTATACCGAGAAGAGTATGGGCAACGGAATGATCAGCAATATCCGTGACGTGATATATGTTGACAAGGATACCTTTGACAAGTCGAAAACCTTGGAGATTGCCGGAGAGATAGACGCCTTCAATGCTGAAATGATCAAATCAGACAGGCAGTATATACTTCTCGGGCCGGGCAGATGGGGTACACGTGACAGGTGGATAGGCATTCCGGTCACGTGGCCTCAGATATGCAATGCAAAGGTGATCATTGAAACCGGTCTTGAGGACTTCCCGCTGGATGCCTCATCGGGATCACACTTCTTTCACAATGTGACCTCGATGAATGTCGGGTATTTCTCCGTTCAGCACAACCAGAAGAACTCCGTTCTCAACTGGGAGATACTTGGCAGGCAGAAGGTGGTTAAGCAGAGGAATTATGTGAGGCACGTTCAGTTTAAAAACAGCCTTACCGTGA
Source organism: Bacteroidales bacterium (assembly GCA_029210565.1). Classification (GTDB taxonomy): domain Bacteria; phylum Bacteroidota; class Bacteroidia; order Bacteroidales; family VadinHA17; genus SR-FBR-E99. The sequence goes on from JARGFQ010000005.1 coordinate 18,871, forward strand.
AGATGGACGGCAAGAAGAGGATTTCCGTCATCACCTGGGAATGAAGTGATTTGCGATTTGCGAATTCGGTTAAATCGACAATCAAAAATTCCTCACTACTACCTATTGCCTCATTTAATAAAATCGACAATCGAAAATCTGAAATCGCAAATCACTACAGCTCCTTCTGATAGATGCGGAACTTTTTGACCACTTTGCAGCCTATGCGCTCGTATTCGCCTCTCATCTTGGCGTTATCCTCAAGGACGAGGTGGCTGTCGAGGGTCTCCATTTTGCTGTAAATGGCATCCTGCAGGATCTTTACACCCATCATGACATCTATGCCTTTTCCCCTGTATTCCTTTTTCACCCCGCCGAGCATCATTATCAGCTTCCTTGACCGCTTTGATTCCCTGAGCACCCTGAATATGCCAAACGGAAGAAGTCGCCCGCGGCACGCCTTTATCCCCTTGCTCAGGTCGGGCAGGCCTATGGCAAAACCGATCAGCTGATCGTCTTTTTCAACGACCTTGATGAATTTCGGGTCAAGGATCGGAAGATAGCGGGCGGCAAAGTCTGTCTTCTCCTTATCAGTCAGAGGCACAAAACCGTAAATCTCGGCGAAGGTCTCGTTCATCAGCTCGAGAACACGGATAATATAGGGCTTAAGTTTCTTCTTGCTCGGGAATTCGGTGATTTTGAATTCCCCTGTCCTCCTGACTCTTTCAAGTATCCTTTCATATACTTCCGGGAAGACTCTCGGGAGTTCTCCCAGGTAATTGACCAGGTCCACCTTTTTGGTGTAGCCCTCGTTCTCAATGAGGGTCACCATGTATGGTGAATTATTGGCGGATGTGATGAACTGGGGATATTCAAATCCTTCGATCTGAAATCCCTGCGGGTCCTTGTCGGAGAAACCCAGTGGCCCGACAATCCTGGTCATTCCGTTTTGGCGGATCCACCCCTCGACATGGCTTATGAGGGCATGAAACACCTCCTTGTCGTTATAGCATTCCATGAAGCAGAATCTGCCATGGTTTTCATTATTGATCTGATTGTATCTTTTATTAATCAGTCCCATGATGCGGCCAACCGGCTTGCCGTCCCTGTATGCCAGCAGCAGTATTGCGTCAGCATAGCTGAAAGATTTGTTCTTCTTTCGGTCGAAGAGCTCCCATTCATCCATATAAATGGGCGGGAGCCATTCCGGCTCGTCTCTGTGAACTTTTTCAGGCAGATAGATGAAGTCACGGAGCTCTTTCCGTGTAATCACCTCTTTGATTGTTATTTCACCCATGTCAGTCAGGTTGTAGATAAGGTTTGGAGCGGGTTAAAGCTCCTGCTTCTCTTTTTTGTCAATGTCATCAGCCACCCGGAGCAGTTTTCTGGTATCGATTACATTGAAAATAAAGAGGGCAACCACCACCACCCCTGCAGAATAGAGCAGAGAGCCGGGAAGGAAGACCTCGGCCACCATAATTATACCTATGATGATCCTCACCTCTGTCGGGCCCATCAGTCCGGAGTCGATGGAGTACTTGCCGGTAATCTTATACCTGAGAAGGGAGATGATCATCTCCCATCCGTACATGACCACAAAACCGTATCCGAAAAGCTCCCAGACACCTTCGACATAAAAAATATAACCAAATCCGATCAGAAAAATGCCTATCCAGTCAATTGTAATATCGAGTGCAAATCCGTAAAGTTTCCTTGGCTTTTTCCTGTAGTAAGCGAGCCTTCCGTCAAGTGAATCCCCAAACCAGCTGATCATAAAACCAAGTAGTCCCAGAAGAAGGAAACTCCTGCTGAAGTAAGCTGCCAGGATAAAGCTGCCTGCCACAATAATATTGCCGAAGAAGCCGATTGCAGTCAAAAGATTGGAGCTGACGAATGGAGGGATCCGCTGAACGAGCCATGAGATGGCAATCTGCTCCTGCTTCTTTAGCAGGTTGGTTCTTGCCCTGTCACTGAAGACGGATTTGATCACGCCCCCGTTTAGCAGTGATTTCAGTGATTTTTTGTTGGAGTTTTCCTCGTACATCACTACAGCTTTAGAGTGCCATAAGATTAAGCATTTTTCCCGGGATAAATGATGCCGGCATGGGCATTTCATATACCTGATCCCGAAGAAAAGATCCAAATGACACATTATCAGCAAATTGCTGCTGCTCTTCAACCGATATCAGATTGCCTATCCCGATACGTGGCTTCCCTCCCTGTTTGTTAAAAACCTCGGAAGGGAGCCTGAGAATACGGATTCTCCAGTTTATGAGACCCAGGAAGTAGAAGAAGGCGGAGTTACCGTCGAAGAAGCGAACCGGCAGTATGGGTACTTTAACGGACCGGATCACGTGCAGTATGCTCTCCTGCCATCGCCTGTCCCTGACACGCATATCTCTCAGGCTGAAGTCGGAGACGGCACCTGACGGGAAGAAGCCGGCGGGGTGGCCGTTACGAATGTGTTCAAGTGTCTCGCGTACTCCCCTGAGGCTGGCGGCTTTTACGCCCGTCTTTTTATTGCCGGCGGGGGTCACCGAAATGAAATTATCATTTAGAGTTTTTATGCTTGAAAGCAGCTTGTTGACCATGAACCTGTAATCGGGCCGCAGCCGCGCAAACAGGTCGATCGTCATGATCCCGTCCAGGCCTCCGTAAGGGTGATTAGAAACGGTGATGAAGGCTCCGTCAGGCAATTCCTTGAGTCTCCCGGCATTGCCTACAACATAGCTGACACCTATGTCATCAAGAAGCCGGGAGGTAAATTCGGCACCGGTGTAGGCGCCCGAGTGATCATATACCCAATTGACCTTGTCAATCGCCAGCAGCCGAATTATAAATTCAGCGAGGCGCTGCCCCCTCTCACCCCTGAAGAGTGAAGAGAGGGTTTCGAACTCTTTTGCGTCTACTACCTTCATGGCGGAGTATACAAAAATAGCAATTATCTGAAAGCAGTGGCAGCCGGCAGTATCTGATAATACAGATCTGAAGGTATCCCGTGCCGGCAGGCATCTGACAAGGTTTGTCTGAAGATATCCTGTACAATCAGCATCTGATAAGATTTGTCTGGTGGCAGCCTGCGCAATCAGCCTCTTCACAGGTTTTACTGATTCTTTACCGGCACAGGGAATACATTGGCTGGCTGCAGTCGCCGTTCTCTGGCAAAGGGTAATTTAATTAATGTATATTTGAATGCAGAACGCTCTGTCGGCTGGCAGCCGCTCAGGAAGAGTAACGAAACGATTTTTACTAAAATGAAAAGCAGACATCTTATTACAGTGATTATGGCATTTGTTGCAATAATAAGCCAGACTGGCTGCACATCAGAACCCACCGATCTCACCGTAAACAGCATTATACCTAAACCGGTATTCGTGGAGGCAGCGGGTGGGACCTACAGGCTGACCTGGCATTCAGACATTTACGTTCAGGATGGGTCGGAGGAGATGATCAGGCTTGGCAACTACCTTGCTGACAGGCTTAATCCGGCTACAGGACTGGGCATGGAGGTAATCTCTTCCGGAGCCAAGCCTGGCCGCGGCGACATTTTGCTTTCTCTGGACGACGGCGGAGAAGAGCTGGGCGATGAGGGTTATGAACTAAATATTTCCGAAAAAGGCCTATCCGTGAAAGCGAACAAGCCGGCCGGTATCTTTTACGGTATCCAGACTATCAGACAGCTGCTGCCAGCGAAGATAGAAGAGGCTACAGCACAGGAGGGATCGTGGGGGATTGCCACAGGCACAATACGTGATTACCCCCTCTATTCCTATCGCGGGGCAATGCGCGATGTGGCCCGCCATTTCTTCAGCATGGACGACATCAAGATCTTCATCGACCAGATGGCAGCCTATAAGATGAACGTCCTGCATCTTCACCTTAGTGACGACCAGGGATGGAGGATCGAGATTAAATCGTGGCCCAACCTTACTGAACATGGAGCCAAAACTGAAGTCGGAGGGGGCGAGGGCGGATTCTATACCCAGGAGCAGTATTCCGATATTGTCAGTTATGCACAGGAGAGATATGTGACCGTAATTCCCGAGCTAGACATGCCGGGCCATATCAATGCCGCACTGGCCTCCTATCCCTGTCTTAATGTCGGCGGTAAGGCAACAGAGCTCTATACGGGGATCAATGTAGGGTTCAGCACACTTGATACGAGGTCTGATGTAACATACAAATTCGTGGATGATGTCATACGTGAGCTGGCAGCCCTGACACCCGGCCCCTTCATTCATATCGGCGGTGATGAATCACACTCTACCAAACTCAATGACTACGTATACTTTGTCAACAGGGTGCAGGATATTGTGACATCTCACGGGAAACGTATTCTTGGGTGGGATGAGATTGCCCATGCCACACTGAAACCCAATTCCGTGGTACAGTACTGGGCCAGGGCAGAAAATGCAGTCAGAGGAGTGGCGCAGGGAGCGCAGGTTCTCATGTCTCCATCGAAATATGCTTATATTGATATGCAATATGATTCGACGAGCATTTACGGTTTGCACTGGGCCGGCTACATCGAGGTCGACCACGGATACAACTGGGATCCGGCCACGCTGGTTCCAGAGATAAAAAAGGAGAACATCATAGGTATTGAGGCACCGCTATGGTCTGAGACGGTGTCTGACCGTGCCGAGGCAGAATATCTGCTCTTCCCGAGGCTTCCGGGTTATGCCGAGATAGGCTGGACACCTGCGGAGATGCGCAGCTGGGACGAGTACAAGGTACGGCTGGCAGATCATGGCGAAAGGATGAAAGTCATGGGTATCGGCTTCTTTCCTTCCGGCAGGGTGGAATGGAAGCAGCAGGACTAGCAGGTTTAATGCCGGATGGAAGTGGCATATCATGCCGTAAACAGGACATAGACATTACATAACTTTGAAATAACTTTCCACTATGAAGAACTGGTTACTTCTGACAGGAATTTTGTTGCTGGCTGCCTGTACGGGCAACAACAGCGCAGACAAATCATCAGCGGCGGTTAATTCCGGTGAGGCATTCTCCGTAGAAGGCAAACAGGCTGTTGTTTACACAACAGCCGAGGGTACTGACTACAGGCTGTCACCGACTGATACGCTTTTTTTCAGCGATTTTGACCAGCCCCTGGAGACACAGCCCTCGGTCTTTATCGACCCGGCGCGGAGATTTCAGATTTTTCTGGGCATAGGCGGGGCCTTCACCGATGCTGCGGCTGAGACATGGGCAAAGCTGCCTGAGGAGGTGCAGGGGGAGTTCATGAAGGCATATTTTAATCCGGCCACAGGCATAGGTTACAGCTTCGGCAGGACCAACATGAACAGCTGTGATTTCTCGAGTGACATGTACACCTATGTTGAAGAGGGTGACATTGAACTAAATACTTTTAATATCGCGCACGACGAGAAGTACAAGATACCATTCATAAAAAAGGCCATGGAGACGGCCGGAGACAGCTTTCCCCTGTTTGTCAGTCCCTGGAGCCCTCCTGCCTGGATGAAGGACAATAACGACATGCTGTTCGGAGGCAAGCTGCTGCCTGAATTTTATCAGCCATGGGCCAATTATTATGTTAAATATATCAATGCCCTTGAGCAGGCCGGCATCCCGGTGTGGGGTCTGTCAGTGCAGAATGAGCCGATGGCCCGTCAGACATGGGAGAGTTGTATCTATACGGCAGCGGAGGAGAGGGATTTCATAAAGAATTACCTTGGCCCGACGTTGCACAACAACAACCTGGCCGACAAAAAGCTCATTGCCTGGGACCACAACCGCGACCTGATCTATCACAGGGCCTCAGGCATACTTGGCGACCCGGTGGCAGCAAAGTATGTGTGGGGGATAGGATTTCACTGGTATGAGGTCTGGACAGGTGGCAGACAGTATGAGAATGTGAAAAGGGTGGCAGAGGCTTTCCCGGAGACAAACCTGTTGCTAACTGAAGCATGCAACTACCCTTTCAGCTGGGAGACGTTCGACCAGTGGAGATGGGGCGAGATATACGGCGAGAACATGATACACGACTTCAACAACGGAGCCGTGGCATGGACAGACTGGAACATCCTTCTCGACGAGACCGGAGGTCCCAATCATGTAGGCAATTTCTGTTTTGCCCCTGTTCACGCCAGGGTCAGTGAGGGGACCCTGCACTTTATGAACTCGTATTACTATATCGGTCACTTTTCAAAGTTTATCAGACCGGGGGCATGCAGGATAATCTCCTCCTCGAGCAGAGCCCAGCTGCTGACAACGGCTTTCATCAACAGTGACGGCACAGTTGCTATCGTGGTAATGAATCCCACAGCCGAAGAGATCAGCTACAGGCTCTATTCAGGCAGTAAGGCTGCCGTTACGGTCAGCCTGCCCCATTCGATATGCACACTGGTTATACGGGATATCTGACATCCGGAATCAGCAAAAGTCGGTTCGGTTTATTGCTCACAAAGAGAGACGCCATGGAGAAACAGAGAAAATGGGTTTTCATTGTCAACCCGGTAGCCGGCAATGGTTTTGCCCTTACACTGGTAGATCAGATAAGGCAGATGATAGCTATACACAGGCTTGATGCTGACATTGTCATTACGGAACGAAAGGGTCATGCCACTGAGTTGTCGGAGCATTATGCCAACAACGGGTATAACTGCATAGTAGGCGTTGGCGGCGACGGAACTATGAATGAAATTGCTGTACCGCTTGTTCACAGAAAGGATATAGTCGTCGGGCTGATTGGCGGCGGAACGGGCAATGACTTCATTCAGATAACGGGATTTCCTGACCGGTTTGCGGAGAAAGAGTGGGAGATGTTTTTCCGGGCCAATGTTATGTCAATGGATGTTGGTGTATGCAACGGAAAGATCATCCTTAACGGCATGGGGCTGGGCTTTGACGCCCAGGTGGCATCAGAAAATTATACTGAGACGGGTGAGGTCAAACCCGGAGGCAAGGGCAAGTATGTCTGGCATATTGTCAAGACGCTCTTCTTCTATAAGGAAAAGCGCATGAAGATGCTCTGCAACGGGTCGACCTATGAGACTGACTGCTTCATGAACACGGTGGCTAACGGAAGGAGGTTTGCTGGCTCTTTTTACCTGACACCAAGGGGCATGGCCAACGACTCCCTCCTGGATGTCTGTGCGATAAAAAGGCTGACACTGTTCCAGAGACTCAGGATACTGCTTAAGGTACCTTCCGGAACTCATGTAAACGACCCCAGGGTTGAGTACTATCAGACTGACAAGCTCTCTATTGAGTTCCCTTCCAGGATGCCTTACCACATTGATGGGGAGCTATATTTCGATCAGCACTTTGAAATTGGCATTCTGCCCGGGGTCCTTAATATTATTTATAATCCGGAAGGAACACACTTCTTTAAAGTGCCGGAGGAGGAGAATGTTTCAGATGACGCAGCTGACGTTCTCCGCAGGTAAGGAGCAGGACGCCCTGATGAGAAACGACAACCGTTCTCCAGGTCTGGATTGAAAGGTTGTGCCATATGGTCCAACGGATGTTTCCGGCGGCCAGTCGACACCGGGTTTACAGAACTGTCAGCCAGCCGATACCGTGTTTACAGAGTTGTCAGCCAGCCGAGGAGTGCTACTCCTGCTCCTCCGGCAATGAGGCTGTCAAACCTGTCAAGGAATCCCCCGTGGCCGGGGATGAGTCGGGAGAAGTCCTTCACGTTGTATCTTCTCTTGTAAGCCGACTTGGCCGTATCGCCCGCAAAGGCGAACAGCACCACCACGGCGGCAACCAGAATTGCTTTATGCGGTTCTGCCGGTATAAGCTGTCTAAAGACAAAGGCGCTCAGCACCGCCACGGTTGCTCCGCCGATAAAACCTTCAACCGTTTTGTTGGGACTTATTTTCGGGAATAGTTTATGCCGGCCGATCAACTGGCCTGTCACCTGACTGAAGCCGTCGAAGATGCATAGTATTAGAAATGAATAGAGTATCATACCCTGTTCCATTCTGCTGAAGAAGAAGAATCCTGCTGAAAGCACCGCGAGAATGAGCAGTGAGGTGACGAAAAAGAGCTTATGGCAGTATCCGGATTCAAGGAACAGTTTAGCCAGCTCGAGGAATCCCGCCATTATAATGACCAGCGCGAGGTAACGGAACAGCATGATCTTTGAGGCGATGCTGAAAAAGAGGAAACTGGTTATAATAAAGTAGGTCAGGTGTTTTATCCAGCTCCTGCGTGCCACTTCCTTTTCCTTGTTCCTGTTGATGAACCAGATTCCTGCTGTTCCCAGCACGAAGTAGGCAAGAATGACTAAGTAAACGTTCCAATACATTTTGGTCATAAATGGCTGTTTGATCCGTTCATCAACGCAGTATTATGAGAATGCCAAAAATGATCATTCCTATTGCGTACCATGTGCGTATCGGTCCTTCAGCCCCGTCGAGCTTAATACCGTGCAGGAGCCTGGGTCCCACGAGCGAGCCTATAATTGTTCCGGCGGTCAGGAAATAAACCTGTGTCAGGTCTATTTCTCCTACCAGAAAGTGTGCCCCGAGGGCGGAGGCAGTGTTTACCATAACAACCATAAGGGAGGTGCCGATCACCAATTTTACCGGAACTCTCATTGCAAACAGTCCTGCCTGAACGGGTGTTGCCCCGCTTGTTCCGAAAGAAGCAGTAATTATTCCGGCAACAAAACCGAAGAATGTTCCTGTAGCGGCCTTGCCTAGCCTTGAGCTTTCAGGCCTTACAATGCCGTTGACCTTATCTCTTTTACTTCGCCATGTGCCGATTATCATCTGCAATGCTATCAGGATGAGGTAGATACCCCAGCTGACCTGCAGTTGTTGAGGAGTTATCAGGCTGGTGATGCTTGCTCCTGAAAGAGCCCCGAGGACTCCTGCTGCGGCAAAAATCAGTCCTGTACGGAATTTGATGTGACCGTTACGATAGTGTGCCAGGGATCCTATGATGCATATTGGAAGTGTGGCAGCAAGGGAGGTTGCAATTGCTATGTTTGCCGGTACTCCGAAAATCAGGATAAGGAGAGGTATGAAGAAAAAGCCGCCGCCGCCACCGATTAAAGTGCCTATCAGTCCTACAGCAAATCCGATCAGTGGATACCAGAGATAGCTGTTTTCAAAAGCGGAGTGAAAAATCATAGTCTATTGTCTTTTCTGCCTTTCCTTAAGCACCCAGTAAAGCCCCCTGACGTTTGACCGCATCTCCGGTATGACCATCTGTATTGCAATATGCTCCAGAGCGCCTATGATTCCCCATGCAATCACCAGGTAATAGAACGGAGTCCAGAATCCCAGGGTGAAAACGCAAACAAAAAAGGCTCCCTGTACATAACCACCAATTTTTGTCCAGTAGAGGTGAAAACTGGGAAACTTCCTGAATTTTATCAGTGACACGATAACCGTGAGCACAAGCATTCCGATAAAAATGAACAAACTGACAAGATGAGGCTGCAGCTCTTTCATCTTAAAAACAAGCAAGCCGGCAAATGCCAGCAGATAGGTAAGATTATCTGCAAACGAATCGAGTTTTGCCCCGATCTCAGTCTGCATGTGAAACCGCCGGGCAATGTAACCGTCAAGGATATCAGTCAGAAGGTTTATTATCAGGAAGATGGCAAAGAGCTTCTCATTGCCGGCAATTATAAAGTAAAGGATCAGAGGGAATACCAATAGCCGATAGGAACTTATCAGGTTCGGAATGGTAAAAAAGTTTTCCTTATGCATCAGATTTTTATTCGTATGAAATCTGAGATTCCCAGGTGCCGAAGTAATAATTCTGATAAAGACTATGCAAATATGAATAAAAATCTGAATGTGCTCCACAGAGAGCCGGGAAATTAAGTAATTTTATTGCTCCATCGGGTTTCAGGGACGTGACCCTTCAAGTCAGAATAACCATGATGTGCATGAAAAAAGCGATGATACTGATACTGGTGGCTCTGACTGCCTCCTGCAGCATCCTTAAGAAACAGTCGGCGGACACGCAGGAAGAAGGGCTGATTATTACACGGAAATATGCCGGAGAGTATCTGGACCACCGGCAGACGGGGCCTGAAAACTACGACGGTCCGAACCTGCTCTGGATCAAGACTACAATGGAGGATGAATACGGGAAGATATCCGCCTATGGCAGGAGATGCGACTTCGTGCCGGGAGAACGGCTCTATCTCCGTCGGAACTTCTACAGCCCGGGTATTGTCTCAGGCTATTGGGTTTACTATATTGAAAATGATTCGGGTGTCTCCTACAGGGCAACAGACATACAACATGACAGGGCGGTCTACATCATGACCTGGTTTGATTAGCCTTGTTTAGCTGCTGCGATTCAGATAGCGTTGTGTTATTATTATTACTAAATTCAGCTCTCCTAAACCGGGGCCCGGAGTGGCGATAAAAGAGGGGTTACCTGCTGAATATGAAGAGTATAATTGTTACAACATTTCAGAAGTTCGACCGGACTCAGAGTCTCGGTGGAATCCTTCTTTTCGGTGCAACGATCCTTGCCCTTGTACTGGCCAATACCCCGATCAGTCATTACTATGACAGTCTCAGGGAGACGGTTGTTGGCATTGATGCCGGAAGCTTTAGCCTTAAGAAGCCATTATTACTGTGGGTCAATGATGGTCTCATGGCCATCTTCTTTTTTTTGATCGGGCTTGAGATCAAGCGGGAGCTGATGATAGGTGAGATCAATTCACCCGCAAAGTCAGCCCTTCCCCTTATCGCTGCTGTCGGAGGTATGGTGATCCCGATACTGTTTTACCTTTTTCTGAACAAGAATCCGCTGGCATCACACGGATGGGGAATACCCATGGCGACCGACATTGCCTTCTCCCTGGCAATACTTAAACTGCTTGGCAACAGGGTGCCGACAGGACTCAAGGTCTTCCTTGCTGCCTTTGCTATTATCGATGATATAGGGGCGGTCATTGTAATAGCACTTTTTTACAGTTCATCCATTGACTGGATGATGCTGCTCTGGGCTGCCATACCGATGGCCATCCTGGCGGTCCTGAACCTGTTGAACATTTTCCCAAAATATTTTCATCTCCTCTGCGGCATTGTGATCTGGTACCTCTTCCTCAAGTCGGGCATTCACCCAACCATTGCCGGCGTGCTGCTGGCCTTTACGATCCCGTTGAGGCGAAAGACAGATGTCCGGACTTTTACGGGGAAACTGTGTGAGATAGCTGACGAAATCAGGGAGACCGATTTGGCGCATTCCCCCCTGCTTACCTCCGGGCAGATGGAACAGATTGATGATATTGAGGAGTGGGCCTCCAGAGTGCAGTCGCCCTTGCAGCAAACCGAGCATAAGCTTCAAAGCTGGGTGGCATACCTTATAATGCCCCTTTTTGCCTTCTTCAATGCCGGAGTGGCCTTCAGCGCCGGGATGCAGCCTGATATCGCCCTTATATCGAGCCTGGGGCTGAGCCTCTTTCTGGGTAAGACAGTCGGAGTGACCCTCTTTTCATATGCAGGTATCAAAATGAAATTTGCACGACTGCCTCTTGGAGTATCGTTCGGGCAGATTATCGGAACAGCCATGCTGGCCGGAGTGGGCTTTACCATGTCAATGTTCATTGCCAACCTTGCGTTCGCCGATGCTCCGATAATAATGGATTCTGCCAAGATAGGGATCCTTGCAGGCTCAATGGTATCGGGTCTTGCCGGATATATTATGTTGAGGTACTGCCGCCGTGGCTACGACCAGACAATTGTGGGATGAAGGATCTGCGGGATTCAGGAAGCGCTCTCTACTTTATTGCCCTCATCCCGCACGACGGGTTAAGGGAAGTGATCAGGGAGATCAAGGAGAGGATGAGATATGAGTACGGCGCCGGCCATGCCCTTAAGTCGCCCGCTCACATAACCCTCCAGATGCCCTTCAAGAGGAACTCATCCGATGAGGTATCTATATCGGAGGCGCTGGGGCGTTTCGCACTGCAGGAGCATCCTTTTACGATTGACCTTGATGGCTATGGCTCCTTTCCTCCGCGGGTGATCTACATCAGGGTCAGCAACCCCGGGCCTGTGAAGGCGTTGCAATCACGGCTCAGGGAGCTGCTCATCGACGCCCTCGGCTTTGAACCACAGGAGGTGATGCAGGACCTGAAGCCTCATATAACCATAGCCACGAGAGACCTGACGAAAACGGCTTTCACCGAGGCATGGCCGGTGATGAAGGAGGAGGCGTTCAAAGGCGGGTTCCGGGCAGAAGGTATCTTCCTCCTGAGACACAACGGGCGCAGCTGGGATATATTGAAAGAATTTCAGTTTGGTGAGTGATGAAGCGAAGAAGGTTCATATCAGAGAGTGCCCTTACCGCAGCTGGCTTGCTGGCAGCAGGACGGCTGACTCTACTTGCTGATAACCCGTCCGGAAGAGTGGCAGTCAAAGGTGCAGGCGGGCTGTACGAGCTGTTCAGAAAGCCGGAGCCTCATTTCAGACCCTTTGTGCGGTGGTGGTGGAACGGCAACAAGGTGGAGGCCGGTGAGCTTGTCAGGGAGTTGCGGCTGCTGAAGGAGGCAGGCATAGGAGGCGTGGAGATAAACCCGGTGCAGTTTCCGTCACGTTCCGAGGGCGATGATATGGAAAAACCCTCCCTGCAGTGGCTTAGCGATGAGTGGATCAGGATGCTGCAGGTGGCCTTCGATGAGACGAAGAGTCTCGGCATGACCTGCGACCTGATAGTAGGATCGGGATGGCCCTTCGGGGCAGAGTATCTTACGAAAGAGGAGCAGGCGCAGATTGTGGTGATAGCCGTAAAAAAGCTCAGCGGGCCCCTTGATTATTCGATTTCAAGAGGTGAGATCTTCGCACTTGCCGACCCTCCTGTCAGTTCACCCCTGGAGGGCAGGAGACACAAGCTGCTTACACTTTCACTGGTACCCGATCCGCTCTCTTCAACGGTAGAGATTAGTGACCTGTCGGAGAAGATCGGAGAAGAGATAATCAACCTCTCTGTTCCCGGGGGTGATCATGCACTTTATGCCCTTGTGGAGATCAGCGGCTTCATGGAGGTCATCAACGGCGCGCCGGGTGCCAGCGGGCCTGTGCTTGATCATTACAACGAAGCAGCGGTTCGGGGATTCCTTGAGCGCATGTCAGGTGCCATAGAATCCGGTGCGGGTCCGCTCTCACATCACCTGCGGGCTCTTTTCACCGACAGCATGGAGCTGGAAGGTGCCAACTGGACCCCGGACATGAGGAGCGAATTCATCAGGAGAAGAGGTTATGATATCTTCCCCTTCCTGCCTTTTGTGCTTTTCCGTACCGGCGCCATGGGTAATGTCACCGACTACCGCTACGGTGTTGCCCTGGGGCCTGCGTTTGGGGAGATGATCAGCCGCATGAGATATGACTTCGAGACCACCAAGGCGGAACTGCTGGAAGAGCGGTTCCTGCAGACATTTGCATCGTGGTGCGGTGAGCTGAGCGTCAGCTCGCGCATGCAGGCCTACGGCCGCGGATTTTTCCCCCTGGAGAGCAGCATGGTCGTCGACATACCCGAGGGTGAGTCGTGGACCATGAACTGGCTGAAGCACCGCATAGGGGAGGAGATGCCCGAGAGTGACTACCGCCGCGGACGTGCCTACACCATGGTGAACAAATTTGTCTCCTCTGCCGCACATCTGAGCGGTAAGAGGCTCATTAGCTGCGAAGAGATGACTGACACCTACACTGTCTTTAATACATCACTCGAGAACCTGAAGGTGGGGAGCGACCAGAGCATTATTTCGGGGGTCACCCATTCCATCTTTCACGGATTCAACTACTCTCCTCCGGAGGCCCCCTGGCCGGGCTGGCTGCGCTACGGTGGCTACTTCAACGAAAATAACAACTGGTGGCCGCATTTTCAGCTTCTAAATGAATACAAGGCCAGGCTGTCGGCAATACTGCAGAACTGCGACATGTACGCCGACATAGCCATTCTGCCGCCGACAGCTGATATGTGGAGCCTCATCGGCATGCAGAATGAGCCTTTTCCATCAGTGCTGCATGCCGAGTATCTCTCCCTGGTCTGGGAGGCGATAATCAAAAACGGCAGCGGTTGCGATTATGTCTCGGAGCGGATACTGGTCGATGCTAAGGTTGAGAAGGGCTGCCTGAGTTACGGTCCGCGAAGGTATCACACACTCTTCCTTGTGCAGGTGGAAAGTCTCGAACCTGCCACGGCAGAGAAACTGGCACAATTTGTTCTGTCAGGAGGCCGCGTTTTTTGTATTGAAACCGCTCCGTCAAAGGCTGTCGGATGGCATAACTACTGTGATAGAGAGAGGCAGGTTAATATCGCATTTGAAAGGATGAGAGCATATCCGGAACGGTTCATAATGCTTAAAAAGCCCGAAAATAACTTTATAGATTGGTACAGAACAGTTCAGGAGCAATACATGATTACTCCCTATATGACAATTGAAGATCCCGGACCGTTTGTGATGCAGACCCGCTACCGGGGAGATGACGGTTCAGAATATATATTCATTATCAACTCGCATCTTCATGATGCCCACAGGACCAGGATCGTCTTTTCACGGGAGATGACCCGTGGGAAACGCTGTTCTGTCTGGGATCCGGAGAGTGGCAGACGGTTTAGGGTTAAGGGTGACGCAGAAAATGGCATTACCATTGAGCTTGGTCCTGCCGGGTCACTTCTTTTCGTCTTTGACCGCAAACGAGTGGCTGAGGAGTGGAGACCACTGCCTGCCACCGGCGGGGAGAAGCAGGTCATTGAGGGCGGATGGAGGGCTGAGTTCAGCCACTGCCGCGACGGATCATTGCGGGAGATTGTGATGGATCGGCTTACAGACCTGAAGGAGATGCCGGATTTCGTTCACTTTTCGGGCACCGTTACATACCGCAATACTATCAGGTGCGAGAAACCGGCAGGGACACTGATCAATCTCGGAAAGGTTTATGGCACCGCGGAGCTGAGGGTTAACGGAGTAGGCTGCGGGGTAAAGTGGTACGGACGCAGAATCTTTAACATCAGCAATCATCTTATTCCCGGAGAGAATCTGCTGGAGGTGGTTGTGACAACCTCCATGGGGAACTATATGAAATCACTGACTGACAATACGGTTGCTCAATACTGGACCAACGCCGGCAACAAGAACCAGCCACTGCAATCAATGGGAATGACCGGCCCGGTTGCCTGTTACAGGTTATGAAACTGACTTCGAATGCAAAACAGGCTTATCCACCGGCACGACAGAAATAATGAGAACAATACGGGTGCACTGTCGCACCCGGCAAAAAACTTGAAATTATGAAAACAGGCAAGATCTTATTGACCCTGACACTGACTGCTGCTTCACTGCTGCTTCAGGCAAAGGATTACAACGCATCGATGTTCGGTGCAAAATCAAACGGTACCACTCTCAACACGAACTCTATCCAGAAGGGTATTGACTATATAAGTGAGAACGGCGGAGGAAGGCTGGTCTTTTATGTCGGCCGTTACCTGACCGGAACCATCTACCTAAAATCAAATGTGACCATCCATCTCGAGGAAGGTGCGATACTCGTCGGTTCAACCAACCCTTTCGATTACGAGAGGAGTTACAACTGGACCGCCATGATCTTTGCGCTGGATCAGGAGAATATAGGCATTACCGGCAAGGGGGTGATAGACGGCCAGGGGTTCCGGGTGGCTAACAATCTTGTTGACATGATCCACAAGGGAGTGGTCAAAGACCCGCTCAAGTATGACCGGCCGAATGAGACTATCCGTCCGCAGAACATCTACTTCAGGGGGTGCCGCAACATTGTCATCAGGGACATAATGCTGAAGGATCCCGGCAGCTGGAACCAGCAGTACGACCAGTGCCGCAATATTGTCATTGACAATATCACAGTCGACAGCAAGTCGTACTGGAACAACGACGGTGTCGACATAGTCGATTGCGACAGTGTGGTGGTCTCAAACTCCTACTTCGATGCCGCCGATGACGGCATCTGCCTGAAGTCGCACAGCGCCGACTTCATCTGCCAGAATGTGCACATTTACAACAACACGGTCAGGACGAGTGCCAACGGCATCAAGTTCGGCACTGTGGGCCGCGGGGGATTCCGCAATATCACCATTGTCAACAACCTCGTTTTTGACACCTACAGGTCAGCAGTAACTTTTGCTGCCGTTGACGGTGGCATCGTCGAGAATATAGTTGTTGACAGTCTCAGGTCTCTGAACACTGGTAATGTCATCTTCCTGCGTATCGGCAAGAGAAGCGGCACAAAGACCGGAAGCATCAATGGGGTAACCATAAAGAATGTATATGCGGAAGTGCCGGCCACCAAACCCGACGCCGGGTATAACTACGAAGGCCCGATGGAGGATCTGCCGCGCAACGTTTCTCCTTCGATCATTTCAGGCATGCCTGATGCCATGATAGAGAATATCACCCTGAAGAACATAGAGATACATTATCCGGGCGGAGGTAATCCCCATTACGCAAAGGTGGGTCTCGATGAGCTTGACAGGGTGCCCGAGCTCGTGAAGAACTACCCGGAATTCTCAATGTTCAAGGAGCTGCCGGCATGGGGCTTCTACATCAGGCATGCAAAGGGGATCACCTTCGAGAACGTAAGGCTGGTGTGTGATAAAAAGGATTACCGTACGGCAGTGGTGCTTGACGATGTTCATGGAGCTGCCTTCCGCGACCTTCAGGTATCGGAACCCGGAGGGAAAAAGAAACCGGTGTTTCATTACAGGTCAACAGATATCGTACTGTAAAGATTGTGAAGCATCTCATATGACAGGAGAACGTTGGCAATTACCGGCAGTTGCCTGACAGGAGAGCCGCCCGGGTCATCCAGGATCTGAAATTTTGATGAGGAGATGATCAGAGCCCTTTTCGTTATCCCAGTTCTGATATCTTGCTCAGCAGGGGGTTGTCAATTATCCTGACGTCACGACCCTGGACGCTTATAATGCCTTCCTTTCTGAGCTCCGTCAGCAGCCTGACGGTATTCTCCTCTGAGATTGCGGACATCTCTCCCAGCTCCTTTCTGGTCACTGGCAGTCTGAAGCTGTCAGTGCCGTAGAATGAGGCCAGCGACAGCAGGCTTTCGGCGATTCTCCCCCTGATGTTTTTCTGATTGAGGCAGATTATCTTTTTCATTATCAGGGCAACTGATTTGCCGAATGCCCTGTTGAGCCTGAGAAGTACCTCGTGGTTCCCGAGATAGAGTTCCTTGAGAAGGTCGAGTTTCACCATGCAGACCTGAGCATCTTCAATGGCGGTTACGGAGTAGGTGTAATGGATACTCTCGAAGAATGAGAGCAGGCCGATGTAGGCAGGTGGCCTCATGAGATACAGTATGATGTTATGGCCGTTGATCCCCTCGATGTACAGCTTTGCCGTGCCCGAGGTCAGGTAGATTGCATGGCTGACACTGTCGCCCTGCCTGCATATCATCTCATGCTTGCGGAACCCGGCCCTTATAATACTTGATTCGGGAAAAGCCTTCCCGTAGCTCCTGAAGGCATCATAGAGATCACACTTGTGTTTGCATGCTTCGCAGGGCATCTTCCCGGTAATTCTCATTATCAGTCGGTTATAGTAAACTATTGAAACACTTCACAACTGCACAATCGCTAAACCGGGCATCATGCCGGTCAAAAATCCGATTGTCATCAACAAATATAGTTGATTTATATCAATGTTACATTGCAAGATTATGCCGCGAACAACATGTCTCAAATTCTCTATTTTAGTCAATCGTAAAATCGTTACCAAACACCCTGCAATCTATGGAATCAAGCGATCAGTACAATTTTAGTATTTTCTCTCCCCGTAATAAGCATGGACGAAAGAACAGGAATGTCATTTTCTCAATGCTTGCAATATGGGCGGTGGCAGTTTTCGGTTTTCAGTTCCTGCTGAGGGCAATAGAGAAGCCTACACCCGAAAAGGCTCTTACAGTTTTTGAATCTGAGTGGCCCGCTGTGACGGGGGGTAATGAGGAAATGGCCGACTACCAGGCTATCCTCACTTCACTACTTATGGTAAAAGGTAAGAATACTGTTGCCACAGGTGATCAGCAGCTTCTTAGTGAGGCAATTAGCACAGTTACATTCCGGATGGTACCCAAATCCCTCAATACGCAGGTAATGGAGAAGGTTGCCGCATTGGAGTTGATGCATGCAGACATAGCCGCTTTGAAGGGCCAGGAGTATATGGACCTTAAATTCCGGATACAGGATGCCAGCTCCGGCCTGATAGGAATGCTTGAACCATATACAGGATACGGGACAACAAGCCTTGAGGCGCCGATACTTGCTGCAAGTCTCAGAAAGGATTACCCTGCTTCACTGACCGAGGCATCTCTCAGCCGTCTGCCAGACATTATGAAACTGTATCTCACCCATAACCAGTCGGTGCTTACTGATACAAAATTCCTGGGATTTCCTTTCCATTACTTCTACACTGCCGTCTTTCTGCTGGTGCTTTTCGTGGTGCTTTGCATAGTCTACAACAGACTGATAGAATGGCGCTTAAACAGGGAAGGCATTGTTGAATAAGTTAATTTGCAGAGAGAGATGAAAAAGTTATACTTCACATTTATATTACTCCTGTCGGGAGCAATTTCATTAAATGCACAAAATCTCACCCAGCTCGAGGGAAGTTTCAAGACAGGTCCGGCAATCATACTTATTGCGATTCTTGTGACATTTGTCCTGGTAGGTATCTTTTTCCGTGCCAAGGATCCTACCGACTATTATGCTGCCGGAAGGAGCATTTCCAAGGTCGGTTCGGGTATGGCCATCGCATCGAACTGGATGAGTGCAGCATCAGTGCTGGGTATGGCGGGGATGATGTACGGCTTCGGCTACAACGGTCTCGCTTATGTTGTGGGCTGGACGGGAGGTTATGTTCTGCTGCTGATTCTGATGGCTGCCCAGATCAGGAAATACGGCAAGTATACCGCACCCGACTTTATTGGTGACAGGTTCTACTCGCGTGATCTGAGGATCGTGAGCGCCATTTTCACAATACTGATATCATTTGCCTACTGCGTGGGACAGTTCGGAGGCATCGGGCTTATGTTCAAATGGATCCTGGGCCTTAACTACTCATGGGCGGTCATCATCGGCTCGTCGGTCGTACTGCTCTACACGCTGATCTCCGGAATGATAGGGGCGACGAAGAACATGCAGATACAGTATGTCATTATCGTCACCTCGTTTATGCTTCCGGTATTCATTCTGGCTTTCAAGTTTGATTATTTCTGGCTGTTGCCTCAGATTGGTTACGGGGCGGCTGTGACGGACATTGTTCAGGGCATGCCGGCGCCCAACATATCTGACGGTATGGTACTGCTCAATGCCTACAGTCACAACTTCTCCATCGTTCCCAGTCCTGAATATGCAATGCCGTGGGACCCCTCAACAGGCACAACCTTCTTCCAGTGGATGGCCATCTGTTTTTCACTGATGGTTGGCACGGCAGGACTGCCGCACGTGATACAGAGGTTTTACGTCGTGCCGAAGATTACCGATGCACGGTGGTCAGTTGTCTGGGGGCTCTTCTTCATCAGCCTGGTATACTGGACTGCGCCTGCGTATGCAACATTCGGAAAGATCCTCTCATCGAATCCCGAGGTGGGCGTGCTTGCCAAGGATGCCATCGTCGTTTACACTGCCCAGCTTGGTGGAGTGAACTCACTGATCGTAGGCCTGCTTGCCGCAGGCGCCGTCTCGGCAGCCTTCTCCACCGTCTCGGGTCTTCTTGTGGCAGGTGCCTCTGCCTTCTCGCATGACCTTTATGTCAAGGTCATCAATCCTGCCTCAACCCCGAAGCAACAGCTGAAAATTGCACGGTGGGGCACTGTTCTCATGGCCGTGCTGGTGACGGTAGTGGCATTGATGAAGCTGGGACTGATTGCGCAGCTTGTATCCGTCGCTTTTTCAATGGCAGCATGCACCATTTTTCCGCTCTTCCTCCTTGGCATCTGGTGGAGCGGAGCAAACAGGGCAGGAGCAAAAGCCGGTCTCTTCGCAGGCAGTCTTGTCACTTTCATCGCCCTGACATACTTCATCGTTGGCCTCAGCGGAGGCTCCCTTCCGGGCCAGGCCTTCATCTCATACTGGCTTAATGTGTGGTATTTTGCATGGTTTGGAGCGCCACTGGCGATTGTGGTAAATATTATCGTATCCTTACTGACAAAACCGACACCCCTGGAGATTAAGAAATTTCTTGCTGAACAGGTTCACAATTGATGAGTCTAAAAGATCTGACTGTTATATCACCGGGAACCAGGAAATTGCTGGCAATAACCATTTCGGTTGCATTGGCGGCTGTGATCTTTGCATTTTTCTATTACCGGGGTGTCAACAGGTCAGAAGACCCCCGGGTAGCAAAGGCCCGTGAGTATATGGCGGAGTATGACCGGCTCTCGGGCGGGACAGAGAGCTATGCCCTGTTCCACCTGCTTGATTCCGCAAACCTGATTTACAGGAGGGTGCCAGGGTACGGTTCTTCTTACGAGACAGGCGTCATATACAATAATAAGGGCAGCAGCCTGCTGATGAAAGCGCTGTATGACAGCTCTTTAACGGAGTCGGGCAAAGTCGCATTCCTTGAGCTTTCCGTCACCTACTGCGACAGCGCCGTTATGGTTTACAGGAACTGGCTTGATGAGTGGGAGGCGTTCTCAGAAGAGGAGGTTGCAGTGAAGCTGACGGAGGGAATGAGTGAAAACGACCCTGCCTTTGCGGGGCTGAATTTCAAGAGTGTCTTCAGAAAACGTGTTAAGGATATGATGCTCGCCCGGGTCGAAACCCCGCGGAGGCTATCTGTCAGCTATACCAACAAGGGTACTGCATACCGTCACCTGATGATGCCGGATTCAGCGCTGGTATTTTATGAAAGGGCACTTTCAATATGGAAGCATAACCGTACGGCAGAGAGCAACCTGAGCGTGCTACTCGGCGGCGAGCCGGTGAAGCCGGGGATTATCGAGTCGCTCTTTCCTCCGGACAGGAAGAAAAAGTGAAAGACAGACATAACAGATTCTCCGGTGCGAAGAAGAACCAGATGACAGGTTGATCAGGCAATCCGACAGGAGAAAAATTGAACGACAAACCGATCAGACGAAAAGACCAGGATCAAAAAATGAAATCAAAACAGAATAGGATGAAACTTACATGTGCAGTAACCCGAAAAGGGGAATGATTATTTCACCACATGTAAGTTCCATTAGACCAATGAAATTATAATTAAATAATCTAATGAAAAAGTTATTACTGTTAATTGTAGTTCTCATCTGCCTGGGACCGCCGGCTTTGGCCCAGGATGAAGACAAGGGGTGGGGGATAAAGGTCTCGGGATTCGTGAAGACGGATATCTTTTATGATACCAGGCAGTCTACCGCCTCAAACGGCCTCAGGGAGGGACATTTTTACCTCTATCCCGACAATGTGCTTTATGACGAGGATATGAACGATCTCAATGCCAACCCTTCGTTTCATATTCTGAACATACAAACCAGGGTCAGGGGTGATATCAAAGGCCCTGACGCCTTCGGTGCGAGGACATCGGGAGCCATCGAGGCCGAGTTCTTCGGAACGGGCGAGAGTGACATCAACGGCTTCAGGCTGCGGCATTCCTATGTTAAGATGGAGTGGCCCAAGGTGACACTTCTGGCCGGCCAGTACTGGCATCCCATGTTTCCGGCAGAGAATTTTCCCGGTACTGTCAGCTTTAACACAGGAGCGCCTTTCGTTCCCTTCAGTCGTAATCCGCAGGTAAGGTTTGTGTACAATCCCGGCACTTTTCTTAGCCTGACTATGGTGGCATACTCTCAGCGCGACTTCACCTCGTCGGGCCCGGACGGCAACAGCAGCAAATATATCAGGAACAGCGGAAGGCCCGGGATGCATCTGCAGTTCAGGCTGCCGGCCGGGGATAATCTGACAGCCTGGGGTGGGGTGGATTATAAGGTTTTGAGGCCAGAGATAAAGACTTCCGCCAATATTGAGACCGATGCCACCGTGGGAAGCCTGTCTGCCTTTGCCTCACTGAAGCTGAAGGCCGGGCCGGTGAATCTGTCAGTCATGGGAGTATACGCAGAGAACGGAAGTGATATGGTGATGATAGGAGGCTATGCAGCTACGGGTACTCCTGATCCTGTTGATCTCTCCAGGGAGTGGACCACCCTTAATACCGCCTCCTTCTGGGCTGACATCAGTACAACTGTCAATAAGACCCACCTGGGCATCTTCTCAGGCTATTGCAAGAACCTCGGGGCGAAGGAACCGGTTGACGGAGACTTTTTCGGCAGGGGGAGTAATATAGATCATCTCTTCAGGCTCTCTCCGAGGATTATGGTTACGGAAGGCAAGCTGAGCATTGCTGCTGAGCTTGAGAACACCCTGGCTGCTTACGGAACGACGCAGCCTGACGGCAGAGTGGCCGATACCGGCAGTGTCACCAATATGCGCCTGCTGCTCAGTTTCATCTACCGTTTTTAGATGGTCACGGAGTGGAAGTCGTTGCCTGCCTTAAGCATAAGCTCGTTAATATCATCTATTGCCAGGGCAGCCGCAAATTGACTGTCGGCCTGCCTGACCCTGAAGTCAACCCTGTTGTTGGGTTCACGGCCGCTGCTTATACAGGCAGCCTGATGTGTGAGACGTATATATGAAAGCTCTTTCCATGCCCGTACCGCCCTCCGAAGCAGGTCATGACTGATATGGTTGCCATCGTGAAGCCCTAGAATCCTGTCGACTGTTGAATGGCTGTCAAGACCGTGCCTGAGGGCATAGAGACGGATGACTCCCGTCAGGGCCATAAGCAGTCTCTTGATATCTGTTGTCTCTTCCGCAATAACCGAGTGTGATGGATTGAACTGTCTCAGTGCCGTAGACATATGATAGAAAAAAATATCTCCGGCCTGAAGGCTGGTCTTGACGTAGTCCCTCAGCTCGCCGCAGAGAGCCTCATCCCCAAAGCAAAACCGGAAGTCGAAGAAAATAGATATATCAAGTATCTCTGAAGGTCCGGGCATCCTGATCCAGTCAGCAAAATAGCCTTTCCAGACGTCGAGAGGCTGGCACCATTTCGGATTCCCGGCCATATTGTCGCCTTTGCAGAGAGAGAACCCGACCGTGTCAAGCATCACATTGACCCTCTTGCCGAGGGCAGGAAAGTAATTTGCAGCTTCCTTAAGCTTTTCTCCCCGGAGGTTTTCAACTATTATTGCGTTATCCTGATCTGTCACGAAGCTCTGTTCCCGGCGTCCTGCGCTGCCTGTCTGGATAAGTGAGAATCGGCACGGTGGTTTGCCCGTCTCACCGATGGCGAGCTCCGTCACCCTCTGGCAGATGGCGTCAGCAACGGATGAGATAGTTAGTGATACCGCGTACGGATCTGCCCTTGCCTGCAGCATGGCGAGAGAGGCTCTCCGGCTTTCCCTGTAGATCTTTCTGAGACCCTCGACTGAGGCTGCCGCAGCTATTTCATCAAGGATAAGCTCCGGGGTTATTGCGGCTGCATGAGCCAGATCACGGTCAGTGACCATCCCCGTCACCCTCTCTTCCGGACCGGTAATGAGGAGGCACCCGTCGGGGCTGTTGCGTATCCGGTCCTGGGCTGCAGCGACTGTTGCATCACCCCTTATAAATAGCGGTGGCGAATGCATGACCCTGAAGATCTCATGGCCGGACTGCATACCCCCGGCCATACCATAACCCATCGAAGCTGCATCAGCTATGCCCAGGGGCTCTCCGTTACTGTTCACAACAATGATAACACCGGTGTCATTCTCTTTCATCAGGGCGAAGACACGTTCAAGAGGGGTGTTCTCACCGCATGACACCGCAGGCTTCATGATTGCTGAGACGGGGGCCCCGCTTATATATGAGGCACCAAACGGATCATATCCCGAGAGTGGCAATCCGGATCCTGAAGCTGAGGCTGCGAGGAGCTCAACAGTGCCATCACACCAGGTATCATCTGTCCCTGCCCTGACAACCGTGAGGCTCACCAGTGCGCGAAACTCCGTACCGTCTCTCCTTCTGAGAAGCACCTCCCTGTTAAACAAATGATTCTCCCTCTGGAGCATCTCTCTGAGGTTCTCCATCTGCCTGGCATCGGCAAAAAGGGAATCAACATCCTGTTTTTGCAGTTCGCGGAGATCATTAAAGCCTAATAATTCCAGTGCGGGGAGGGTAGCATTAATGAACCGCGGGTTTCTGGCATATGTCGTGCGGAAGAAACCAGTACCGGCACTGTCAAGCAGTGAGACCGGCAGTTGCATGGCTGATGCCGAGGCATGGCTCGCTGCGGGGCGGATAACAATCAGAACCGCATTACGGTCGCCGAGAGTCAGCCTGGAAAAATCTGCATGGCAGTTGACCGGACTGCCGGTTTCTGTTTTGAGCATGCAGACCGTGTATTGCCTTGCAGTAAGTTCCTCCCAGAGTTTCTGAGGACCATCGGCGTCTTTGATAACATCACATTCAAGGATATCGGGCAGATTGCGGTTCAGAAGCTCATCCTCACTGAGTCCGATCCATGAGAGCAATGTCTTGTTTGCCTGCAGCCCACTGTCTGACCATATTATCACTCCTTCAGATGCTGCCTCGGCCAGTGTCCTGTACAGTTCTCTTGATTTTCTCAGCTCATCTTCAGCCCTGCTTCTCTTCTGCTCAATCATATGGCTCTGCCGTGACATGGCAAGCAGCAGTGCCATGATCACCAGTCCGAAAATTCCGGATATTGCTACTGCCCTGATCTCGATCCTGCGGATCTCATCCCTGACATCGTCGACATAGATGCCTGTTCCGATGACCCACTCCCACGGTTCAAACAGTCTGACATATGACAGCTTAGGGACTATGCGGGTGGAATCATCATTCCATTGCCACATATACTCTACATAACTCTCACCGGTTTCAGCCACGGCCTCAACAAACTCAATAAAAATTGCCTTACCCTTTGAGTCCTCTATTCCCGTCAGGTCCTGTCCGTTGAGGTCGGGACGGTAGGGATGGGTTATCATCACGGGCTGCCTGTCAGTGATCCAGAAATAATCCTTGAGGTCCTCTCCGTACCTGATGTTATCGACGGCTCTTCTGGCCTGTTCCTGCGCCCCGGTTCTGTCAACGGTTCCCGCGCTCTCAAGCGAGTGGTAGTGTTCCAGCAGGCTGTAGACAGAGGCGGCCATCTCATGAATAAGGTGTCTCTTCCGCTCCATCATTACTTTCTCAAAACCCGGAATCAGGTAGAGGAAGATCATACCGGCAAAAAGAATAAAAGCCAGCAGGGCAGGGAGATCAACCTTAGCCAGAAAGATCTTTCTTTTTCCCTTTGAGGCTTTCTCTCTCATGATAGTGCCTGTGTTACTTTTTCATGCATAATATACAACATCCGGGTTTCCGTATCTATCACCGAGAAGGAAGTTCTTCCGTTGCCTCCCGTCAGGGGAGGCAGCAGCATCATGGTCATCTCGTGTCCGAGGAAGATCTTGTCACCGGGGACAGGGTGCAGTGCCTTCACAAACGGAAGTGGTCCGCGGTGCGAGAAGTAGGCAAACGGTTTGTGTGAATGGCCCGACAGGGAGAAAGAGACACTGTGATGATGCATGAATTTCCACAGCTCCTTTATATGGTGTTGCCGTGCAACATACCTGGTGGTTGAGCCGGTAAAGTCAGGACAAACGTAGTGCGACAGGAGCAGCGTCATCCCGTTCTCTGAGACAATCTCATATTCAGGTATCGTATTGAGAAAGGTGATCTCCTCATCTTCCAGGTCATTAGGGTCTTCGCCTTCAAATGACCAGACGAGGCCTGCCGATGCCTCTCTTCTCTCTGAAGGGGTCATTCTGAACCATTGATCAGGATATTTGTGTCCGTTTGACCATGATGGCAGCCTGGAAGCAGCGAAGAGATCATGATTGCCGGCCACCACCCAGCGGCAGTTTGATCTGACAAGAGATACGCACTGCCTGGCGCTTCTTCGGAAGTGGTAATTAAAGAACCTGTTGTCATAACCAGTGATGTCACCCAGGCAGGTCAGCTCATCGCATCCCTGGGCATCAGCCACCCTGAGAACAGCCTCAAGCATTGACACATTTTCGTGTATATCAGTGATTATGCCAATTTTCATCTCTTCCGGATGATGAACGTGCCTCCTCCGGCACAAATAATAAAGACCAATTTACGCACATTTGCCGGAATAGTATCCTCTTTAGCCGGCTGAGGCAATAAAATTGAAAATATCAGTATACTTGTACAATTTATTTGACGATCACTGCCAATGAAACGCGATTACTCTGCCTTCTGTGACAGGGGAGCAACCTGGATTGAGGAGTATGTCTCTCTTCCCACCGGTGTGCAGCTGCGGTCAGTCACCTTCACCCCGGCTGTGCCGTCGGCGGCTCCGCCGGTGATTTTTATACCGGGTATGGGGTCGATAATTGAAAATTTCAGGGAAACAGTCATTGAACTGACTCGTAGTCATACTGTTTTTTACATTGAGACAAGAGAGAAGGCAAGTGCCCGTATCAGCAGGAAGCACAGGTTCAGTGTTGAGGATATCACAACAGACATAATTCACTATGCCGGGTATAAATTCCCTGACGGCGGGAGGTATGTTATGGCAGGCTATTCACTGGGAGCCACGGTCATAGCAGAGGCATTCGGGTGTCTGGACAACAAGCCGGGGAAAATCATTCTTATTGAGCCCAACAGCTCCTTCCCGTTTCACGGCTCTCTGGCGCTGCTCTCACGGGCAGCGGGAATCGTCTATCGCCCTGTGAAGCCTCTGCTCAAGTGGTACCTGCGACGTTTCAGGATAAACCTCGACGAGGATCCCGAGATGTACCACATCAACTGCCGCATACTCGATTCCGCAGAGCCGGTGCGCCTGGGGGCGGCTGTCAGGCACCTCTCCCCTTACCGCATGGACGGATGCCTGCAGCAGATATCAGCTCCGACGCTGGTTGTTGTTGCCTCAAGCGACAGGTTTCACAGTCATGACGGGGGTACTGATATTGCCCAACGCATTGCCAACGCAGATTACCTGGACATGGTCGACAACAAGCGGACGCACAGCGCCGAGATGGGCCGGGTGATAACGGAGTTTATTTCTTCTCCGGCACAAATACCAGCTCCAGCAGGTCAGCCTTAGCAAGCAGCTTTTTCACCACTTTCCTTATATCCTTTGTTGTTAATTTGTTAAGGATATCCTCATAGTTTGCCGGATCATTCCTGTCGATGCCGTTCAGGTAGTAACCCTGTACGGCTTTGCCCCAGTAGCTGTTGTGTTCGCGCTCCTCCTCCCGGGTCTTGAGCATATTGCTGACGGCCTTTTCCAGATTGACCTGCGTTGGCCCGTTCCTGGACATATCTGTCAGCTCCCTGTAAATGATCTCCTTAAGTTCAGCAGCTCTGTCAGGATCACACTCAAAGGCTATCAGGAGGGTTGTCTTCTCTTTCGGTCTCTTCTCTGATGACGCGTTCAGGCTGACACCGTATGTTCCGCCCTCCTCCTCACGCACCTTTTCTGTATAGACAAGGTCAAGAATATTCTTCAGTACATCCATCTTAAGGTAGTTCGAAGGGACGAATTTTGAGTCTGCACTGTAACTCATTATCACGGTAGCCTTGGGCACTGTGAGGGGAATGGCAATCTCCTTACTGACCGTGCCTTCCGGCTGGTCCATGCCGAGGTCCTTCCAGGTCTTGCTGCTCTGCTTCGAGGGTAGTGAACCGATGTACCTGGCTGCCATTTCCCGTGCCACCTCCTCTTCAATGTTGCCGGTGATGAAGAAGGTAAATGCCGAAGCGTCGTCGAATGCTGTCTGGTAAATATAATTCACATCATCGTAACTGATCAGTTTCATCGACTCCGGGGTCATTAGGAATGTACGGGGGTGGTATCCTGTCATGTTCATCTGCAGACTGTCGGACATGATCTTGTTGGGATTCTTCTGCATAGCCGTTATCACTGCAGTGTACCGTCCGATGATAGCGTCATAGGCTTCCCTGTTATAGTTGGGCCTGGCAAAACGGAGGTAGAGAAGCTGCATCATCGTCTCAAAGTCCTTCGGCGTCGAAGAGCCTGTGACGGTCTGCAATGTCTCCTGCAGCCCCAGTGAGACGGAAGCCTTCTTGCCTGCAAGCATCTTGGTAAGTGCCACGTTGTCAAACTCTCCTGCCCCGTACATCGAAATGACTACCGGGAACAATGAAAGTGAGGGTGCGAGGGAGTCGTGATAGAGTGATTCGCCACCAAAGGCAAACCCTGACAGGGTTACATTGTCCTTTTCATAGTCAGCATGTCTGAAAATCACCTTTGCGCCGTTTGAGAGGGTCCACTCCGTAGCACTGAACCGGCCCAATGGGACACTCTTTATCACGTCGGCTCCGGGAAGAGCCTCACCAATAAGGTCTGTGCCTCCCGTCAGGTCTTCATAAGGTTTGATATCAGCAGCTTTAACTTTTCTTACCAGTTCAAAGGCCTCAGCCTCGCTGAGATGGGTTCTGTCATCGGGGCCCTCCACAACTATGAAGCTGTTGTCGTCGGAGATAAGTCCCTGAAGCCTGGCGGAGACCTCTTCCAGGGTAATCTCCGGCACTATTTTCTTGTAATATTCGTATTGCAGGTCAAGAGAGGGTATCGGTTCGAATGTGAGAAAATGATTTCTTGCCTTCGATGCCCACCTGTCATTGCTTATCTTGTCCCTCTGCTTGTACATGTTCTCGAAATTGGAAAGCATAGTGGCTTTGGCTCTCTCCAGCTCACCTTTGGTGAAACCGTGTCTTCTTACTCTCTCAAGCTCCGTCAGTGCGGCTTCAAAGGCTTTTGCCTCCTGGTCTTCACGCACCGTTGCGGAGAGGACGAGGGCATTATAGTCCCTGGCGAGGAATGAGCCGTAGTTCAGTGATCCGTTAACAAAGGGAGGGGTTCCCTTCTGCACAATCTCGCTGAAGCGGCTACCCATCATCCGGTTCATCAAGGCAACCACGTAACCGTCACGGATATAATGAATATCTTTTGCCCGCTGATCAGGTTCACGGTCGTGGGTGATAAGGCTCACCGAAGTCTCCGGAGCTTCAGGGTCGGTGATGAGAAGGTATTGGGTGCCCTGTTTGGGGACCAGCAGGTTCTGCGGCCTGGGAAGCGGGCTTTCAACTGCCGGTATAGGCGAGAAGATCTCCTTGATCTTTGCCTCGACAGTGTCAACGTCAACATCACCCACCACTGCTATAGCCTGCAGATCAGTGCGGTACCAATCGTGGTAGAAGTCGCGCAGTGTTTCCGGCTTAAAGTTTTTGATTACCGCAGTATCGCCGATAATATCCCTTACTGCATACTGCGATCCTTCGAAGAGTACGGGCAGCATCTGTGTCATCATCCTCCAGGAGGCGTCTCGCCGCGAACGCCACTCTTCCATAATAACGCCGCGTTCCTTGTCAATCTCATCTTCTTCAAGGAGAAGGAAGTCAGACCAGTCGGCGAGGATCATCAGGCTGGTGTCGATCAGTCCGGGCTTGTCTACCGGTACGTCACTCAGGTTATAGACCGTCTCATCAAAGCTTGTGTAGGCGTTGATATTACGGCCAAATGCCACGCCGTGGCGTTCAAGCGTGTTAAGAACGCCTTTTCCGGGGAAGTGATTCGTACCGTTGAATGCCATGTGCTCAAGAAAGTGGGCAAGGCCGTTTTGGTTATCCTTCTCCAGAATGGCTCCCACGTTCTGGATGATGTAGTAGCTGGCCCTGCCGGCAGGCTCCGTATTGTAACGGATGTAATAGGTGAGGCCGTTGTCAAGCTTTCCGATACGGAAAGCGGGATCAGCGGGTACGGTATTATCCGTTGTGACCTGTGCTGTTGCATCGATAGCGACAAATGCAATGAAAAACAAAGAAATCAATCGTTTCATGATCAGACTATATTAGTATTTAAGACATTGACATGACTATGTAGTTAACAAATTTAGAAAAACCAACAACAGTGATAGTTTTTGTATCATTCTTAGCAAAAAATCAGAACAGCCCGTGCAGTTCCGCATTGATTTTGTCAATGACCTCACTGAGGTGCTCCTTGTTTTCGGGGAAGTCGTAATAATCAGCTTCAAGAATGAGAAGTTTGCCGAATTTGTATGATTCGATCCATGCTTCATAGCGTTCATTAAGTCTCTTGAGATAGTCAAGCCTGATGGAGCTTTCATATTCTCGGCCCCGTTTCTGGATCTGGTTTACCAGTGTCGGCACCGAAGCCCGGAGGTAGAGTAGCAGATCGGGCGGTTCCACCAGGGAGCTCATCAGTTTGAATAGGGTGAAGTAGTTCTCAAAGTCGCGCGTTGACATAAGACCCATGGCGTGAAGGTTGGGGGCAAAGATGTAAGCATCTTCGTATATGGTTCGGTCCTGAACAATGGTGTTCTCAGCCTTCTTGATCTCGAGGATCTGGCTGAAGCGCGAGTTCAGGAAATATATCTGGAGGTTGAATGACCATCTCTGCATGTCCTCATAGAAATCATTGAGGTACGGATTTTCGTCAACATCTTCATAATGAGGCTGCCAGCCGTAGTGTTTTGCGAGCAGTCCGGCCAGTGTCGTCTTTCCTGACCCGATGTTTCCAGCTATTGCTATATGCATAAAAAGAAGATTAAATCAGAGTTTAAATATAGGAAAAAGGGAGGGAGAAGAGGCGTCTGTTAATAAAAAGATTCTACCGGGCGGCAATTTCCAGTATGCTCTCAATAAACTCCCTGCTGTTGGAAAGCCGGGGCATCTTATGCTGTCCCCCGAGCTTGTCTCTCTCCCTGAACCACTTGTAGAATGTGCCGGGTGGTACCACTCTCACCAAAGGCATGGTGAGGGTGAGATCCTTGTATCTCTTGGCTTCATAGTCAGAGTTGACGGCTTTGATGGCGGTGTCAAGTATCTCGACAAAATGTCCAATGTCATTTGGTTCCCTGTCAAATTCGATTACCCATTCGTGCGACCCGCGTGTTTCTGTGCCCATGAAGACCGGACCTGCCGTATATTCGGTTATATGTGCCTCTGTGCCGAGGCATGCCCTGTCGAGAGCCTTCTCGGCATTATCGATAATTACCTCCTCGCCGAAGACGTTGATGAAGTGTTTTGTGCGGCCTGTGATCCTGATCTTGTGCGGCCGGAGGCTGGTAAACTCAACTGTATCGCCGATGGCGTAGCGCCAGAGGCCTCCGTCAGTGGATATCACAATGGCATAATTGACACCCTTTTCAACTTCACCGATGGTGAGTGTGCGGGGGTTGTCGCTATAAGCCTCATCTGCCGGGATGAATTCGTAATAGACACCGTAATCGAGCATCAGCAGCATGGAGCAGTCGGAGAGGTCATCCTGTATGGCAAAGAAACCCTCCGATGCGTTATAAGTTTCCATGTAGTTCATCTTCGGATCAGGCAGCATCTTCCTGTACTGTTCCCGGTATGGCGCAAAACTGACACCGCCGTGAAAAAAGACCTCCAGGTTAGGCCATACCTGGTGAAGATTTTCCTTTCCGGTTGTCTGCAATATATTTCTTATCAGCACCAGGTTCCAGGAGGGCACACCGGAGATACTGGTGATATTCATGTCAACCGTTTTTTCGGTTATAAGCTTCATCTTCTCCTCAAAGTCCTCAATCAGGGCTATATGTGCGGGAGGAGTGCGTATCAGATCGGCATAGGCTGGGGCATTCTCGATCAGGATAGCTGACAGGTCGCCGTAGAGCGAGTTATTGCTGAAGTTGTTTATCTGGTGGCTGCCCCCCAGTGTCAGGCCCTTCCCGAGAAATATTTTAGTAGCAGGGTTAAGCGAGGTATAAAGCACCAGGCAGTCCTTTGTGCCACGGTAGTGAGTCCGCTCAAGCGATTCCTTCGTTATGGGGATGAATTTGCTTTTGGCACTGGTGGTGCCTGATGACTTGGCAAACCACTTCACCTCTCCCGGCCAGAGGAGGTCCTTCTCGCCCGCCCTCAGTCTGTCTACCCAGGGCATGAGCTCCTCATAGCTCTGCAGCGGGACACTGCCGGCATACTGCTCGTGTGTCGTGACGGATGAATAGCCATGCTCTTTTCCCCATGCCGTGTTACTGCCCCGGGCAAGAAGTCTCATCAGCACCTCCTGCTGCGTCTCGGCCGGGTACTTTCTGAACAGTTCGATCTGTGAACGCCGTTTGGTGTTTATCCACTTTATGACCGAGGGGATGAATGGCATTTTTCCGATTTTCCCCAAACTTACATAAAAACACCTGATTTTGTACTGGCAAATGTAAATCCAGGTCAAAGCCCGGATCGGCTGAGGAAAGAGAGCAACACAATCATCATTTTACCTGAACAGTTCCTTAAGCACCGTAAGGGATCGGAACTGCCTTATTCCTGACAGGTGCAGGCTGTAATACCTGAGAATCCTTTCAAGTAGCTCCGAACGCTCTTCGCCCTGAAGATGCATTGTCTCCAGCTCTGTTGCCGGCATCTGCAGCAGCCTGTTGAATATGGTTGCCTGATGCGGCTCCAGGAAATCAGGATGCATGGGCTGACTGAGGGTAAACTGCCCGGTAAGCATGTCAAAATACGAGTCCTGCAGGGGTGCTGCCGCAGGCCCGATACCTGTATAGGCCATGAATGCCACCAGGAACCATAGGTGGAAGTTGCTGATGCCTTCCTGCATCTCGTCAAGGGTGACCGCCGAGGAGCGGATGAAATCATACAACATGCGGTTCACATCCTCCTCTCGAATGATATTGTAAAGTACTTCGCTGATAAACAGCGCCAGTGTGCTTCGTCTGATATCGGCAGGGGTATTTATGGGGACGAAGGCCAGGCTCATCTCTTTCAGGTTATGGACCTCCCCCTTCTCACTGTGATAGATCTCGAGGCTGAAGACATTCATGGGACGGAAATAACTGAAGCGCGCGTTGCCCTTTTTTGAGGAGAGACCCCTTACCATCACTGACATCCTGCCATGATCGCGGGTGTAGAATTGCGCTATCAGGGAGTTGTCTGAATAACGGACATGATGGAGCAGTATGGCTTCGGTCTTGATCAGCATTGTCTGGTATACACAATCAAATGTATTAAAGTTTGAGCACAATAGGGAGGCGCCAGGGCACTGAGTTAAAATTTGTATCTTTACGTTTCAATTCCAACTAATGGACCTGAGATCAAAAGATCAGCTTCTTAAGCGCATAGCGCGGCTTGCACGTCAGAACAAGGAGCTTGATGAATCTGTCAAGAAACTTGAGCGGGAGAAGGAGCGGCTGTTGGAAATAAATGAGAAGTACAGGCTTCTGATTGAGAGACAGGAGTTGCCGGCAGCCAAACCTCAGGCCGAGGAGAAGTCGCTCAGGTACAACATGGTCACGGTCCTGTTTGCCGATATTCACGGCTTCTCCAAGCTTGTTGAGAATATGGAATCAGACCGGGTCATGGATGAGCTCGATGAGATCTTTTATGAGTTCGACAAAATAATCGGGAAATATCACGTAGAGAAGATAAGGACCATCGGTGACACCATCATGTGTGCCGGAGGGATACCGTCAAAGAATATCACCAACCCTGTTGAGGTTGTCATGGCAGCTGTTGAGCTGAGGCATTTTCTAAAGGATTACGAGACCAGGAAGAGGGGCAGCGACAGGATCTGGAACCTGAAGATAGGAATGCATACCGGTCCGGTCACTGCCACCATATCGGGCAAGAACAAGGTGTCATATGACATCAAGGGGAGGGCAGTAAACACTGCAAGCAGGATAGAAGCTATCGCTGAAAATGAGTCGATTATCATTTCGGACATGACCTATGAACTGATAAAAGAGTTCTTCAACTGTGACTTCTACGGCAAGCTGCCTGTGAAGTATACAGGAAGTGTCCAAATGTTCCAGGTTAGGGGCCTCCTGCCCGCACTGTCGGTTGGCGGACTTGGATTCCGGCCTAACGAAGCCTTCAGGGTCAAGTTTGGCCTGATACAGTTCACCGACATACAGGAGCTAATACTCGACAAGCTGGAGAGGGAGCTGCCGGAGTTCCTCTTCTACCACAATGTAAAGCATACCGTGGATGTGGTTACGGAGGTAGAGCTGATAGGATGGGCTGAGGGGTGCAGTGACGAGGAGATACTGCTTCTGAAGACGGCGGCGCTCTTCCATGATGCCGGCCATACGGTGTCATATGACGACCATGAGTACCAGGGGACCCTTCAGGCGCAGGAGATGCTTCCTGCATATGGATACAGTGATGAGCAGATAGAACGTATCTGCAGAGTCATCATGTCAACCAAGCTGCCTCCCAGACCCTCAAATATCCTGGAGCAGATCATCTGCGATGCCGATCTCGACTACCTGGGCAGGAGCGACTTCATCCCGGTCTCCAATACTCTTTTTGAGGAGCTGAAGGCGCAGAACAAGATCACAAATCTGAACGACTGGAACAGGATGCAGGTTAAATTTATTTCAGGACATCAATATTTCACCGCCACCGCCCGCAGCCTCAGGGAGGTAAACAAGAAACTTCAGATCGAGAGGATACAGAGCCTGATCATGGCAGAGTGATCACCTGACGACAATCACCATGGCCTTCCAGGCCCGGCAAATCCATCAACATCATTACAATTAACCCGGCGACATTTGCAACGCACGGAATACTCTTGAGTGGCAGTATGGCCAGACCTCTTAAGGGTAAGGATGATCACCGTATCACCAGCATCTTTGTGACTTTTGCCAGGCTGCCGTCTTCATTGCTGCAGAAGACCAGATATACCCCCGTGGTTACTCTTTCTGACCGGTAATTGTGGAGGTCCCATGTTGCCTGTCCTCCCGTAGAGGTTGTCTCATAGACGAGGTTGCCGCTGATGTCAGTGATCTTAACGGAGGAGTTTTCAACCAATCCTGTAACTGTCACAACCCCTTCAAAGTCCTCCCTGACAGGATTGGGGAAGACATAGATGGAGGAAAAATCCTCCTTTCCGGCCGTGGCATCACCGCGGAATGAGATGATGCCTTCCGAGGTACCGAACCATACCTCCCCGGTGACCGGGTTTACATTTATTTTTACAATATTGTCAGAGAGCAGGGGGCTGTTTCTGCTGTTGAAATGGATAAGCTCTTCCCTGGCGTCATCGGACATCAGCCAGGCCCCGGAGCTCATTGTGCCGAACCATTTTCTGTTGGCTCCGTCAACACAGATGGAGGTCACGGTCTCTGTCCCGAGCAGGTAATCGGCGAGTCCCGACCCGTCGTTTCTAGGTATCTTTATTCTTGTTGCCTTCAGTTCACCGGTGAATGCCTTGCCTGGGTTGTAGAAGACTGCCGGGCCCATGTCGGTGCCGAGCCATATGCTGCCGTCATTATCAGTTGTAACAGAGAATATGTTATTCAACACGTGGCCCTCGGTGTCTGTCACCTGGAGCCTCAGATATCTGTCATTGGTCAGTGTCTCCGGGGTTCCCGCAGGGTCATAGACAAGCAGCCCATAGCCGCGGGGCAGGGTCACCCAGATGAATCCGTTGCGGTCGATGACCATGTCTCCTGCCACCGGGACACCCAGGCTCAGTGTGGTTGAGATCCAGTTTCCGTCAGGCGTCAGGGCCTTCAGAATGCCAGGAACTCCTGACTGCGTCATCCAGAGGTTTCCTTCCCGGTCGTATGCAAGACCGCATATGCGTGTAAAGTTTTCGCCAGGGATGATACTTGACAGGGGAGAGTTTTCCTGGTTGTAATTCATGACCATATCACCCTCCCTGAACTCATAAAGGCCGTTACCCCATGATGAGACGAAATAATGGCTTGCATCATCAGGGTCTGCTATAACCCTCATGGCGTCCCTGTCTTCCGGTAGGTAAAGAATGGTGCTTCGCCAGCGGTCACCCGTGCCGGTGAAGACCTGCAGCGGGCGGTAGACATTGCCCCAGGCGTTGTCAACGGTGCCTCCGGTCACATAGAAATTGTCGCCGGCAAAATGGATGTCGGCAACATTGTTTGTATACGGCCCGGGGAGAGTGTGACTGACATATGTTGCATAATCATCGGTTGAGACGAGTCCTGAAGAGGCATCGGCGACCCAGAGTGTCTGGCCGGTGATGGCTGCTGTGACCGGGTTTGCTGCAGCAGGACCGTAACCGGTGATCTCCCTCTGCAGTGTACCCTGGCCGGAAAACATCCGGAGCGCTGAGGTTGTTGCCAGGCAGATGGAGTTGCCGGTAGCCGATACCGATCTCATGCTTCCCCCGGGAGAGGTATGGATGAGGGTGGCAT
This sequence comes from Bacteroidales bacterium, assembly GCA_029210565.1. Classification (GTDB taxonomy): domain Bacteria; phylum Bacteroidota; class Bacteroidia; order Bacteroidales; family VadinHA17; genus SR-FBR-E99. The sequence goes on from JARGFQ010000005.1 coordinate 55,050, forward strand.
TCTCTCCGGGGATGATCCGGAAGAGGGAGTCAGCTGATGAAGCTGAGCCGGGCTTGCTGATAAAAAGGGCAGTGCCGGCCGTGGCGATGCCGTTGTACGAAGACACGGGGGAGGGGAGTCCTTCCAGCCTCTCCCAGTTTCCGAAGTATGAGAGTCCCGGCCTGGAAAGAGGCGCGGAGAATATCCCCGTGGCGGTGGTGGCGTAAACTCTGTCTCCGAGGATGGCTGTAGCAGCAACAGCGTTAACCTCGCCGTCGGACCCCGGCCTCCAGGTGTCAGCCACGTACCGCCCCCTGATATCAAGTACAACGATGCCGAAGCTCCCCGAAAGCATAGCCATGCTGCCCGCAACGGTGACGCCGTATATCTCCTTGAGTCCCGGGATGTATTTGTTCTTGATGTCGGGTATATTTGTAACGATACCCTTTCTCAGAAGGTCAACGGAAGTGTTCCTGTATATAATGATCAGTGTCTCTTCCTCCTCGCACCAGGCAACAGCGTTCACCAGGGTCTCATTCAGGCCCGTGACCCGTGAGACGGAGGATGTTGAGCGGGAGGGGATGTCATATACAAGCACTGCGGCACCGGCGGAGGAGAAGACTTTGTCATCTCCGACAGCGAGGCTCAGCGAGGAGCTGTAGGAGAGCCGATCCTTCCATGATCCCACAGGGCCCTGTCCATGATGTGGCAGGGTGAGGCATGAGATCACTATTGCGGATAAAAGCCTTCTCATCCCTGCAGGAATTGTTTACAGAAGCCTGATAGCCTGTCCCGCCTTGGAGGGAGAACCATATATGACAGGAAATTAATGATTTTCATTGGTTTGCGACCAGTATCAATAATGTGGGTTTCATAGTTGCCGAATCACATTTACTGCTGATTATCGTCTCTCTTTCACGGATGCAAGGAACTCCAGCAGCTTTCTCATGGCACGGGCGCGGTGGGAGACGGTGTTTTTCTCCGACAGCGGAATCTCGGCAAAGGTGAGCTCATAGCCTTCGGCGCGGAAGACAGGGTCATAGCCAAAGCCTCCCGTTCCCCGTCTCTCGCTTAGAATCTCTCCCTCAATTGTTCCCTCAAAAAGATGCTCCCTGTCATTAAGTATCAGGGCAATGACTGTGCGGAAGCGCGCCCTGCGGTCAGTGACCCCCTCCATCCGTAGCAGCAGTTTGTCGATATTGTCGTCGAAGCTTTTTCCCTCGCCGGCATATCGTGCGGAAAAGACACCGGGCTCACCCCCCAGGGCGTCAACCTCCAGCCCCGTGTCATCTGCAAAGACATTCATGCCGGTCCTTGCATGCACGTACCTTGCCTTGCCAAGGGCATTGCCGGCAAGTGTATCTTCATCCTCGGGAATATCTTCGGTGATATTCACGTCAGCCAGCCCCATGATCCTGAAGTCTTCGTTCAGGAGATCACTGATCTCCGTGATTTTATGCTTGTTGTTTGTTGCGAAAAGTAGTTCCATCATACGATCGGATAATTGGCAAAATTAATCATTGCATACTGTCAGGGGATCATCAGACAGCCAAAACAGTGAAATAAAAGATTATTTTTGTTATATCTGCGTTATTACCAGAGATGACCTTCAAATTCTTCCACGGTAAAGTGTTGTGCAGCCTGATGCTGATTGCAGGCTTATGGTCTTCCGATCAGCCGGATGCAGAGGAGCGGCTCTCCGGTCATGCGGAGGCAGAAGTGTGGACTTACGATGAGCCTGTTACAGGTGAGCGGCTCTCCGGTCATGCGGTGGCAGGAGTGTGGCTCTGTGATCAGCCGGATTCAGAGGAGCGGCTCTCCGGTCAACCTGTAGAAGGATTGTTGCTCTCTGATCCGCCGGTGGCAAACCGGCCAGACCCCCTTGAAGATTCATGTAAGATATTAAATATCAGGCTTTATAGATCGGGATACCTGATTGACATGAAAGAAGAGATGCCGGTTCTCGACCACAGGGAAGGCATAGTCTTCACCATGGAGAATAACGGGGCAACAGAATACTCGTTTTTCATGGCCGGTCCCGATGTCGGGTGGAGTGCCTGGACCGGCAGGAGCTACAAGGAGTACACCAATCTTAGCCGGGGAAGGCACACATTCATGTACCGCCACCATGTCCGGGGCGGAGAATTAACAGGAGAGGGCTCATATGCATTCAGGGTCAGGGCGCCGTGGTATTTCTCGCCGCTGGCATGGATAATATACCCATTGCTACTTGTTCTGGGAGGTATGTTTATCCGCAGGCACACACACCATCGCTTTATGGAGAGGCAGAAGAGCCTTGAGGAACTGATTGCGGAACGAACCGAGGAACTGCAGCACGAGAAGGAGAAATCGGACAATCTGCTGGCTAACATGCTTCCGCGCGGTACGGCCCAGGAGATAATGTCAAAAGGGAAGGCAGCTAAGACTAAATATAATTTTGTTACTGTGCTATTCTCAGATATACAGGGATTTACAAAGATTGCCGAGGAGATGAATCCCGAGGTGCTTATTGATGAGCTTGATCGGTTCTTCTTTCATTTTGATTCGGTCACACAGAAATACAGGATAGAAAAAATAAAAACCATAGGCGACGCCTACATGTGTGCCGGAGGTATTCCGGAGAGGAACAGGACCAATCCCGTGGAGGTGGTGCTGGCAGCACTGGAGATGCAGAAGTATATGCAGTTCATGCGGGATGACCCTGCAAACAACGCTGCACGTTTCTGGGACATCAGGATAGGCATTCATACAGGAACGGTTATCGCGGGTGTTGTCGGGCATACGAAGCTTACCTATGACATCTGGGGTGATACCGTTAATACAGCCAGCAGGATGGAGTCTTCCGGTGAGGCGGGCAAGATCAACATATCCGGCACCACCCATGAGTTTGTCAAGGAGTACTTTACCTGTGAATACCGAGGCAGGATGCCGGTGAAGTACAAGGGCGACCTCGACATGTATTTTGTCACGGGTATCAGGCCTGAGTTCTGCGAACCGGACGGCTTACCCAACAGGAAGTTCTTCAACCGTATAGCGATGATACGTATTCTCGATGTAGAAGAACATGTTTTTGCAAAGTACTCGGAGAATGCCTCGCCGGACCTCTTCTTCCACAGCCTTGAACATATTCGGAGTGTTTGTCTTCAGGCTGATCTGCTTGCGAGGGCGGAACAGCTTGAAGACAGTGATTATATCAATCTCAGGCTGGCATCTGTGTTTATCTTTTACGGTTATGTATTTGACTACAGTGATCCGGCCTCCGCTGCCAGGAAGCGAGCGGAAGAGATACTGGCAGTTTATGGTTTTGAGAAACAGACGCTGGATGTGGTCACGGAACTGATGGAGACAGCCTTCCAGCCGCACCAGGAGAGCATGGCCGGTATGGTATTGCATGATGCGGTGTATGATTTCACCGGCAGGGTAGATTTCATCTCCATGGCCGACAGGCTTTACCGCGAGGAGATGGCCTACGGCAAGGCTTATGATCCGAAGGCATGGTTCAGAAAAATGATAGCGATGGTTGAGCATAATCCCTTCCTGACGGAAACGGCAAGGCGACTGCAGTCTGTGCCGCATGATGAGCAGGTAAGAGCTCTCAGATCTTTTGCCGACGAAAAGCTGACCGGGATATAAAATCATTTGGAACTAAATTTTTAAACCTTACATTTGGAACAACCATTACGTATATTATCATGATAGATCTTGACTGGAACAATTTGCCGTTTGGCTACATGAAAACTGATTATAACGTCAGGTGTTACTTCAGGAACGGGGAGTGGAGCAAACCGGAGATCTCCCAATCAGAACATATCAGTGTCCATATTGCAGCCACCGCCCTGCACTACGGCCAGGAGTCGTTTGAAGGACTCAAGGCTTACAGGGGCCGTGACGGCAAGGTGCGACTGTTTCGCTGGGAGGACAATGCCAGGCGAATGACCTCATCGGCAAAAGGCATAATAATGGAACCGGTGCCGATTGAGCTCTTCAGAGAGGCAATCTTCACAGCCGTCAGGCTTAATGAGAAGTATGTTCCACCTCACGGATCCGGTGCATCCCTTTATATCAGGCCTCTGCTCTTTGGCAGCGGCGCCGAGGTTGGCGTAAAGCCCGCGGCTGAGTATACATTCCTCGTCTTTGTAACCCCGGTGGGACCCTATTTCAAGGGAGGCATCAAGCCCGTTAACATGATGATTTGCCGTGATGTTGACCGCGCTGCACCGCTTGGTACAGGCAATATCAAGGTGGGCGGCAACTATGCAGCCAGCCTCCGGGCAATCATCAGGGCACACGACGGAGGTTACGGCAATGCACTCTTCCTTGATGCCAGAGAGAAAAAATACGTTGATGAATGCGGCCCCGCCAATTTCTTCGGGATAAAGGGCAACTCCTACGTAACTCCGCTGTCAGAATCGATCCTACCGTCAATCACAAACAAAAGCCTGATCTCCATAGCGGAGAAGCTTGGTATGAAAACGGAGATAAGAAAAGTACCGGTGGAAGAGCTGGCTGAGTTCGATGAGACCGGAGCATGCGGCACGGCTGCCGTGATCAGCCCCATCGCAAAAATTGTTGACCCCGATAATGGTAAGATCTATGAATATTGCAAGGACGGTGATCCGGGACCAGTTTCTCTTAAGCTTTTTAATAAGCTGGTAGGCATTCAGTATGGCGATGAGCCTGATGAATTCGGCTGGATAACCGTCCTCGACATTTAACCTTGGAGCTTTTGTAAGTATCAGATATATAACTTAATACTAAAAAATCGCTGGTCTCCTGCAGAAAATGGCAGTTTGTGTGCTATTTTTGACACAAAGTTTTTACAGTGACAAAATCAGCCGGAGGAATATCCAGGTACAGGTTGGGCAGTTCCTATGTGACACTTGTTGTTAGCGTGTCACTGGTGCTATTTCTGCTCGGCATCCTGGGCATGGTACTGATAAATGCACGGCAGCTTTCAGACTATTTCCGTGAGAGTCTGTCATTTACAATAATGCTGAAGGAGGATGCCAGGGAGGCCGACATCAGGATGCTTCAGAAGGAGCTGGATGCCAGGCCGTATGTCAAGCAGACAGAATATGTCTCAAAGGATGAGGCTGCCATCAAGCTGACGGAGGAGCTGGGAGAAGATTTCCTTGACTTCCTGGGATATAATCCCCTGATGCCTACGATAGATGTGTACCTTCTTGCCGATTACACCCATCCTGACAGTGTGATAAAGCTTGAAAAGGCCATAACTGAGTATCCTGTTGTTGATGAAGTATACTACCAGGAGTCTATTCTTAACCTGATCAATGACAACGTCAGGAAGATAACTCTCTTTCTTCTCATTATTAGCGCATTGCTGTTCCTGATAGCAATGACGATCATCAACAATACCATAAGACTCTCAATCTATTCCAAGAGATTCCTGATCAATACCATGCAGCTGATCGGGGCTAACAGATCGTTCATCAGGAAGCCATTTATCTTCCGGAGCCTGTTCTTCGGGTTCCTGGCAGCACTGATAGCCATAGGACTGCTTATGGGCCTTATGTATCTGATAGAAAAGGAGTTCTTTACACTGTTCACCTATGAGAATATCAATCTTTTCCTGTTGCTCTGCCTGGCGCTGGCAGTTGCGGGTGTGGTTATTAATGCGGTTTCCACCTTTTTTGCGGTCAACAGGTATCTGGGCATACACGAGGATAAATTATATTATTAGAAAATATGGTTGCTAAAAAAGAAGATGACAAAAAACCCGGGTTTGCCCTGGGCAGGGAGAACTACAAGCTGATGGCCATCGGATTTGGTGTCATTATTTTGGGGTTCATTCTCATGGCCGGAGGGCGGTCTGATGATCCGACAGTTTTCTCAGAGGATATATTCAGCTTCAGGAGGATAACCCTTGCTCCGCTGATTGTCCTTGCCGGGTTTGTTTTCGAGATATATGCGATTATGAAAAGGCCCAGGGAGTAGTATTAATAATTACACGGATTACGGGAAGAAGGAATGAATTGGTACGAAGCCCTGATTTTTGGTCTGGTACAGGGACTGACTGAGTTTTTGCCGGTCAGCAGTGACGGGCACCTTGAGATAGTAAAATATGTTTTCGGTGGAATAGAGGAGAGCTTCCTCTTTTCTGTCGTGGTTCACGGTGCAACAGTGTTGAGTATAATAGCAGTTTTCTGGAAGGAGATCATTAAACTTCTGAAGGGGGTCTTCAGGTTCACGATGAACGAGGAGATGGTATACGCGCTCAAGATTTTAGTTTCGATGATACCTGTGGCAATTGTGGGGTTCACACTGAGAGATGAGGTTGAAACGCTCTTCATTGCCGATATGGACATCACCGGGTCATTTCTCCTGGTGACAGCACTGTTCCTTGCTCTCGGGCATTTTGTAAGGAAGAGGGAGAAGCCGATAACCTACGGGGGAGCTTTCGTCATGGGAATAGCGCAGGCCCTCGCCGTGCTTCCCGGATGGTCAAGATCGGGCTCGACCATTGCAACCGGACTGATGCTTGGGAACAGCAAGAATGAGCTGGCGCGATTCTCCTTCCTGATGGTCATTGTCCCGATAATAGGGGCCAATTTTGTACAGGTCATCACAACGGAAAGCGCTGCTGTAGATGTGGTTCTTTTCCCGCTGATAATCTCTTTCATTGCTGCTTTTGTGTCAGGCTACATCGCCTGCCGATGGATGATAAACATAGTCCGAAAGGGCAAGCTGGGCTGGTTCGCCCTCTATTGCCTCGCTGTAGGGCTGTCACTTATAATTTTTGCCTGAGGGTGCTGAAGAACTGTGCGGATTTTGAGGAGGGTGAGGTACTGCTGCTGCAAAAGCCGCTTTACTGGACCTCCTTTGACCTGGTGAAGAAGGTGAAGTATGCGATAAGGCATCACTGCGGACTGAAGAAGCTGAAGGTAGGTCATGCCGGGACGCTGGATCCGCTGGCAACAGGACTGATGATAGTCTGTACGGGCAGGGCGACAAAGAGGATTGAGGAGTTCAGAAACATGGACAAGGAGTATACGGCGTTGATAAGGTTCGGTCAGACGACACCGTCGTTTGACCTGGAGAGTGAGGTCGACAGGGAGTATCCGGCAGATCATATTACTGCCGGGATGATTGAAGACAGGCTGAAAGAGTTTCTCGGCGAGCAGGATCAGGAGCCTCCTCTTTTTTCGGCGAAGTTCATCGACGGCAAGAGGGCTTATGTGCTGGCGAGAAAAAAGATCGACAAAAAGCTGGACAAGGTGAAGGTGCAGTTCCATGAGCTCAGGCTGCTTGATTTCAGCGAGAGAGAGGCACGGATACGGATCGTCTGCAGCAAGGGCACTTATGTCAGGGCTTTTGCACGTGACCTAGGTGCGGCACTGGGGAGCGGGGCTCACCTGGCACGACTTGTCCGTGACGCAATAGGCGAATTTCGCAATGAAAAGGCACTGACGGTAGAAGAATTGCAATTTTTTCTTGAGAATTTGAAACAAAAACGAAATTCATTCGTATAAATATTCTTGCACTAATCGGAAATGGATCATGAAACTATCTCAGTTTAAGTACACCCTGCCCCAGGAGCTGATTGCACTTTATCCCTCAAAAAACAGGGACGAATCGAGGTTGATGGTTGTGCATCGTGACACCGGAGAGGTTGAACATAAGGTATTTAAGGACATCGTAGGGTATTTCAGGGAGCATGATGTGCTGGTATTCAACAATACCAAGGTTTTCCCTGCCAGGCTTTATGGCAACAAGGAAAAGACAGGAGCCGAGATAGAAGTTTTCCTGTTGAGGGAGCTGAACCGTGAACAGAGACTGTGGGATGTGCTTGTTGACCCGGCAAGGAAGATCCGGATAGGCAACAAACTTTACTTTGGTGAGGACGATATGCTGGTTGCGGAGGTGATTGACAACACCACCTCCCGGGGCAGGACACTGAGATTTTTATTTGACGGCACATATGAGGAGTTCAAGCAGACCCTCTATTCCCTGGGAGAGACCCCCCTGCCAAGGTTTATCAACAGGCCTGTGGAGCCCGAGGACAACGACAGGTACCAGACAATCTTTGCCAAGCATGAGGGTGCGGTGGCTGCGCCGACGGCAGGACTGCATTTCAGCAGGGAGTTGCTCAAGAGACTGGAGATACTGGGGGTGGAATTTGCAGAGATAACACTTCACGTAGGACTGGGAAATTTCCGGAACGTCGATGTTGAAGATCTGACCAAGCATAAGGTTGACTCTGAAAGGATTATAATCTCCGAAGGTGCCGCCGGGACCATCAACAATGCCAGGGATCGCAGGAACAGGGTCTGTGCTGTTGGCACAACGGTCATACGAACGCTTGAAAGTTCAGTCTCAACCTCCGGCATGGTCAAGCCGTTCAACGGCTGGACAAACAAGTTCATCTTCCCGCCTTATGAGTTCAAGGTTCCCGACATGCTTGTGAGCAATTTCCATCTTCCCTATTCGACGCTGCTGATGATGGTTTCCGCATTTGCCGGCTACAATCTGACATTTGAAGCCTACCGCACAGCCGTTAAGGAGAAATATCGCTTCGGAACCTACGGTGATGCAATGCTAATTCTTTAGTTTTCAGCACTGATACATGTTGATAAACATTTACCAATGTGAATAAATCGTGCCGGCACCGGTTGCCGGCACTTTTTTTTGTTGGACCTTCACGTTTCAGAGATACAATTTCTCCTACAATGAAGTAACCATTTCAGCGTTTCTTAGTATAAGTAATAAGTGTCAGGCAGCAGTTGGAGGCCACAAATAGTACACTGTAGAATGTTTATGAGACACAGAAAGGCAATACTGCCATCGCTGGTGGTTATTTTTAGTTTGTTTTTTGCCGAAACTGCATCACCTCAGTGCGGAGCGGGAAAGATTTCCCAAACGGTACAGGGTTTTGGTTCAATACTGGTGGTGGATAACTCATCTGCCTCCAGTGGACTTAATGCCCTGGGATCATCTGATGGCAGTGGAGCAATTTTTGCATCACCATGGCAGTATCTAATTATAGACCTTATCGATACCGTAAGAGCAGGACAGTCATATTCGATTATCTGGAGGCAGTCCCCGGGACAGAACGGTTCATCAGTTCTGAACTGGAGTGAATCTCTTGACGGATCCACCTTCGTCGTTCATCCCTCCAGTGGTATCCCAACCACAGAAGAATCATATTTTTCCACGGATATAGTTGCTTCAACAGATACACGATTTTTAAGACTATTCAGTAATTCACCCCGCGATTTGAGTATTGACGCCGTCATTTACTCCACCAACAGGTGCTATTCAGATCTCTGCGGTCCGGGATATTCCTCAAGGCTGCTGTCAGGAAATGCATTACCGGTGGCTTCGATTGATCAGAGCGGTGTTTCAGATTATACCTATCTCTCCGGTGTGCCTGACGGGCGAGGGGCATTACTCAACAGTAGTGATGACTGGGTTATAATTTATCTTCCCCACACAATTCCGGCCGGACAGCAATATTACATTATCTGGAGGCCTATTGACGTAATCGGAGTCGCTTCTTCCGTTCTATCTGTAGAGGAATCAGACGGCACCGGATGGGGAACATCCAAAAAACTCACGCCGTATGTTGGAGAATCCCCGATTTTTCTGACTGAAATTGTAACTGCATCTCAAAACACTAATCAGATAAGGATAAGGCTGGCTTCAGGCTCGGATTACTGTTACCTGGATGCCATTGTCTTCAATGCGCTCGGGTGCCTGCCTCCGCCTCCTGACCTTGATGTGTCAGGTGATCTTGTGTATTGCGGAACTCCTTTATTAATTGCTCCCGAATTAACAATAACCGACGGTGCAGATCAGATCATATCCAGTGCTTATGTGCAGATTGGAACAGGATTCCAGGCGGGACAGGATCTGCTGAGCTTTACCACCGGCCACGGAATCACGGCAACTTATATTGCTGACTTTGGATTGCTGGTGCTGAGTGGAAGGGCAACGACATCACAGTACGAAACAGTTCTCCGGAGTCTTACCTATTCCAACAGCACTCCGGGGCTGACCACGGGTAACAGGGAGATAATCATCTCTCTTGAAAGATATCTGCCCGCAACAGGGCACTATTACCGGTATGTTCCGATTCCCGACACCAGATGGCATGATGCAATACTATTTGCCGACAGGTCACATCTTTTCGGAATGCAGGGTTATCTTGTGACAATAGGTTCTGCTGTTGAAAACGACTTCCTCAGGTCACAGATGGCCGGAGGTGCTGTATGGGTTGGTGCAAGCGATTTTTACTCAGCTGAAGGCGACTGGCAATGGGTGACCGGACCTGATCCCGGAACTCCATTCTGGCTGGGTGATGAGAATGGTTGGGAACTTGCTTATTCAAACTGGGATGCCGGCGAGCCGAATGATTACGGTGATCAGGATTTCTGTCATTACCTGACCGATGGAACCTGGGATGACAACGGCTTTGGTATTGGTTCCGGCATCTGGCGCCCTGAAGGATATTATATTGAGTTTGGCGGGATGCCCGGTGATCCTGTTCTGGATATCAGTGGCACTGTCAATGTAAATGTTATTACGGGTACCCCTCCTGCACCTGTGATTTCTGGTCCGGAAACCGTATGTCCGGGTGCAACGGGAGTGATTTACTCGACGCCTCTTGTGCCTGGTCACAGCTATTTATGGGAGGTAACAGGGGGCACCATCGTAAGCGACCCGGAATTGAACTCGATCACTGTTGACTGGGGAGTCATCAACCCCGGCACAGTAAAGGTCACACAAAGTATTGGGGCTTCGTGTCATATCACTTCTGCCGAATACTCAGTCTTTATTGGTGACATCACTGATCCGGTCATCACCGGAAGCATAATGCCGACAACAGTGGAGGGCTGTTCTGTCAGTGCTGCTCCTGTAGCAGTAACTTCAGTAGCGGAATTGGAGGCGATGGGATTAAGTATAAGTGACAACTGCACCCCTGATGCGTCTCTGATCGTTACACACACTTATGTGCCTGCAGGATCCTGTCCGATCGTTATCACAAGAACATATACAATAACCGATGCTGCCAGTAATTCAGCCACAGTCACTCACACAATAAATATTGAAGACAGGACGCCCCCGGCACTTACGGGCGTGTTCCCTGCGGGTCAGGCAGACATGGACCTGTGTTATTCAGCTATCCCTGCCGGACCCACTGTTGAAGAGATAGCCGCGCTGTACACCGAC
>JARGFQ010000005.1:66316-100947 GCA_029210565.1 Bacteroidales bacterium
CGGACCCACTGTTGAAGAGATAGCCGCGCTGTATACCGACAACTGCGGTGGCGATATCACCGTCACCAAGGCAGGCACGCCCACGGGCGATGACTGCTCGTGGAGTGTCACCTACAGTTATACCGTCAGGGATAAGTGCAACAACTACGTTGTCACTGTTCCCACTGTCACCTACTCCGGTGGTGACAGGACTGCTCCTGAATTTACTGTTCCGTCAGCGATAACTATTTGCAGAGATGTTACATGTGCCTTCGATGCAAGTCCTTCAATTACTGGAGATGTTTACGATGAAAGCGATAACTGCTCAGTAGGGATAGAAGCTATTCCGTCAGATGATCTTACCAACTTACCTAGCTGTGATACTGCAGGCTACATTCTAAGAAAATGGACACTAACTGACAACTGCGGTAACGCTACGACACAATATCAGATCATCTGGGTACAGCCGGTACCGCAGATATCGGTGGAGGTACCCGATACCCTCTTCTGCAACGGGGCTACTGTTGACTTCACTATTGACTCACTCGTGATTTCGAGAGGAGAGGTGATGTATGATTTTGAGGTGAACTATCCCGGCGGGGTTAGCGGCAACCTTTCAGACGGTTCCAGGCAGATAGCTGATATTTCGGACGTGCTTGTCAATAGTACTGACAGCCATCAGACAGTAACATACACCTTCAGACCGTATATCCAGGGCAAGCCAGGTGACCCGACCTGTCATGACGGCGTGGAAGTAACAATTTTAATACATGTTGAACCGACGGCGAGGGTCGCATTGACCCTTGGTGATGATGAGCTTTGCAACGGGGAAAGCGTGAATATCCAGCTTTCTACAGTGACTGTACCGTACCATGGGATTGAATTCAATGTAGATGCAATCAATAATTATCCGGAGATAAGCGGCTACACAGACCGCACCGGTCTTTCTGTTACCGATCTTATCACCGAAGCGCTCACCAACAGCGGAGACACTGTAAGGCTGGTGACCTACGTGGTTTCGCCGGTTACCCTTGATGTCAGCGGAAATCAAAAATGTTACGGCATCAACGATACGGTAAGGGTATGGGTCAATCCGACACCAAGAGCAACTCCTCTGAACAATAATCCTCATATCTGTTACGGAGAGACTACGGACATCGTACTGCTATCTCCTACCGTGATGAGTTCCGGAGTAAATGAGTTTAACTACACTATAACAGCAACTGCGGATAATACCATTGTTGACGGTAACAGGGATCCTATGAACAGCGTTGCTCCCGGTACCAGCCTCCAGTTCTCCTACACCAACGAAAGCGATACAATGCAGTCGGTCTTCTTCAGGATAACTCCAAAGGTGACAGGTCCGGGTTGTCCTTACGGTCCGCGCGTGGTATCAGAGGTCAAGGTACACGCCCATCCCCTGCAGTCGCTTGAGATAAGAGACTCAATAACATGTCACGGAGGCCAGAACGGCACCCTGGAGGTGATACCGGCAAAAGGTGTTGATCCGCTCTGGGTTAAATGGACCGGACCCGACTACTGGGAGGATGAGGGTTACAACATGTTCATCGTCGATGAACGACGCCAGGGGAACTATACTGCCACCGTTACTGACAACCTCGGCTGCTCCAGCGTTGGGACACTGAGCCTCCTTGAGCCCTATACCGAAGTGGCATTCTATTTCAACAAGTATATTTCCTGCCCCGGAGCCAATGATGCACAGATAACTCTGGCTCTGACCGAAGGGGAAGCGCCACCTTATAATTACTACATAATGCGCGATTTGACAGATACTGTCTATCAGGGGCCCCTTCCGCCGCAGAATTTCCCGCCTGATCCGGTACACATTGACAGTGTCGCTCCCGGCGAATATCTCCTGATTGTCGAGGATGCCAACGGATGCAAACTGCCGGAGTTAAGGACTCTTTTTGACGCTCCTGTCACTGAAGTAAAATTTGGCAAATCTGATTACTCGGGTTACAATATCTCCTGTGAAGCGTATAATGACGGATCCATCTGGGTGAGCAGCATACGAAGCTATTACCTGGACGGTGCCGATACCATATTTGTTAAAAATGTCGCTCCCTATTCGTATCACTGGACCGATTCAGCGGGAGTTGAGATAACAGGTAGCCCGACCGACAGCATACTCGTTGGCGTTCCGGCCGGGGCATACCATCTGACGGTGACTACCAGCAAGGGATGTACATTCAGTTTCACTGATGTGCTGACCGAGCCTGACGGCATCGACCTGCTGGCAGAGGATATCTCATTGAGTCCTGACGGCAACTATCAGATATCATGTTACGGCAGGAATGACGGCTATATCGACCTTCAGTTCGACGGCGGGACAGGTGGCTACACCTATTCCTGGACAGGTCCTGAAGGGTTTACCGCCACTACGGCATCAATCGCCAGCCTATATGATGGCACCTATGACCTCACTGTCACTGATGGAAACGGATGCCACAGGTATTACCAGTATATACTTGATGAACCTGATTCAGTGGGCATATCAGTCCTGAAATCGCTTACCGGCGATGGATTGTACAACATAAGCTGTAACGGTGAGGATGGGCAGATTGACATTACCGTCACAGGAGGAAGTGGACCGGGCACCTATGCTTATGACTGGAAAAACAACAATAATCCCGAATGGTCAAGCAACCTCGAGGACCTGAGTGTCAAGGCCGGGTCTTACAGGGTGTATGTCACCGATGCCAACGGCTGCACAACGGACAGGGGAGTGGAACTCACCCAGCCATTGCCATTGGATGTCTCGACGATGATATCGAATATCACCTGTCTGACAGCTCCGGTTTACAATGACGGAGTCGTTGACCTGACCATCGATGGAGGTAAGGGCCCGTACAGTTACCTGTGGACAGGCCCGTCGGGTTACACATCTACGGAAGAGGATATATCGGGACTCACCCCTGGCGACTACAATGTCAGGGTCACCGATGACTACGGCTGTATCATAGATGCAGAAGCGCACTTGTCGTTGCCTGAGCCACTGACTGTTGACAGAATCCTGTCTGACTATAACGGGTTTAATGTCAGCTGCCTGGGAAGAGCCGACGGCTGGTTGAAGATTATCCCGGTGACCGGCACTGCACCTTGTCAGTATTCATGGAACGGTCCTGACGGATTTACAGCCATGGATACCGATTCGATCTACGGTCTCAGAGAGGGTACCTATACCATTACTGTGACAGACAATAATATGTGCAACACCGTCGAGGAGACGACCCTTGTCTCTCCCGGGCAGTTGAGTCTGTTGGTCAGCAAAGAGACCTCCGAGGGAGGCAACTACAACATCAACTGCAACGGTGAAGCCACAGGCCGGGTTGACCTTGCAGCCATAAACGCGGCAGGCACAGCGTCATATCTGTGGTCTGGCGGTGTTGCAGGGGCAAATCGTGATGATCTCAGGGCTTCTGAGTATGAGGTTATCGTTACTGACGGCAACGGCTGTTCGGCAGACACAACGCTCACCCTTACCGAACCTGACCCGATAATCATCTCGTTCAGTATGGTCTCACCCTACTGTCCGGAAAGCACCGACGGAACTGTCTTTGCCGGGGTGACGGGCGGAGAGGGAGCCTACAGCTTCCTGTGGAACAGCGGGCAGACAACACAGGAGATCACAGGACTGACAGCAGGACTCTATATAGTTGATGTCAGTGATTACAACGGCTGCACAGCTGCAGATTCGGTGACACTGGCTCCGTTGAGCGACATGTGCGTAGGCATTCCGAATGCCTTCTCGCCTGACGGAGACGGAATTAATGAATACTGGGTCATCAGCAAGATAGCACTCTATTCTGAAGCTGAGGTGGTCATCGTCAACAGGTGGGGCGAGATGGTATGGAAATCCGAAAAGGGATATCCCGACCCATGGGACGGCCGAGCCTCGAACGGCAGGGAGCTGCCGATGGATTCTTATCATTATGCCATTGATCTTCACAATAGTGAGAAGCCTATAGTCGGACACGTGACGATAATAAGGTAATCAATGATTAACAGGAGAGCAGCGTGTAAGATGAGAAAGTGGATACTGTTACTGGCAGCGGTGATGATGGCGGCAGGGCTTGAAGCCCAGCAGCTGCCTGTCTACAGCCAGTATCTGTTCAACAAGTATCTCATAAATCCGGCCGTAGCAGGGAGCGACGGTTACACAAGCATCAACCTGACCACAAGGCAGCAATGGGCGGGATACCAGGGAGCACCGCAGACTTATTCCCTCAGTGCACAGGGACGCATTCTCAAGCAGAAGTACCTTATCCGGGACAACATATTCGATAAGAAGATATTCAAGCCACATACGGAAGGGAAAGTGGGAGTCGGCGCAACAGTGTTTTCTGATATCAACGGCCTGGTGCGGCGCACCGGCTCCTCCACATCATACGCCTACCATATCTGGCTTCACGGCGGCACACAACTTTCATTTGGTCTGGCATTTACCGGTTACCACTATAAGATCGACCAGAGACAGATACAGTTTGATGATCCAGATGAGCCATGGCTGAATACTGACTTCAGGAAGGGCATCTTTGTGCCTGATTTCAATTTCGGGGCTTACCTCCTTGACAGGAAGTTTGCGATCGGCTTCTCCGTCCAGGATATGATGGAGGGATTTATCAAGGCAGGGAGCCAGGCCTACAGGGACTTGAAGATACAAAGGACGTACTACCTCTTTGGCAACTATGACTTTGAACCTGACAACAAGTCACTCATCCAGCCTTCACTGCTTCTGAAAATGTCAGAGCAGCTCAGCCCGCAGGCAGATATAGGCATAACATATTCGTATGATAACAAGATCTGGGTGGGGGCCACCTTCAGGACAGGCAGCGCGATCATTGCCAATGTCGGTGTCAGAAGGGACAGACTGTTTTTCGGTTATTCGTTCGACTTCACCCTGCAGTCGATACAGATGTCGACATACGGCTCGCATGAGTTTATTATGGCAGTCCGTTTCGGGGACACACCCAGGAAGTACCGGTGGCTTGACAGGTACTAGAGCTTCTTATCACATAGATAAGGGAGCTTGCCCTGTTACTTCGGAAGAGGTTTACCACAGCAAGAAAAAGTCCGGTAACTACGCCACTCAGAAGAGCCACGCGGCGACTCCGGTTCCTGTAGCTGAGCGCAGAGATATAAAAGAGGTCCAGAGGCAGCGGACGAATTGCCTCGCATACAAATCCGTGCTTTTCTGCAAGATGCAGGAGCGAGTCAGGCGAGAAATGCCAGAGGTGTCTTGGCACATCCAGTGCAGCCCAGTTCTCCCCGAACCATTGTGCATCAGAAGATTCTATATTTGGCAGGGCGATGATGCAACGTCCATCATCGGCAAGTATTCTGCGTATCTCTCCCATCCATTTTTCCGGGTGGTAGAGATGCTCCAGGACATGCCAAAGAGTAACGCAGTCTGCGGAAGCATCCTTCAGATCACTGATCCCGGCAGGCGTGAGAGTCCTGATACCGAATTTCGCTGCCGAAAACTCACGGGCCCGGTCATTGAGTTCGACACCGGTGACATTCCAGCCCTTTTGCTGCATGAATGAGGCGAAATAGCCGGTGCCGCTGCCGATATCTACAATAGTCCCCGTGCTTTTTCCTGTCGCCCTTCTCACCAGCCTGAATTTTCTGCCGAGCATGAACTTCCTGGCCAGATGGTAGGACACTTCGGTCAGGTTCTGCTTTTTGTCGGAGTGAGATATATAATCATCTGACAGATAATATCTTCCTATGTCCTGCTCCTCAGGAGGGTCAGCAGTGACAACAAGTCCGCAGCCGCAACATTGTGCTATGCGGAAGCTCTCGCCGGTGACCAGGTGATCCCGTGCTTTGAAGAGATCTGAGAAATCAGATCTTCCGCATCCCGGGCATGACCTTACCTCAGCCATTCCTGCGGCTTTGACTGAAACGCGCTACGCCGGCAAGCAATATCAGGGCCAACAGCACCACGGAGCCTGCCAGTGACACCCTGTTACCTGTCTTGTACGACTGGGGTTCGAACCGGAATGTTACCGTATGGCTTCCCGCGGGCAGACAGATCCCCCTGAGAACATAATCTGCACGGAAATGATCTGCAGGGGCATCGTCGATATATGCCTGCCAGCCGTATTTATAGTAGATCTCAGAGAAAACAGCCAGCCTGTCGGATGTCAGCTCTGCCCTGTATGTCAGATGGTTTGGCAGGTATGATTCAAGATAAATGGTGTCGGCAGGGGAGCTTGGCCCAACGGGTATCGTTATCATATCGGCAAACTTCCTGTCGGCTACCACTTCTGACCCCGGGTTGAGAGTCTTGACGGCGCTGAGCTCAGCGTCGGCATTTTCAACAATAGTAACCCTGTCAACCAGCCATGCATTGCCCAGGGCATATCTGTTTTTCAGCGGAGGGGAGCCCGGATCAAGTATTATATATTTGGTATTCAGCATATTCAATGCGTTCAGATTTTGCAGTACCCCCTCTGCATCCTCCAATGAGGAGGCTGTCCTGAGGCTGGCGATAAGTGAGTTTATCTCATCCATGAGGCTTGCCTCTATCAGCTCCTGGTATCGCTTCATCTTTACCCCGCTGTATCCTCCGACAGACATGTGATGGTAGGAGGTAGAGGCATCATTGAAGACGGAGACGGTCAGGTTCAGAACGCGGTGCTCACCCTGATCGCTGAGGATTTCCCTGTCTGCCACTGTGGGTTCAAAGGTGTTGGCGGCGGATCTCTTCGTCTCAAAGTTGGAAGCTCCCAGGTATCTTGCATCGACCGGTACCTGGTCAATGAGGAAGAGTACCGCGAGGCCTATGAGGGTGTGCTGCAGCTTTATTTTTTCCTTAAGGAAAAACCAGAGCAGAGCAGCACCGGCAGCTATCAGCAGTGACGCTCTCAGGGCGTCGGTGCGCAGCATCATCTTCCTGTCGGCGATCATGGCATCTTTCAGCCACGACAGGGAGTCGGGCAGTGAGATCTCATCAGGCCTGAGGAACGATCCTGCCAATCCGGGTAAAAGGAAGAGTAGAAGGGCGATGCCTCCTGTAATCAGGGCAGCTGTCAGCAGAGATTTCAGGGCTTTTTCCCTGGTAACGGATCCTTCGGTTACTGCCTTCAGCGCCAGTACGGCAAGAAGCGGCACCAAAACGCCCGCCATGACCAGTGTCATTGATACTGCACGGAATCTGTCGTATCCCGGGAGCCAGTCTATGAACAGGGATGTCACCGGCATGAGGTTCTTGCCCCATGACAGTACCAGGGAGAGCAGCACGCCGGTTAGTATCCACCATTTTTCCCTGCCTTTGACAATAAGCAATCCCAGCACAAAAAGAAAGAGAACCACAGCGCCAAAATAGACCGGTCCGCTGGTGGAGGGCTGTTTCCCCCAGTAGCTAAAAAGTTGCCCCTGGGCCTGTCCCAGGTTATTTTTCCGTAGTGCCGTTACAGTCTCGGAGTCACTCGGGAAGGGTGCAGTGGCACCACCCCTGAAGTTAGGCACAAAGAAGGTAAGCGACTCTGCTATCCCGTAGCTCCACTGTGTAATATACTCTTTGTCAAGTCCTTTCTGATCACTGCCTACAGCTGCGGTAAGCTCGCTCTGGCCCCTGGTTGATTCATTGCTGTATTCCAATGTAGAATAGAGTGGGGCGAAGTTGACGGCGAAGGCTATCAGAGCCGCGACAACCAGTAATCCAAAAGTCTTCATGAATGCCGGCAGTGTCTTGTTCCTGAAGGCATCTGAAAGCTCAAAGATGCCGAAAACAAGTACGATCAGTCCGGTGTAGTATGTTATCTGGAAGTGGTTGGACATGATCTCCAGGGAGAGGAACAGCGCAAACAGTATTCCGCCAGCGAGGGCATTTTTTCTGAATGACCAGACCACGCTGCCCACTACGGGAGCCATATATGCCATGGCATAGGCTTTGGTGTTGTGTCCTGCCGAGAGGCTTACGAAGAGGTATGAGCTGAAGCCGTAGGCAATAGCGCCGGCCATGGCAAGCCAGGGGTTGACCCTGAAGAAGAGAAGCATGATGTAGAACCCGAGCATCGACAGAAAGAGTGCTGCAACAGGTGTATTGTATATCTTCAGGAAGTTGTCAAGGTGCTTGAAAAGGTTTCCCGGATATTTGGCAGATATCATATAGGCAGGCATTCCTCCGAACATCGAGTTGGTCCACAACGGTTCACCCCCGTGTTCTTCACGGTAGTCGCTGATCTCCTTTGAGGATCCAAGATAGACTTTGGTGTCATGCGCATCAAGCTTCCTGCCTTCAAGCACAGGATAGAAATATGCAAAGGAGACGACCGTGAACAGAAGCACGGCAAGGATATGGGGCAGGGATGATTTCAGTACGCTTGATTTCATGGAGAGATCATTTTGGAAAAACCCGTGATTAAATAATACCTGACAAAAATACACCAACTGAGGTTTAAATCAAATGAGTATATTATTATACATTTGCCGGAGCAAGAGAGTAAGATGGGAATTGTTCGGAATCAGACGCTCCGCGGCACAGCATGGTCATATCTTGGAGCCCTCCTCGGGTTTGTGAATATTATCCTTCTTTCGCCGAAAGTCTTTAGCACGGGTGAGATAGGTGTTGTGCAGCTTCTGTTGTCGCTGGCCACCATGCTGGCACAGTTTTCCAGTCTCGGATTCACCAATGTCATCAACAGGCTGTTCCCCTGGTTCAGGGACAGCCGTGAAAAGCACAACGGCTTCCTCGGGCTTGCGATGATCATTACCCTTGCCGGGTTCATCCTCGCACTGATATTTCTGAAGTTTTATTCTCCGTATTTTGAGAGGGTAAACATGGAGCGCTCGCCGCTGATAGCCGAATACTCATTCTATCTGCCGGCCTTGCTGCTGATCACGCTTCTCTTTAACCTGCTCGACAATTACAACAAGGTTTTATATGATGCCGTACTGGGTACCTTCCTGAAGGAATTCCTGTTCAGGGTGCTGAACTTTGGACTTATCTGTCTCTTCTGGTTCGGGGTCATCGACTTTTCAGGCTATCTCTTCGGGTATGTTGTCTCCCAGGGGGTTCCGCTCATCATTATTTTCATCAGCCTGCTGGTGAGAGGGGAGATATCGCTGAAGTTCAAGCCGGGATTTATCACCCCAAAATTCAGGAAGGAGATTTTCTTTCTCTCACTGTTCGGCATTCTCACGGGTTTCAGCTCCATAATCCTTACCACACTCGACAAGGTGTTCATCAACAGGTACCTGGGAGAAAATGAGGTAGGGATCTATGCTATTGCGACCTATTTTGCGGTGATGATAGCCCTGCCCGGCAGGTCGGTGGCCAAGATCTCCATACCTTTTCTGGCAGAGTCGTGGAAGAATGATGACCTGGATACCATTTACGATCTCTACAAAAGGAGCAGTATCAATCAGTATGCCATCGGACTGTTGATCTTCACCGGGCTGGTTGTCAACCTCGACAACATATTCCGTCTCCTTCCGGAAGCTTACGGCAACAGCGGAGGTGTGATCATTATGGTCGGACTCGGGTACCTCATCAGCATCATTGCAGGCATCAACGGCATCATTCTGAGCACCTCAACGCTATACCGGTATCAGACCTGGCTGATGTTCATTCTGGTGGCTCTTTTCGTTGGCACCAGCATGATTTTCATACCATTATACGGCATCAACGGTGCTGCCCTGGCTACAATGATCTCCAACATTATTTACAATATGCTCGGTGTTGTTGTTGCAGGCAGGAAATTCGGCATCTGGCCCTTCAGCTCAAGTCATCTGAAGATGACTTTTGTAGCGGTTGCCGCTGCTCTTGCAGGGTTTGTTTTACCGCAGATGTCGCTCGTCACAGACATACTGCTGAGTAGCCTGCTGGTAACGGTTGTTTATACCGCCGGCCTCTATTACTGGCGACTCTCTGATGATGTGAACAACCTGATTGACCTGTTCGGCGGGAGGTTCAGGGGAGGATCATAGGATATCGCCCAGCATCTCACCAAGCTTTGATGAGAGTGCCCGGCGTGAGTATTCAAGGTGATGGCCGCTTCGTTTAACCGGCTTGCCCTCAGCCACTCTCAGAATGAAATTCTTAATGCCCGGGGTATCATGGTAGGTAAATATGCCCTGGTAGCCGCATTTCACCAGCAGCTGAGATGCATCGCCGTCCTTCGGCCCCAACAGCAGTATTGGTTTTTCGGTTGCCAGGTACTCAAAAATCTTTCCGGTAAGGATTGACCTGTTTGACGCATGGTCAGGGATTATCAGCAGGAGCATGCTTGATTCCATCATATGCCTTATTGCCACTGGATGGTCGCAGTATGGAATGAATTCCGTGCCCGTTTCACCTGCGGGAAAAAGTGCCCGGACCGGCTCAGATACCGTGCCGACAAACCTGAGGTTCACCGGCTGGCCGCCGGCACGCAGCTCCTGTATGGCATCCAGAAACCCGATAACCGGGTATGACGGTGAGAGTGTTCCGACGTAGGTTATGGTAAGGGTGTCAGGCAGCGTAGGTACGATACCCTCGAAATCCTCTTCATCAAACCCGTTTGGGAGCACGTGTGTCTTGTCCGCGATATTTTCCCCCTTTCCTGCGAGGAGGGATGCCAGTGTGTTGCCAACAGTAATGATGCTGTCGGCTTTTGAAAGCACATTCTTTTCCATGCGGCGGTCAATTATTCTTGCCGGCAGGGAAGGTTTGAACAGGTCGTAGTAGTAGATATCGGTCCAAGGATCCCTCATATCAGCCACCCATTTGATCTTCGGAAAGCGGCGCTTCAGCCTGAGGCCGATAAGCTGTGTTGAATGAGGAGGGCTTGTTGTGATTACGTGGGTGACGTTCTGGCTCCGGATCAGCTCGCAGGCCTTGCGGAATGCATAGCTGTTCCATCCCTTTCGGGGGTCGGGGATAAAGAAATTACCCCGGATGAAGCGGCTGAGCCTGCTCTTACTGTCATTGTCAGCGCCTGAGGCAAATCCTGAATGAGGGATTTTCGACTGATCCTTGCTGTAGAGAGTAAAGTAATTGACTGCCTTAGTCCTGTATACTTCAACGTCGAGGGGTATTTCACCGTACAGCGACTCATCCCTGTAGGGGTAGGCGGCATATTCAGGGTCGACGGTCAGAACGGCAGGCATCCAGCCGGAGGACGGGAGGTATTTGGCAAACTTGAGCCACCGCTGCACCCCTGCGCCTCCGCTGGGAGGCCAGTAGTAGGTTATAATCAGAACCTTTCCCGGCCTTGACCTCATTTTACAGTTTCTTAAGTTGCTCCTGCAGGCTTACCTTGTCGGCAATTATATTTTTCAGATCAGCAATGGCTACCCGCTCCTGAAGCATGGTATCGCGGTATCTTATGGTGACCGTCTCGTCATCCACGGTCTGATAGTCGATGGTAATGCAGTAGGGTGTGCCAATGGCATCCTGTCTGCGGTAGCGCTTGCCTATCGAGTCCTTCTCATCATACTGGCAGTTGAAGTCGAACTTAAGGCCATCAACAATCCTGCGTGAGATGTCGGGCAGACCGTCCTTCCGGACAAGGGGAAGCACGGCGAGCTTTACGGGTGCAAGCACTGACGGCAGCCTGAGAACGACCCTGCTGTCAGGAACACCGTCCTCTCCGGTGAGGTCCTCTTCGTAATATGATGCAGATATCACCTGGAGGAACATACGGTCGACGCCGATGGAGGTTTCAATCACATATGGTATATATGATTCATTGATTTCAGGATCAAAGTACTGCATCTTCCTGCCGCTGTACTGCTGGTGTTGTTTCAGATCGAAGTCGGTTCTGGAGTGGATGCCTTCCACCTCCCTGAATCCGAACGGGAATTTGTATTCTATGTCAGCTGCCGCATTGGCATAGTGGGCTAGCTTGTCATGGTCATGGAAACGGTAGTTTTCGTCTCCGAAGCCCAGGGCACGGTGCCATTTCATCCGTGCCTCCTTCCAGTGGCTGAACCACTGCAGCTCCGTACCCGGCTTAACGAAGAACTGCATCTCCATCTGTTCGAACTCGCGCATGCGGAAGATGAACTGCCGTGCGACGATCTCGTTTCTGAAGGCCTTGCCTATCTGCGCTATTCCGAAGGGCAGCTTCATGCGCCCTGTTTTCTGGACATTCAGGAAGTTAACGAAGATACCCTGGGCAGTCTCGGGGCGGAGATAAATCTTCATTGCTCCGTCGGAGGTAGAGCCTATCTCCGTTGAGAACATCAGGTTAAAATGCCTTACTTCAGTCCAGTTTTTTGTGCCTGAGACGGGGCATACTATCTCACTGTCAACGATTATCTGTCTCAGTTCGGCGAGATCGGGTCCGGCCAGGGCATCAACAAACCTTTGGTGAATCTGTTCATGTTTTCCGCTAATCTCCAGTATGCGCGGGTTTGTTGACCTGTACAGCTCCTCGTCGAATTTTTCACCGAACCTGTTCCTGGCCTTCTCGACCTCCTTTTCAATCTTTTCCGACAGCTTTTCAAGATGCTCTTCGATAAGTACATCGGCACGGTATCTCTTCTTGCTGTCCCTGTTGTCGATCAGGGGGTCATTGAAGGCATCGACGTGGCCTGAGGCTTTCCACGCGGTCGGGTGCATGAATATCGCAGAATCAAGCCCGACGATATTTTCATGGAGCAGGACCATGCTGTCCCACCAGTACTTTTTTATATTGTTTTTCAGTTCAACGCCGTACTGGCCATAGTCATACACGGCTGCCAGACCGTCATAGATTTCACTTGAGGGAAAAATGTAACCGTACTCCTTGCAGTGCGCGACGAGTTTTTTAAAGAGATCTTCCTGGGCCATAATAACTTTTGGGTTCTGCCTGTTAACCGGGCAAAAGTATATTAAAATCCGCTGTTTTACAATTGACCGAAATGGTGTAAAATCAATTTGTATCTTTGCTAATCGTCTTTGAAAATGGCTGTATGAAAGTTCGGTGTGATTTTCTGGTAATAGGATCGGGTATCGCCGGTCTCTCCTTTGCCCTCAAGGCAGCGGATCACGGTACGGTATGCGTGGTCACCAAGGCAGGGATGGATGACTGCAGCACACAGTATGCCCAGGGGGGCATTGCGGCGGTGATGTATGAGCCTGACAATATCGAGAAGCATATCCGGGATACCATGGTGGCAGGTGCAGGTTACTGCCATGAGGAGGTGGTGAGGATGGTAGTCAGTGAAGCCCCGGCAAGGATCAGGGATCTGATAGAATGGGGTGTGGATTTTGACAGGAAGCCTGACGGCAGGCTCGACATGGCGATGGAAGGCGGTCACACCGAGCAAAGGATACTTCATCAGAAGGATTCCACGGGGGCGGCGATAGAGGAGGTTCTGATAAAGAGGGTTAGGGGACACAAAAACATCACTGTTTTTGAGAATCATTTTGCCATCGATCTTCTCACCCAGCATAACCTCGGGGAGTATGTTACCAGGGAGTGGAAGGACATTCAGTGCTACGGAGCCTATGTGGCAGATCTGGAGAGCAGCAAGGTAAAGACATTCCTTGCAAAGGTTACCGTTCTGGCTACCGGGGGATGCGGCAACATATATCTTACCACCACCAACCCCGTTGTTGCCACGGGTGACGGCATGGCCATGGTACACAGGGCTAACGGGATCCTGGAGAATATGGAGTTTATCCAGTTTCATCCCACATCACTGTATAATCCCAATGTCAGGCCATCCTTTCTGATCACAGAGGCCCTGAGGGGTTTCGGTGCGGAGTTGCGCAACAGTGACGGGGAGAAGTTCATGCCCAGGTATCATGTCAGGGGGTCGCTGGCCCCGCGCGATGTTGTGGCGAGGGCCATTGACAACGAGATGAAGCTCAGGGGGGATGACTATGTATGGCTTGACTGTACGCATCTTGATGCCGGAGAGCTAAGGTCACATTTCCCTCACATTTATGAAAAGTGCATGGAGGGAGACATTGATATCACACGACAGATGATACCCGTGGTTCCTGCGGCGCACTACTCATGCGGCGGGGTAAAGGTTAACATGAACGGCAGAAGCTCTATAGACCGCCTTTACGCGATAGGAGAGGTCTCTTCCACAGGGCTTCACGGGGCCAACAGACTGGCATCGAACTCGCTCATCGAGGCTGCCGTATATGCACACAGGGCTGCACGGGATGCTGCGGGCCGGATAGCAGGACTGAGTTTTGAGGAGGAGATCCCCCTATGGAACTACCACGGCACCACAAACCTCGAGGAGATGATCCTGGTGACCCAGAATTACAAGGAGATGCAGATGATCATGAGTAACTATGTAGGTATTGTGAGGTCAGATCTCAGGCTGGCACGGGCAAAGACAAGGCTCGAGATCATCTATCAGGAGACGGAAGACCTCTACCGCCGGTCAACGATCTCGAGACAGCTAATAGAGCTTCGCAACCTGATCGCTGCCGGATACCTGGTAATAAAGATGGCAAAGAACAGGAAAGAGAGTCTCGGACTGCATTACTCAATAGATTATCCGGCAAGGCCGGGCTCAGAATTTTAAATGTCTATTTCCATGGAAAGCAACGAAATCCTTGAATCGCCCGTACAGGGCGACGCCCCGTTCATAACCGCACCCTTCAGGGGAAAAAATGCCTTCTGGAGGTATTTCCTGGGAGGGGTGATCCCATTTCTTGTCTCCAATATCATCGGAGCAATCCCACTGGGGATAGTGATGGTAGCCTATGCCCTTGACGGTTCTGAAGTCCCCCAGAAGGGAGGAATGCCCGATTTTGAGATGATGGGGATTGATCCCAACCTTGGCTTGCTCCTTCTCCTGTTTCCATTTATTCTTGCCTTCTTTACGATAGTCTTACTTATAAAGCCGTTACATAACCGCAGTTTTGGCACGGTAATCAACGGTGGCAGGAGAGTGCGATGGGGGAGGGTGCTCTTCTCGGCACTGGTATGGACGGTCATCTCAGCTCTCTGGCTGGTCTGGTCTGTCAGGTCAGACCCGGGCAACTTTAACCTTAACAACACCTCCAACAGCCTGATCATCCTTGCGGCAATCGCAATACTGCTGATACCTTTCCAGGCGGCCTATGAAGAGATTCTGTTCAGGGGCTATCTGATGCAGGGTTTTACGGTACTGTCACGCAACAGATGGCTTCCCATTGTTATTACCTCGATACTGTTCGGGCTTATGCATGCCCTCAACCCGGAGGTTCAGGAATACGGTTTCATGACGATGATACCGCAGTATGTATTTTTCGGGCTCGTCTTCGCCATTCTGACAATGCTTGATGACGGCATCGAGTTAGCCATCGGGGCCCATGCAGCCAACAATGCTTTTCTCTCAATCTTCGTTACCCATAAGGACGCTGCTCTTCAGACGCCGGCAATGTATGAGCAGCTTGAGATACACCCGTGGCAGGAATTTGCGGGGCTGGTAGCCATGTCAGTGCTGTTTATTGCTATCATGGCTGTGGTGTACCGGCGGAAGGATATCCGGAGGCTCTACGCCAGGGTGGTTGTCTCACACACCGTAGATGCCGGTCAGGCTCTCACCTCTGAATGACCCCCACTTCTCGCTTATCTCCCCGATAATCCCTCTTATCTCGTCAACGTCGAGGGAGGTGAGGAGCCGGAGCCTTGTATCCCTGAAACTGGGCAGTCCCTTGAAATAGTTGGATAGATGCCTTCGCATCTCAAGTATGGCACTTTTGCCCTCCTTGTGCTCGAGTGACTTTTCCAGGTGCAGCAGTGCCAGGTCGGCTTTCTCGCCGACAGTCGGTTCGGGTATCAGCTCACCTGTGTTGAGGTAGTGGCGTATCTCCCTGAAGATCCAGGGCCTACCGAAGGTGGCTCTGCCTATCATGATTGCGTCAACACCGTAGCGGTCGAACATCAGCTTCGCTTTTTCAGGAGTGTTGATGTCGCCATTGCCGATAACGGGTATCTTCATGCGGGGGTTGTTTTTCACCTCGCCAATGAGTGTCCAGTCCGCTTCCCCACGATACATCTGCGACCGGGTGCGGCCATGTATTGTCAGCCCGGCTATTCCCGTATCCTGCAATTGTTCCGCCAGATCCACGATGATCTTATTGTTTTCGTCCCAACCCAGCCTGGTCTTGACTGTAACGGGTATCTTAACGGCTCTGACAATTGCAGAGGTCATTTCGATCATCAGGGGAAAATTCTGAAGCATCCCGGCGCCGGCACCGCGGGCAGCGATTTTCCTCACCGGACAGCCGAAGTTGAGGTCAATAAGGTCCGGATCGGCCTCACTGGCCCTGAGTGCGGCCTCGACCATTGAGTCAATGATGTGGCCGTAGAGCTGGATCCCTATTGGCCGCTCATAGTCGAACAGGTCGAGCTTCTTCACGCTCTTCCTGCCATCCCTTATCAGTCCGTCGGAAGAGATGAATTCGGTATACATAAAATCGGCCCCGAACATCTTGCAGACATACCTGAAGGAGGGGTCTGTAATATCCTCCATGGGAGCCAGGAAGAGAGGCTGATCCCTTAATATGGTGTTGCCGAGTTGCAATGCAGGTCTATTGGTTTTCCTGTTTCACTTCAAACAGGGTGGGGGAAAGATCGCGAGCGGCAGTCTCATTCTTACGGAAGACATACGCCACTCCGTATTTTTCGGCACTGGCCCTCTTTTCATCCTCGGGAAGCGAGGAGAACTTACCCTCGATCTCATTCCACAGAAGGGTTATCAGTTCGTCAGCCTCACTGCGCATGTCAGCGGTGCGGCTGACACAGTCGGAGGCCCGGCGGTTAATGGTCTTATAATGGTTGCGTGTCTCCAGGAATTTCTCATACCGTACCTTGACAACAGCAATAGAGGGGTTGGTGACCGGTGAGCTTCCCTTCCGGATCCGGTATTCCTCCCCGTCAATAATTCGTTTGCCCCATGCCACTAGCTCGTTCTCGGTTGTCAGAGAGGGTATGGATCCGTCGTCCGGGGCAATACCGTAGAACGATCTTGTTTCGGGCGGAATCTCACCCCTTGCCACAGACATGTTCATTACTTTCAGGAAGTGGGTGATATAGATCCTCGCTTTCCGTGCGGTCTCCTGGTTGCTCCGGCTCTTTTCGGACTGGTTGGCAAGGGTCTGCCGCTGATGGCTTATGGCATTCTCAAAGAGAGGAAGGAAGGCCTGCAGCTTTACGAGGGTCTTCATGGAGAATGCGAGCCTGAACGGAGGGATATTCTTGCTCATTTCAATGGCTTTCTTCATGGCGCGTAGCCGGGCCGTGTCAGTATTAGGAAGGCGGCGATAAGGCATAAGGAACTGATATAATCAAGATTAACGTACTGCGAATATATATAATTTCATACAGATAACCATGCCCTTCGCAATTACAATTGACTATTATCCTGAAAAAACTCGGCAGCTCTTGTTACCTTAGCAATCTGGAACCAAAATAATCAGATATGTTCGCAAAAGAAGTTTACATCAATCGCCGCAAAATGCTGAAATCTCTCCTCAGCGACGGCATCGCCCTCCTTGTGGGCAATGTCGAGGCTCCCATGAATTATCCTGACAATACATATCACTGGCGGCAGGACAGTGATTTTCTCTATTTTTTCGGCATTGACCTTCCCGGTATTGCGGGGGTGATAGATTTTTCATCTGGAGAAGAGATAATATTCGGCAATGATTTCGATGTTGATGACATCGTGTGGATGGGTCCCCAGCCTCTTATGGCGGACCTGGCCCGCCGTGCCGGTGTCTCTGTCACCAGGCCTTTTGCGAAGCTTGAGGATTATATTCATGATGCGCTGAACAGGGGCAGGGTTATACACTTTCTTCCCCCGTACAGGGCTGAAACCAAGATGACGCTTGGGGCACTGCTTCGGGAAAATCCGTGCCAGATGCAGACCAGGGCATCGGAGAGCCTGATAAGGGCTGTTGTTTCCATGCGATCGATCAAGGAAGATGTTGAGATTGCAGAGATAGAAAAGGCGTCAGACGTTGCATGTGAGATGCAGACGACGGCCATGCGCATGTGCAAGCCCGGGGTGACGGAGAAGGAGATTTTCGGAACAATTGAAGGTATTGCATGGGCCAGAGGGAGCGGACCATCATTTCCGACCATTCTGAGCATCAACGGTCAGACGCTTCATAACCACGTCCATGTGAATATACTGAAGGAGGGGCGGATGATGGTCACCGACTGCGGTGCCGAGTCAGATATGCACTATGCTGCCGACCTCACCCGCACCACGCCTGTCGGCGGCCGTTTCAGCCAGCGCCAGAGTGAGATATATGAGATTGTCCTCAAAGCCAATACCGAGTCAATAAAGAGAGCCGGTCCGGGTATCTCAAACCGTGACCTGCATCTTGGTGCCTGCGCTATTATTGCTGCAGGACTTAAGGATCTGGGGCTGATGAAGGGTGATGTTGACGAGGCTGTAGCTGCAGGAGCTCATGCTCTCTTCATGCCTCACGGACTCGGGCATATGATGGGTCTCGATGTGCATGACATGGAGGGACTGGGAGAGAACTACGTGGGTTACAACGACGAGGTAAAACGCAGCACTCAGTTTGGCCTGAAGTCGCTTCGCTTTGCCCTGCCCTACAAGCCGGGCCATGTATTCACGGTGGAGCCTGGCATCTATTTTATCCCTGAGCTCTTTGCCAAGTGGAAGGCTGATGGCCTGCATAGCGGCTTCATCAACTACGAAAGCGTTGAGAAGTACCTCGACTTTGGCGGGATAAGGATTGAAGACGATGTTCTCATAACCCCTGACGGCTCGAGGATGCTGGGCAAGACAGCACCGAAGACGGTAGCGGAGATTGAGGACACATGCAGGTAGGATTCTGCCCCCATTAACAAATCTGCAATTGGATGCCGTTGCGACGGGTCTGAGACCCGTTGTTGCCTGCCTGTTCAGTGTTGCGACGGGTCTGAGGCCCGTCGTTACCTGCCTGATCAGTATTGCGGGTGGTCTGAGACCCGTCGTTGCCTGCCTGATCAGTAAGATTTGTAATACTCCCTGTTCAGCCTGGCGATATTGAACAGTTTGATCTGCTTGGGGCACTGTGCCTCGCAGGCGCCGGTATTTGAGCAGCTCCCAAATGCCTGCTTGTCCATCTCGGCTATCATGGCTCTGACACGTTCTTTGGCCTCGGGCCTTCCCTGGGGGAGCAGAGCATACTGTGATATCTTGGCTGAGACGAACAGCATTGCCGATGCGTTCTTGCAGGCTGCCACGCAGGCGCCGCAACCGATGCAGACAGCAGAGTCAAAGGCCAGGTCACTTTTCTTCTTGCTGACCAGGACGGCATTGGCGTCAGCAGCGGCTCCGGTGGTCACCGAGATAAAACCTCCGGCCACCTGTATCTTGTCAAGGGCACTGCGGTCGACTATCAGGTCTTTCACCACCGGAAAGGGTTTGGCTCTCCACGGCTCGATGACAATGGTTTCTCCGTCCTTGAAATGCCTCATTGACAGCAGGCAGGTGGTCAGTCCTTTGACCAGGCCATGAGGATATCCGTTTATGTACATTCCGCAGCTACCGCAGATACCTTCATGGCAGTCGTGGTCGAAGGCAACCGGTTCCCTGCCCTGTTGCGCCAGTGTCTGGTTGAGTAATGCAAGCATCTCCACAAAGGACATCTCAGGAGCCACTCCGTCGAGATCGTATGTTTCAAAAGCGCCATCTGATTTAGCGTTTTTCTGTTTCCATATTTTAAGTTTGAGCTTCATATCTTTCAGTGCTATTTTTTACTTGTAACTTCTCTGTTTCAGTTCCACGAATTCAAACTTCAGATCTTCCCTGTGCAGCACCGGAGGCTGATCATTATTGTACTCCCACGCGGCCACGTAGGCAAATTTATCATCGTTTCGAAGTGCCTCATGATCCGGTGTCTGGCTCTCCTCCCTGAAGTGGGCTCCGCATGACTCTCTCCTGTTCAGGGCGTCGGTGACCATCAGTTCTCCCAGCTCCAGGAAGTCAGCCACCCTGCCTGCCTTCTCCAGCTCCTGGTTCAGCTCATCAGCAGAGCCGGGAACAAGCAGATCCTTCCAGAACTCTTCCCTCAGCTCCCCGATAAGCTTAAGCGCCTCGGTCAGTCCCGCCTCTGTCCTGGTCATACCGCAATGATCCCACATTATTTTTCCAAGCCTCTTATGAAAATCGGTAGCCGTCTGTTTTCCCTTTACTGACAGAAGTCTGTTGATTCTCTCCACAGCCCTCTCCTCGGCCTCCTGGAACTCGGGAGTGTCTGTTTTTATCCTTGGGACTTTTATCTCCGGGGCCAGATAGTTGCTGATGGTGTAAGGCAGTATGAAGTATCCGTCTCCTGCGCCCTGCATCAGCGAGCTGGCACCCAGGCGGTTGGCGCCGTGATCGGAGAAGTTAGCCTCGCCGATGGCAAAGAGGCCCGTTATTGTTGTCATCAGTTCATAGTCGACCCAGAGGCCGCCCATGGTATAGTGGCCGGCGGGGTAGATACGCATCGGTTCAACATATGAGTCTATTCCTGTTATGTCCTTGTACATCTCAAAGAGGTTGCCGTATTTCTCTTCGATTGCCTTCTTTCCCTGCTTTTTGATGGCATCCCGGAAGTCGAGGTTGACCGCCAGTCCGGTCGGGCCAACACCATACCCGGCGTCGCATCTCTCCTTGGCAGCCCTCGATGCCACATCGCGCGGCACCAGGTTACCAAAGGCCGGGTATCTGCGTTCAAGATAATAATCACGTTCCTCCTCCGGAATTTCATTTGCCGGCCTCTTGTCGCCCTTGGCCTTTGGCACCCACACCCTGCCGTCGTTACGAAGCGACTCGGACATGAGGGTTAGCTTACTCTGAAACTCATTCATCTGAGGGACGCTGGAGGGATGTATCTGCACAAAGCTGGGGTTGGCAAATGCCGCACCTCTCTTGTAGGCCTTCCATGCTGCCGAGGCATTTGAGTTGACTGCCAGGGTAGAGAGGTAATAGATGGTGCCGTAACCACCTGTGGCCAGCACAACGGCATGGGCTGAGTGTCTTTCAATCTCTCCTGTGATAAGGTTCCTGACAATAATGCCGCGGGCCTTGCCGTCTATGACGACAAGATCAAGCATCTCACGCCTGGGAAACATGGTAACGGTCCCTGCCTTTATCTGCCGGTTCAGTGACGAGTAGGCTCCGAGCAGCACCTGTTGCCCGGTCTGACCACTGGAATAGAAGGTGCGGGATACCTGGACACCACCGAACGAGCGTGTGGTGAGTGTGCCGCCGTACTCCCTGGCAAAGGGTACACCTATAGCAGTGAAGTGGTCAATGATCTGGTTACTCACTTCGGCAATGCGATAGACATTTGCTTCACGTGCCCTGAAATCACCCCCCTTGATGACATCATAGAAGAGACGATAGACACTGTCGCCGTCATTCTTATAGTTCTTGGCTGCGTTGATACCTCCCTGGGCTGCCACTGAGTGTGCCCTGCGGGGGGTATCCTGGTAGCAGAAGACCTTGACATTGTATCCCAGTTCCCCGAGTGAGGAGGCAGCAGGAGCTCCGGAGATGCCGGTGCCAACAACAATGATGTCGAGTTTCTTCTTGTTGGCCGGGTTGACCAGTTTGGCTTCTTTCTTGTATCTCGTCCACTTTTCTTCAAGCGGACCTTCAGGAATCTTCGAGTTCAGAGTTATCATGTTGTCTTGTTTCTTCAGGTTATTTGAAAAGCCAGATCACAAGCGGGATTATGGCAAATCCGACAGGCACGGCAACTGCATAGATCAGGGAGATGGCCCTGATGACCGGCTTCCAGAACTCGTTGGAGAGGCCCAGAGTCTGGAAGGCCGACTGCAGGGCGTGGTAAAGATGAAATCCCAGCAGCAGAAAGCAGATCCAGTATAGAATGACATAACCGGGAACTGAGAAGAGCTGCCAGGCGACCGAGTAGAAGTCCTCGGGATTACCATCCACCAGTCCCAGTTTGATGAAGTAGAAGTTGAAGAAGTGGATCACCAGGAAGATAAGAACGGATCCGCCGGTCCAGATCATGAACCTGGAAAATGCACTGGTCTCCGATTTGTTTCTGACTTTGTATCCGACGGGTCTTGACAGCCAGTTCAGTATCTGAAGGATGATCCCGTAGGTTATATGTATAAGTATCGTCAGGAAGAGCAGAAGCTCGACAACCTTTATAAGCGGAAATGTCGCCATAAAGTGGGCTGCACTGTTGAAAGGCTCCGGGTCACTTTTGAGCAGCATCAGGTTGATGCCCAGATGAACGGGAAGGAACAGCAGCAGGAAAAGACCGGCCAGTGCCATCACAAATTTCTTCGAGACGGCCGAGAAGAGAGTTTTATTCATCAGTATGGTACTTTTGATTTCGGGATTATTTGAAGGATCGGTGGAATCTCTTTTCTTCCTTGTAAATTTATAAAGTTTTTATTCTATATCAAATGACCAATGATGAGGAGTATAATATTCAACGGCATCCCGGTATCGTACTCTGATACGGGAGAAGGAAACCCCATAGTTCTTTTGCACGGCTACCTGGAGAGCGGAGAGGTATGGCAGCCTCTTACGGAGCTGCTTTCCCGGGAGTTCCGGGTGATAGCCGCGGACCTTCCGGGACATGGCAGGTCAGGCGTTGCCGGTGGGGAACATACGATGGAGTTTTTGGCCGGGGCAGTACGGGCGGTGATTGCTGATGCGGGGGTGGACCGTGTGCTGATGGCAGGACACTCCCTGGGGGGATATGCGACGCTGGCGCTTGCCGAGCTCTGGCCTGATCTTCTTTCGGGCTATGTGCTTTTTCATTCACATCCCCATTCCGATACGGCTGAAGCCATAGAAAAGAGAATGAGGGAGATAGCTATTGTGCGTGCCGGCAAGAAGAACATAATGTATCCCGGGAATGTGAGTATGATGTTCTCGGAAGAAAATCTCAGTGCGATGCCTGAAGCTCTCGCAAGAATAAAGGAGATAGCGTCAGGGAATCCCGGCGAGGGCATCATAGCGTTGCTTAACGGAATGATATCACGGCCGTCAAGACAGCCAGTAGTTGAGAGCGGCAGGGTGCCATTGCTATGGATACTTGGCAGGGGAGACCTCTACTTTACTCCTGAAATGGCATTGCGTGACATAAGACTGCCGGCAAACGCCCGGGTTGTGATACTGGAAAACTCCGGGCACCTTGGGTTTATTGAAGAGACGGAGAGGGCAGCTCAGTTAATAACCGATTTCGCCCGCAGGATCAGCTGGCAGAAGCAGTGATTAGCCGCTGACCGTTTTGTCTGATGGAACAGCCGGATGCCGGAGTGATCAGTCAATAACTGCTTGTCCTGCCGTATCAGTTGGTAACAGTAGTGATCATATGCCCTGAAGATATTCAAGGGCGTCGAGGAGTGTTCTGTCTATTGCCTGCCAGATGGGATAGAACCCCTGGTTGTCAAGCATATTGCGTGCAATGTATGCCTTCAGCTGAACATGGATAATATCCTTCGATACGGCTATCTGTTGCCTGTTGGGAGATATGCCGTTCTGTGCCGCAAACCTGATGAACTGTGAAGTCAGGTCCTGGTCAGTGAGCCACCTGTCGAGTGAAGGCAGGTCCCTGAACTTCTGCATGGCGTCACGCTTCTCTTCAGTGAACTTCAGTGCAAATCTGTATATGAGCCCTGAGTTTCTGATGGCAAGAAAGTAATCAGAGATACCTGTTGTGTCAATGGGGATGAAGATATCCGGCATAATGCCCCCGCCGCCGTATACGATACGGCCTCCGGGAGTGGTAAAACGGAGGGAATCATCCATCCTGATTGAGTCGGCCTCCTCAAATTCACCGCGCATGAGCCTGTTGCCAAGATCTTCATAATATTTATCAACGCCCTCATCATAGGGTTTCTGTATCGATCTTCCGGTAGGGGTATAGTAGCGGGCAATGGTGAGCCTCATACCCGAGCCGTCGCGAAACATCACCGGTTCCTGAACCAGGCCCTTGCCGAAAGACCGTCTTCCGATGATGGTCCCACGGTCGTTGTCCTGCACGGCACCGGCCAGTATCTCGCTGGCTGAGGCGCTCCACTCATCGATCAGTACCACCAGTTCCCCCTCTTCAAAATCGCCGCGGGAGGTCGCCTTTATCTCCTGGCGAGCCGTTGATTTACCCATCGTGAAGACGATGAGCTTGCCTTCCGGAAGAAACTCATCAGCGATCATGGTGGCGGCATCCATCACCCCCCCGGAGTTGCCCCTAAGGTCGAGGATGAGCTTTCTCATGCCCTGTTGTTTCAGCTCACTGAGTCCTTTTTTGAACTCCTCGTGGGTTGTCAGAGCGAAATTTGAGATCTTGATGTATCCCACGTCGTCGGACATCATATAGGCCACATCCACGCTGTAGATGGGGATCTTGTCACGTGTAATGTTGAAGGGCAGCAATGTGTCAGTTCCCTTACGTTCGATTTTCAGTTCGACCTTTGTGCCGCGAGGGCCCTTGAGCATCTTGACGATCTCTTCATCAGGAATGCTTTTGCCTGCTATGAGAGAGTCGTTGACCCAGATTATCTTGTCACCGGCAAGTATCCCGGCTTTTTCTGACGGTCCTCCAGATATGGTACTGATTATCAGGACAGTGTCAGTGAGCATGTTAAAGGATACGCCAATACCGTCGAAGTTACCCTGCAGCGGCTCGTTGGCTCTTGCGAGGTCGGTTGCGGGAATATATACCGAATGGGGATCGAGCTTGCGGAGCATGACGGGAATGGCCTCTTCAACGAGAGCGTTTCGATTCACCGTATCCACATAATCAGATTCAATTATGTCAAGAACCCTGTTCAGCTTATCGTTCGAGGGAGCGAAATTCGTATAGAGTCTGGACTGGGGATGCGGCATGTAAAATCCGATTAGCAATCCGACAGCAATAGCTGCCGAGATTATCAAGGGGAGATACGCTCTGTTATAATTCATTTTCATCTTTTACAGTGTCGAGATAAACAAGCTCAATGCCTGCCCGCTTCAGCAACTCAATGCCGTCGAGGTTACGGTACTGGTTGCTGTAGACAACACGTGTGATGCCTGACTGTATGATAAGCTTTGCGCACTCCATGCAGGGAGAGTCAGTAATATACAGTGTGGCGTTCTCACTTGAGTTGTTTGATCTGGCAACCTTCGTTATAGCGTTGGCTTCAGCATGTAGAACGTAGGGTTTAGTCACATTATTCTCATCCTCGCAAACATTTTCAAATCCTGCCGGGGTGCCGTTGTATCCGTCGGAGATAATCATCTTGTCTTTCACGATGAGAGCACCAACTTTTCTCCTTTTGCAGTATGAGTTCTCTGACCATATGGCCGCCATGCGCAGGTAGCGCCTGTCAAACTGGATCTGCTTCTCCCCGTAGGGATGAACGGCATCTTTTTTTGTCATAATTGAAAAATTCGTCGGCAAACTTAACCTTTTTTGTCACACCTCAGGCATAAATCTCTCCTTTAAGGTAGAGCACTGCCCTTCCTGCTATAAGAGTGCGGTCGCCCCTGAGGCTGCACTCCAGGTAACCGCCTCTTGATGAGAGCTGCCTGGCTGTCAGCTGATCCTTTTTGAGCCGCTCTGACCAGAAGGGTATCAGTGTAGTATGGGCGGAGCCGGTGACAGGGTCTTCGTCGATGCCTACACCCGGGCAGAAGAACCTGGAAACAAAGTCAACATCCTTTCCGGGGGCTGTGGCAATCACCCCCCTGGACTCAATGCCGGCAAGCATCCTGAAATCGGGTTTCAGGGCAAGGATATCCTCTTCGGTGCCGTACAGTAGAAGGTAATCACTCCTGCCCATATGGCACTCCATCGGCTTCGTGCCGAGGCTCTCCGCAATTATTGGGGGCAGTTCGCATTCGCGGAGGGTGTCTGACGGGAAGTCGAGCTCCAGCATATCTCCTCTTCTTCTGACGGTAAGATGACCCATGACCCTTGAGCGGAAGATGACTTCATTGCTTTGCGGTGCCAGTATGTTTAGCACCACAGATGCCGAGGCGAGGGTGGCATGGCCGCAGAGGTCGACCTCCGTTTCCGGGGTGAACCATCTGATCAGCCATTCATTACTTCCGCGGGTTATGAAGGCCGTTTCGGAGAGGTTGTTCTCCATGGCTATCTGTTGCATCGTATCTGCGGTGACCGGTTCAGTGAGAACGCACACTGCTGCCGGGTTGCCGGTGAACGGACCGTGGGTGAATGCATCAACCTGGTAAATGGGGATTTCTTTCATGGATTAGTCACTGTTTTGATTCAAAATTACTTAAAATCATCCGACAAGTCGGAAGCTAATGGCAGTCAAGCCCTACGCCCCGGTTTGCACGGTAAAGTTATTAACGTTTCCGGTATTTTGTGGCTTTGCAAGGGTGTAACTGTTATATCTTAGTGGTATGATAGAGATAGCAGACACGGGCAAGGGCACATCGATTGTCAGGCTGACTCCTGCCCGGTGCAATATTTTTGCTGTGACGCGAAATGGCCGGTCGATTATCATTGATACGGGGATTTCATTTGACAGGGCGAGGATAGAGCATGCCCTGGAGCGTAAGGCTATAGTGCCGGAGGCTGTTGTACTGACGCATACGCACTTTGATCATGCCGGTAATGCTGCATGGCTTCAGGCGGAATACGGTGCGGAGGTGGTTGTCCAGGAGGCCGAGAGCGAGTATCTGGCAGCAGGTGACACGCCTATACCTGAAGGGACATATGCCGTCACAAGGGGACTGGTAAGCCTGGGGAAGAAGGTCACTCCCATGTTCAGGTATGAGCCCTGCGTTGCTGACCATGTTTTCACCGACCGGTTTGACCTGAACCGCTTCGGAATAAACGGATACATTTTGCATATTCCCGGACACTCCCCCGGAGGAGCCACGGTGGTTATTGACGATACTATAGCAATTGCGGGCGATTCAATAATTGGCACCACCCCGGGCAAACCCTTTCCTCCCTTTGCCGATGATGTGGATCTTCTCCTGAAGAGCTGGAGAAAGATTATTGACACAGGCTGTGAGACCTTCCTGCCGGGGCACGGAAAGCCGGTGAGCCTAAGTGAGCTGAAGGAGGAATTTGAGAAAAGAACATTGGCACCGGGAGGATGAGCTTGAGTATCTGTCGCTGCTATCCGGTCAGCCCGGGTAAGACAAAGGAGGGGTTCGGTAACCTGTTGAACCAACATGAAGTTTGAAAAGGTTTTACAGTTCCGTGTATCCGATGTGGAGGAGCCACCCTGATATTCTGCAATCTTTAGTTCAATCGATCAACATAGACATCATGAACAGTGGTATTGTCAGAATTAAGGCTAATATTGATCATGTATTTGTGGATAGCAATTGACCCGTCATAGGGTTTCATATCATCATAGTCATCATAAACAGGCGATGACAGTGATTTCCCCAAATAATAAAATCTCGTCCTCATACGGTCTTGGGTGTTATTCATTTTGAATGACCAGTACCCGATCTCATTGCGCCACAACTCTCCATATTTATCTATACTGTAAGTATGTTCAAAAGGACCACTGATTGCACCGTTACAATGATCTTTATAAAATGTAATGGTCAATATTTTGCCCTCAAACTGGTCTGTTATGTCGGTACCTTCCCAAGATGTAAACTTCACGGTCCCTCCGGCTTTCATCCCGAAATTAATTTCCGGAGCCTCAGTATCCTCACAGTTATCTTTGAACAGATGGCAGCTGTGCATGCCCAGCAAAACGCAGATCATCATTAAAATCTTCACCCGTTTCATGATATTTGATTTTTCTGATAGACCTTGAGACAAGGACAGATTACACCGATACAATTTCGCAAAAAAGGCAATTCGGTCCAAATTATTTTGCTGGTAATGCGGCATTGAGACTGTTGACCTCACGGTCCTGCGCCTGATTTGCGGGTTTCAGGCGGCGCAGTTCAGAGCTTCAGTTTGATGTTTATTTTCGCGAGCAGTGCTGTCAGTCCGGCCATAAGAAGAGCCCATGCAATTGAGCCGACGATCACTACCAGCGGCTCTGACGACTGCTTGTAGATCAGCAACGGGACGGCTGACATCCAGATTGCATGGTAGAGGATGTCAGGAGCGAGGTAGGTGGTCAGCGAATGCCGGCCTGGCGGCCTGACAAACGCCGCCCATCCTGTCATGCCCTTCACGTCCGCCAGCCAGTATATCACTGCAAAAACCATAAAGCTGATCCCGCTGCAGATCATCCCCCAGCTGGGAGTAGCCTGAATCTTTGATATCAGGAACCAGTTTCTCAGGATGAATCCGATGGCCAGTGAGAGAAATCCCAGTGTTATAAGTATAGTAAGAATGCGTTCATTGCCGGATTCTTTCATTTTCCTAATTATAACGCCTGCCAGCACTCCTGTCAGAACTATAAGGGGAACATTTCCCTGTATGATAATCCCCAGTGCCGGCCTGGCTGGATCAAGGAAGCTTAACAAGCCTGAAGCATCAAGGATATTAACGGTCAGGAAGACCATGACGGCAATTGCCGTTCCGGTTATTGAATCACGTGTTACAAGGTAGAAGAGTGATGCGGCGAGTCCCATCCCGTCAAAATCGGCCGGCATATGACCCAGCCACACGGGGGCCACCCTCATGTTAAGGTCATTGACGAAGAGCATGAGCAGCAGGGTGAGGCCCCGCATGATGTCTATCGAGAGGATCCGGTTGCCTGACTTCATTGGTGATCTGTTATTCGGACTGTTCAAATAACCCGGTTCTCACTCCTGGTAAGGATCCCTTGTAAAATCGACCCTCTTTATAGATAATCATATACCCCGGTTGTCCATACCCCATACCCGCATCGATGCCTGTCACTTTATTGTCAAATAAGATCGTGATGTCTTTATGCGGTGTATGCCCGACAATGATACGATGCACGTCATAGAAATCAAGGATGGAATCCACCTGGTTCACGGTCAGGGTGGTGTCGTTAAAATATCCCCTGTACCACAGGGGTCCACCGTTCCCGCTCAGAAGGTCCAGTTCCTCGTTCCCCGTGGGGAAATCGACCTCCCGGCCTGTTATCCTTTCAGCGAAGAGTTGATTAACATACTTGATCTTCAGTCCTTTCTGAATAAGCTGAGGAGACACTCCCGCATGAACAAAAAGGATATCGTTAATGGTGATCATTACCGGCTTCAAACGGAGCCACATGCCCAACAGTGAGGCTCCGGAGTAAAGATTCGAGTAACCGGTGCCGGTTATAGCTTCGACTTTCCTGTACTTCTCATGGATGTACCTCAGGTCACCGTAAAGGACCATCTGTTCATGATTACCGAGAAGGAGATGCACTGCTCCCCCGGCCCTGGCAGCCTGCTTTTCCAGCTTGAAGAGATGCCATAGGATTTCAGTGACCTCGTCTCCCCTGTCAAAGCCGTCACCAAGAAATACGAAATGTCCTTTGCCGAATTTCCAGTTCAGGTCTTTATCGATGATTCCGTTGGACAACAGTTGTTTCAGGTAATTGTCATAATATCCGTGCACATCACTTATTATGGCTATACTGTCGATACGTTTGTAACTCTGGCGATATTTCGGGTTTGTTTTAAAGGTCTTTTTAAGCTCCCTGTAACTTGTCGACTGACCCGCAGGAAGCACGATCTCT
Source organism: Bacteroidales bacterium (assembly GCA_029210565.1). Lineage (GTDB taxonomy): Bacteria > Bacteroidota > Bacteroidia > Bacteroidales > VadinHA17 > SR-FBR-E99. Next base: position 95,809 of record JARGFQ010000005.1, read on the forward strand.
GAAGCTCTGTCGGGAAGAAAATAACTTTCCCTTAGCATGCTGTTTTCGATCCATATGGCCTTAAGTGTATCAGCGGCCAGAAAAAAATATGGGCCATCGTTGATAACGCTGTCCCTTTCTCCTGAAAGAGGGGCCGCTGTCAAATTCAGATTGAGGAAAATGGTTACTGCCCAAAGAAGTAATTGTATTTTCATAACCTGCTGAACTGTTGTCTGATCTAAATCGGTAAAACAATGTATTTTCCAGAAAGATAACACTTCTTGCGTGACATTGTTCTCTTTCATCCTGCCAGAAAGTCAAGTAACCTGTCCATGCTTGTTCTCCGTGGGGATGGAACATCTGTAATAAGGATCAAAGAGCTGTTACAAACGGAATGGCTTAAAATTAGCTGGATCTTTATTTTTAAACTTTTAATTGATTTGGTTCATTACATTTCCTATATTTACTCTGATTAATAGAAAATCAGGCCTTTAGAAAGTGCCTTCTATGGTCTTTACGGGAGAGGGGCCTGAGCTTCTGATTTAAATGAGCAAGACCATGACCACCGATTTCTTCAATCTTGACAATCCGGCATTCTGGGCCATTATGGAGAGGTTTGCCATGAACCTGGTTTTTCTCTTCCTCCTGTTGAGGGTTGTCTATTACAGGTTTTCCAGAAAGGCAAATTATCTCTTCGGTTTCTTTCTGATGGGTATCGTAATCTTTTTTATTGGCGCCATGCTTAAGATCGTTGCGATGGAGTTTCAGATGGCAATAGGATTGTTTGCAATATTCACCATCCTTAATCTCAGGACGATAAGTTTTGATGTTAAGAATATGGCCTATCTGTTTGCTGTAATTGCCATTTCCGCCCTGAACTCACTTGATCTGAAGGGAAAATTCCCCTTTCTGGGAGTTGTGATTTTTAATGTTATAATTATAGCATCCGCATTTATACTTGAATATTTTCTTACCAAAAAAGACAAATACACCACTCACCCGATAATCTATGATAACCTGGAGATGCTGAAGCCATACAATAAGAAGGAACTGATAGCCAGTGTGACGGAGATGACCGGACTCGATGTCAAGAAGGTCAGGATTCGCAGGGTTAACTATAAAGAAAAGATTGCGGTCCTGGATATATATTATGATGCCTGACTATTGAAAATCCTTGCAATTCGCAAGAAAGAGGTCCACCATCCTATCAAAACCTCTGGGCTTTTCCAGTTGATCGAAGAACTGATCCAGAAAGAAGGTAATATCCCGTTTTGCTGCTTTTCTCAGGTGAGGAGAGTTTTCCACGACGGAATAAAACTCATCCTTCTTCGAAATAAAGACCTTGAGTTCGCTCACAAAAACCTCCCTGGAACGACAGATGCCCAGAAAGGTGCGGTCACGGTTACTCGTCAACCCTGTTTCGGGCAGAGGGATAGCATAATCGGCATTGACGACTCCTGCCAGATCAAAATCGAACGGAATTGGAATTCCCTGACCTGCAAGGGAAGGTATTGGCGAAGTAAACACAGAGATATTATGCTGACCCGGGACGGACCAGTCCCAGTTGGATACCATATAGTTGAAAATGGCAATGCGGTCTATCATGGTCGGGCGCATATGTCTCATTGACAAAGCTTTCGATTTGACTTCAAGCAGATTTAACCTGCTCTCAACAAGCCCTTCCGGTTCCACGAGCATCCCGTATTGAATTATGGGCTTTCTCTTCTTTTCCGTATCAATATAGTTCAGTCTTACCAGCCTGACCCGGAAAGAGGTATCTGTAACTACATTATAAAGTTTGTATACGAGGTATTCCCTGATAAGATAATCTTCATAAATTGTTGCCGGCTGGCATTGGTTGACCAGTTTTATCTTCTTTATCCTGCCTGAGTCGGAACCTTCATAGACAGGCTTCTTGAAGGTGATCCTTGCAGGAGGGTATTTGCATCTCTCGTACCGCGATTGCCCCCGGTATTTAGCTGTAACTTTCTTTTCCATGGAGTCTGCCTGACTGAAATGCAGGGTCATTATCCCGTCAATGGACTGGTCCCTGTCTGCCTTTTTCAGGAATCTGGTGAGATCAAAGTGAAGAGAGACCTCGAGGATATCTTCATCTTCAAAGAGAGACAAATATCTTACGGGAGCATCCTTGTCATGTTTCTTGTTGCCGGCAGTATCAATCTGGCCAAATGACGGCCTGACTGACATTACGAGGAAGGTCAGAGCACAAATTAACAGGATATATCCTGTTTCAGCGGGATTATGATCGGATCTTGTTTTCATCTCTTGTCATATTTGAATAAGAGTATTGTAGGAGCTTCAGTTTTCCCTTCATTTGATATAAGCATATCTCCGTTTTCATGGAAGGAGATGCCTTCGGGCATAATGAACATATCCGGATCGAGCTTCTCAATATAATGAACGGTTCCGTCCTCATTGAAAACGTACATCATCCGGTTCGCAGCCGAGATTACAAACAGCATATTTGTCAAAGGGTGAATGGCTATGCCAGAAACCCTGAGGCTGATTTCACCGTCGTCATCCGGAACTTTGACATTATTTTCTTCAGCGTAGATGGTTATCGTATGCAGATAAAATTCCAATACTGTTTCTCCGGCAGGGGTGTCGGAGCGCAGGTCAATCCCAAAAACCGGATGTTTCTCTTCATCCCGGGAGTCTCGTTTGGGGTTGTTTTTACCAACCACCAGGAGCCTGTGATTGCGCTTGTCGTAACAGAGTCCTTCATAATCTGCATGCGGGCCGCCCACTGAGGATATCTGTCGGGTAAAATCCGATGATTGATCAGGCCTGGTTTCGAACAGTGTGCCATCGCTTCTCAGAACGTAAAATGAGCCGGCAACCCCTGCTATCCCCTCGTAATCACCCGGGTAGTGAAAAATGAAATGATCCCTGAGCTCATTCTTCTCCAGGTCGAAGATGAAAACGATTCCATTTTCATCCTGGACACAGGCGACGGAAGTTGAATCGATAACGGTAATCCCCGATATTTCAAGAAGGACCGGAGGCAGAATTATCGTCCTGTCAGGATTGGACAGATCATACCCGACGGGGTTTACATTTCTGACAACAGCTGAATGGGTGGTTTTATTTGTTGTGCTACGGCAACTGCACAGGTTCAGGCATAATAACAGCAGCAGGTGTGCAATAATTTCATTGGTTGGCATCTCAGGCTCAGAGTGTATAAATATCAAAATTACACCATAAAGATGCCAAAGTCAACAAGTGGGAGGTATTAGCCGGGGGACAGGTAATATCAGAAGTCTTAATTCCGGCAGCTACTCGGTTACACAGATATCTACACAGGTTATTTCAATGTAAATCTTGAGAATATACCCCGGGGTAAAACCCGAATACTGATGATGGCAGTAAACGCCCTGACCCATACTGTTCGGTCTGGAAATCAGTTCCCGCTTCATTGTGCTCCCCGGGAGGACATTTTACCGTGTTTTTTTCGTCTCGTCAAAGATTAATCAGATTAATAGTTAATTTGCATCAATAAACTCATGCCTTTATGAAAAAGCGTATACTCCTTTCACTGTCGGTTTTCATTGCAATACTGATCATCACGGTATTCTCGTACATCAATTATCTCTCGCCCGGCATAACCGGTTATGCTGCAAAATATCTGGCTTCAGGTGTCTTTGTCGCGGGACGCACACAGGAGAGTCTTGAAAAGGAAGAACTCAATTTTTTTCCTGTCAAATACAGCAAGAACGCCATTGATCGCGAGCAGATGACCGTGATCAGCAAACTACTGGGTATCTGGAAATCAAAGGCGGTATATAATGAAGGGCTGGGTTGCACCCTTGTCAGGGATTTCTCAATGGATGATGTGCTGGCGCTTGATTATCCTGAGGTGCCGATGCCGCAAGGTGATCCTGATACTATCTCCTGGCCGGCCGGTGATAAGCTAAGTGATACTGTTCCGGCAGGTATCAGCATGGACATCCTCAACAGCATGCTCGATCGTGTGTTTGAAGATACTGTTACATACAAAGGCACATTTGCCGTTACGGTTGTTTACAGGGATCAGATTGTTGCAGAGCGATACCGCGATGATCTCGGACCTGAAAACCTCTTCCTGAGCTGGTCAATGGCTAAAAGCTTCACCAATGCAATGGTTGGTTCGATGGTCAGGGAGGGGCTTATTGACATCAACAGTCCGGTGAATATTGATATATGGGCAAAGGATGAAAGAAAGCATATCACTCTCGACGATCTGATGCAGATGACCAGCGGTCTTGAGTTCAGTGAGGCCTATTACAAAGCGCGGCTGACGAACACCACTACCATGCTTCTGAAGAATGGGGATATGGGTGACTACGCTGCTTCAAAGAAGCTGCTTTTCAGGCCTGATTCCGTCTGGTCATACTCTTCAGGATCCAGTAATATCATTCAGGACTACCTTCGTACAGCCTTCAGCAGTCAAGAAGAATATCTTGCCTGGCCGCGCAGGTCGATATTCAACAAGACAGGAATGCGCAGCGTGGTATGGGAAGTGGATGCCTCGGGCACCTTTGTCGGATCATCATACCTGTATGCCACCATGCGTGATTATGCACGCTTTGGGCTCCTCTACCTGCACGATGGCAATTGGCTTGGGGAACAGATCTTACCTGAGGACTGGGTGCGTTATACCACAACCCCCGCACCTGGTTCAGAAGGAGAATACGGAGCTCTCTTCTGGCTGAACAAAAAAGGTGAGTTCCCAGGTCTGCCTGATGATGTTTACTATTGTGACGGCTATGAGGGACAACGCATTTTTGTGCTTCCGGAGCAGGAGATGGTGATCGTTCGTACCGGGTATTCCCCAAGGGGCACCATTGACTGGCAGGCATTCCTGAGTGGTATCGTCAAGGCAGTGGAGTAAAACCAATGAAAAAGCTCCCTGACGTTTATCAGAGAGCTTTCATGTACCTGGAGCCGGATGGTCAGCACCCTTACTCATGACATAAAATGTCAGGGCGTCAGGGCCGGCAGGACTATGTACCCGGAGTGGGAATCGAACCCACACAGCATCGCTGCCACTGGTGTTTGAGACCAGCGCGTCTACCAATTCCGCCATCCGGGCATAATTATCATAATTTATTAATGTAAAGTATATTCTGTTTCAATCAACAATCTGTTTACTCAACTCAT
>JARGFQ010000005.1:101044-282987 GCA_029210565.1 Bacteroidales bacterium
CCCCTGCATTCCGGCCCTTTCGCTAAGTCAGCCCACCGGGCTGACTTTTGGCGCTCGGTCCTGCCATCCGGGCATAATTATCATAATTTATTAATGTAAAGTATATTCTGTTTCAATCAACAATCTGTTTACTCAACTCATCCGGATGGCGGAATTGCCTCCCCTGCATTCCGGCCCTTTCGCTAAGTCAGCCCACCGGGCTGACTTTTGGCGCTCGGTCCTGCCATCCGGGCATAATCAGTCGGCAGCCGGCAGTCATCAGCAGGATGCGAAATTAGGATATTTTTTTGAATCCCACACTACTGCCGACTGCCGACTTCAACGTTTGCCCACTGCCTCCAGAATGGCCGCCATTATCCCGGCTGCATCATACCCGCACTCATGCCACAGCTCCTGCTGGGAGCCGTGTTCCACGAAGTAGTCGGGGATGCCCATACGCTTTATCTCCGCAGTATAGCCGTGATCTGCTGCAAACTCCAGCAAGGCGCTGCCAAAGCCTCCCTTGATCACGCCGTCTTCCACGGTGATGATCTTGCAGAAACGCTTCATCACCTCATGAAGCACCTCCTCATCAATCGGATTGGCGAAGCGCATGTCATAGTGCATCACCGAGATGCCCCTCTCGCGCAGCACGGATGCTGCCTCAACCACAAAGTTACCCGGATGGCCTATGCTAAGCACTGCTATGTCACTGCCCTCACTGATGAGACGGGCCCGGCCCACCGGGATCTCTGAGAAAGGTTGCTGCCATTCGCATATCACTCCTGCACCCCGGGGATAGCGTATGCTGAATGGTCCCTTCACGCTGTCCAGCTGTGCGGTATACATCATGTTACGCAGCTCCAGCTCGTCCATGGGAGCGGCAGTGATCATGCCGGGTATGTTGCGCATGAAGGCAATATCGAAGAAGCCGTGATGTGTTGCTCCGTCACTGCCCACCAGGCCTCCGCGGTCGAGGCAGAAGATCACCTTCAGTCCCTGTATGGCCACGTCGTGCACCACCTGGTCATAGGCACGCTGCATGAATGATGAGTAGATATTACAATAGGGGATCATGCCGTTGGCAGCCATGCCGGCAGAGAAGGTCACCGCATGCTGTTCGCAGATGCCCACATCAAAGGCCCTGCCGGGCATCTCCTTCATCATAATGTTAAGTGAACATCCGGTAGGCATAGCCGGGGTGACGCCCACTATCTTATCATTCTGCCGTGCCAGCTCCAGGACAGTGTGACCGAACACATCCTGGTAGAGGGGGTGTTTGGCACAGTTGACCGGTATTATCAGTTCACCGGTGCATTTGTCGAACTTACCGGGGGCATGAAACACGGTCTGCAGCTCTTCTGCCCTGGGGAACCCTTTTCCCTTTACGGTGACACAATGTAGGATCTTGGGTCCGGGGATGGTCCTGAGGTCTTCGAGAACCCGGGTCAGGTGAAGCACATCATGACCGTCGATAGGACCGAAATACCTGAATTTGAGTGCCTCAAACAGGTTACTCTGCTCAAGCACGGTACCCTTGATACCACCCTCTATCTGTGAGGCAAGTATCCGTGCCCTGGTGCCTACCCGCCGGTAACGGCCAAGGAGACGCCAGACCTTATCCTTGAACCTGTTGTAGGTACGGCTGGTGGTGATGTCGAGGAGATACTCCTTGAGAGCCCCAACGCTGGCATCTATCGAAATATTATTGTCATTGAGGATCACCAGAAGGTCAGCCTTCTCGTTCCCGGCGTTATTCAGTCCTTCGAATGCCAGTCCTGCCTGCAGGGCGCCGTCGCCAATTACGGCCACCACCTTGCGTTTTTCGCCTTTAGTCTGTGCGGCCACCGCCATGCCAAGGGCTGCGGAGATGGAGGTCGAGGAGTGTCCTACTCCGAAGGCGTCATATTCACTCTCGGCCATGCGCGGGAAGCCGCTGATGCCCCTGTACTTGCGGTTTGTATGAAACTGTGCCTTGCGTCCCGTAAGGATCTTGTGTCCGTAGGCCTGATGTCCGACATCCCAGACTATCTTGTCATAGGGGGTTTTATAGACATAATGGAGGGCAACGGTAAGCTCTACCACCCCGAGGCTTGCGCCGAAATGACCGGGGTTGTTGCTTACCTCGTCAATGATATGTTGCCTGAGCTCGTCACTGAGTCGCACCAGGTCAAGCCTGTCGAGCTTTCTGAGGTCCTCAGGAGTGTTGATTCCATCAAGCAGCCGATCTTTTTCTGACATCAGTTAAAGGTAACAAAAGACCGGGCAAAGATACTCATATTTTGATTTTTGTGAAAAATGAGAATTGCCCGGGGAAGCTTGTAAAAAATCTGCATTGTTAATTAATCATTATGTTTTCAATAACATGTTTTCTCATTTATTGTTTAATTCGCAGACGGTGTGTAGAAAAAAAACAGACAGGTCATGAACAGGCTAAATCTTATTTTTCCGGTCGTGATGATACTCTTGCTTTCAGTCTCATGTGTTACCGGCAAGAGGTACAACACGTTGAACGACAAGAGTCTCATGCTATTGTCGGAGCGTGACTCGCTCAAGGCAGAGAACATCTGGCTCTCCATGTCGAACAGGGAGCTGACGACGCGTTCAATGCAGCTCACCGACGATGCTGAGAGGCTGACGGAGGAGCTTGGGGAGGTCCGCACAGAGCTGACGCAAAGGAGGGAGGAGCTGGGCAGTCTCTCGGCGAGGTATGACGAGCTGCAGAGGGCGGGGCAGGAGCTGGCGGCCGGGAAGGCGCAGGAGACGCAGCGGCTGCTGGCGGAGCTGCGGCAGGCGCAGGCTGAGCTTCAGCAGAAGGAGAATCTGATGCGCGACCTGGAGATAAACCTGGACACGAAGAAGGCCACCCTTGAGGAGCTCACCTATGAGCTTGAGAGGCGCAATGCCAGGCTGACGGAGCTTGAGAAGATGCTTGATGCGCAGCAGCAGGCGGTGAAGGAGCTCAAGGAGAAGGTGTCTGATGCGCTGTTCGGCTTTGAGAACAACGGACTCACCGTCACCATGAAGAACGGGCAGGTGTATGTCTCCATGGATGACAAGCTGCTGTTCAGGACAGGCAGCTACGAGATAGACGCCAACGGGCGCACGGTGCTGCGCAAGCTTGGAGCGCTCCTCGAAAAGAACCCCGACATCACCATCACCATCGAGGGCCATACCGACGATGTGCCTTACAGGGCGGCACCTGGTCAGCAGATACTTGACAACTGGGACCTGAGCGTCAAGAGGGCAACGACGGTGGTCAGGGTGCTAACTAACGACACCAATATCAACCCCAAACGCCTGGTTGCTTCAGGCAGGAGCGAGTACATGCCCGTAGATACAAGGAAGACTGCTGACTCGCGGCAGAAGAACAGGAGGACGGAGATCATTCTTACGCCTGATCTCACCGCCCTTTATGATGTGCTTGAGAGCTACTGAGGAGAATCCTGACCGGCGAATTCACCAAGTCGTATCTGCAGCCGTTGCAGTGCTTCAACAAGATCCTCTTCGGGCTTGAGAAAATCGAAGCCTTTCCAGAATCCGGCATCATAACCGGTAATGGTATTTGAGAATACCGAATATGCCGGGGCCAGCTCATCATGATCGAAGCGTACGACACCGGTTGTACGGTGGTCTGTTACTGCCAGCTCAAAAAATATGTTGAATCGGCTGCTGAAAAGCTTCTTCCTGCCTCTGGCCATGAAGCCCAGGTCTCCCCTTACGTGTGACAGGAAGTATCGTCCGTCAACATAGCGGTAGCGGGTCCTGTACCTGACATATTCCGGCTTCATGGAATAGGAACGGGGCAGCCTGCTTACATATGATGTGGCTGTCCGGTCAATATAGAGAGGGTTGATCTCAAAATCGGCAAGCATGACGGCATAGCTCTCGACGTTGATATAGATGTCGCCCTGCATAAGCGGTTCAGTGACATCTTCCCTCTGGCAGAAGGATATCACAAATGCCGACTGGTCATCTATTGTGACTATATCTGTCAGATGGTAATCATAGGAATTGAATGATGCGGGGTCAAGAAAATCGAACAGGTTTCTCATGCCATCGAGTGTGAGTGTTGCACTCAGTCCTGCCTTAAGCCTGACGGCCAGGGTATCCTTTACCTCCAGGTTCTCAATCTTACGGCTGCGAAGCACCTTAATCTGGTCGTTCTGCAGTGATCTTGCATAGGGGCTCTTGTAAATCTGCACCACAGCTTCGGAATATACCTGCGGCTCCTTCTTTCTGTAGACCCCTTCGCGGTAGAATCCTGTAAGGAGGGCCGGCGTGGTTCCGTAGTTGGAGGCTACGGAAGAGATGGTTTTCCTGATGATCAGGCGAGGGTCCTGGGCCCTGATGATTATCTCCGGGATGGGGATATAGTCTCTCTCCATGCTGATGGTCAGGATATTGCCCGTAAGGCTCCTGACCGGTAACAGCCTGTTGACATAACCAACGTATGATACTGATAATGTGTCTTCAAGAAACTGGCTATTCAGCCTCAGGATGAAGTCACCGTTGAAGTTTGTCACCGTACCTCTCCCGTGATGGCTGATACCTATGGTAGCATAGGGCAGTGGTTCAGCACTCTCTGCATCGGTTACCCTTCCGCTGATAAAGATCTCTGCCGGGGTAGCATCATATGCCTGACCGGTATCAGGCGTGACGGCAGCCTCGCGATACAGGATGATGTGCTTGCCTATCACTGAGACTTTGACGTCAGGGTCATTCGACACCGAATCCAGCAGCTCCCTGAGCGGCATATCATAGGAGGGAAGTGAAAAGGACCTGTCTGAGCTTATTATCCGGGAGTCATAGGTAAAGAGGTAACCGGTAAGTCTGCTTACCTCGCTGAGTGCCTTTGAGACCCTGATGCTGTTGCCGGGCAGCCGGATCTCTCTATCAAGGATGTTATCCTGAGCGAACAGCTGTAACGGCAGCAAAAGCAGGGCGGCAACCGCGATCCCCCTGTTCCTCACTGAACCTGTCGGCCACATCGGTTTTTACCGTACCTGTCCGGGATAAAGCCTGTAAACACCTTCTTCCCTGACAGAATGAAGGTTAAAGGTAGTGCAAATAACCTTAATAATTGTATCATGGGGCTGATCCACAAAGGGGGATGTCAGCCGGTAGTCGTTGATGACCGGGTCTGCGGCCACGATATTTATGTTGAATGTACGTTTGAGATCTGCGAAGACCGTCTCCAGTCTCTCCCCGTCAAAGATGAGCATGTCGGTGTGCCATGAGAGGTAGTTGGCATCTGTGTTGACTGCCTGTGATGAGCCCCTGTCTGAGATCCGTCCGACGAACTGAGGTTCCAGCGTCACATTTTGTTCTCCGTCTTTACTGGAGAGCATCACACTGCCGGATTCTACATAGACCTCAACTTCGTTGTTGCCGTTGTCAGTCATGACGCTGAATGAGGTACCCACCACTTTGACGCTGGCATTGCCGGCATCAATGATGAAGGGGCGTGATGAGTCGGGGGCGATATCAAAAAAAGCTTCCCCTGCAAGCGAAACCGTCCGGCTGTCGCCGCGGAAATTTTCCGGGTATGTCAGCCTGCTGTCACGGTTCAGATATGCTTTGCTTCCGTCACTGAGCAGTACCTCAATATTCTTTTCATCGGACCCTGATGAGACAGTGATCTTTTCCGGACCTGCCACCTTGAAAAACAGCCATCCCAGTCCTGTCACGATGATGACCGTAGCAGCTATCCTTACAAAGGAGTGCATGAATGACATCCCGTTTAGGGTTATGACCGGTGAGTCTGTTTCTATCCTCCGGTTCAGCTTCTCCCATGCTTTGTCAACGTCAATTATTTCGTCATCAATGTTTTTAAGGTCATCCCACTTTTTCATTATATCATTGTCCTCATTAATTAGGATACGGGCAGCCTCTTCGTCTGCCGTGTTCTCACCAGAGAGCCACGCGGCTGCGTCAGCCCAATCCTGTTCTGACATTTTTTCTGTTTTATTTATCTTTTTCATTCGTTTATTAAAATCATTTCATCGGTCGAATGGAACTTGCATGAAATATAATAATCAAATTCTTTTGTAAGCATGAACTCATGCAAGTTTCATTGCTCTGCCAATGCTTTTCTGAATTCCCTCAGTGCCTTGCCCATGTCTGCTTCAACCGTCTTTACGTTAACCGATAGCTTCTCGGCTATCTCATTGTATTTCAGTCCTTCGAACCTGCTCATTCTGAATATCATCCTGCATCTTTCAGGCAGCCGTTCGAGCACTACGGTAATCCTTTCCTGGAGTTCGCTGTAGTATATCGCTTCGGTCACCGGTTCTGATGCATTTAGGGTTACGGCAGCGACCTCGCCGGCATGCCGGCTGACAACCTGCTGATGCTCAATATAATGGAGCGACCTGTTGTGCGCCGAGCGGAAGAGATATCCGTTCAGTGAGCTTTCAATGTTCAGTTTCTCCCGGTCCTGCCACAGCCTGAAAAACAGTTCCTGCACTATCTCTTCAGCCGTATCATAGTCCCTGAGGAGGGTCTTTGCATAACGCACCAGTGAAACATAGGAGGAGCGGAACAGTTTTTCAAACTCCTGTTTGTCTCCGTTCCTGATCCTCCTTATAATCTCACCGTCATTCTTCATGCGTCCACGGCCCCGTGCTATTCGTTTCTGTCGCTGAATCTGAGTTTTCTGCTCAGTCTCCTGATGGCTGCCTCTATGCTCTGGTCGGGTTCAATTACGTTATAGTCACCCCAGAACTCAGGATCGGCAAATGCGGCCACCTCCTCGGTGAAGAAGTCGGTTGGGCGGATTCTCTCCCTGGCTGCAAATTTTACAACATCCTCTTCCGTACGGTCTGTTATTGCCAGCTCAGACATGGTGGTATAGTTTGTGTTGAAGAGTTTCTTCTTCCAGTTGACTTTGAATTTGACTTCTGCCCTTGAGTGGCTGAAGTACCATTTGCCATCCATTTCGCGGTAGCGTACGTAGTAGGATGTTATCTCGGGTGTCACCTGCATTCCCATCGGTTTCTTCCTGATGAACATTGAAGCTGCCAGCTCTTTGTTCTCAAGGTTAAAGGCGAATTCCGCCTGTGCCACGGCGTAGGTCTCTATGTCGATGAAGAGGCGTCCCTGGTAGAGGGGTGTGGTTATGAAAGGCTTCTGTAAGAAGTTGATGACATAGTTTGTCCTGTCATCGATGACCACAATGTTTGACAGCTCCAGGTCATACTGGTTGAGTGCCTCCCTGGTGAGGAAGGTCTCGGGGTTCTTGACCACGTCGAGGTAGAGTGTGGTTGTGGGTCCGCCCTGAAGCTTGAAGAGCACGGTGTCCATCTTCTCCACGTCGTTGCTCTTTCTGCCCTTGTAGATCCTGACGGCGTCAAAGCGCAGGTCGTTCTGGTAGGGGGCCTTGAAGATCTCCACAGCGGCTTCGCCGATGGAGATGTAGCTTCGGTTTTTCCTGATGGTTTCACGATAGAACCCGGTCATATCATTGGGCAGTTTGGGATAGTTCTCATCGAAGCGGTCTATGACCTGCAGCATGATCTCTTCAGGAAGGATGGGTTTTACGATCACCTCCCTTATAGGTATCAGCGCAGTCTCCATCTCTATGACGTTTCGCTGGCCGTTTGTCTTCATCTCTTCGATGGTCACCACCCTGTTCTTGTAGCCCACATAGGAGACCTCGATGTTCCCGGTCTGATCGTTGTCGACCTTAAGGGTAAACTCGCCGTCAAGGTTTGACACGGTAGATACATTGCTTCCCTGCACTGCTATTCCTGCGAAAACAAGAGGGACACGTGTCTCTACATCGACCACCCGTCCCCTTATTGTTATCACCTGCTGCTGTTCCTTCTCCTTCTTGTTCCTGTCAGCGGAGTCGGATGCGCTGGCATCTCCTGCCGTCATTATCAGCAGGAGGGCGGAAGCTATTACTGAGTAAAAGATTTTTGTTTTCATTTTTGCGTTATTTGTTGGTTCCTGATTTCTGATCTTCTTTTCATGAATAAGACCGGAAACATACCCTATACCCTATACATTGAGTAAAATAAATTGTTCATTTGCCTCTGCCATGGCCTCCAGGTTTCTGAATGCAAGTTACTCTGTTTTTTTGTACGCAGCCGGCAGGTTTGCCCGTATTCCTGCTGATGCTCCCCTGCCCCCGGCGATTAGCATTGAGCTGAGCAGCGTCTGCAACCTCTCCTGTCCCGAGTGTGTAACCGGGGCAGGAATGCTGGAAAGGAGAAACAGTTTCCTGAGTTACAGTCTTGCTGAGAAGATTGCGGAGGAGCTCAGAGGATTCACTCTCTCTGCCTGGCTCAGTTTTCAGGGGGAGCCCATGATGCACCCCGACTTCTTCCGGATAGCGGAGCTCTTTGCGGGAATGAATCCGGCGATTGCCACCAACGGGCATTATCTTGACAGGGAGAGATGCATCAGCCTGGCCGGCTCGTCTTTGAGGAAGATAATCATTTCATATGACGGAGTGACTCCGGGGACCTATGGCATCTACAGGCGTGGCGGTGATCATGAACTTGTGACGGAGGGCATCAGGAGGCTGGCCGCCACCGTCAGGGAGAGGCGCTCCGGGCTGAAGATCGTGCTGCAGTTCCTGCAGCACCGGGGAAATGAGCATGAGGTGCACGCCGCTGCTGCCTTTGCCGGATCAGTAGGGGCAGGGTTCATAATAAAGAGCATGCAGGTGCTTAACCCCGCCAGGGTGGGAGAGTGGGTATCATCAGATCAAGGCAGATCACGCTATAGAAGAAGTGATGACGGAACCTGGCATCCTGCCGGGTCACCACGGAGGGGATGCCTGAGGATGTGGACCTCGGCTGTAATAACCACTGACGGTGATGTGGTCCCGTGCTGCTTCGATAAGTACGCTGTGCATGCAATAGGCAATTTGAACAGCCAGAGCTTTGCCGGGATATGGCGCAGCGGGAGGTATCGGGATTTCAGGGCTGTTGTAATGAAGGACCGCCAGGCGGTGGATATCTGCCGCGACTGTCCGCAGGGCACCAGGCTTTTTTTCAAAAGCTGAAGGATGGGCTATAGCATAGATGATATCATTGCCCTCAGCATAAGGTCAGCCGTTGACACCCTAACCTCCAGGTAGGGTGAGTTTGGAGGGAGGTAGCAGTGGACAGAGAATAACGGGCCTCCGGCCGGTTGTATGACATTTCCGGAAGGGCAGTAAGAGGGTTTCTAGACAACCACTTTTGTGACGGTGACCTTGCTGCCGCAGTATATGCGTGCAAAATAGACACCCGAAGGCAGGTCTCCAAGGACAAGCTGCAGTCTACCGGAAGATTCGGTAAAGAGCTCCTGGCATATTATCCTGCCGCTGTTGTCTATCAGTTCCACCCGTACCTCCTTGCACCCGGCAAAAGCAGCGGACTCAATGGTGACGACATCGCCTGCGGGCTGGGGATATACCCTGATTTCTTCGCTCCCCGCCGGGAGCTGCTCAGCGCTGCTGAGCACACTCAGGTAGAGGTAGAAGCTGCCTTCCAGTCCTCCTCCGCTGCCGTCGACCTGGATCAGGTATTTGCGGCCGGCCTCGACATCCATTGAGCTTATGCGGGCATTGAAGTCTGTATCCGTAAAGTCGTCGTTGGCTCCTATAAGGGTATAGTTGCCGGCCAGGAGATCTTCCGGTGATGCAGTTCTGTAAACGGCTATCTGGTTATCCATTCCCATTGAAGAGAGCATGATTTTCTGATTCACCCCTGGCGTAAACGAGAACCATACGCTGTTCTCAACAATATCCTGACCGTTGCCGTACTCATCGCACCACGACAACTGTCCCGTGCAGCTGTCGAACGGGGGTACGGGTTCATCGCCCTGAATGGTTGCACATTTGTTTGAGAAAGGTCCGTTCTCACCTATAATTATTGCGGCAGCGTGCATGACATTGTCATTTGTCTGGGCCAACAGGGGGATACTGACAGCCAGAAGGCTCTGACAGGTGCCCTGTATGCCTGTTATTGTAAGCTCAATATCCGTGCTTTCGGTAAGCTCCACACCGTCACGTACTTTGATTACGGCCGGGTTGACGGTATTGTTCTCTATGTAAAAATAGTCGTCGGCATCTTCTGACAGTGTCCAGAGGTAAGCATCGGCACCGAAGGCTTCAACTGCAACGGAGGTGAAGGAGAGAAGGCATGAGTCTGTCAGATCCATGGGATAGGCTGACAGGTTAAGTGAGCTGCCGGCCGTTATAAAGTTCTCGAGTGTCAGGGCGCCCTGTCCTGCTGCATTAGTGACCCTGAGGGTCACGGAATAGGGGGCGGCCGAAGTGAAGGAGACCTTTGGCGACTGGGAGGATGATGTAGTACCTTCGTGATATGTGACCCTGGAGGGCCTGAAAGTCCACTCCCAGCTCTGGGGGCCAAAGGCTGAAAAACCGGTGAGCTCAAAGGGCGCATCGAGACATACGGCGGAGAAGTCCGAGAGAAACTGGGCATCGGGAAGGTTCTCCGGAGGGTAGTATCCGTCGACAACTGTCACGCCGGTGGTATCCGGATCAAGGTAAGTTGAAAGAAGTTCGAAGGAGCTGTTGGGGTGTGTCCATGAGTAACTTATTTTACCGTAGTAATCGTTGGTGCTGCCTCCGTGAAGCTGTCCGGTGATTCTCCTGTTCTGGTCAAGCAGGGGTGACCCTGACGATCCCGATGAGGTTATTCCGTCATCAAAAAAGACATCCCAGTGAGAGTTGACCGGAGAGCCGCCACCGCCATCCCAACTCAAAACCCTTGCTACGGATTGTGCCGGATCATAGTCGAGCGATATCTTCTTGGTCCAGCCATGGGGGTGATGTATACCAACCGAATACTGTGGAGGAGTGTCTGTTATATCCCATCCTGCGAAATAGGGCTGGTAGGAGGTTGGCACGGGATTGTTGAATTCCAGCAGGGTATAATCGGACATTGTACCCGTACTCTTCAGCGAAGAACCTGTCAGTGTCTGTGAGCTGTAGAGTGAAACGCCGGTGCAGGATGCCTCCTCATAATTGAACCAGGCAACTATGGTTGAGGCCTCCGCAGCAGTGTTGATGCAATGGTAAGCTGTCAGAAAATACGGTGCTCCGTCGTTTCTGGTGTTGTTGATCAGGGCCCCTGAGCAGAGATAGCTGTATGTGCCGTCATTAAAACTGTACTTGCACACCGCATGTTTCTGATCCTGGTAAGGCATGCCCTCCTCGCAGTTAACCGGAATGTAACCGTCCTCGTCGATATTTGCCGATTTAAGCCCGAAGATGTCAATATAGGCCTGCCCAATGCCACCGATGATCACCTCGCCACTGAAAGGCACATCTGCCGGCTCATGGTATTCGATTATCAGGTGGTCACCGGGGATGTCGGCGGTGATGAAGGAGAGCTCTTCAGTGATGTTACGGTTGGTAAAAGCTCCCCGGACATCCTTGTACTCTTCATCAAAGAGAAAGAGGCGGGCGCCTTCGGGGATCAGATACTTCCGGAATATCACCTGCAGTGACAGTCCATTTGGCGAATCGATCCTGTATTGCCACAGTGTGCTGCCATCATCAAGAACTGATTTTGTGCCTACCTTTTTCAGGTTGAGGTCAACCTCCTCCAGAACAGCATATCTCAGCGGGAAAGAGGTTTCCCGGTTATGGAGTGCCAGCTCAGATGTATCGATAGCCGGCAGTCTGTAGCTGGCGACAGCTGCAGTGCTTTTTGTTGCCGGGGTTTTGTATGAGGGCGGAAGGCCCCCTTCAGAGATCTGTGCCTGCAGATGAAGAGTGCAGGCGACGAGTAGGATTATAATAGCTGTCTTTTTCATTTGAGAAGGGGTGCCGGGAGATCCCTGCTGCCGGGTGTTGGCTGACGGCGAAGCTGGACCGATGGGATGAGGATTGATTTATACGAGAGGCAGGATGTCGATCATTGCACGGCAGAGGAGGAGCAGCAGCGTCACCTGATGCCGGATCTCTAGACAGTCAGGATCTCTTTTTCCTTGACCTCAATGATCTTGTCTACCCTGGCTATATGGTTGTCTGTTATCTCCTGGATGATCTTCTGTCCGTTTTTCTCCTCGTCCTCAGGCAGACCATCCTTTTCAAGGTTTTTCAGTTCATTGAGGAACCATTTGCGGCTTGACCTTATGCTTATCCTGGCTGTCTCTCCCTCCTGTCTCACCTGCTTGACAAGCTGGTGTCGGCGTTCTTCGGTCAGAGGCGGCACATTGATGCGGATGATCTCACCGTTGTTCATGGGCGTCATGCCGATATTTGCGGCCAGAATTGCTTTTTCGATCACTCCCAGCATGGATTTCTCCCAGGGCTGGATGATGATACTCTTCGCATCGGGGGTGTTGATGTTGGATACCTGCGTGAGAGGGGTGCTGGTTCCGTAATAGTCGATATTAATACCGTCAAGCAGGAGAGGATTGGCCCGTCCGGCACGAAGGTGCGACAGTTCGTATTCAAGATGCCTGATGGACTTATCCATCCTCTCATCGGCTTCATCTCTTATCAGTTCCAGTTCGTCAGTCATTGTGTTGGTGTTGTTCCGGATTAGGCAAATGTAATCAAAATAATTTTTTCAGGGAGTAATGAGGGTACCCTGACTGCTGCCGCTGATGACTGCCTCAAGGTTTCCCTCCCTGTTCATGTCAAAAACGATAACGGGCAAGCCGTTCTCGCTGCACATGGCAAAGGCTGTCTGGTCCATCACCCCGAGTTTCTTCTCAAGAGCTTCGGTGAAGGTAAGAGTCTCAAACCTGATCGCAGAAGGGTCTTTCTCCGGGTCAGCGGTATAGACACCATCCACCCTGGTGCCCTTGAGCAGTACATCGCACTTCAGCTCCACGGCGCGCAGTGCTGCTGCAGTGTCAGTGGTGAAGAAGGGATTGCCGGTGCCGCCTGCCAGTATGCAAACGCAGCCACACTCAAGTGCTGATTTGACTCTGTCACGGGTATAGAGTTCTCCAACGGGTTCCATGCGGATTGAGGTGAAGACCTTTGCACTGCATCCGGCCCTGGTGATAAAGCTCTCGAGTGCAAGACTGTTGATGACGGTGGCAAGCATGCCCATCTGGTCACCCTTGACACGGTCATAGCCTTCACCGCTGCTGTCCAGTCCTCGGAATATGTTCCCTCCCCCGATGACTATGGCAACCTGGCATCCCATTGATACCACGCTCTTTATCTGCTGTGCATAAGCGGTAAGCACCCCGGCATCGATGCCGGTGCCGTCAGCGCCGCCGGCCGATTCGCCGCTGAGCTTTAGCAGTATCCTGTTGTACTTCATTCGATTATTTATTATTATTTGATTGGTCGAATGGAACTTACATGTAGTCAAATAATCAATTTCTTTTGCGGGTTACTGCTCATGCAAGTTTCATTGCAACGATCTGTTATTATGATGGTAACGAAATTAACAAAAATTGTGCCCGATAGGGCTGACAGCCATAAAAAATGCAGCAAGACCCGCTAAGGGCGATGCTGCATCGGTTGATAACCTTGAAGGTAACGGCTACTCCTCCTTCTTCTCCAGGGTATTTATCCTGAAGATATACCAGAGGGGGCAGGTCCCTGTCAGTGCGGTGAGAGCCAGGATGATAGCCAGAATGATGAAGATCAGTCCGAGGATCTTCGCATTAATGACGAAATAGAGAATCAGGAGTACTGCTGCCAGTACCAGGCGTACAATCATGTCCGTTTTACCGATGTTTTTTTTCATTCCTTTAAATATTATTATCGGTACAAGTTACTAATTTTTAAGGTTTGGGTCAAAAAAAAGCAAAGACACGCTGTTGTGGCGTCTTTGCTTTATGAATTTCCCCTGATGGTAGCGTTGTCTCTTCCCGCGGGTCAGGTGTTCAGAGTGAAGCGAACGAATCCGGTGACCGTAAGATCCTTGTCCTTGCTCTGAAGATACTGTCTTATGGTGAGCTTGTTATCCTTGATGAACTCCTGGGTCAGCAGGGTGCTCTCCTTAAAGAACTTGTTAAGCTTGCCCTGGGCAATTCTTTCAAGCATCTCTTCGGGCTTGCCTTCGCGTCTGGCCTGCTCCCTGGCTATATCGAGCTCCTGTGCTAGAATTTTCTCAGGCACATCGTCCTTATCAACGGCAACGGGGTTCATGGCAGCCACCTGCATGGCCACATCCTTGTACACCTGTGTCTCAATGCCGGCCTTGTTGAAGCCGACGAGGGTGGCAAGCATGTTGCCCTGGTGAATATATGCCTGGACGGCTGCTGCTTCTATCTTACTGAAGAAGGAGAGTTCAAATTTCTCACCGGTGATACCACTGTTTTCAAGTACCAGTTCGGATATTTTCTTTCCGTCGGTGACGGTCTCCTTCAGTGCTTCGAGGTCAGCAGGATTACTGCTCAGTGCGGTGTCGAGAATCTTATGGCTGAGAGCTATGAAGTCAGCATTTTTTGCCACGAAATCAGTCTCGCAGTTGAGGGCGGTTATCATGCCCCTGGTGCCGTCAGCAGTTGTCTTTGCCAGTACAACACCTTCTGTTGCTTCACGGTCGGCGCGCTTGTTAGCTATTGCCTGGCCTCTCTTGCGTATCAGTTCCTGTGCTTTTTCAAAGTTGCCCTCTGCTTCTTCAAGGGCCTTTTTGCAATCCATCATGCCGGCGCCTGTCATCCTTCTCAGTTTGGCGACATCGGCAGCGCTAATATTTGACATAGTAATAAATCTTTTTAATAGTTGAAATAATTATTTCTCCTCTCCTGTTGCCTTTGCATCGGTTGCTTCTTTTGCAGCAGCCTCAGCCACCGGCTCATCCTCATCTGCCACACCGGCTTTTTCCTCAGTGTAATCATCGGCACTGAATCTGCGTCTGCCTTTTTCCCCGGCAGCCTCTTCCTTGTCTCCGGAGGTGCTCTCTTTGTCTTTTTCTGACCTGCGCTCCTCGAGGCCTTCCGCAATGGCTCTACACATGATGTCAATCACCAGTGAGATGGACTTAGCTGCATCGTCATTGGCGGGGATCACAAAGTCTATATCAGAGGGGTCTGAGTTCGTATCAATCATGGCAAAGATGGGGATACCCAGTCTTTTAGCCTCATGCACAGCAATTTTTTCCTTGACAACGTCAACCACGAACAGCGCTGAGGGCTGGCGGGTCATGTCGGCTATCGATCCCAGGTTCTTTTCAAGTTTGGCTCTCTGGCGTGTAATCTGCAGTCTCTCTCTCTTGGAGAGGTTGTCGAACGTGCCGTCGGTGGCCATCTTATCTATTGATCCCATCTTCTTGACCGCCTTGCGTATCGTGGGGAAATTGGTGAGCATTCCTCCCGGCCATCTCTCGGTGACAAACGGCATGTTAACCGCTCCCACCTTCTCGGCAACGATCTCTTTCGCCTGCTTTTTGGTGGCAACGAAGAGCACCTTGCGTCCTGACCTGGCTATCTGCTTCAGGGCAGCTGCAGCCTCGTCAATCTTGATGATGGTCTTTTCAAGGTCGATGATGTGAATGCCGTTGCGCTCCATAAAGATATAGGGAGCCATTCCCGGGTTCCATTTTCTCTTCAGGTGTCCGAAGTGTGCACCGGCATCAAGTAATTCTTTAAAATTGGTTCTTGACATTTTGATAGTGATTGTTAAGTTTACGTTCTGTGAAGTCAATTGCAGAGTAGTTCCTGGCGGGAAGTCAATGCAATTTAGATACTAAACCTGCATCTATGATAAATTGCTGTTGAACTCCTAACGCTTGCTGAACTGGAATCTCTTGCGTGCCTTGGGTCTGCCGGGCTTTTTCCTCTCGACCTCGCGGGGATCGCGGGTGGTGAAGCCTTCAGCTTTCAGCTTAGGCTTGTATTCCGGATCGATCTGGATGAGAGCCCTGGAAATCCCGAGACGCACCGCCTCTGCCTGACCTTTGAATCCACCGCCGTCAAGCGTGACTCTGATGTCATATTTGTCGGCAACTTCAAGAAGGTTGAGTGGCTGAAGGACAACATACTGAAGGATCTCGTCAGGGAAATATTGCTTATACTCCCGGTCGTTGATCGTAATCTGCCCCTTACCGTCGCTGAGGTAAACCCTGGCGACCGCTGCCTTCCTTCTTCCGATAGCGTTGATAACTTCCATGTTTCTTACTTAATGGTTTTTACATCTATTAGTTTGGGTTGCTGGGCCTCATGTTTGTGTTCCGAGCCCTCATACACATAAAGGTTCCTGAAGATGGCGCTTCCAAGCCTGTTTTTCGGGAGCATGCCCTTGACGGCGTATTCAATCATCCGTGTCGGGTGCTTCTTCATCAGCTCGTCAGCCTTGACGATCCTCTGGCCTCCGGGGTAACCCGTATGCCGGATGTACTCCTTGTCTGTCATCTTTGCTCCTGTCATCGTGATCTTCTCAGCGTTGATAACAATGACGTTGTCTCCACAGTCGACATGAGGTGTGAAGCTGGTCTTGTGCTTCCCCCTCAGCATCAGGGCAACAACAGATGCCAGACGTCCGAGTGTCTGACCCTCCGCATCTACAAGTACCCACTCTTTTTCAACAGTCGCCTTGTTGGCCGATACTGTCTTGTAGCTTAAGGTGTTCACTTTGGTACTAAGGTTTTGGTAGTTAATATAAATTCAAAATAAAAACCCCGATTTTGGGGTCTGCAAAAATACAACTTATTTTTATTCTGAGCAATATGTTGTACTTTTAATTTTCCCCGGGGTTCAAACTGTTAAAGAGAGATTTGACGTGACAATAGTTTCTGTTCATTTACCGGAGCTATATTCTTTTCTTATTTTTACACGTTGTTAGTTTTCACATAATGCAGAGATGACACTTAAAAGCATAGACCGGGAATATCTTGAGCTGGCAATAGATACCGCCTACAGAAACATCAGCGAGGGCGGCGGGCCTTTCGGTGCGGTGATAGCATGCAACGGTCGTATTGTTGCCCGTGCAGCAAATATGGTGGTGCCTTCGCATGACCCCACGGCCCATGCCGAGATAGAAGCCATACGCCAGGCCTCCGCACTGCTGGGCACACATGACCTCAGCGAGTGTGTGTTGTATGCATCCTGCGAGCCTTGCCCCATGTGCCTGGGAGCCATTTACTGGGCGGGCATCAGCAGGGTTGTCTATGCCTCTGACCGTCACCAGGCTGCCTCAGCAGGGTTTGACGACGAAAAGATATATAGCGAGCTGGCGCTTGACAAAGATGAGCGCAGTATTGTCATGGAGCGCGGACTGCGGAATCAGGGTGACAACGTTTTGAGGAAGTGGGTGGAGTATCCTGATAAGGTAAGGTATTGATCAGCGGGGATGCCAGTTACAGAGAGATCGTTCTTCCTGGGTGATGCGGTGAGTGTGGCCAGGATGCTTCCGGGAAGAGATATCGTTATCAGAGCGGGTGATCACTCCGGTCGTTACATGATAACCGAGACCGAGGCCTATCTCGGAGAGGAAGACAGGGCGTGTCATGCCAGCAGGGGGAGAACGCGACGTACCGAAGTGATGTACATGGAAGGAGGTCATCTCTATATTTATTTTATTTACGGCATGTACTGGATGATGAACATAGTGACGGGAAAGGCTGGTGATCCGCAGGCTGTACTTATCAGGGGTGTGACATCCGTATCCGGTCCCGGACGTGTTACCCGGGCACTGGGCATAGACGGTTCATACAACGGGGAGGACCTTACCACCTCTGCCCGCATCTGGCTGGAGGATACCGGCCGCCGGCCGTCGTTGAGGGCACTGCCCCGTGTGGGGATCGACTATGCCGGAGAGCCGTGGGTCAGCATGCCGTGGAGGTTTATTACTGAAGATAAATAAGATAAGGATATGATTAAGGATTTCAGGTTCTGGAACAACATAACGGGATGGGCACTGTTTGCCGTGTCGCTCCTGGTCTACCTCCTGACGATAGAACCGACTGTCAGCTTCTGGGACTGCGGCGAGTTCATACTATGCTCATACAGGCTGGAGGTGGGTCATCCTCCCGGTGCTCCCTTCTTCCTGCTGCTGGGCCGTTTCTTTACCCTCTTTGCCGGTGGCGACACCTCGAAGGTAGCCATGATGGTGAACATCATGTCGGCAATGGCAAGCGCCTTTACAATATTGTTTCTCTTCTGGAGCGTCACGAGGCTTATACGTCTGGCCACCGGCGACAATACGGATGTCAGGGGAGGGAAAGCCCTTGCCATACTGGCCTCGGGAGCTGTGGGTGCGCTGGCCTATGCCTTCTCCGACACCTTCTGGTTCTCGGCAGTGGAGGGAGAGGTCTATGCCACCAGCTCGCTCTTCACCGCCGTAGTCTTCTGGGCCATGCTGCGATGGTATGATGAGGCTGACGACCCCCATGCAGGCAGATGGATAATACTGATAGCATACCTGATGGGACTCTCCATCGGGGTTCACCTGCTTAACCTGCTGGCACTGCCGATGCTGGTGCTCATCTGGTACTTCCGCAAATACGAGGTTACGGTAAAGGGGGTTATATATGCTACACTCGCGGGCTTTCTGATCCTGGGGGTGCTTAACTTCCTCTTCATCCTCGGGGTGGCCAAGGTAGCCGGCTGGTTTGAGTTCTTCTTCGTGAACACGCTGGGCATGCCATTCAATTCCGGACTCTACATATACCTGGTGCTCCTCGTAGGCCTGACAGCCGGAGGCCTCTGGTATTCACTGAAGAAGAAGAGGGTCATCCTGAACCAGGTGATGACTGTGGCTGCGGTGCTCCTTCTCGGATATTCATCGTTCGCACTCATCATCATCAGGGCCAACGCCCATCCTCCCATGAACCAGAATGATCCCTCCGACGTCTTTTCGTTCATCTACTACATAAACCGGACACAGTACGGCCGTGCACCTCTTGTTTACGGTCACTATTACTCTGCCCCCGTGGTTGGCATTGAGAGAAAGGTGGGCGGGTACAACAAGAAGGAGGGCAGATATGTTCCCTACTATAGTTCAAAATACGAATATGACAAGAGATTCATGACGCTGTTCCCCAGGATGTATAGCAGCGACCCCGATCATATCCGCCAGTATGAATACTGGGGAAAGGTGAAAGGACGCAAGGTGACCGTCAGGTCAGGAGGCAGCAATGAACAGGTCACCCTTCCGTCGTTCGGTGAGAACCTCCGTTTTTTCTTCCGCTACCAGGTGGGGGTGATGTACATGCGATACTTCATGTGGAACTGGTCCGGACGCCAGAATGATCTTCAGGGTAACGGAAACGTCATGGACGGTAACTGGGTCTCTGGCATACCCTTTATTGACAATCCCCGTCTCGGAGACCAGTCGCAGCTTCCGGCAGAGAACCGAAACAACCCCGCACACAACAGGTACTATCTCCTTCCTTTGCTGGCCGGACTGGCCGGGCTCTTCTGGCAGTACCGTAAAGACAGGAAGGGACTTTCGCTGGTGCTACTCCTCTTTCTAATGACCGGGCTGGCCATAGTCACCTATCTCAACCAGAATCCCAGTCAGCCAAGGGAGAGGGACTATGCCTATGCGGGCTCATTTTATGCCTGGGCAATGTGGATAGGCATGGGGGTGATGCTCTTCTTCGATCTTCTGAGGCGGTTTATGAAGGATTACCCTGCGGCGGTGATTCCTTCGGCACTGCTCATGTCTGCCGTACCTCTGCTGCTGATCGCGGAAAACCATGATGACCATGACCGGTCTGACAGGTATACGGCAAGGGATATAGCATCAAATTATCTCTCGACGTGTGATGAGAACGCTATTCTTCTGACCTACGGCGACAATGACTCGTTTCCGCTATGGTACATCCAGGATGTGGAAGGCTTCCGCACCGATGTGCGTGTCGCCAATCTCAGCTACCTGCAGAGCGGCTTTTATATCGAGACCATGAGCCGCAAGGCATTTGAGTCCGATCCGTTGCCATTCACACTGCCGCCTGAGAAATATGTTGAGGGTGAGCGTGTACAACTCCCCGTGGAGGATCTTATCAAGGAGCCCACACCCATACGCAAGGTTGTCGAGTTTGCCGGGTCGGATGACCCCAAGGCAAAGGTTGACCTCTCTGGCCGCGGTGACTTCTTCAACTTCATACCGGTGAGGGAGTTCATCGTAGATGTCGATTCGGCTCATGTGCTCGCCACCGGTGCCGTACGGCCGTGGCATACCGACAGGATGCTGATACCGATGATCTGGAAATTCAAGGGCACCATGGCCATCAAGGATGATCTTGCGGTCATGGACATCATGGCCGGAAACAACTGGGAGCGGCCCCTCTATTATGCTACCACCGTTCCCGGTTCCACCTATATCGGACTCGAGGATTTCTTCGTTCTGGAGGGTATGGCCTACAGGGTCAGCCCGATAAAGATTGATCCTCCCGCACCAGGTGAGACCGGCATGGTGGACACCCGGGAGATGTATGAAAATATGATGAACGGTTTCAAGTGGGGCAACGCCGGTGAGGAGGGTGTATATCTTGACGAGAATAACCGGAGGCTGTTCGACGTCTTCCGGCGTCAGTTCGCACGTCTCTCCAGGGCGCTGGTTCTCGAGGGAGACACCGTCAGGGCGCTGGCGGCAGCAGAGAAGGGTCTGGGTATTGTTCCTCCGGAGAAGATGCCCTATGATTACTTCAGCATCGAGCTTGCCGAGGCACTGGCCATGGCAGGAGAGAGAGAGAGGGCCGAGGATATCTTCAACACCATCACCGACAATGCCCTGGCGTCGCTCTCCTTCATAGCTGCCCTGCCTGATGACAAGGGTTACGGCCTTGACTACACCGTCTCGGTATCACTGCAGGCACTGCTTGAGGTTTACAGGAAGGCAACCTCTTTAGACATGCCGGTGCTGGCAGAGAGGGCCTCGCGGGAGCTCAACAGGTATTACGGGGAGGTACGGCCGGGATGATCAGGAACTACGGCAGGCCTTTTCCGGCAGCAGTAATATATCCTGATGCCATCTACAGGATCGGCGGGACAGGCAGGAGGCTGGGCCTTACCTTTGATGACGGGCCTGACCCCGAATCAACTCCCCGGGTGCTGGACATACTCGACAGGCACGGTGTGAGGGCCACCTTCTTCTGCATCGGCAGGAAGGTACAGGCGTTGCCCGGTCTCTTTGCACGTATAGCAACATCAGGTCATGCAACAGGCAATCACTGCTATAGCCATCTGAACGGATTGAAAACACCGGTAAGGGATTACTGTTCCGATGTTCTCAGGGGCAGGGATATCACCTGCAGCAATCTCTTCAGGCCTCCCTATGGCAGGATAAGGGTACGGCAATACAGAATATTGGAGAGGAGCATGCGGATCGTCTTCTGGGATCTGATGCCATACGACTTTGACAGCAGCCTGTCTCCTGATGCTTCAAGCCGTATCCTGATGCAGAGGCTGAGGCCCGGCTCTCTGATCGTTTTACATGACACAGCCTCCTCCTCCGCACTCCTTTACCTTGACAGGTTCATCACGGAGGCGCTGCGGCAGGGGTATAGTTTTATGCTGCCGGACGATTATTCACCGGCTGTCTGAGTTATTTACAGGCTAAGTGTTATTTTTGAAAAGGGAATGAACATAATATAATGAACATACTTATTCTTGGATCAGGGGGGCGTGAACATGCGCTGGCATGGAAACTGTCTCAGAGCAGCAGGCCACTGAAGCTATTCACTGCGCCGGGTAATCCCGGTACTGCTATGGTGGGAGTAAACCTGCCGGTTGATCCTCTTGATTTCCCTGCCGTTCGGTCGGCAATACTCGAACACAACATCGGCATGGTGGTTGTGGGTCCGGAGGCACCGCTGGTGGAAGGTATTACCGATTATCTTGAGGCAGACGCGGAGCTGTCATCTGTGGCGGTGATAGGCCCGGGACGCAGTGGGGCGAGGCTTGAAGGAAGCAAGGACTTTGCCAAGGGATTCATGAAGAGGCACGCGATACCCACTGCTGCCTATGAGACCTTCACTGCAGAGACCGTTGGTGATGCCGTACGTTTCATGCTTACCCTCGCTCCTCCCTATGTGCTCAAGGCTGACGGGCTGGCGGCAGGCAAGGGAGTGCTGATTATCAATGACCACGATGAAGCGGTACGTGAACTGAAAGCGATGCTCGGCGGCCGTTTCGGCAAGGCAGGCAGCAAGGTAGTCATCGAACAGTACCTGGCCGGTATAGAGATGTCGGCATTCATTGTCACTGACGGCATCTCGTACAGGTTGCTGCCTGAGGCCAAGGACTATAAACGAATAGGAGAGGGTGACACCGGAAAGAATACCGGAGGGATGGGAGCCGTATCCCCGGTGCCGTTTGCCACTCCGGAATTCATGAGCAAGGTGGAAGATAAGGTCATCAGGCCTACCGTTGAGGGGTTGCGTAATGAAGGTATAGAGTATCGCGGTTTTATCTTCTTCGGGCTGATGAACGTCGGCGGTGAACCGTATGTAATTGAATACAACGCCAGGCTGGGAGACCCTGAAAGCGAGGTGATACTGCCTCGCATAGAGAGTGATCTGTTCGACATGCTTGAGGGTGTGGCCCTCAGAGATCTTGACAGTCGCACCCTGGTGACCTCCTCTGACAGTGCCGCAACCGTCATGCTGGTATCAGGAGGCTATCCTGATGCTTACAACAAGGGCTTTGAGATAACAGGCATCGACGGTGTGGCGGGTAGCACTCTGTTTCATGCAGGAACCGCTGAGCAAGGCGGCAGAATTATGACTTCAGGCGGGAGAGTGCTGTCAGTCACATCACTGGGAGAAACAATGGAGGAGGCGCTGGAAAAGAGCTACCGCGCTGTCTCCGGGATACTGTTCGAGGGAGTAAATTACAGGAAGGATATAGGCTTTGACCTGAAAAAGAGAGAGAGATGATCAGGTTTTTCAGGGTGACGGGTATTGCTCCGGTGACACTGCTTATGCTCATCACCCTGGCGCTGTGGAGCCAACACTTCATATCACCTCCTCTGGTGCCCGACATTAATGGGGGTGCGCCCATGCCTCTCTGGAGCCTGACCGCGGGAGCACTGTCGGCCATACCGCTGCTGGCTGTGATACTCTCATTTGCCCTTATGCTGGTCGTGGCGATAGTCATGGTCAGGTTCAATATTGCAATTTTCTTTATCCCCCGCAGAACCTATCTTCCGGCCCTGATATACATCATTCTCTATTCACTTTTCCCCGGAGAGATGGTTCTCAACCCGACTCTTCCGGCAGCACTGCTGGTTTTGATCGGACTGTGGAGGATGATATCGGCCTACCGTATGAACGGGCTGGCATTTAATTTCTTCGATGCCGCCCTGCTGATCTCGGTAGGGAGCATGTTCTATGCAGGCGCGGTATGGTTTATCCTGCTCGTCTTCATCGGGGCACTGATACTGCGGAGTCCGGGCCTCAGGGAGATGGCCATTGCCCTCGCGGGAGCGCTTCTGCCCTGGCTGGTACTCTATGCAGTATGGTACGTGACCGGAGGCAGTGTGGCAGAACTCACCGAGATAGTCAGGCATAATCTCTTCGATGAGATGCTCCCGGTATACATTTCACGCACCATGGTCATATTGCTCGTGGTGACCGGACTGAATTTTCTACCTGCGCTGGTATCCCTGGCCGGAGAGATGCCCACGAAGAAAATCAGGTCGCGAAAGACCTTCGAGTTGCTGCTGTGGATGACATTCATCTGCGTGGCAGCACACATATTTATGCTTTCCGTATCTGTGGAGATGAATGCGATGACGGCAATACCCGTGGCATTCATAATGGCCAATTACCTGGCTTTTACACGTAATCTCGTCTCGGCGGAGATCCTGTTCTGGCTGATGGCAATAATGATTGTGGTATCGCGGGCATGGCCCTTCTGATCACCTGATCATACAAACAACGCCTACTCCTGAGCCCTGCTTTCCGTCACGGAAACTATACCAGAGAGTATATAGTCCGGTCTTGTTGCAGAAGAAGTCAACGGAGGGGTATCTCTTCCCGGTACCTTTGCTGTATGAAGAGATAAGCTCTTTCCCCTGGCCATAGATGGCAACGACCAGCTCTCCCTTTGATTCGGGGGCATGACAGATGGAGAATCTGTATTTCATATTCTTCATCAGGTACATGTTTGCCTTGTAGGCCGGCGTTGCAGCATCCGGGGCTGCTTCCGGCAGCTGTACCCGGAAATCCTTAAGGTAAGTGGTTTTGTCTCCGGCGCCGAGGACACATCTGGAAACGAGGTCATCGGTGGCAGGCTGGCCTGATGCCAGGGCCGACAGGAGGAGCAGTGCGGCAGATAAAATTACAAACCTGTATCTCATCTTATTCTCCTGATATTAATTTGTTTCTCACATTTTCTGAAATAGCGGCAATCTCTTTGAGCTGGTCATCAGTCATATCAACGATGCTCTCCTCATGCTGTATCATCACCAGCCGTCCGTCTTCTTCAACCGTTTCCGGTTCTCCAAGTTTGTAAGTTATACGCACATCGCGATATGCATTGCTGATCTCTTCCATCATGTTGTAGAGCGACGAATAATCACCGCTGCTGTCACGGTAGGGTCGCAGGAGCATGAGCAGATCGCCCAGGATGATCTTCTGTTCACCTACGCGGTCTCTCAGCACCCTGTCAGGATGGGTGCCGGCAACCTGCGTCGCAAGATACTGACCCTCAATCCATACGCCTGCGATCATAAGGGCAGATACAGAACCGCGGTTACTCTCACGCAGGTATTCGTCAATCTTGTTATATGAATTAACCGAGAGGAAGAGGAGGGAGTCAAGGTTTGACTTGCTCACCGAAAGCCTCTTCAGGGTCTCAAAATCGAGGAACTGCCCAACGCGAAGACCGTCAGCCATTCGTTTTATTGTTGCGAGCAGGTCGACGGAGTTACCGGTCTTCTCATAGATGTTGAGATAACCCAGGTCAGCCCCGTATATACCAAGCATCACTGCTTTCTGAAAGTTAGTGGTAAGCCTGTCGGAGCCCTGTGTGGGAGCAAGGTACTCAGCCGTAAAGGGAACCTGCATCGACTGCATTATTGCTGCTATCTCAACTGGTGATGCAATGTTCTGGACTATATCTGCAATTGCTTCATCACTAAGCTTCTCGGCCTCTCCTGCAGGCACCGAGTCAGCGATGGGAAAGCCCAGGCTGCCTTGCTTTGTGCTGCTGTTCCCGCATGAGTATGCCAGTATCAGCAGGATGATCGCGGCAAATTTTGAGATTGTTCCTGTCATCAGGCGGTTGTGTTAATGTACAAATTTAAGAAAAATGGTCATTGCATGCCGGTCCTCCCCCGTTTTTGAGATCTGAGATTTTCAAAATACCTGATAATCCGTCTGAGCACTTCAAAATACAGGAGTCCGTATAATATTATAACGGGACAAAGCACAACCATAGTATTGAATGTGAAGGTATCAACCCTGATTCCGAAGAAATTCTTCACAGGTGCCATGAAATGTGTCCTGATGCTTAGTGGTCCTGAGGGCACAGGCTCAAGATAGATGAGGTCTGCGTTCTGGACGAGTCTGTCGTTGAACTCCAGCATCTTGTTTCTCTCATAGACTTTTCGTACTATATCTTCAAGTTTGTCATTGTGATATTTATTGTACAGTATGTCAAGTGCCTCCCTGTTGGAGCTTACATAGTTATCGAGGCTCATGTCTGCTATATGGCTCACTCTTCTGTATTCCCTGTCGGCGCCTGTGATCCATTCTCTTATTCTGCTGCCCAGCTCTTCGGTGAAGAGTTCCGGGGTGACTGAGTCTGCTGCTCCAAACGGGCTGACGATGCCTGACGCGGATATTGTACCGATCTCATTCCTGAGCAGCCGCAGCACACTGTATTCCGGATCGGGGCGGCCCTGCTGCCTGAGGTTTTCAATTGATTTATCGAGGGCATCAAGCACCCTGGGTATCCGGTAGATGACATTGAAGTCTGAGATGCTCATCTGCTGCTTAAGTGGATAGACTCTTCTGCCGTATTCATTACCGGTAAACTGTTTTACCATCAGGGCTTCGTAGCTCCATCGGGTGGGCATCAGCTCGGCGATCAGGGGCACCCTGTCGGGGCGGGCGATGTTCCTGTTCAGCTTGTCAAAGGGGAACATAGCACCGCTCAGTATCATCATCGGGATCATCAGCAGGGGGATCACTATGTAGATTGAGATTGCCGAGTTGAGAGCCGAGGAGATATTGAGCCCTATCATGTTTGCGCACAGGGCAATTGAGAAGAGGGTGAGCCAGTAAGGGAAAAACAGCCCTTTGATGCCGAGCATCGGGTTGGCGGCCGCTAGGAAGAGGAACGCCTGGAGTGCCGAAATGATGGAGAGGACAGAGATCTTGCTAAGCAGATAGCTGCTCCGGCTCAGACGCAGAAAATGCTCGCGCCTGAGCATCTTCCTATCCCTGAAGATCTCTTCGGCACTGATTGTCAGGCCCAGGGAAAGAGCCACGATGATGCTCATCGAGGAATAGCACGGAAGGTTCCCTGATAAGCTCGAGGGCTATGTTCAGTCTCTTTCTCTGGCCACCGCTGATGACCTTGTCGAGCGGTGACCCCACCCTGAGGTTTCTCTTTTCATAGAGTCCCAGCGTATGCAACGCACTGTTTACAATCCCGGTTATCTCCTCATCACTCCGGCCTGCAAAACAGAGGGCGGCGGCATACCACAGGTTCTGAAAGACGGTGAGTTCCTCAACCAGCAGGTCATCCTGCGGCACGTAGCCCATAACACCGTCGAGCCTCTCTGCCCCGCCGGCGATCGGTATACCGTTGATTCTGACCTCTCCCGAATCCGGTTTCAGCAGACCTGTTAGCAGATTGAGAAGGGTGGTCTAGCCAGATCCGCTGGCGCCCATGATTGCAACGAGGTTGCCCTCCCTGGCGGAGAAGCTCAGGTCGGTGATGGCCGGTGTGCCGTCAGGAAAACGACAAACGGACCTTGGCCTTCCATATCAGATGAGTGGCATGTGTTTATCACAAGCATTGACGGGTCACCGAAGGCCTCCGGCTGCTCTTCCCTTACAAACTGGCTGATAACGGTGAACTCCTCCTGTGATACTTTGAATACCTCGGCGATGGTGTTGATGATGTTCATGCGCTGTGGGGTATACTGCCCGTCAGTGCTGATAAGTTCAAAGCAGCGCATGAGAACGATGACCCTCTGCTCCTGGGTCAGAGTCTTGTTGATTTTGGAACAGGTTTGGAAGATCCTGATTGAATCCCTGACTGATGCGCTGCCGGCTACAGCTTTACTCTCCGTGCCGGCCATGGGGCCTGCGTTCTCCAGGAAGAGAGTCATGAACTCATCTGCACTCTGGTGGGTAAGCTGTTTCTGGAGGAAGGCCGAGACGTAATCCCTTTCGCTCTGCAGCATGCCGGCGTCCTGCTTTACTATCAGGGCGAACAACTCCATCATTGCCCGCAGGATCTCTTCACTCCTGGGTCAGCGTATGTACCGGATCAGGTTCAGCCACCAAGATAACAAAATTACTTCTGTAAAACCTCAATGGGGAAAGAGGATTCACTGATAAATAAAGTCTTCTGTTCAGTGATAGTAATGAACAGGTTAACTTTCACCTATAAACTCGGGAGTTCGCCTAATTCTTTTTTGGCTTGTATCAAAATCATCTGTTTTTATGTAAGTTTATGGTCGCCATTACCGGACCCATGAAAAACCTGACAGCAGCAGCACCGTACTTATTCTCCCAGGATGTGAACAGGGAGGCGGATCGCTTCCGGTTATATCTGTTCTGTTGGCTGATGACGGTTATTTTTCTGACGGTGTCGTCCGAAGAGAGCCGTGCCGAGGGCAGGACCAACATCCACAGCTTTGACTCCTACTCACAGGAGGACGGGCTTCCCAACAATCAGATTCAGTGTATTTACCAGGACAGCCGGGGATGGATATGGCTGGGTACGAGCCAGGGGCTCAGCCGGTTTGACGGCTACCGTTTCGTCAACTATATCAATGACCCGGATGATACAACCAGTCTCAGCGGACGCCTGATAAGGGTTATCTTCGAGACCGGTGACGGCCGTCTTTTCATCGGCACGGAGAACGGTGGTCTGAACCTCTACGACAGGGAGAAGGAGCGTTTTCTCCATCCTTACAGTCAGCACAATGCTTTCAGCACACCGGGTATGTCAGTCAATGCCATCGTGGAAGATTCTCATGGCAACCTCTGGTTTGGCACTGACCAGAAGCTCATCAGGATGGGGCCTGACGGCATACCGGAGGAGGTGGCACCATCCGGAGAAGGACAGGCCGGGGTATCGACAGATCTTTTCATAAGGTGCATCCTGGAGGACAGGGAGGGAAATATGTGGATCGGAGCAACGCAGGGGCTCTTTGTGTACAATCCCGGTGAAAACAGTCTTCAGGAGTTTGTCCTGCCGCTGACCAATACGCTGTCAAAGGAGGTCTTTGAGATAGTAATGGATGACGGGGGCATGCTCTGGACGGGCACCTACACCGGTGGGCTGTTTATTATTGATCCCTCGTCAATGAGTGCCGCACATGTCACCCTGGAGCCTGTCCATGACAGGACCGAGACAATCAGGGCTATCTCCGAGAGAGCTCCCGGGGAGTTCTGGATCGGCACCCGCGGAGGCCTGTACGTATATACCAAAAACAGGGGGGTGACAGGCTTTTTCAGACATGATGACCGCGACAGCCGGAGTCTTGCGAACAATTCGGTACTTGATATTTTTCATGACTCCAGGGGTGAGACCTGGATCGGCACCCGCGGAGGCCTTAACCTGCTGGCCCGGAGCAAACAGGTGTTCAGGAGTTTCAGTGCCCTCCCGAATGATAACCGGTATCTCAACAGCAGTATCATCTATGCATTCTGGATTGATGACATGGGGAGGATCTGGGTCGGTACCGAAGACGGCGGTATCAATATCTATGACCCGTCAAGCGGCACCTTCGAATATCTCACCTCGGACATAAGAGATCCCAACTCACTGTCGCAGAACTGTATAAAGGCACTTCTTGATGATGACCGGGGTAACCTGTGGATTGGCACATTCTGGGGAGGCATTGATGTGCTGAACCTGAAGACAGGAAAGATAAGGAACTACAGTCATGTTCCCGATGATCCCTCTTCCCTTTCCGACAACAGGGTCTGGGCGCTCTGTCGCGACGACAACGGGGGGATCTGGGTAGGAAGCAGTGGAGGGCTTGACCGCTATAATCCTTCTGCAGACGCATTTGAGCGTTATCCAGAGATAACCTCCGGCAGCCAGGTGAACTGGATAAGCATGGACAGCGAAAAACATATATGGCTCGGAACCAATGACGAGGTTATAATATATGACCCGGTAAATGACAATATCATCAGGCACAGTGAACACTCCAGGTCGTTCCTTGAGGATTCAGACCACGGTTTCTGGATTGCCACCCTCGACCGGGGCATAGCATTGTACGATAAGGAAGAGGGTGCGGTTAAGTACCTCAGTGAGAATGAAGGGCTGGCCAACAATCAGTCATTATGCATACTGGAAGATGAGAACGGAAGTCTGTGGATAAGCACTACCAGGGGTCTGTCAAGATATAACCGGGTCATCTGTCAGTTTCGCAATTTCACCAGCAGGGAAGGCCTGATGAATGATCAGTTTAGCTACGGAGCTGCTTACCGGTCTGACAGCGGTGAGCTGCTTTTCGGCGGCCTGTCGGGGTTCAATATGTTCAATCCGTCTGAAATCATCGACGAGGATATCCCCGTTCCGCTTCTCTTCACAGAGCTAAGGATCTTCAACAGGCCGGTGGAGGTCAGCGACGACAAGGATGCCATCCTCACAAAGAGTATATCCGAAACAAACCACATTGTGCTGCGCTATGACCAGAATGTCATCACCCTTCAGTTTGCAGCTCTGGACTTCGCTCACAGCGGCAGCACCCTCTACTCGTACACTCTTGAGGGATTTGACAGGGAGTGGAGTGAGCCAAGCCTCACCCGCAGCGTTACCTACACCAACCTTAACCCCGACGACTATATATTCCGTGTCAGGCGTATTCTTCCGGGCAACCCTCCGGGCGACGATGAACTGACACTGAACATAACCGTCCTGCCGGAGTTCTGGATGACATGGTGGTTTCGTACTGTTGTTTTCGGACTTATTGCGGCACTGGTCTACATGCTGGTGAGGTTTATCATCAACCGTGAAAAGATAAAGAATGAGCTTGTGTCCGAGAGGAGCAGGGCCAGGAACCTGCACGAGCTCGATATGCTGAAGCTCAGGCTGTTTACCAATATCTCACATGAGATCTGCACCCCGCTGACCCTCATTCTCAGCCCTCTTGAGAAGCTCATATCCGGTACCGTACCGGAAAAGGAGGTGCATTCCCACCTTGACGTGGTTTACCGCAACACCAAGCACCTTGACCGGCTAATTAACCAGTTGCTCGACTTCCGCAAGCTTGAGGCCGGCAACCTGAAGCTTGAGGTGACCAGCCATGACATGGTTACACTGGTTTCAGATGTGGTCCGTTCGTTTGAGGAGTATGCCAGGGAAAAACAGATAACACTCAGGTTCAACACACTAAAGAAGAAGCTCATTGCGGTTTTTGACCCGGACAAGGTGGAGACGATTCTGAACAACCTGCTTTCCAATGCCATGAAATACACGGGTCAGGGAGGCACGGTGACAGTGCATCTCTCGCTGGTCTTTGGCGCTGAGGACGGTGAGCTGCTGAGCAATGAACCGGATAGGCAATTCATGGAGATATCGGTAAAGGACAGTGGCAGGGGTATAGAGGAGAGCAACATAGATAAGATATTCAATAGATTCTACCGTGCTGACGGGCACCATGAAAGCACAGGCACTGGCATTGGTCTCTCGCTGGTCAGGGAGCTGGTCAAGCTTCACGGAGGCGATGTATTTGTCATCAGCAAACCCGGGAAGGGTTCCAAATTCACCGTCAGGCTCCCTTATGAGACCACTCTCCCCGGCGTGCTGCTGAACGAAGGTGAGGTTACTGAATGCGATGACGAAGCCCCGGCATTGAAGGCCGTTGCCGGTGATGAGATAACGGAGAGGACGGAGGCCAGGATTATGCTTATAGTGGAGGATAACCCCGATGTAAGATACTTCATCAGGAGCCATTTTGAAACTTCCTTCAGGGTGGTGGAAGCAAAGAACGGGCAGGAGGGATGGGAACAGGCACTGCAGGTCATACCCGATGTAATAATAAGTGACATACTGATGCCTGATGTCGACGGTTATGAGTTCTGCCGGCGTATCAAGAAAGATGAGCGTACCTCCCACATTCCACTGCTGCTGCTGACGGCTCTTCACTCCAGGGAGCACGAGATAGAAGGTCTGTCGCACGGTGCCGATGATTTTATTACTAAACCTTTCGACATCTCCGTGCTTCAGACCAAGGTGGAGAACATGCTCTCCCTGCGGAGGGCGCTAAGGGATAAATATACCCGGGAGATGATCCTAAGGCCATCCGGTGTTACAGTAACATCACCCGATGAGAAGTTCCTGGTGAAGGCCATGGAGGTTGTCGAAAAGAACATCTCCAACCCCGACTTTGACATTGAGAGCTTTGCCACTGCGACGGGGGTGAGCAGGATGCAGCTCTACCGCAAGTTTGACGCGCTTACCAACATGACTGTCAAGGAGTTTGTTCGCAGTATCAGGCTCAAGAGGGCATCACAGCTGCTGCTCAAAAAAAAGATGTCCGTCAGCGAGGTGGCATTTGCGACAGGGTTCAGGGATCTCTCGCACTTCAGGAAGTGTTTCAGCCGTGAGTTTGGCATGAGTGCCTCGGAGTATATCCGTCGCAAGAGCCAGGTGTGAGAAAAACAGCCCCCCTTTTTGGGAAATATTGCCCGCTCCGGGAATTATGCCCTGCCTGTTTGGGAAGTTGACGGTATCCTCTCTCGCTGTTTTGTCATAACTTTCTTATTGCAATTTCCGGCATAAAGTGAACCGAGTGACAGACCCGAGGCTGAAAAGAATTAACTGGCTTATCATTTTTGTCTCCCTGGGCCTGATCATTGCAATCGTAATCTTCATGCTGATCATGTTCTAAGGACCGGTAATCAACAATAACAGTTAAACCAATAAATAACAACCCTAATCAACTTGTCTATGTCAAAATCAAT
This sequence comes from Bacteroidales bacterium, assembly GCA_029210565.1. Lineage (GTDB taxonomy): Bacteria > Bacteroidota > Bacteroidia > Bacteroidales > VadinHA17 > SR-FBR-E99. Next base: position 133,015 of record JARGFQ010000005.1, read on the forward strand.
CTTTGAAATCAGAAGATCCCTCTGCCGCCCCCAGGGTGGTATCAGGGCCTGCCTGGTCATTGCCATGCTCGTGATTTCGATGACAGCCTTTTCACAGAACATTACAGTGAGAGGCACAGTCACCGATGCCGCGACTGAAGAAGCAATGATCGGTGTGAATGTGGTCATCAAAGGGACTATCCGGGGTGTGGTCACTGATATTAACGGTCAGTTTACCATGTCGGATTGTCCGCCGGATGCGGTACTTGTCTTTTCTTATGTAGGCTATGAGCCGCTGGAGATTCCGGTACAGGGAAGGACAAGTCTTTCAGCAGCAATGAATGTATCAAGCAGCCTGCTTGATGAAATAGTTGTTATCGGGTACGGTACCGTTGCCAAGAAAGATATTACAGGATCGGTTGCCTCCGTAAAAGGAGAAGACCTGACGGCCATACCTGTCTCGACTGCAGCAGAGGCACTTACAGGGAAAATGGCCGGTGTGCAGGTTCTCACCACTGAAGGCTCGCCCGATGCTGAAGTAAGAATCCGTGTCCGGGGAGGAGGCTCCATCACACAGGATAATACTCCTATGTTTATTGTTGACGGATTCCCGGTGATAAGCATCTCTGATATCCCGGCATCGGAAATACAGTCTATCGACGTCCTTAAGGATGCCTCATCCACCGCCATCTACGGAGCCAGGGGTGCCAACGGGGTTATCATCATCACCACCAAGAGTGGAGTGGCAGGCAAAGTGACAGTGAACTACAATGCCTATTACGGATTCAAAAAGGTTTCCAACCAGCTTACTTCTCTCGATGTTGAGGACTATGTCAAGTGGCAATACGAGTATGCTCTGCTGGCGGATAATCTTGAGAACTACGAGAAGTTTTTTGGCCTGTACCAGGACATCGACCTATATTATGGACAGCCATCCATTAACTGGTTTGAACAGGTTTTCGGCCACATTGGGAAGACCTTCAACCATGACCTGAACATTACGGGCGGATCGGATAAATTCCGTTACTCAGTCGGCTATGCCGGGATAAACAGTAATGAAATAATGCTTAATTCGAAATACCGGCGCGACAATGTTTCACTGAAACTTGATCACAGGCCAAACGATAAAATTGAGCTTTCATTTAACCTGCGTTATTCGGATACAAAAATTGGCGGTGCCGGTGGTACTGACCAGGGCAATGCCACTCCCAATGATGCAAGGGTAAAACAGACAATGGTCTTCGGCCCGACACCGTTTACCGCAATGGGTGAATATGATGATCAGGAGGTTTCATCTTCAATGGTCAACCCACTCGATGCTGTCGCTGACAACGACCGGCAGCAGCAGAGAACAAGATATATGATGGGTGGCAGCTTTGCCTGGAATATAATTGAAAATCTTCAACTTAAAACGGAAGTAGGATTAGCAAGTTATTCCACAATTGATGACAGATTTTATGGATTGACTACATATTATGTTAAAAACACTCCCTCAGTTGATTTTCAAAATCTGCCTGCCCTTTCCTCAACAAAGGAGGATCGCACGCAGTTACGCAATACAAATACTCTTACGTACGATTTAAAGAATTTGCTGGGGACGTCCGGTCATTCAGTGAAACTGTTGCTCGGTCATGAAGTAATTCAGTTGAAGTCAAATGAAGCAGAAGATGTGATTTGGGGATTTCCCGACTTCTTTGCAGCAGAACAGGCATACAAGCTTACAAGCCAGGGCGGCACTTATCTCTATGCAAATACCATCAACCCGGATAGTAAACTGCTTTCCTTCTTCGGGAGGGTAAACTACGACTACAGGGGAAGATACCTGATTTCCGCCACCTACAGGGCTGACGGCTCCAGCAAATTTGCCCGGGGTAACAGATGGGGCTATTTCCCCTCTGCAGCCATTGCCTGGAGAATATCGGAAGAAGAGTTCATGAAAGGCATCTCATCGGTCGTAAATAACCTGAAGTTGCGTTTCAGCTACGGTTCGGCAGGAAACAACAATATCCCATCGAACCAGATAGCACAGGTATTCACCTCCAGAGCCACATCATATATCAACGATGTGATGAACTACTGGTCACCGTCAACCACAATGGCAAATCCTGAACTGAAGTGGGAGACAACCTATACGCGGAACCTCGGCCTCGACTTCGGTCTGTTCCGTGGAATGATCAATGGCGCTGTTGAGCTCTATTACAATACCACGAAGGATCTCCTGATCAATTTCCCGGTCTCCGGTACAGGTTACAACACCCAGTACAGGAATATGGGAGAAACGGAGAACAGGGGACTCGAGGTATCACTGAACTGGATTGCCCTGAACAAAAAGGACTACGGGCTTAATTTCGGATTCAATATCGGCTTTAACAGGAATGAAATCGTCTCCCTTGGGATAATGGATGATTTCGGCATGAACACTTCATGGGCCTCCACGGAGATAGGAAACGATTACTGGGTAGCAGTCGGTGGCTCCGTCGGGAAGATGTTCGGGTATCAGAACGCCGGCCGGTATGAGGTCTCTGACTTTGCAGGTTATGATGACGGTACCGATATCTGGACGCTGAGAGACGGTGTTGCCGATGCTTCTTCCGTTGTGGGAGCTGTCAGACCCGGCACCCTGAAGCTTGTTGACAACACTGGTGACGGTATCGTTAATGTAGATGACTGCGTAATCATAGGAGACGCAAATCCGAAGCATACGGGAGGATTTACCGTTGATGGCCGTCTTTACGGATTCGATATCGCCGCAGTATTCAACTGGAGTGTCGGGAACGATATCTACAATGCCAACAAGATCGAGTATACGACGGGCAGGTATCAGTTCAGGAACATGATCGACATCATGGCCGAGGGGGAGAGATGGACCAATGTTGATGCGGTAGGTAACCTGGTCAACGATCCTGCAACCCTGCAGTCGTTGAATGCAACTACTACCATGTGGTCACCATACATGACAAGACACGTATTCAGTGACTGGGCTGTCGAGGATGGCTCATTCCTGAGGCTGAACACACTGTCATTGGGATATACTATCCCCAATACGGTCCTGAGCAAGGTATACTTGCAGAACGTCAGGCTCTATGTCTCAGCTTACAATGTGTTTGTTCTGACCAACTACTCCGGGTTTGACCCCGAGGTATCCTCCAGGCGGAATACCGGACTCACTCCCGGTGTCGATTACTCCGCATATCCAAAGAGCAGGCAACTCTTGTTTGGAATAAATCTATCATTTTAAATGATTTAACAGTACGATCATGAAAAAAGCAATATATATTATAAGCCTGGTCCTGGCCTGTTTTCTCATCTCCTGCGAGGACTTTCTGGAGGCTCCGTCACAATCGACGCTGGACGAATCACTTATCTTCTCCAACCCTACACTCGCTTCCATGGCTGTTGACGGGATAAAGGAACCGCTCGGGCAAACCAACTCCTACAGGGGAAGATTTATTCCCTTCTACGGAGCGAACACAGATATTGAGTGGAACAACTCGTCTGATGGCACAGGTCCGACACAGGAGCTGGCCAGGTACGAGAACTCTGCCACCAATACCTACATGAATACTACCAACAATGCCTGGGCGATGATGTATCTGGGTATTGAGCGTGCCAACATCTGTATCAGGGGTCTGAGAACCTTCGGTGATCCCGCCCCGGGCAATGAGATGGGTCAGCTGCTGGGAGAAGCATTGACTCTCAGGTCGATCTATTATGCAGATCTCCTTAAGGCCTGGGGCGATGTTGTGGCCAGGTTCGAACCGGTTTCATCCACCACCATCTACCTGACAAAGTCAAGCCGTGATGATCTCTACAAGCAGGTGATCGCCGACCTGGGAGAGGCGGCAACGCTGGTAGGCTGGCCTAATGAGACTGAGGCGACCACATCGACTGAGAGAATAAACAGGGCATTCGTCAAAGCCCTGCGCGCACGTCTCATCCTGAGAGCTGCAGGTTATTCACAGTATCCTGACGGCATAAGAAGGAGCAATGACCCTGAACTGTCAGTGGCAACCCTTTACCCTATAGCGCTGCAGGAATGCAAGGATGTTATAAACAGCCATACGGCACAGCTTGAGTCTACTTTCGAGAAAGTATTCAGGCTAATGTGCGAGGAGGACATCACTGCCGGCGGCGAATCACTCTGGGAGATACCCTTTGCAGCCGGCCGCGGAAGAGTGGCGTTCACCTACGCAGTGAAGCACAGATCGGTCGACCAGTACACAGGCCAGCCAAGAGGCGGCACCGTCGGGCCCCTGCCATTTTTCTTCTATGACTTTGATGAGAAGGACACACGCCGCGATGTCACCTGCGTGCCTTATCAGTACGGCACGGCGGTGAACGGTGTTGCAACCCAGGAACTGCGTTCACTCGACAGCTGGTGCTTTGGCAAGTGGCGTTACGAGTGGATGGACAGATATGTCACTTCCACCAATGACGACGGCCTCAACAAGATCTACCTGCGTTACGCCGAGGTGCTGCTGATGGCTGCCGAGATAGAAAATGAACTGAATGGTCCCGGTGCGGCGGCTCCTTACCTGAAGCAATTACGGCAAAGAGCTTTTGCACAGGCTGACTGGCCGGTAAAAGTAGATGCATATGTAAATTCTCTGGCGAGTAAAGAACAGATGTTTGATGCTATCGTTGATGAGTTTGCCTTTGAATTCTGCGGCGAGATGGAACGAAAATCGGCACTCATACGGTGGAACCTGCTGGGAGCAAAAATGGATGAGGCCCTGGTCAAGATGGATAACCTGCGCAATATGACCGGCGAATATTCTGACGTACCTGCAAACCTTTACTACAGGTATGTTGCCGATGAAGACGGCCAGAAGACAAAACTGCAGATCTACGGACTCAACAGGGGTGAGACTGCTGACATGTCAGGTGAATACCCGGGCTTCGAAGAGTGGGTCACAACGGATGCCATCTCGGAGAACAAACGCACATCACTCTTCAGGAATGACCCGGACAGCCACCAGTTCTGGCCTATCTGGCAGGTGTTCATCGATGCCAGTAACGGGATGTTGACAAATGATTATGGTTACTGATAAAACTATGAAGTAATGAAAAAGACACTAAGAAATATAGTATTCTTCATAGGGGCCTTCTCCCTGTTACTCTTCAGTGCATGTGAGGAGAAGATCGACCCCATAATAGAAGAACTTGACTTTACCAGGGCTTTTACCCCTGTCGGCCTGACCGCTCAGATCAGTAACGTAACCATGGTTACTCTCGCGTGGTCGGAAGAAAAAAATGTTGATCATTACCTCGTTGAAATTTACGAGGGAATTGCCTTTGCCCCGGCATCGCTGCTGGTTACTTCCGAAGTGGAAGCAGGAGTGACAACCTATGCATATGACCTGCCTGCCGGTGACACCCAGTTTGCGGCCAGGGTTAAGTCGGTCAGCTCTCTTGACGGGGTTACGGAATCAAAATGGGCAACCGTCGAGTTCAGGTCAGCCCCTGAAAACCTCTTCGCTAATTATTTCAGCGAGATGACAGGCCTGGGCTCCTGTACGGTAAGATGGAAGCCCGGCGCAATCGCCACGGCACTTGTTTTCGTCGACGGTGGCAATGAGGTGTCTTACCCTCTTACCGCCGGTGAGATCGCAGCGGGTAAGAAGGAGCTGACGGGCATAGCCAATGCTGATTATGAAATAAGGCTTGTGAACGACACCTTCGTGCGGGGTAGGACAAACCTCGTCATCGAGGGAGATGTACTGCTTCCTGCCGGCGGAGACCTTGCTGCAGCTATCGCTGCCATGGCTCCTGGAGGGGTGCTGGTCCTGACCAACGGTGCCGACTATCCTCTCGTGGAGACAGACACCATCAGAAGCAGTATAAAGATCAGGGGACTGCTTCCCGACAACCTGCCTACGATTTATCTTATGACCGGCGGCGGGAACCATATCTTCGATGTGGATCCGCTTATGACATTCTCGGATTACGTGATATTTGAGAATGTCGATATAAGCTGCTACTATGACGATGCAGGAACAGCAAGGAACCGCGGCGTCTTTGACGTCGAAGGGTCACCTGTAAGCCTGGGATCGCTCATCTTCAACAATTGCATTGTGCGTAACTCCGGCCGCAGCGTGGTGCGCCTCCGCGGAAATGCCGAAGGGCAGGTCATTAACAATGTGGAGTTCAACAACTGTGTCATGTATGATTTTGCCTTTGACAGCCACTACGGGATGCTGAACCCCAACAACGCCACGGCATCGATGGTTAATATCAAATTCATGGATTGCACGATATACAACATAAGGGGAGGTATCGTCAACTACGGGTCAGGCTTCGGCTGCGAGAGCATAGTTGTTGACAACTGCACCTTTGACCAGGTAATGATGGATGCCTCGTCAGGCAGGTGGCTGATCGATTTCGGCACATCGGGTGTCAATACGGGAACAATAACCGTCAGCGATTGTATTCTTGGGCTGTCAAGCGAGAAGGCCAACGGCATCAGACCGCGGACTATGACACTTTCAGTGACCGGATCATACGCTGCTGCTGATTTTGTTGACGTGGACGGTGTTTTCAAGGCTGCACTGATACCTTATGCAGGTACTTCGACTGCTTTGTGGACTGATCCTGTCAACGGTGACTTCACCTTCCTTGACATTCATTTTGAAGGAGCCGGGAGTGCAGGAGCACCGCGCTGGATGCCATAGTTGTTAAAAGAGAACAGGGTTTGGGTTAGTTTTAAGTTTTTCCACGGACCGGGAGGGATACTGCTCCCGGTCTATGGAATATTCAGACCCGGTTTCCGGACAGACCAATGAAAGCTACTTTTACCATAGGCTCACTTCTGATTCTTCTTTCACTCATCATCCCCATCTCATGCAGTCAGGGTGGTCAGGGAACCACTGCAACGTTCAGCAACCCCGTACTGCATGCCGACTACTCTGATCCCGATGTGGTCAGGGCAGGTGATGATTTCTACATGGTTGCCTCATCATTCAACTGTGTGCCGGGACTGCCGGTGCTGCACTCCTCCGACATGGTGAGCTGGCGGCTGATCGGGTATGCACTTGAAAGGCTGCAGCCCGAAGAATATTATTCTGAGGTCAGACACGGTGGTGGCGTATGGGCCCCATGCATCAGGTACCCCAACGGCGAGTTCCTTATTTACTATCCTGATCCTGACAGGGGCATATTCATGGTAAAGGCCCCCGATCCCGCGGGGCCATGGTCAGACCCTGTGACGGTCATGGAGGGCAGGGGTCTTATTGACCCCTCTCCGCTCTGGGATGATGATGGCCAGGCTTACCTGGCATATGCCTTTGCGGGCAGCAGGGCGGGGGTAAAGAGCGTTCTGATGGTCACCCGCATGAAACCTGACGGCACCGGCGTCTATGGTGATCCCGTGATGGTCTTTGACGGGCATGATGACAACCCTACCGTCGAGGGCCCGAAATTCTACAAAAGGAACGGATGGTACTATATTTTCGCTCCTGCCGGAGGTGTCACCCACGGCTGGCAGCTGGTGCTTCGTTCCAGGAGTGTTTTTGGGCCCTATGAGGTCAGGAAAGTGATGCATCAGGGAGAGAGCGATGTCAACGGCCCTCACCAGGGAGCCTGGGTGACTGACAGCAGCGGCAGCGAATGGTTCATCCACTTCCAGGATAAGGGTGCCTACGGCAGGATCGTTCATCTTCAACCGGTGAGATGGATCGATGACTGGCCTGTGATCGGTGATGACCCTGACGGAGACGGCACCGGTGAGCCCGTATCAGCTTTCAGGATGCCCGAAGGGAGCAAAAAACAGGCGCAGGGCAATCTGCCTGGCAACGAAAGTCAGAGCGGCAACAAGACAACCTTACAGGCTGAAGATGAATTCAGCAACGGCATTACCGGCCTGCAGGCTGGCGATGAATTCAACGCTGACAAAAGGGGGCTGCAGTGGCAGTGGCATGCCAACCCGTCGGTAACATGGGGCTATCCTTCCGAAGCATACGGCTGCTACAGGCTGAACTGCATTACCCGGCCTGACAGTATGGTAAACCTCTGGATGGTGCCCAATCTCTTCCTGCAGAAACTGCCGGCAGAGGAGTTTAACGCCACCGCACGGGTGATATGCACCTTGCGCCATGATGGAGAAGAGGCCGGCATGATTGTGATGGGCAGGGACTACCAGTATATCTCCCTGAAGCGTACTGATGGCAGGCTCCTGCTGAGAGTTGTCAGATGCGTTGATGCTGACAGAGGTCAGCCGGAGGAGCTCCTCTTTTCGGAAGAGACAGACAGCGACGCAATCTTTTTCGGCGTGAAGGTCACCGCGCGCGGCCGCTGTATATTCAGTTACAGCACAGACAACAAAACTTATAATGAGGTCGGTAACCCCTTTACGGCACGTGAAGGAGTCTGGACTGGGGCAAAAGTCGGTTTCTTTGCCCTGCGCGATGGTTTCACAAATGATTCGGGTTTTGCAGACCTCGACTGGTTCAGGGTAAACACAGGAGAATAAAAGATGAAAGTGATAAGGATTTCAACAATGATATTGCTGGTGCTTCTGCTCCAGTCATTCATTGCCGGGCAGCCGGCAGAAACGGGCAAACGGGCAGCCGGCAAAAAGATAACCAGGGTGTGGCTTATAGGCGACTCCACGGTGGCTGATTACTCACTGGATAAGGATTACCAGTCGAAGCGTTACCCCATCATGGGCTGGGGCCAGGTCTTTCAGTCGTTCCTCTCATCCGATTCCCTGAAACTGGTAAGGCATCTCATCAGGGCCGACAGTGTGATTGTTGAGGACAGGGCCCGGGGAGGCCGCAGCACACGCTCCTTCTTCGAGGAGGGGCGGTGGGCGGATATCTACCGGTCACTGCACCGTGGTGACCTGGTAGTGATACAGTTCGGACATAATGACGCTTCCGTCAATAAGGGCGAAAGATACACCTCTCTGACCGGATACAAGGAGTTCCTGCGGCTGTATGTAAACCAGTCGCGTGAGAAGGGGGCCATACCCATACTTGTCACTCCCGTTGCACGAAACTACCCCTGGAAGGATGGCAGGCTCGGCAACACCCACGGTGAATACCCCGGGGCCATGAAGGAGGTGGCGGAAGAGCTTGATGCCTTCCTGATAGACCTCACTTCACTGAGCATTGATTTCTTCAGCGAGAGGGGTAGGGATTACGTGACATCGACTTACTTCATGAATTTTCCTCCCGGTTATTACCCTGGTTATCCTGACGGCAGCAGTGACAACACCCACTTCCAGCCCGCGGGAGCCACCGCGGTGGCCTCCCTGGTCTTCGGGGCCATGAAGGATATGAAGACCCCGGCACTATTGCCACGTACGGATGCCTCTGCTGAGAGCCGGCAGCTGCCTGGCGGACCCGCAGGAGAGATATACCGTGACCTGGAGTTTGCAATGCCCCAGGTAATTGAGCCGCGGATACCGCTTCATAGCGTAAGCATAACAGATTTTGGCGCTGTGGGCGATGGCATCGTTCTTGACACCGAAGCCTTCCGCAAAGCTATAGAGGCTGTCTCATCAAAAGGGGGAGGTACGGTTGTTATACCACGGGGCATGTGGCTCACAGGGCCGATCATACTCAAAAGCAACATCCGCCTTCATGCCGATGAGGGGGCACTCATCCGGTTCAGTCCTGACAAAAGCCTCTATCCCCTGATAGAGACCAGTTTTGAGGGTTACAACACTGTAAGGTGCATCTCACCGATCTACGGAAAGGATCTCGAGAACATTGCCTTCACGGGCAGAGGAGTGTGGGACGGCAGCGGGGACGCCTGGAGGCCGGTGAAGAGAGATAAGCTGCCACCCCCGCAGTGGAAGAAGACAGTGAAGTCAGGAGGGGTTGTGAGCGATGACGGGAAGACATGGTATCCGTCAGAATCGTACATGAAGGCCCAGGAGATGAGCGAGATGAATGTGCCGGTCATGAGAGGGAGCATTGAGGAATACGAGAGCATAAGAGACTTCCTGCGCCCGGTGATGGTGAGCCTGGTAGGCTGCAGGAAAATCATGATCGACGGCCCCGTCTTTCAGAACTCACCGGCATGGTGTCTCCACCCGCTCATGTGCGAGGATCTGACTGTCAGGAACATCACCGTCAGAAACCCATGGTATTCCCAAAACGGTGATGGCATCGACATCGAATCGTGCCGCAACGTGCTTCTGTACGACAGTAACTTCGACGTGGGCGATGATGCCATATGTATCAAATCGGGCAAGAACAAGGACGGAAGGGACAGAGGCATGCCGACGGAAAACCTGGTTATCAGGAACTGCATTGTATACCATGGCCATGGCGGTGTCACAATAGGGAGTGAGATGTCAGGAGGAGTAAGAAATGTCTCTGCTTCAGGATGCACCTTCATGGGCACCGATGTGGGCATCCGCTTCAAGAGCAACCGCGGAAGGGGCGGGGTGGTAGAAAATATCTGGTTCAGTGATATACTGATGACGGACATACCGACACAGGCTGTCTCCTTCAACCTTTACTACGGGGGGCTGTCGGTCTCGGAACAGCTTGCGCAGAGTGACACCGTGGAGACGGCAGCAGGTGAGATACCCCCTGTGACCGAAGAGACGCCGCATTTCAAAAATATCTCAATGAAAAACATCATCTGCCGTGGAGCACAGCAGGCTATTTATCTCCAGGGCCTTACGGAGCTCAACCTCGAGCATATAACCATGGAGGATATTGATATGTCTGCGGAGAATGGCCTGACATGCATTGACTCAAGGAATATCACGATAGAAAATCTCAGGCTGGAAGTGGAGAATGAGCCGGCGCTCATATTTGTGAACAGCAGCGATGTCAATATTCTTAACTTTATGGTGGACGGAGAGAGTGACAGCCTCTATGACGTCAGTGGCGACAGGTCGCGCAGCATCAGGGTGGAAGCCGTCACTGCCGACGGTAAGGTGACAGTCAAAACATTTAAATGAGGAAGATTTGTTTTATATCGCTGCTGCTGTTCGTGGGGATGCAGTCTCTTACGGCTCAGCTTCAGGCCTTCCCCGGGGCTGAGGGTTACGGCCGTTATGTGACCGGGGGCAGGGGAGGTGATGTCTATATTGTCACCAACCTGCAGGATTCGGTCACGAAGCCACCTGAAGGCTCCCTACGCTGGGCGCTGAACAAGCAGGGCCCTAAGACCATCGTCTTTGCCGTCTCAGGCACCGTTGAGCTGAAGCGGAGGCTGAACATCTCGAAGGGTGATGTCACCATTGCTGGCCAGACCGCCCCGGGAGACGGCATCTGTCTGAGCGGGGAGACGGTCTCAATTGAGTCGGACAATGTGGTCATCAGGCATATCAGGTTCAGGTGCGGTAATGATGTTCCCGGTGAGGAGCCCAAGGACGCCATCTCGTGCATAAGGCAGAAGAACATAATCGTTGACCACTGCTCCATGAGCTGGTCGGTCGATGAGGCGGCCTCCTTCTATGATGTTGAGAATTTCACCCTCCAGTGGTGCATCATCTCCGAGAGTCTCTATGATGCCGGTCATCCCAAGGGTGAGCATGGCTACGGGGGCATCTGGGGTGGTAAGGGTGCCTCATTCCATCATAACCTTCTGGCCAGCCATACCAGTCGTCTGCCGCGGTTTTGCGGAGCACGCTATCATCCTGACACGCGTGAGACGGAGCTGGTCGATTTCAGAAACAACGTCATCTTCAACTGGGGATTCAACAGCTCCTATGGCGGCGAGATGGGGCAGCAGAACATGATCAACAACTACTACAAAGCCGGTCCGGCAACGAGAAAGGACGCCTTATCCCGTATTGTGGAGCCCTGGGACACAGTTGGCAGATGGCACGTCAGCGGTAACCGCGTCCCGGGCAGCAGGAAAATATCTTCCGACAACTGGGCAGGAGGTGTGCAGGGCGATTATGCCGGCCATGAAGCCCTGAGGGTGGATGAACCCTTCCCGGTTGCTCCGGTGAGAACCACCAGTGCAAGAAGAGCCTACCTGGCGGTTCTCAAAAATGCAGGCGCAACACTGCCCGGACGTGATGCAGTGGATGAGAGGATCATCTCGGAGACCAGGTCCGGAAAATGTGCATACGGCGACTCATACGGTCCCGGTACAGGTATAGTTGATTCTCAGAACAGCGTGGGCGGGTGGCCCGTTTTAAAAACCTATGATGTCAGGACTGACACTGACCGCGATGGCATGCCTGATGGCTGGGAACTGAAGAGGGGGCTGAACCCTTCCGACCCTTCCGACCGCAACGTGATCGCAAAGTCAGGCTACACCATGCTTGAGGAATACATCAACAGCATCAGGTAAAATCTTTAAAATTGGATGATTAAACAATTCCTTTGGTCGCAGAATATCAGGTATTGTTGATGCGAGCGCCATTACCTATCTTTGATCGCAGACCATTAACTATTTTAAATCAAGATATGAAGTATCTGATATTCATTTGTTTAATTTTTACTATTACTCTTCTGCCCGCCCAGCCACTTCCCGGATTCAAGCCCTCCGGACTATTTGATGAGCAGCAAATGGTGATTGAAGACTCACCTCCCGGGGCCCGTATCCTGATCAACGCCCCGCTTTCAGGTTTTAGTGACGGCGACCGGGTATTGCTTGTCATCTATGCTCTGCCGAACGGCAACACCATAGAACAGACATTCGGGAAGAGGTTACACGGGGGTGACGATTGGCACTATGACATACAGCATATCGGGGCGCAGACGAGATTCCTGAGAAAGGTAATAAAAGACCGCACCCTTGTTGTGGCATACGTTGAGAACAATCTCATGAGCTGGCCGGCATGGAAAGCTGCAACACCCGACTACCGTGAACGGGTGAAGGAGATGGTTGAATGCATCACTGAAATATTTGCCCCCTGGAAGCCTGAACTGGTTCTCAATGGTCACAGTGGGGGAGGGAGGTTTATTTTCAGCTATCTTGATACATACCCTGAGATCCCCCCGGAAGTGACGCGCATTGCATTCCTGGACAGCAACTACGGCTGGGAGGACGACGTTTACGGTCCGAAGCTGACGCATTGGCTCAGGTCAGGCAGGGAGAGGTTCCTTTGCACACTGGCTTACAATGACAGTGTGGTTGTCTACAACGGCAAGCCGCTGGTGTCGCCTACGGGGGGTACCTGGTATCGCACCGGTATGATGAGGGCTTATCTTGAGGGGCCTTTCCGGCTTAAAGAGCGCCGGCGGGATTCACTGGTGTGGTATACATCGGGCGACAGACAGATACAGATTGTCATGAAACCCAATCCGGGTGGCAAGATCTATCATACCAGGCAGGTGGAGTATAACGGGTTCATTCACAGCATGCTGAGCGGAACACGAGATGAGCAGCGAGGCTACCGTTATTTTGGAGATAGGGCATATTCAGAATTCATATCCGACACGCTGGTCATTCCGATCCGTAGGCTGAACGTCCCTTCCCGTGATCCGGATGCCGAGACCGGGTCCGCCTTCATGGCACGTATATCAGATCTGCCGCTGGCCGAACGCGAGGAGGAGATATTCAGGGCGGCAGCCTCTGGTAATATACCGCAGTTTATCAGGAAGACGGTGACCCTGAGTGGCGAGTTTGATGCTGCTGAAGGCAACAGTCACATCCTGGAATATGAGGTTATGCCCGATTATCTGGCCATAGGCAGTGATGACGACTTCTGCCGGATCCCGATGAATCCCCGTACCGCGCAGCGGCTGGCTGACCTGTACGGAGCTTCACTCCTGACGGCAAAGCTGAGTGATCATATCTGGTTGCATGCAGATGTGAAGCTTGATCCTTTCTTCTATAAGCCCGTTGGCAATGCCAATGAGCTGGTGATGAAATTTGCAGAGCACAATGCGCAGATCGAAAAGCAGAGGGCAGAGGCAGGCGCCAGGCATGGGCAGCTGGTTGCGGGTATCAAGAAGGATGTGATTATTTCATCGAGGATTGCAGAACGGACTGACAGGGTGGTGATATACGGCTGGCACAGGCCTGACGGCAGTCACATCCAGCCCGTTTACAACGGTCATGTATGGTGGTACGTCGATTACAGCCACGGCATCAGGTTTATGAACAGGCAGGTGCTGCTCGACGGCCGTCCTGCAGATGTGAGGGAGATGCTCAGGGATCCGGTGCTCTTCAGGATACTCAGTAATGAGGATTTGCCGTTGGGAATGCCATTTTACCCGGTGGAACAGGCCCCGGACCGGAATTAATTTAGTAACTTGGGGATTCCTGAGTCGTTGACACGGACCGAATGAATTTATCTCTTGATAATCCCGGGTCCTGGAATACAAGAGTATGAATTATCCCGTTTAATTCAGTTTTATTGAGTTATTAAACTAAAACGCATCATCATGGAAATTATCGTCAGTCTTCTTATCGGTGCTGCTGCAGGGTGGCTTGGCAGCATAATTTACAAAGGCAGCGGGCTGGGTCTTCTGGGCAACATAATTGTGGGTATTATTGGCGGCCCGATTGGTTTCTGGCTGCTTGGCAAGCTTGGTGTAACGCTTGGTGGCGGATGGATAGGCGCCATTCTTACCGGTGCCATAGGTGCCATAATTATACTTTTTCTCTTTAATCTGATCTTTAAGAAGAGATAAAGATTCCTTTCTCAGACAATCAGGATCAATACAGCAATCTGGTGTCGTTGTCGGTCTGGTTACTGGCGGTCTTCGTATCCTGGTCTCAAGACAACTGCCTGTCTGGTTACTGGCGGCCTTTATAGCCCGGTCGCCGGATAATAGCCATTCTGATTACTTGCGCTCCTTGTAGCCCGGTCCGCGTACGACCCGTCCCGGGGTGGCGCCTGTATGCTTGCCGTCAAGCAGAACCTGCACGCCATTGACAAAGACATGTGACATGCCGGTTGAAAGTTGATGGGGATCCTCAAACGTTGAGTGATCCTGAACCTTCTCCGGATCGAAGATAACCACGTCGGCATAGTACCCCTCCTTCAGGGCACCGCGCTTTTCAATCTTCATATTGGTTGCTGGAAGGGTGGTCAGCCTGCGTACAGCCTCCTCAAGGGGGATAACCTGCTCATCGCGCACATACTTCCCCAGAAGCCTGGCGAAGTTACCGTAAGCCCTGGGATGGGTGGCCGACTTCAGAAAGACGCCCTCGGGTGCCATCGACTTGCCGTCGGAGCCGAAACTCATCCAGGGCTGTGCGATCTGTTTTCTCAGGTTATCCTCTGACATTGAGAAGAAGACCGCCGAAACGTTGCTTCCGTCGTCGATTACCAGGTCCATCACTGTCTCTTCGGGCGATTTGCCTCTCATGGATGCTATCTCTGAAAGTGTCTTACCCTGCAAATATTTCAGTGAATCGGTATTGAAGCCTATGACCAGTACTCTGTCCGGGGATCCCTGTTTTCTCATGATGGTCTTTAGTATCTCCGGTCCCACAATCTTCCGCACCCCCGGATCCTCCAGCCTGTCGACCCACCTCTCAAAGCCGCCCTCCTGCACCCACTCAGGCATCAGTATCCCCAGCCCGGTGGAGCTGGCCGGGTAGTTGTACATGTCGGCAATGATATGCAGGCCTGCGGCCCTTGCCGAGTCGATCTTCGCGATGGCTCCGTCAAGTTTTCCCCAGTTGGTACGGCCCACCTGCTTGAGGTGGTATATCTCCGCCCTGATGCCAGTCTCGTGCGGTATCCTTAGAAAATCGTCAATGGCTTCGAGGAAGGTATCATCCTCATTGCGGATGTGGGATATATACATACCGTCGTACTCCGCCGCCACCCGGCAGAGCTCAGTCAGCTCCTCCGTTGAGGCGAAGCTTGCAGGGATATACTCGAGCGCCGAGCTGATGCCAATGGCTCCCTCCTCCATGGCCTGCCTTGCGAGCAGCTTCATGGAGTCCATCTCTGCAGTAGTGGGCGGCCGGTTGTCATAGCCTACCTGGTGTATACGCAGTGTTGACGTGCCCACGAACGAGGCTATGTTGGATGATATACCCCTCTTCTCAAGATATTCAAGATATTCGCCCAGGGTGGTCCACTCAATGTCATACTTAATATCTCCCTGCGAGGCCATCATCTCCAGCTTCATGCTATTACTCCAGGGTCCCCACGAGTCGCCCTCACCCAGAACCTCCAGCGTCACCCCCTGGTATATGTCGCTCATCGACCTGCCATCCTCGATGAGTGATTCGACAGCCCAGCTGAGCATGTTGATGAATCCGGGCGCCACCACCATTCCTTGTGCATCGAATTCCGTCCGGCCGCGTGCACCCTTCAGATCACCGATCGCAGCAATGGTGTCACCCCTGATGCCGACATCACCGGTGAAGACCGGTGACCCCGAACCGTCAACAATTTTTCCGTTCCTGATCAATAGATCATACCTATCAGAATCAGCACATCCGTAGATAAGTAAGAAAACGGGCAGAAAAACTTTTAAAAATCTCATAATATCAAAGAATTTATGTCAGAATTGGTTTAAGAAAGCTCAAACAAATTTAAAAAATTTCATAAGACCGGCGCTTTTTTTGACCTCCGGCAATTATTTGTATGACATATAAAACGGGTCATTTGTCTCATCTTTGTGAGCGAAGCAGAGTCTGCAGTGTTTCTCTATTCACCATATGATGGGCTTGCCAGTTCAGTCAAAGGGCTCCATGAACTCTATGCTGAATAACAGATATGATGTATTATAAATATTTTTTAGGATATTAAAAAACTTGTAACTTGTACTGTCAAACCTTAAAACTAACACTCTAATTAATGAAAAAACTAATCTTCATTGTTTTGTCGGTGTTTTTGGTGAATGCCGGCATGGCTCAGACACAGGTTACCGGAACGGTAACTGCTACGGAAGATGGTTCTCCGATCCCCTATGCGGTGGTACTGCTGAAGGGATCGCGCGGAGTGGGGACCAACACAGATGCTGACGGACACTACAGCCTCAGCAATATCCCTTCTGACGGTGTGCTGGTGTTCAGCTACGTCGGTTACAAAACGCAGGAGATACCCGTTGCCGGAAGGACAGTTATCAATGTTGAGATGGCGACTGACGCTCTTGCTCTTGACGAGGTGATTGTTGTGGCCTACGGAACTTCCACCCGCGGGACCTTCACCGGAGCTGCGAGTGTTGTCAAGGCGGATGCCATCAGGGATGTTCCGACGCTCTCATTTGAGAATGCCATGGGTGGCAAGATCGCCGGTATGCAGATAACCACGCTATCGGGACAGGCAGGCTCTACCTCCTCTATAAGGGTGCGTGGTATCGGCTCAATGAATGCCTCGAATGAGCCGCTGTATGTCGTTGACGGTGTGCCTGTCATCTCGGGCAACGTCACGCAGATGGGCATCTACACCTCCAACAATGTGATGAGCACCATCAACCCCAACGACATTGAATCTATCACCGTGTTGAAGGATGCTGCCGCCTCTTCCCTCTACGGGTCAAGGGCTGCCAACGGAGTAATTGTCATTACCACCAAGCAGGGGAAGCAAGGTAAGCCTGTCATCTCGTTCAAGTCTTCAGTGGGGCTGACACCATCTTTTGCCACTGACAACTATGAGACGGCAAGCCCGGAGGATCAGGTCAGGCTGTATTACGAGAACTTTTGGAATGCAGGGGTATACAGCTACGGAGATACCTACGAAGAAGCCAGTGAAAGTGCACTCTATCAGCTCAACCGGAGGTTCAAAAAACACGGTTACATCTTCACTGCTCCTGACAACACAATAAATTCGCTGACTATTTCGGGCGAGAGGGCCGGTAAATATTTCGACTGGGAAAAGGAGCTCTTCCGCACGGCTGTCTATCAGTCTTATGACCTTTCGGTGAGCGGAGCAACAGAGTCATCAAGTTATTACACCTCCTTCTCATATACAAATGAGTTGGGGCGCAGCGTTATAAACAGCTTCAACCGAATCACGGGCAGAATTAACTTTTCGCAGAAGATTGGCAAGTTCATTGAGTTTACCACCAATGTAAACCTTTCAAACAGCGGTAAGGAGGGATTTAATGACTCACGTTCCACCGGAAACAACTACTTTATGCAGAGCCGGAACCTGCTTTGGCCGCTTTACTGGCCAACAGATTACCAGACAGGTGAACCCTGGACATCCAGGTTCGGAAGTTATGCCTACAACCCGGTCTACTACAATGACCAGTGGGAAAACAGTTCCAAGACACTGCGATTGCTTGCAAATGAAACTGTGACGGTGACGATACTTCCTGAACTGATATTCAAGTCGATCCTGTCATATGACAATGCCAACACAGCAGATCATCTTTATTTCAGTCCGCTGCACTTCAGCGGTTCCAATGTAAACGGTTCGATTACTGAGAGCAATACCAATATCAACAAACTGGTCTCATCCACCACATTGAATTATAACAAGGAGATAGCCTCACAGCACAATGTGAGTATTCTTCTGGGCTGGGAGGCTGAGCGAAACATTACTGACTACCAGAGGGCTTCGGGAACCAATCTGCCCACCAGTGCCCTGCATACGGTAGCCACAGCTGGCAAGCTCGACGCAAATGCCTATTACTGGGGCAACACAATGCTCTCAATGCTGTCGCGTGCCGAATATGACTACAACGATAAATACTACGCCTCTGCCTCTTTCAGGCGTGACGGTTCATCACGCCTCGGACCGGAAACCCGCTGGGGTAATTTCTGGTCCCTGGCGGCATCATGGCGTATTGATCAGGAGGCCTTCATGGATAATGTGGGGGTTATCTCAGGACTGAGGCTACGGGCTTCATACGGTGTTAACGGCACCCTGCCGTCGGCCAACTACGGATGGCGGTCACTGACGAGCTACACCTCCAAATACATGGAAGAGCCGGGTGGCGGTGTAAGCACGGCCGCAGATGCCAACCTCTCCTGGGAGACCAGCTACACATACAACATTGCACTTGAGTTCGGGCTGCTGGATGACAGGATTGGCGGTACCGTTGAGTTCTTCAGCAGGGATTCAAAAGATCTTCTGCAGGACGTGCCCATCTCGATGGTCACGGGCTTCTCGTCGACACTCAAGAACGTTGGTGAGATAAACAACCGGGGTATTGAATTAGAGCTCTATGGTGATATCATGCGCAGAAGCGACTTCACCTGGACCGCCGGACTCACCGCATCACATGTCAAGTCCACCGTCACAAAGCTCTATGGCGGTCAGGATATCATATGGTGGGATCCAACGGGCGACGACAACAGGGCACGGTTTATTTACAGAGAGGGTGAATCGACTCTCGCCCTCTACGGTCCGGAGTGGGCCGGGGTAGAAGATGAGACCGGAAAGAACGTCTGGTTCCTGAATAACGATGAGACCCCCGACCTGACGGTTGACGGACGCCCTGCCACCTATGATTACACCAATGCGGATCATGTCATATTTGGCGACATTCATCCATGGTTGTTCGGAGGCCTTAACACCGATTTTAACTGGAAGGGCTTGGGACTCTCCCTTAATTTTGCCTATAAGCTGGGAGGAAACACATTTGACTTTGCCGGTAAGGATTGCAATGACGACGGATATTATTGGGAAAGGATCATGTCTCAATGGGCCTATGACAACCGGTGGACACCGGAGAACACTAACTCACTTTATCCACAGAGGGTTGCCATTGACATGCAGGATGTCAACCAGAGGAGCAGCAGGCATATGCACCCGGCTGATTACCTGAGACTGAAAAGCATCACACTTGGGTATACAATTCCGAGCGACATTGTCAGCAAAATAAAGCTCTCGGGTGTGAGGCTATATTTTAACGGTGCCAATTTATGGACACTTGCAGCGCACAAGGTATATGACCCTGAAGTAAACGAATACGGTACCAGGGGTTGGGAACTGCCCATCGGCAAGACTTACACTTTCGGTATTGAAGCCAGTTTCTGATCATAAAAGCTACGAAAATGAAAAAGATAACAACGATAATTACAGTACTGAGCATCTTACTACTGGCCTCCTGCGAGGATTTTCTGGAAGTCAAGCCAAGTAACTATGCTGCAGCTGAGACGTCAATAACAAATGAGGCCGACGCTGAGGTGGCGATAAACGGCCTGATGAGGAAGATGACGTCGTCAAATTACTATGGCAGGAACTTTGTCATCTACGGTGATGCCAAAGGTGGTGATTTTGCATTACGGTCGCAGGGAAGAGGTCTTGATGCACTTTACACCTTCAACCACTCAGCCACATCCAACTCCTACTCCGGTTTCTGGTCGCAGATATATCACAATATTCTGCAGGCCAACAACCTGCTTGCAAACATCGCCAAGATAGAGGAGGCAGGCAATGCAACTGACGATCTGAATGAGTTCAAGGGCCAGGCTTTAACAGCCCGGGCACTGATGTATTTTGATCTGGTCAGGATGTACGGCAAGCCTTACAATATGGATAAGGCATCATTCGGTGTTCCACTGATACTCGAACCTCTTGATGCTTCTGCCCAGCCCACCAGGGCCAGTGTCGAAGCAGTATACGGGCAGATCATGGATGACCTGACCGCAGGAGCCCCATTGCTGTCAACCTCCGCTGAGGATGGCTACCTTAATTACTATGCCAACCTGGCAATTCAGGCAAGGGTGAATCTCTTCATGGAGAACTACACCGCTGCCCTTGCCGATGCTGAGGAGATAATAAATGATGGGCCCTATTCTCTCTACTCCAATGAGGAGTGGATTGACTCATGGTCAAATGAGTTCGGATCAGAGTCAATTTTGGAACTCGGCATTTACCCTGATGAGGCTGACCTGGGAAGAGGATCACTTGGCTTCTATCTCCTTCGTCTCGGCACCGTCAAGAATGCAATGGGGTGGTTCATGGCCAGTGACTACTGGATAAACCGTATGAGTGAAGACCTGACTGATGTGCGCTGGGGTATCATGGATTACGATGAGTCATCTACTGAGAGATTCGGCTCATGCCGGAAGTATGCCGGAGTGGATCTTGCCGGAGACAAAGGTTCAACTTCAGCGGTCAACGTAAAGTTGATAAGGCTCTCCGAGATCTATCTTATCGCAGCAGAGTCCGCCCTTGCTCTTCCTACCCCTGACAGGGTCAAGGCTGCCGGTTATCTCAACCAGATACGTAAACGGTCACCGGCCCTGGCTCCGGCAGATGAGACCACCGTTACACTCGATATGATCATTGATGAGAAGAGCAAAGAGCTATTTGCCGAGGGTCACAGGTACTTTGACATGCTGAGACTCAACAGGACGATAGAGTTTAATGATGAGTTCATCACACCTGCTGTGGTCATTATACACCGTGACAAGACCATCACAAGGGATTTCTACAAGATTATTCTTCCGATTTCGCAGGCTGAGCTCGACGCCAACCCGGCGATAGCCAGCCAGCAGAATCCAGGTTATTAGGTTTAGATTTAGGTTAACTGAGAAAATGAAGGGCGTCCCGCTGAGGGCGCCCTTCATTTTTCTGTCCGGCTGTTAACTGCTGATTCTGCTTATCTGCGGATCACAATGTAACCGCTCAGTGAGAGGCCGTTTTCCGACCTGAGCACGTAGAAATATGTGTCGTCAGGAAGAGCCTTGCCGTTATAATCTATACCGTACCAGTTATTGTCATAATCGGCGGTCTCAAACACCATCATCCCCCGCCTGTCGAACACCGTGAGCTCGGTCTTCACCAGAGCCTCAATGCCTTCAAGGAAGAAGAAGTCATTCTTGCCGTTCATGTCCGGGGTTATCAGAGTGGGGACAGTCAGGTTGCGGACGGTTATCATGAGATAGTCGAATGCAGGAGTACAAACGTTGTTGGAGACAGACCACTTAAGTATATTTTCACCCATCGAGAGTTCGCTTACTCTCGTGGCAGGGTCATTGGGATTATCAAAGGACCCCGAGCCCTCCTCCGTTGTCCAGGTGCCGGTTTCACCTGCCACGGGAGAAGCTGCATTAAGAGTGGTGTGGAACAGATAGGTAAGAAACTGGTCGGGACCGGCATTGGCTGTCGGAGGCTGGAGTGCGGTTACGGTAACAGGACTGACCGATGAGCAGCCGCCGCTGATGGTTCCCCTGATGTAGTATGTCCCTTCCGGGGCTGCAGAGGGTGTTGCCAGTGGTACTGTAGCCTGTGCGTCGGTCCAGTAGGTATAGATGAGGTTAGGGGTTGAACCTGCAGTTACGGATGGCAGTGTCAGGTCAGCGGTACCCGGGGAGCATACCGGAGGCGGATTTGTGATCACCAGCGTCGGGAAGGGTCCCGGCTGAGGGTTGATGACCACCACTGTGGAGACGGCAGAGGTGCACCCGGCACTGTTGGTGACGGTGAAGTTGTATGAACCGGGGTTGAGTCCGTCGACGGTGAAGGAGCTGCCGGTACCGGTGCTGGTATATGTTCCGGGAAACCTTGTCAGTGTCCATTCACCCTCAGCCGGCAGTCCGGTGAGAATGACGCTGGCGGCAGGCACCTCACATGTGGGCTGGGTTATTGTTCCGGGTACCGGGGGAGTGGGTGTGGGTGGCTGAGGATCGATGACAACTTCTG
This sequence comes from Bacteroidales bacterium, assembly GCA_029210565.1. Taxonomy (GTDB): domain Bacteria; phylum Bacteroidota; class Bacteroidia; order Bacteroidales; family VadinHA17; genus SR-FBR-E99. Next base: position 155,423 of record JARGFQ010000005.1, read on the forward strand.
CTGAAGGCAGTGAGGTACAGCCGTCAGAGTTGGTGACGGTGAAGGTATAGGTACCCGCCTCAAGGCCGGTGACGGTGATGGTCCCCCCGGACCCGGTGTAGATGATTCCTTCGGGATAGCGTGTCAGCGTCCATGTCCCGGACGGTGGCAGACTGGTCAGTACCACCATACCTGTAGATACATTGCAGTTAGGCTGTGTAATAGTGCCCGTCACGGGAGCCGACGGCACCGCCTGCCCCTGTTCAATGACTACAGGCTCTGAGGGGTTGGAGATACATCCTCCTTCGATGCTGACGGTGAAGGTGTAAGTGCCGGGTGCCAGGCCGCTGTATGTGAATGTCGACCCGTTGCCTGTGACAGTTTCACCGTCGGGAAGCCGCGTCAGGGTCCAGGTGCCGCTGGAGGGCAGTCCCTCCAGAACCACGCTCCCATAGGGCTCTTCACAGCTCGGAAAGGTTATCCTGCCGATTTTTGGAGGATCCGGAGGCGCACATGCAATTTTTATCATGTAATCCTCCACCTCACCTGAAGAGGCAGTACCGGTGGGACTGCTCACCCGGGGCCCTATCCGGAAGCGTGCAAAGGTGGGCCTTGTGACAATGGCACCAGACGGTACGGTCGCCGACACAGAGAATATTGCTGATCCTGAGGGCACTCTGCGGTTTTCGGCAATCCTCTCATCCTTGTCATTGAAATCCCCGTCTCCGTTCCAGTCGATCCAGGCATTCAGGTATCCGGTCTGGAAGAAAGAGTTCTTGACCGTCCTGACAGCAATAGTGACAGAAGCTCCCGGCTTCATCTCCGGGAATGTCACTCCGTCTTCGTCATCCCGTCCGTTCAGGTCGTCGCCATCCGCCTCATCGGAGAACTGGCTTGCTGCTTCACCGTCAGGGGCGGAACCCATATATACCCAGCTGGTTATGACATGGCCTGCCGAGCCGTAACTGGCAGGGGCATCACCGTAATCGTTTGGATAATCCTGCTGAGGATAAACCACAGGCATCATGCCTGCGGAGTGCGACAGATAAGCCGGCTCCATGGTGAAGCTGCTGTCAGCGATCGTAAGAAAAAAGATGAAAACAAGTGACGCAAACAGTATTTTTTTTACCGATCTATTGGTCATTGCATCTGCATTATCATACCTAACCCGCAAAGGTCAGGCCGAAAATCTTCAATTTAGGACCGATCACTCTTTTTTGCAAAGATAATTTGATATGCCTGAATCTGTACATTTTTCACTTATACTCTGTAAGAGCGATTTTATGAGGCCTCGTGGCATAATATAATGTCATAGGTCAAAAAATCCTTTTTGACGAATTGCAGCAATCAGTTGACAAGCATCAGGAGGTATCAGGACTGAAGGATGAAAAAATAAATTTGGATATCACCCCGGGGTATAATAATTTTAATGCCCTGAAATAAAAACAGTAATATTTTAAGACAAACTATCTATCTGAAAGAAAGCTGCTAATTGAGGAGGAAGAGACTATGAAAGAAAACATTCAACGCACTGCTCCGGCAAACGGGGCCGTATACGGGCTGGGGCTGATAGGCGCGGCCATCTATTTCATCTCCACAGCCACAGGGTTCTGGATGGGGGTGCTGGGATTCCTTAAGGCAATTGTCTGGCCTGTCTTCCTGGTACTGGAAGCATTCAGGAGCCTGGGGGCATAATCAACATTCAGATCTTGCCTCTGAACCCCCGGGGGCATTATCAGTCTACTTGTCTTGTCTCTGATAGCCCGGGGGTAATATCAACGTAAGGCATCTGCCTCTGTTCTGCGCGGGCTGCAGTATCTCTCTCCGTTGCTCAGGCGGAGTATGATGGCATTGGCTGGTACCTGAGGTTATTCCGCAGCTGTTTCCTTCTGCGTTTCGCCGCAGTAACGGCATATCCTTGCCGATAGCTGTATTTTTTCGCCACAGTTGGGACACTCCTTATGGTCGCCGGCACCCGACATCAGCCTCTCTTTCTCTACGGAGATTATTCCCTGGAAGAGGTTGAGTTCAGTATCGGTGATGAATTTCACCGGCTGGGCAATGCTGCCACCGGCATACTCGATTATCAGGTACCGCTTCCTCAGTTTTATTATGAGGAAAACACCTGCTGCTATCAGCAGGGCCGCGATGATCAGCATTATTACCATTGACTCGGTCACATCTGACAGAAGCCCGAGTATTGCTGCAATGAAACCCAGGCATCCCAGAACTGATCCCGGCAGAGGTTTGATTATCTCTTTGCTGGTTGTTCCCGTCACATCCTCAAGGCTGACGATCTTCTTTCCCCTGTTTGTCCTCAGTCCCCCGCCATGAATCCTGAGGCCTGCCTCATACAGTTTTCCCACCTGGTATACCCTCCTGTCGGAGATGATAACGGCAGAATCTGATAGATCATCATCAATGAGGAGGGAAGAAAAATAGTCCTGACCCAATATCGCCATGAATTTCTCGTGCTGCGACGCAAAGAGGTTTTTGTAATTGTACTTCATTGATATTTGTCAGTTACAGCAGGAGAGGGAATAACGTGCAATCCTCGCTATACATGTCAGCAAATTTCGCGAAATAACCTTATAATCCGCACGTTTGCGAATACAAATGGCAATATTTTTGACCAACATTGGAGAGGAGTGGACAAATGCACAATGTTCATAGATTACACTGCCGGGCAGCACTGACCTGTGGAAGCTGATGCAGCTTTATTACTCGAAATGGAACGAGAGCACCCAGATTCGCGACCTCAGTTTGTCGATGGAGTTGCAGTATTCCGGGTAATCGGGATGGGAGTCATGAGCCAGGACGTCGGCGATGCCGTTTGACATCTTGAGCTCGACGGAAAGCTTGAAGTGAGTAAGGTTGAAATCCATCCCCGTACCTACTTCCCAGTAGAGGTCTGGACGGTTAAGACGGAGATAGACGGGTCTTTCCAGGCGATAATTCTCCTGTGCGTAGAAGTCGTAGCGACAGTTCACACCGCCAATGACGTACGGTTTGATGTTACGCATCCGCCAGCCATATTTTAACTGGATGGGTAGTTCGATGAAGCTTGATTCGATCTTTTGCGGCCCGTAAACCGTGTCGGTCATGCGGTCGGAGTTAAAATTTATCACTCTCTGTCCGAACGAAATGCCCGGCAGCAGCCTGATGTCAAAGAACTGGTTCAGCCTGAAATTGGTTGCCAGGTGGATGCTGATACCGGGATAGGGGTTTCCCTTCGAAGGATAGAGAGAATCCGATGCCATGAACTGTTCAGAGGGGTCAATTCTGAAGGTCATTGCATTGAGCCCGAGGCTGTACCCCATATTGAAGAACTTTTCATCATCCCAGGGGTCATTGATATTAGCCGCCTGCTGCGCAGACAGAGCTGCTGCAAGCATAAGTAAAAGCACTGTGACGGCACTATTCCTGTGAGTGATCTTCATTATGAGAGAATACAAAAGAATTGGACCCCGAAGTTAATAAGAATACCCGATATTCCGGCAAAGATGATGTGTCAAAGGGAAAGATGTGGGGTGCAGGTCACATGTGGCAGCGCGTCTGTGCAGACTCTTGGGCAGTGACAATATAAATGGTTATCTGACCCGATAATAGCTGCCTATGATCTTCATGAACCATCTCTCGGGCAGGAATCTTTTCAGAAGGACGGATAGTTTCTGGTCCGGTGATGCAATCACGTACCTCAGCCGGGGCTTACGGCTGTGCATTATCTTTACTATTCTCTTTGCCAGTTTTACCGGATCCATTCCCCCGGTCTCATCCCTTTCGATGATGCCGTGGGTTATGCTGTACTGCGCATGGTAGGGATCAGCATCATTGGTGGCGGCAAGGAAATTTCTCCTGTTGATGGTGTTATTTGTCCGGAAGTCGCCGGGGTTGATGAGCACCACCCTGATATTGAACTGCCGGACCTCCAGCCGCAGCGCTTCGCTTAAGCCCTCCAGGGCAAACTTGGCGGCAGAGTAGTACGATTGGAAGGGGAGTCCCATCAATCCGCCTATTGAGCTGAAGTTTATGATGGTACCACCACCCTGATTTCTCATAACCGGGAGGACTTCACGGGTAATGCGTACGGTACCTATGAAATTAGTCTCCATCTGCAGCATCAGAAAATCGTCGGGAATGGTTTCTGCCGGCCCGCCGGTATGCATTCCGGCGTTGTTGATCAGCACATCAATGCGCTTCTCACGGGAGAAGACGGTCGCCACGGTATCACGGACCGAATCGGCATCGGTAAGGTCCATCCGCAGGACGTGGACCCCGCTGCTGAGATCAACTTCTTTTCTGACAGTTCCGTATACCGTGTGTCCTTCGGCGGCCAGCAAATCAGCGGTGTGCTTTCCGAAGCCGGAGGAGATTCCGGTGATGAGTACAACTTTTTTCATTTATGAATAGGCAGTGACCTGTTTAACTGATGATACCAAGGTTTCTTGCTGCCCGGGTGATCTTCTCTATGGATAACTCCACCTGCTCAAATGTATGTGTTGCCATCAGCGAGTACCTGATCAGGCTGTCGTTCTTTGGTACTGCAGGGGAGACGACAGGATTGACGAAGATGCCGTCGTCCAGCAGGTCCCTGGTGATCTGTAGTGCCTTGATATTGTCCCTGATGTAGAGAGGGATGATGGGCGTTTCTGATCTCCCGGTGTCAAAACCTGCTGCCCTGAATCCGTTACGGGCAAACTCAGTCAGTTTCCAGAGATGTTCTATACGGTCCGGCTCGTTCACCATTATCTCGATTGAGGCAAGCACCGCGGCCGCCGACGCCGGTGTCATGCTTGCGCTGAATATCAGTGAGCGGGAGTTGTGTTTCAGGTAGTTGATCAGGTAGCTGTCGGCAGCAATGAACCCTCCCAGTGCGGCAAATGATTTTGAGAAGGTGCCCATTGTCAGGTCGACCCTGTCTGTCAGGCCGAAGTGTGATGCAGTGCCTGAGCCGTTTTTCCCGATCACGCCAATGGCATGGGCGTCATCAACCATGACTGAGGCATCGTATTTCTCTGCCAGGCTCACCACGCCCGGGAGATCAACAATATCGCCCTCCATGGAAAAGATACCGTCAACGACAATGAGCTTTATGCGCTCCCTGTTGCAGAGCTTCAGCTTAGCCTCGAGAGCCTTCATGTTGTTGTGGTCATACTTGAGGACTTTTGAAAATGATAGCCTGCTGCCCTCGATTATGGAGGCATGGTCAAGCTCATCGAGGATCAGGTAGTCATGGCGGCCGGCCAGGACTGAAACCACGCCCAGGTTGACCTGGAAGCCGGTGCTGTAGCAGAGGGCTGCCTCCTTACTGACAAGCTCAGCCAGCCTGTTCTCAAGCCTGGTGTGGATGTCGAGGGTGCCGTTGAGGAACCGTGATCCCGCGCAGCCGGTGCCGTACCTGTCAGTGGCAGCCTTGGCTGCCTCGATGACTTTCGGGTGGTTGGTGAGACCGAGGTAACTGTTTGAGCCGAACATCAGCACCTTCCGGCCGCGGATGATGACTTCGGTATCCTGTTCCGACTCGATCTCCCTGAAATAGGGATAGATTCCTGCCTCCATCACTTTCTGGGGGGCATCGTACTTTGACAGCTTTTCCTTAAGAAGATTCACCTGGGTTCGTTTTGGTAAATTTTGCAGCCAAATGTATACATTAATGGATAATTTTAAAATAGTGCCCGGATTTACTGTAAATCTAAAAACAGGACAATCGCGGGTAGAGGTTCAGTAACTGGCTCCTGTGCAATAAAACCTGCATGATCAGGAACTCTCAACAAAATAAAGATCATCCCGTGAAGAGAGTTTCACGGGATATCTATTTTTCATTTGGCCAAAAAAGCCGATATCTCCGATTGGATCTGGCTATGTATTGGTTATCAGATTATAACAGTAGCCAGTCAGATATAATACTAGAAATATACTCTGATAGATCCCGGCATAAGTTTGATACTTCCCCTTTTCAGCCACTTATCAGAGTCAATATAAATAATCAGGGTTGCTGCTGCAAGCGCAACTGAAGAAGCAAGAAGCATCCGATCCAATCCATCCAGGTCTGTATAGACCGCAACTACGTAGAAGGAGGCAAAAGTCACCGCAGAACCGATTTCACAATATGCTGCAATCCTTCTTTCCTGGTAGTATTTGCCCATGCAGTACTGCATATTGGCAATATCATTCCTTATTACCACACCCGGGGTCAGAAGAGAATCCGGTGTAGATTGTGGATAAGACCTATAGAACCTGCTATCCTGGCTATTCAGGATAGTACACGCAAATAGAAAAACGAACAAAATGATCAGTTTTCTCATCTTATGACTGTATTGGTTATTAATGGTCATATTAACTAATAAAGCATGACATATCACTTTCCATGGCCGGGAAGCATCAATGTAGCACTTTATTAGCTCTTATTTCTTCAACAGGGGGGTATTTATCTCTTGGCCACTATCCTGATAGTCTCAGTAGTGAGGATCCCGGCCGTTACACCTGAGATTAAGAAATCCACAAAATTATATCTTGTAATCACCTGACACGAACCATCAGTCGGGGTTGAAAGATTGGTTCTTCCAATAGGGACGATTCCCCAAAAGAGCCACCACTGCTTGCCTTTGGAGTAAGTATATTCATTTCCTCTTGTTTCCTTGAATGTACCAACGCTGGTTTTGGTCATCATACATGATGACAGTAAGGCAGCAATGGAAACTGTAGCAAAGAACATGACCAGTTTGTGTCTGATGTGTTTCATAGTCTTAAGGGTTAAATTAAGTTTTTTAAAAAAAGGGGTTCCTGTGGAGCGTTATTCTTCATCAACCAGTAGCCTTATCAAAGCTACACAGTATTTAATTCAATGTCAATTTTATTTAAATAGTTTTAAAATCTGGAATTGCAACGGAGAGCCGGAGGGTTCTAAGCAAAATCTATTCTGACAACTATATACGAATCTCTTTTCCGATCTGTTATATATGAAGAGTGTTTGATTCCCTTTTTACTTTAACAAGACAAAGGATGATGGAGCATATAAAGATCTTCTACAGGGCAGTAAGGATCATGGCATCATTGGTGCTGCTATTCCTTACCATGAGCCTGTCAGCCCAGACAGTAGTTTCAACGGATACGCTGCCGGAAAGCCGAGGAGACAGCGGAGTGTGTATCAGTTACATATCTCAATACAGAACATGCATTGACGGTAATGATATCGACGGAGCCATCTACTACTGGCGCCGGGTCCTGGCTGAATGCCCCGCATTGTCTGAGGAACTCTACTCTGACGGGGAAGCTCTTTACCTTGAGCTATTTGGCCGGACAGAAGATCTGGCTTACATCGACTCGGTACTTATGCTCCTTACCCAGCGATCCTACTATTTTGAAGGCAGAGCATCAAACGAACTTCACAAGGCCGAACTGCTCCTGGACCTGACAGGAGACGATCCTCTTTACCTCGGATTATGCTACAATATCATTGCCGAGGCTGCCGAAATGTTTCCCGGGGAGATGGGATGCAGTCATTTTGTGCTTCTGGGGACTGTGGCCGCCAGCCTCTGGGCTATGGATATGATCGGTGATGAGGAGCTGGCAGATGCTTTCGTAAAATCTATCAGTACTCTGGATAACCGGATTGGCAGTAATCAATACAACTACGGTTATGCCGATGATCTGAATAATCTTGAAACATTCTTCCGGACATGCGGGGCGATGAGATGCAGTGACATTGAGAGGCTGTATGCTAAGAAGGTTAACGGTAACCCCAGGGACCGAGTGCTGATTAATAAAGTATTTGCTCTGCTTGATGATACCGGTTGCTCCGGTGAAGACTTCTATTACAGCATAGCCCTCAAGCTCTTTGCAAATGACAGGTCTGCCGCCAATGCCGTCAGGCTGGCCGAGCTGAATGCAGCCAGAAACAACCTTGAGAGAGCCGTAGCCTATTTCACCGAGGCATACAACTGCGACACCACAAGTGCAGTCAGGTCAGAGGTGATCCTGAGGGTGGCGGAGATGGAACTGGCCCGTGGCAACAGACAGGCGGCCCGTGATCGGGCTGAGCATGCTTTTCAGCTCAACAAAAGAAATGCTGGCGCACTGATGCTTCTTGCCGAATGCTATGCGGGGGCCGAGCTTGGAAACACATTTGACAATCACACCGCCTACTGGGTGGCTGTCGACTACCTGGAGGCGGCCATAAAGGTTGATCCTTCGCTTCGGAAGGAGGCGGAGGCTAAGATAAAAGCTTACTCACAGCTCTTTCCGACAAAGGAGGAGTGTTTTTACCGTAGGATCCTTGACGAAGGCATCGTATTCAACGTCGGCAGCTGGATCAGTGAGGTGACCAGGGTCAGATTCCGTCGGGAGTAACCTGGTATTCTTCTCATAAACCGGCAATTGGCAGACTTACTGCTTCGGTGATCTGCAGGTGGCTAAAGCCTTTGTTTAGCGCTGAAGCCTTATTTTGTTCAACACGTCTTCTGTGCTGCTGTCTCATCCGACAGTTACATTAAACAGATATCCCACCAGGGCCGTCAGGCCCATTGCGACAGTGCCCCAGAAAGAAATCCTGATGATGGCTTTGGTCACGCTTGAGCCTCCCGTTCTGGCTGCCAGGGAACCCAGAATGATGAGAAAGAAGATGGCAAATCCATAAAGAGAGTATTCCATACTTTTCATGGGCAGAAACAGAGTCACCAGGAAAGGCATAATGCCGCCTATTGTAAATGCGGCTCCTGAAGCAAACGCTGCCTGGATTGGTTTCGCCTGGCTAATTTCATTAATACCCAGTTCATCCCTGACATGTGCGGCTAATGCATCATTGGCCGTCAGTTCCTTCGCTACCTGATGAGCGGTTTCTTTTTTAAGGCCTCGTTTTTCATAAATTCCCGCCAATCGTTGTAACTCCAGTTCAGGCATTTCTTCCAATTCCTGTTTCTCTCTTTCAATATCAGCATGCTCCACATCCGTCTGAGAGCTCACAGAAACGTATTCCCCTGCCGCCATCGATAATGCCCCTGCAACCAATCCTGCCAGTGCCGCCAGTATTACCGGTTCCCGTGTATTACTTGCCGCTGCAACGCCGATGGCAATACTTGCTGTCGATAAGATTCCGTCATTTGCTCCAAGTACTGCTGCTCTCAGCCAGTTACTTCGGGTAATGAAATGAGGGCTCAGATAGTCATCTGCCTGGTTTTTGTTTCCTTTCATTTTTCGGAATTTGTCACTGTTCTGAAACCAAGTATTTATAGACAGGGAAGGTAGTTATAAACCAGCAAAAGTCAAAGCCGGCAGCCTCAGGATGGCCCGTCGGATTTTGACGGCAGAATTATGCATATGGACAGGCATTCCATCCTGAACCGACTCTTATTCCTTTGGTTTTATTCGATACTTTTTACGGATGCCAGGAATTCACCGGCAGTCATGACAGGAAGTTTACTCTCTTTAAAATCAGGTTGATTCCTTGTGATAATCAACTCCTGTTCGTTTGCTGTGGCAGTATAATATTGAATGGCATCTTCAAAATCGTGAAAATCTGAGTTCAGTGCCAGATCGGCAATTTTATCTTCGAACGGCAGAACATATACCAATACCTTAAACTTCCTCAATATTATCCGGACTTCGGCTGGCGGGAGATGTCTTGAGAGGATGTAATTTGTGTCAGCCAGGCAAAGCGCCGAAATGTAGAGTTTAATTTCATTCTTATCCGCAAGGGAAAACAGTTTGGCTGCTTCGTTGTAAAATGGCATTCTCTGAGCCAACAGATCAATTACTATGTTGGTATCAAGAAATACTCTTTTCATGAATACTTTCGATTAAGGTAGTCAGAGCGCTCTTTCTTGTAATCAAAATCTTCAGGCACTCTGATGACACCGCTCAGGCTCTTCACCAGGGGTGTGATTTCAAGATCATCGGGATCTTCTGTTGTTACAGAGTCGAGGTAAGATTCAATAAGCCTTGAAAGGCTCGTCCTGCGATGTCTGGCATATCTTTTTGCCCGGATTATCACTCCGTGGTCAAGTTTTATTGTCAGTTTTGTGTCCATTGTTGCCTTGTGTACGTACAAACATACATCAAATATACGTATAAAGCAAATATTTCAACAAAATATACTCGTACCATTCCCAAAATATATCTTTTCTACACTTCGATTGGTCAAAATCACCGAATCGACAACTTTCATTATTTCGGGTATATATTGATCAGATAGCCAGGAATATAGGCTGACACCTTTACCGGATAGTCCCTGATTCCCTCTTTTCACCGTAAAAATTGACCTCTTTTTGACGAAGATCCTTATTCCTTCCTTGAACGGTTTGAGTCAGTCAATGGAGCACTCTGATTTTTTGATCAATGTGTCCAAGAATTGCCTCAAAGTACCACTAGATGGGCATGAGGTACTTGTGTTGAAGAGGCCAGTGAAGTAACTTTGATCCGAAAGTCAAACCGAACAGCCATGAAGACATTCAAGCATATTTCTTCAGGTTTACGCGTTGCATCCGGGTATTGGATAGCCTTCCGGGGTTTAAAGTTCTGGAAGGTGACAAGCGGGTCTGCCACGCGGGCGATTATACTTGGCACGATATTCCTTCTGGGATCCGCCGAGGTTCCCGGTGGGAGGGCAATGATTACAGAGGCAATGAGGTCACAGTCGGACAGGTCATTCTTCTATTACCAGCTCAGGCATATGCCGTTCAGTGAGGAGCTGCTGAAGTCATGTCTTGAGTACGAAGGAATAATTTACCGGGATGTTGTACTGTTGCAATCGAAGCTGGAAACGGGAAATTTTACCTCTGACATTTTTCGCAACGGCAACAACCTGTTCGGGATGAAGTATCCGGGTCTGAGGCCAACGGTAGCAACAGGGATTTACAAGGAGCACGCGCAGTATGCACACTGGTCAGATTCCGTCATCGACTATGCCCTGTGGCAGAAGTATTACCTGTCGCGAGGTTACAGGATTGGAAGCGAGATTGACAGCGATTTCTACCTCGTCTTCCTCAATTGTATCCCGTACGCCGAGGATCCCCGTTATGTCCCCAAGCTGGTGGCACTCTCTCAAAGGGATAAAACATAAAAGCGACAAACGATTCACAACTTGAAGAATTACTGGCTCATCAGGGGATCTGGCGGTCATTGTTATATCATTACTCTTCTTTCGGAATCAGATAACCTATTGGCATGACTGCAATTGGAGTTTCAGAATCCGGCATGTCCAGAGCCACCTTCATCGGCTCTTCCCTGATGGCCCCGATCAGGACAGTTCCGATCCCCAGGGTATTGCACTGCAGGTAGATATTCTGACATACAGCTCCGCTTTCAATATAGACATATTGGGTTGCCCTTGCCTTATACTTATATTCTGTCCTGCCAAAATTTGCTGCGATAATTATGCATACCTGTCCGTTCTTTATGGCAATTTGATTTAGTGCTGCCTTTCTGACATCTTCTCTTTTGTCGCCGTCCATAACCTTGACAATAGTATGGTTCAGTGCTTTGTATTTGTAGAGGCCCGGATCAAGACTCTCTACATTTCCGACGGCAATATAAAGTTCAATAGGGAAGAGAGCTCCTGCCGAAGGTGCAGTACGAACTCCGCCAAACCATTTTTCTCCGATAAACCATCTTGGCATAGTGTCAATCTCCCATGTAACGCCTTGGGCCGCCCAGAGTATCTGTGACAGATCTTCGAGTTTGATGGCATCCTGCAGGAACACTCTTTCTGATCTTCTTGTCAGCAGGGCATTCTCAACAGATGTATTGCTGTCGAAGGAGGGAGTAGGAAGCTGAATGGCCAGATTTTCCTGTGCCACCGGATTCTCCATGGCCACTTCCTGTGATGTGGCCAAAACGACGACTCCAAGGAAGGACAGTAGAGTTAATAGTCTTTTCATATCTAAGAGGTTTTAGAGGTGATATAATTACATAATATGATTTTCTGAATAATTTGATTATTAGCCACAGGTATAAAGTTATATCATCCACAAGCATATGTCAAGTTCGATATCTTTTTGGTGAAAGGCTTTTCTCTGCGTCCCAAAATGTTTTCTATGCGTCCTGGTCTATTTGTATAAGATGAGTTTACAACGTAAATTTGACCGGTGTCCATTTTTCATGAAAATCATCATTAGACCTGTAACGGCATGAGTTCAGCAAGAAAATCACGAAGGTTTCCGTCCGGATGGATAATACTCATCCTATCCCTGGCACTTCTTTTTGTCACAAACCCCTCTGAACAGCAGTTCACCTCGTTCCTGAAGGACAAGATTCAGAAGCAGGCCGAGGGTGATGAAACCCTGACAGGCAACCTGACCAGATTACTTGCTGGTCCGGCAGCTTCGCTGGCCGGAATGGGAGCCGTCAGGAAAGACTACTACCTGTTTTCAACATTTCAACTGGAATTGCCCGGGGAGGAATCACTTTACCTGGGAGCTCTGGATCATTTCGTTAAACTGAAGTAATGCCTTTTGATATGGAATTCACAGAATTGATCAACACACGCGAGAGCATCCGCAGTTATGATCCTTCGAAGCCTGTCCCTGAGGAGACCCTGAGAAAAATCCTCGAAGCGGGGCGACTTGCTCTGTCGGCAGCCAACAGGCAGCCGTGGAGGTTTCTGCTGATATCCTCACCCGCGATGCTTGAGAAGGTCAGGGGTTGTTACGGTCGCGAATGGTTCCATGACGCCCCTCATGTAGTGGCGGTAGTCGGGATGAAGGACCAGGCATGGGTCAGGAGCCATGACGGATATAACGCAGTGGAGACCGATGCCGCCATTGCCATGACGCATATCATCCTCGCAGCTGAGAATGAGGGTGTGGGAGCATGCTGGATTGCCAACTATGATCCCGTAAAACTCAGGGAGGCGCTTGACGTCACCGGGGATCAGGAGGTCTTCGGCATCACCCCCCTGGGCTATCCCCGCCCTGATTTCAGGAAGTCGGGGATCAAGAAAAGAAAAACCCCTGATGAAGTTGGCAGGATTCTCTGATTTAAACAGCAGGATAGCATACACTGATTCAGCATTACCGGGGGCTTCCCGAGTCTGTCCCGGATTGCAGTTCTGAACGGGTTTGGTTATCTTTATACTCGGATCATAGCTGCGCAGAATAAATGTTATCCTCTTCCCGGGAAATGGAACAACTTAATAATCAGATAAAAATAGTTGCACGAATCAAAAATAACAATAGATGAATATTGACGGATTCAGAATTCTTGACTGTGCATTGGTCGCCATAGCCACAGGCGTGAAAGCGCAGACACTCAGGGAGCTGCGCGACAAGTTGAAAACCGCGCATCCCGGATGCTTTTTCTATCACTTCTGGGGGGGTCTGTTGAACCCCCATTTTGACGACCCGGAATTTCAGAATGATTTTGCAGTCTGGGCATCCAGGAGCCTTAATGATTCAAGGATGTCGGAGAAGTTTGCTGTAATAGATCCGTATGCTTTTGAAAACATTGAAGATGTGCGCCAGGAATTGATAGAAGTCATTGAAGAGCGCTTGTCACAGACGGAAATTGTTCCGTGGGCGAAGACAGGGCATGAGTTTCATTTTATCCGTTCGCAGATGGTGGTCTTCGATACCGGCGTAACCTTTCTGGAACCGACTGAGATGCTTCATGCAATACCCGGTATGTCGTTGGGAAGCATCTTTTATCATTTCATAGACGCCCGGCGACGTACAGAGGAAAGGAAGAACGATCTCTCATTATGGCTTGCCGCTTTTGGAGATACGTATGAAAAACTGATAGAAGATCTTGACAACATTGATCCGTTTTTTATTTCTCTGACCAGGATGCGACGTGAGATCACTCTTGCATTCAACAAACATTTAAAAGAAGATGCCTGATGGAAAGTTTGCTGGAACAATATGCCGGGATAGTAGGCAATGAAGTTATTGACCACCTGAGGCAGCTTGCCGGGCCATTGAGGGGAATTAAGATCCTTCATGTCAACTCAACGAAGGAAGGAGGCGGTGTGGCGGAGATTCTGAACAGACTTATCCCACTGAAGAGAGAGCTGGGTATTGATGCTGAATGGGAGATCGTTACCGGTGATAAGGACTTCTATCAGTGCACAAAGAAGATGCATAACTCACTGCAGGGTAACCGTGATGATATCTCTCCTTCTTTGCTTGAGACATATGAGAAGACCAATGTCCTTAATTATGAGAGACTTCGTGACAAGCTTCTGGGAGCGGACGTGGTGTTCATTCATGATCCGCAGCCGGCAGCGATGATCAGCCACTGCAGTGACAGACGTAACAGGTGGCTGTGGAGGTGCCATATTGACGTCAGCCGGCCTTACCGTCCTGTATGGAAATACCTGCGCGAATACATAAAGCAATATGATGCAAGCATATGGTCGTTATCTGACTTTGCCCAGCCGCTGGAGCAACCGATGTACCTCATACCCCCGAGTATCGATCCTCTCAGTGAGAAGAACATGGCTCTCCCCGAAAAGGAGATAAAGGAATACCTCAGGTCGTTTGGTATCTCCCGCGATATACCTGTACTTACACAGGTGTCAAGGTTTGACCGCTTCAAGGATCCCATAGGTGTGATAGAGAGTTACCGGCTTGTAAAGAAGTACGTTCCCGTGCAGCTGGTGCTTGCCGGCGGTGGCGCGTCAGACGATCCTGAAGGCGAACAGGTACTAAACGAGGTAAAGGCCTTTGCCGGTGAAGATCCCATGATACATGTTCTTGAACTGCCACCTGACGCCCACAGAGCCATAAATGCTTTGCAGAGAGGATCAGATATCATTCTGCAGAAATCGCTGAAAGAGGGTTTCGGGCTTACAGTTACCGAAGCACTCTGGAAAGGAAAGCCTGTGATAGGCGGTGATACCGGCGGCATTAAACTCCAGGTGATTGACCACTTCTCAGGCTTCAGGGTCACCACGCCAGAAGGAGCCTCAATGCGTATACGTTACCTGCTGAAACATCCTGAGATAAGAAAAACGATAGGGAAGAATGCTAGACAGTTCGTTCTGGAGAACTATCTTATTACCAGGCAGCTGAGGGAGTATCTTACCCTGGTGGTAGGCATGATCTTTGGTTCCGAAGAGAAGATAGAACTGAGAATGCATGAGCGCTGACGGATCCGTTGATGCACGGCAACCTTAACATACTGTTTGTCTCGGCCGAATGTGTACCCTTTGCCAAATCCGGGGGACTGGGTGACGTGACTGGCGCCCTGCCACAGTTCCTGAAGAAAAAAGGGCATAATATCATTATTGTTATGCCGAAGTATTCAGTCATTGACCATCGTCTGCACAATATTGAAACTGCTGTCAGGGAGATGCTTGTGGAAACTGGTGGCCAGGTTGTTTCATGTGCTGTGCTGACAGCCTGCCTGCCCGGAGGAGTTCAGGTATACTTTATTGATTACGCCCCTTTCTTTGAAAGGCCGGGATTGTATAACGACAGTACCCACACGGACTATGAAGATAATCCCGAGCGTTTTATTTTCCTGTCAAGAGCAGCGCTGGAGCTGTGCAGGGTGTTCGGTTTCGCACCCGACATTGTGCATGCAAATGACTGGCATACAGCTATTATGCCTGCATATCTCAAAAGAATGTGTCTCCGCGATCCGCTGTTCGCCTCCACAGCATCGGTATTGACGATACACAATCTTGCATACCAGGGCAGATATGACCGGCGGTTTTATGATAATTCCGGATTGCCGCAGGAAGATTTTGTTCCCCATGGATTTGAATGTTATGGAGCAGTAAACTTTCTCAAGGGAGGAATCATCCATGCTGACATGGTCAATACTGTGAGCAGAGGCTATGCTGATGAGACAAGAACAGTTGAGGGAGGATACGGACTTGACCATTTTCTCAGGGAGAAGGCTGACCGTTATGTGGGCATACTCAACGGGGTGGATTATTCATTGTGGGATCCGGCTATCGATACCCTTATCCCGGCCAACTACAGTATTAATGACCTGAAGGGCAAGTCAGTATGCAAAAGAGTACTGCAGGAGCGGTCAGGACTGAATGGAGGGGAATCGGCACCTCTGATCGGGGTGGTGAGCAGGCTGGTTGTGCAAAAGGGTTTTCATTTGCTTGCAGAATGCATTGACGGCATCATCAGAGATACGGATGCCAGGTTTGTGATACTGGGTGCCGGCGACAAACACCTTGAGACGGTTTACTCAGACCTTCAGACACGGCACCCGGGAAGGGTCAGCACCACCATCGGTTATAGCAACGAGCTGGCACATATGATTGAGGCAGGCTGTGATCTATTCCTCATGCCTTCATTATATGAGCCGTGCGGACTGAACCAGATCTATTCGCTGAGGTATGGCACACTGCCGGTGGTGAGGGCAACGGGCGGACTCAACGATACTGTTGAGAATTATAATCAGGTCACGGGTGAAGGAACAGGGTTCAAATTCCATGACCCTGACGGTGCTGCCATATATAATACCGTATTGTGGGCTGTTGATACATACCGGAACAGAAATGACCACTTCGCAGGACTCATTCACAATGCCATGTCGCAGCACTTCTCATGGGAAGACAGTGCAGCAGAATATGATGAGATGTATCACAAAGCCCGGCTTGGGCGTGTGGGCTCAGGTACCTGAAACATATTATCGTCATATGATCTGCCGACGATTCCTGTTTGACTGATTGTCCCCCGGCATCAGTCGATAATATTCAAGTTAATCGATCTACACATAAATACTTTAAGTGCAACCAGGTGCAAATATTAAATCAACTCTTACTGCTTCAGCACTAATACAGTTTCGGAGTAATTCTATGATGGTTCAGCGTTTCTTATGTAGCGAACTTTTCTCTGCGTTCCAAAGTTTGTTCTCTGAGTCTCAAAATCAACAAATGTCCCCGGTTCTTGACAGAGGTCTATTCTGATTCATCTTCGACTCACAGGCACATTAAATGGCTAACGACTTGTCAAGTCGGCAAAGTGCCTTACAAGGAAGGAGAAGGGGCAATGCCGGCAACATGTAAAAAGCTTACTACAACCTCATGTCCCAGTGCCAAATAAAAGCCCCCGGAATCCGAGGGCTTAAATGTCATACCAACAGCTCAAAAAATACTATTTACATTCTTCAAAACCCTTGTCAAATTGAACTATTATTCCAAAATCGGGATTATAGGTGACGTGATAAGTGCCGTGCCCTATATATACCAGTTTGCCATCAAGGAAAAATTTCCATGAGCCAGTCCACGTATAAACTCCGACTGGTCCCTCTAAGTAAGGATGCCAGTTATCGTTTTGAATCTGCATTAAAGTATATTCATTTCCCGTATCATCCCCTATCAAAGTGCCCCACATTTTATGCTGCCAATGGCTGTTTATAGAAGTACTCTTGAAGAATACAGGTCCATTTACGTATTCATCGAAGCAGGGCAGATAATAGGGTACGAGTATCCCAGTGCCTTCGTTCACTGTTTTTTTCTCTTGAGCATTGGCTGTGCTTAAACAAAAGCATGCCACCAGACAGATGAGAAATAGTTGCTTTAGTGTTTTCATACCTTATGTGTTTTTAGTTAGAAACTGTAAAATTTAACCAATATAATTCCCGCCATTAGTTTTCTGAGCTGGTACTCATGCAGATTTCAATCTATATTTTGACGCGAATCAATCAATACGTCTCAAAGGCTTTTCTCTGCGTACGACAATGCATAACTCACATAACTCTACTGCAAAGTTCGGCAAATAGAGCTTGGCGGGATATAAAGCAGGGGGCAGAGTCTTTCAATCATCTGCAAAAGTTTTAAAATATGTTGCATTGCAGCCTGTTTACGTGATAAATAGCTGCATGGAGAATGAGGGTCAGATCTGGGCTACAAGTAAAGAAAGACACCATACGATTATTATCAAGCTGTGTGCAAGAAGAAGAACGCCCCAGACTTTATCAAAATACTGGGCTCGCCTCGCTGCAATCAGCTTATAACTTAATGGGAAAACCTTCTTGAATGCTGTGTTCAAGCCAGTGGGTGGAGGTCAGCTTGCTCGGGCACTGGGTGGTCAGTTCAAACCGGAGCCAGATGGACAATTTGACCTTCTTTCGCGGTGGACCATCAGAAACAGGAGAAAAAGAAACCAGTAAATCAAGTGCTTACAGGTTTCGGTTAATTTGTAACTCGTTAAAAGGGAGCGACTTATGTGGAGATAAGGGGAATCGAACCCCTGACCTTGTGACTGCCAGTCACACGCTCTAGCCAACTGAGCTATATCCCCGTAATTTTATGAACCTCCCCGGGAGGGTATCACAGCCCATATCACCGGAGCGGTGCAAATATAGAACTTTTTTTCCAAATCACTTTATGGCATTGCGTCGGAGTTGACAAACAATTTTGTAACTTTGAGGTGCCTACTAACAGCATTGACATGGAACTCAAGAAAAACGAAAAGGCAAACCTGGAAAACAAGAAGTCGCTGTTTCTGCAAATTGGACTTATCCTTGCCCTGATCATCTGTATCGTGGCCCTCGAATGGACCAGCGGACAGAGAAGAGACTCGATCTTCGACGGCATGACAGAGGAAGCAATCGAGGAGGAACAGATACCCGTTACCGAAGAGACACCGCCGGAAGAGATACCTCCCCCCGAGGTGACCGTCACCGACCTCTTTGAGATCGTGGAAGACGACGTGTTCATAGAAAACG
The DNA here is from genome assembly GCA_029210565.1 of Bacteroidales bacterium. GTDB lineage: Bacteria > Bacteroidota > Bacteroidia > Bacteroidales > VadinHA17 > SR-FBR-E99. The sequence goes on from JARGFQ010000005.1 coordinate 174,029, forward strand.
AGGTGCGGTTCCAAGACGACGAGACCTCAGAAGACAAGGTGGTGGAGATCTACGCTCCGGTTCTGCAGGCAGAGGAGGAAGAGACAGAAGATGAGATATTCGTTATCGTGGAAGATATGCCCAAATTCAGGGGAGGTGATATCAACAAGTTTCGCGAGTGGGTTCAGAAACGGGTGCGTTATCCAGAGCTGGCCGCCGAGAACGGCATCCAGGGAAGGGTGTTTATCTCCTTCGTGGTTGAGACAAACGGCAATGTAAGCAACGTGACCGTCACCCGCAGTGTCGACGCGCTGCTCGATGACGCCGCCAAAGAGGCAGTGGCAGCATCCCCCAGGTGGGAACCGGGCATGCAACGGGGCAGACCGGTGAGAGTGAGATACTCAATACCTATCATCTTCCAGCTGCAATAAACAGCCTTTTCTAACGTTGAATATGAACCCCGCACCTTCGGATAGCGGGGTTTTAATTAAAGACTTATGAAAAGGACTTTCGCAATCATGTTTGTATCAGCCCTCCTGCTGGCAGGCTGCGGCTCATCAAAGAAACAGCTCGAGGTCGGCAATTATGACGCAGCCATTAACAAGGCTGTCATCGAGCTGAGGAAAAACCCCAAAAGCTCAAAGGATATCGAGACCCTTGAGCGCTCCATGGACATCGCCCTTGAACAGGACAACGAGCGCATCCGTTTGCTGAAGATTGAGGGCAGAGCCAACGCATGGGATGAGCTTTACCTCATCTATAGGAAGATGAGCGACAGGCAGACAACCGTGCGTACCGTAACACCAATACAGTATGAAGGCAGAACCATCGAGTGGCCCTATGTAGATTACATGCAGGAGATGGTGGTTGCAAAAAAGAATGCAGCCGACTTCTACTACACTCACGGACAGGAGCTGATGAAGAACGACACCAGGGAGTCATACCGACAGGCATACTATGAGTTTGTCAGGGCGCAGGAGTATGTGGGCGACTATGAAGGTATTGACCAGATGCTGCGGGAGTCCAGGCAGCTTGGCATCAGCCGCGTATATGTCACACTGAAGAACTACTCCCCCACAAAATTTCCCGAGACATTTGAGAAGGAGCTGCTGGCCCTTGACCTGCCGCGCATCAACAGCGAGTGGGTGGAATATCATACTTCCATTCCCGACAGCGACACACAGTTTGACTACGTGGTGAATATAAACCTGAAGAACGTTGCCGTCAGTCCTGACCGTCAGTTCCAGCGCGACAGCCTGGTGAAGGCCACCGTGGAGGACGGGTTTGAATATATTAAGGATGCCAGGGGCAATGTGCTCAAGGATTCACTGGGTAATGACGTAAAGGTCAAGAAATACAAGGATCTGCAGTGTGCCCTCATCCAGACATTCCAGGTCAAGGAGTGCATTATCGACGGGGATGTGGAGATGCTGTCGCTCTACCCGGAAAAGACTATCAAGAAAGAGCCCATAGGTGCTACCTCCAATTTTGAGCATGTGTCGGCACGGGCGATAGGTGATGTCAATGCCCTCACGGCTGATCAGAAACGGATGTTGCAGTCGCGGATCATCGAGTTCCCCACTGACCTTGACATGGTTATCATGTGCACCGAGAACCTGAAGCGGGCTATCAGGGGCTTCATGGAGGCCAACAGGAGGTATATCAACTGAGGCACCTTGCCGTCATATAGTGTTATTTCATTCAGCCGGCCGCAGATGCGGCCGGCAGGCGTATATGGCAGCATGATCACGACACCTTTATAATGTTACCCTTGCATCCCTTTCATGAACCGCCCGGATTTCTTATTTTTGCCATCTAATTTTCAAAGAAATAGAAAAGGCAATATTGGTAGGGGTTGTCACTCCTGAGATAAGCGAAGTAAGTGCGCGCGAATACCTTGATGAGCTTGCCTTCCTGGCCCGCACGGCAGGGGCGGAGCCTGTCATGTCATTCCTCCAGCGTGTGGAGCATACCAACCCCCGCACTTTTGTCAACAAGGGGAAGACGGAAGAGATAGCGGTGTTCGTCGCCGCCAACGATATCACCCTCGCCATCTTCGATGACGAGCTGACGCCGGCGCAGATGCGCAACTTAGAGAAGGAGCTCAACTGCCGGGTCATTGACCGCACCAATCTCATCCTTGACATCTTTGCCGGCCGGGCCCGCACATCGCACGCCCGCAAGCAGGTGGAGCTGGCTCAGTACCAGTACCTGCTGCCGAGACTGACGGGCATGTGGACACACCTCGAGCGCCAGCGCGGGGGTATCGGGCTTCGGGGCCCGGGTGAGACGGAGATAGAGACTGACCGCCGTATAATACGCGACCGCATTGCGAAACTTAAAGAGCAGCTGAAGAAGATAGACATCCAGATGAGCACCCAGCGCAAGGGGCGCGGAACGATGGTAAGGGTGGCACTCGTCGGTTACACCAACGTCGGCAAATCGACTCTCATGAACCGTATCAGCAAGAGCGACGTCTTTGCCGAAGACAAGCTGTTCGCCACACTTGACACCACGGTACGGAAGGTGGTGATAGGCAACCTCCCCTTCCTTCTCTCCGACACTGTGGGGTTCATCCGCAAGCTGCCGCACGACCTGGTGGAGTCGTTCAAGTCGACACTTGACGAGGTGCGGGAGGCAGACCTGCTGCTGCATATGGTCGATATCTCTCACCCCGGATTTGAGGAACAGATAGAGGTGGTGAATGCCACCCTGGGGGAGCTGGGGTCTCTGGGCAAGCCCACGATAATGGTGTTCAACAAGACCGACATATTCTCATTCAACAGGAAGGATGACGATGACCTCACCCTGGTGAAGAGGGAGAACCTCTCCCTGGATGACCTGCGCAGGAGCTGGATGGCCGGCGGAAATGACCGGAAGGTGGTATTCATCTCAGCCAAGACCCGTGACAACATTGACGAGCTAAGGAAGATGCTCTATGGCGATGTAAGACGGATACACGCGGCACGGTATCCCTACAATGACTTTCTCTATGATGATGTGTGACCTGCAGCTACAGCAGGCCTGACGAGCGCATATACTCGGCTATCTGCACCGCATTGGTGGCAGCTCCCTTGCGTATGTTGTCAGCCACGACCCACATGTTGAGTGTCCTCTCCTGCGAGAAGTCACGCCTGACGCGGCCCACGAATACGTCATCGCGATCGTGGGCGATAACGGGCATGGGGTATTTATTCTCAGCAGGGTTGTCATAGAGGATCACTCCCGGTGCTTCTGAGAGCAATGCCCTCACCCTGTCGAGGTCGAACTCCCGTTCAAACTCAGCGTTCACTGCCTCCGAGTGTCCTCCCTTGACCGGTACCCTGACGGCGGTGGCAGTAACACGTATACTGTTATCGTCAAGTATCTTGTGCGTCTCGTTTACCAGCTTCTCCTCCTCTCTTGTATAGCCGTTGTCGAGAAAGTGATCGCAGTGCGGAAGACAGTTAAGGTCAATGGGGTAGGGGTATGCCATCTCTCCACCCAAACCGCGGCGTTCGTTATCAAGCTGTGTCACTGCACTGACCCCGGTGCCGGTCACCGACTGGTAGGTTGAGATCACCAGCCTTCTGACGGTGTACTCGCGGTGCAGCGGCGCCAGGGCCATGAGCATCTGGATGGTGGAACAGTTGGGGTTGGCGATAATCATGCTGGCTGCCGTTATGGTGTTGGCGTTTATCTCCGGAACCACCAGCGGAACATTCTCATCCATGCGCCATGCCGAGGAGTTGTCAATAACCACGGTGCCGATCTCAGCAAAGGCTGGCGCCCATTCCCGTGAAACTGCCGCTCCGGCGGAGAAGAGTGCCAGTTCAGGTTTTGACTCCACCGCCTCCATGATGCTTATAACCTTCACAGGCTTGCCCCTGAATATCACCTCCCGGCCTTCAGAGCGCTCGCTGGCGGCAGCCAGCAGAGTGTCGACGGGGAACTGGCGTTCCTCGAGAACCTTCAGCATCATTCTTCCTACCATCCCGGTGACTCCGACAATTGCTGCCTTCATATCTGTAATTATTTCGAAATTATTTGCGAACTTTATCTTGAAAAGTGCGACAAATTTAATCCTTTTTTAGTCCCGCTGCATGAAAAAGATTATCCTGTTGTCGTTACTGACTGTATATCTGAATGTTAACGCACAGATGACAGGCGGTAATGGTGACCTCCCGGTCACAGGCTCCATTTTTATTTCCGAGATCATGGCCGACCCTTCTCCGCCGGTACAACTGCCTGAGAAGGAGTACCTGGAGATAACCAACCGTTCCGGGGACACCCTCTTCACCGGAGGGATAATTCTTATTGCCGGGCCTGACAGCGTCACCCTCCCTGCAGAGACGATAGCTCCGCAGGAGTACGTCATACTGTGCGCAACGGGGAGCAGGAGCCTTTTTGCGCCATATGGACGTGTGATGGCCATAAAGTCATTTCCTACTCTGAACAATGACGGGGAGCTGTTAGCCCTGCGTGACAGCGACGGAAGGCTGTTGCATGCCGTCAGCTACACCCCTGCCTTTCTGGGCGAAGGTCCGCGGTCAGGAGGAGGATGGTCTGCAGAGCTGACCGACCTCAGCAACCCATTCAATGAGCCTGAAGCATGGAAACCCTCCGTTGATCCCTCAGGCGGCACACCCGGCAGGGCCAACTCTTCGGTGACTACGGCTGCTGACCTTCGCTGCCCGGAGGTTGTCGCTGTCTGGACTGAGAAGGGTGATACCGTCAAAGTTCTGTTTGATGAGACCGTAATGGTTGTGGCAGGAGAACGGTGGCAGGCCGACGGCAGGGAGACGCTGCCCGCGGTATCAGGTGACCCTGCTGACCGTATGCTGCTGGTACCCCTGAGTCAGAGACTGCAAAAGGGAGAGATTCTCACGCTGACGGTGCCGGCATCAGTGACTGATTTTGCCGGCAATGCAACCTGCCAGGGAGATCTCAGGACCGGCATTCCATCCGATCCGATGGCCGGTGAGATCCTGTTTAACGAGCTGTTGTTCGATCCCCTGCCAGGGGGTGAGGATTATATCGAGTTTTACAATAACAGCAACACTGTTGCCGATCTCTCATCCCTCTATCTGTCAAACAGTCTCACCGCTCCGGCGATAGTCTTTACCGCGGTTCCGCGCCAGCTGCTGCCGTATGAATATGTAGCAGTCACCGTGGACAGGGATGCAGTTGTTGACGGCTATCCCTGCGCATCTCCTTATGCAGTTTTTGAGGCTTCCCGTCTTCCCTCGATGCCCGACGGGGGCGGCACGCTTATACTCTATAACCGGATGCTGACCGTTGTTGACAGGGTCAGTTACAGCAGTGCGATGCACCAGGTGTTTCTGTCAGGCACGGAGAGTATTGCCCTGGAAAAGGTTTTCCCGGCACTGCCATCTGATGTTTCCGCCAACTGGCACTCTGCATCCGAGGAGTGCGGCTGGGGCACCCCGGGTGCCGCCAACTCTGTGGCTGTGGAGCCTGCAGAAGCCGGGGCAGGGTTGAGACTCTCATCCACCAGGGTCTCACCTGACGGCGACGGCTTTGAGGAGGTGGTATCGGTGTCGGTCTGGCCCGGGGGAGATGACAACATCATATCAGTCACCGTCTTCAACGACCGCGGGTACTGTGTCAGGCGGCTGGCAGAGAGGTTCTCAGCAGGTGCCGGGGCAACCTTTGTATGGGACGGGACGGCTGACAGCGGTGCACGGCTGCCCGCAGGCCTCTATATGATCATGGCAGAATCAATGAGCTCTTCGGGGGTGTCGCGCCGGTGGAAGAAGGCATGTGCAGTGCTGTACAGGTAACGGGTAATAGCGCTACTGTACAGGTAACAGGTAAGAGTGCCACTGTTATGGTAACGGATAAGACCACCACTGCTCATGTAATGAACCAGGGCGCTGCGAAACTGGTAACCCGTCAGAGGGCAGCTATCAGCTCCTTCATGATCCGGGTCATCTTCTCCTCGCTGTGCTCGGCAGCCTGCTGGACAGACTCGTGGGTGGTGTACTCGATCTTGCCTTCGACACCAAGGTCGGTGATGATGCTGACAGCAAAGACAGGAACATTCATGTGCCTGGCGGTGATCACCTCGGGCACTGTTGACATACCCACGGCGTCGGCGCCTATGATCCTGAAGAACCTGTATTCTGCGGGGGTCTCGAAGGTGGGGCCGGTGGTGGAGAGGTATACACCTTTTGTTACCGGTATGCCCAGCCCTGCGGCCACCGCTTCGGCCTTTTCAATGAGCTCTTTGTCATAGGGAACGCTCATGTCGGGAAAACGTGGTCCTATACGGTCGTCGTTGGGTCCTATGAGGGGATTGTCGACCAGGCATATATGATCATCGATGATCATGATGTCTCCTATACGGAACGTGGGGTTGACGCCGCCGGCGGCGTTGGAGAGGAAGAGGGCCCTGATGCCCAGTTCCTTCATCACCCTGATGGGAAAGGTGACCAGCTCGGAGCCGTAGCCCTCGTAATAGTGAAAGCGGCCCTTCATGGCTACCACCTTTTTCCCTCCGAAATCGCCGAAGATCAGTTTTCCGGCATGACCCTTCACCGTGGAGACGGGGAAGTCAGGTATCTCAGCATAAGGGACCTCGATCTGGTTGTCAATTTCTGTGGTGAGGCCGCCCAGGCCGGTGCCCAGCACTATACCCGCCTCAGGGTCAGTAAATCCTTTTGATCTCAGGAAATCAGCCGTCTTTATGATCTTTTCCAGCATTTTGGTATATTTTGTTTAAAAAATCATTCTCATTTTCAATGAATTGCACGTTAACCGGCAATACATGGGTTACCTCAGCGAGGTGAACTGCAATATTAGCGATTTCTTTTAACCTGACTGCATCCTTAGCTGTGGTGATGACAATTTTCCGCTCTCCATCCATGGCATCAAAGGCTGATTTGATCTTTGCGATGTCACTTTCAGTATACATGTGATGGTCAGGGAATGCAAGTTGTGTCACCCTTTCGGAGAGAGTTGAGAGATAGCTGGCCATCGGGGCAGGGTTGGCGATGCCTGTCACCATCAGCACTGAGACGTCTGTCGTGACCGTTTGCGGCTGAGTATCATGGAAGAGAGGCAGCGGGTCGCCGTAGGCGAGAGTGGTGAAATATATGCTTTGCCGCGCTCCGGCCTTCAGCTCTGTCTTTACGGCGTCCATCTCAGCGGCGGTGGTTTCGGGTGGCACTTTTGTGACGATAATGATATTCGCTCTTCTCATGCCTCTGATGCTCTCGCGCAGCCGTCCCAGGGGCAGCAGCCTGTCGCGTGTCATGAGCCTGTTCCAGTTGGTCAGGAGGATGTTCATCCCTGCTTTCACCGCCCGGTGCTGAAAGCCGTCATCGAGGATGACAGCGCCGGCCGGGGGCTCCCAGGTCATAATCTTCCTTATGCCGTGCACCCTGTCGCGGTCCACAAAGACGCGTGCCTGCGGCAGGCTCCGGGCCATCAGCAACGGCTCATCGCCCGCATCGGTTGTGGTATCACGGGGCGTCACCTTCCTGAACCCCCGGCTTTTGCGGAGGTATCCGCGGCTGAGCACGGCAACCTGTACCACAGAGGAGAGTCTCTCTGCCAGCCAGATGACATGGGGTGTCTTTCCGGTTCCGCCGACGGTGATATTGCCGATACAGATCACGGGCAGGCCAAAGCTGTGGCTTTTGAGTATGCCGCAGTCATAGAGACTGTTCCTGACAGCCACGGCGGCACCGTAGATCTGTGAGGAGAGCCACAGCAGTATCCTGCCTGGCATGATCATGCCTAGTAGATCTCGATGTGATAAGGCAGCACGGCCTGCACGCCTGATGCTGACATTATCTCCTTAAGGTCATGCCAGTACCTTGCGGCGGTACCGAGCTCCTGGCGGATCACTCTTGCCCTGAGGGTGCCGGTCATCTCCTTGAGCAGCTTGGTGTAGAGGTCGGAAGCCTCAGGCTTCTCGATGATGCGGTAGTTCTCCAGTCCTGCCAGCGAGGCTGCTTCCCTGATGGCGTCGTTAAGACCACCGAAGGCGTCAACCAGTCCTATGCCGGCAGCGTCGGTGCCGCTCCAGACGTGACCCTCCCCGATGCTGTCCACTGCTGTCTGTCTCATGCCTCTTCCCGCGGCCACGATGCCTGTGAAGGTGCTGTAGGTACGTTCGACGTTATCCTGGAGAGTCTTTTTCTCAAAGGCATTGAGAGGCCGTGTCAGCGAGGGAGAGTCAGAGTGGGCGTTGGTGCTCACCACTTCAGACGTGATGCCGAGTTTGCTGTTGAGGAGGGTCTGCGCATTGGGAATAAGCCCGAAGACTCCTATTGACCCTGTCAGTGTCACCGGTGAGGCCATGATTTTATCAGCGGCGGCGGCTATATAGTATCCGCCGCTGGCGGCATAGTTGCCCATGGATACCACCACCGGCTTCTCATTGCCGGTGAGCTCCACCTCGCGCCATATCAGGTCGGAGGCGATGGCGTTGCCGCCGCGCGAGTTGACCCTGAAGACCACGGCTTTGACGGTGGTGTCGAGCCTCAGCTTGCGCATCTCTGCAGCATACCTGTTACCTCCTATATTGGAGTCATCACCCTCACCCATGACAATGCTTCCTTCGGCGAAGAGCACTGCTATCTTAGCCTTTCCCGGTTTGGAATCCTGCTTTATCGTCACCTTTGAGTACTTTGTCATAGGCACATAGTTGATCTTCTTATCTTCCTCAATGCCGGCAGCCACTCTTATACTGTCTTCAAGCTGGTCGCGGTAGATTGTACCGTCGATCATTCCTGCCTCGGCCATGCGTGCGACGTCATAACCGGCCAGTGAGTCGGCCAGCTGCATCACCCTGTCGGCTGGCACGCCGCGCGCTTCTGCTATTACCTGTACCGCATGTTCCCATATTGAGCCTACATACTCCGAGATCTGGAAACGGTTTTCCTCGCTCAGCCGGTCAAGCATGTAGGGTTCAACGGCACCCTTGAACCTGCCATGCCTTATCACCTGTATCTCCACCCCGAGCTTCTCCAGTGCCTCCTTGTAGAAGGTGACCTCCGAGGCCAGTCCCTTAAAATCGAAGGTTGAGGCGGGGTTAAGCCATATTTTGTCGGCAGCGGCGGAGATGAAGTAGCTCTCCTGCATCATGATATAGTCAGAGTAGGAGTAGACGAACTTACCGCTCTTTTTGAATTCTTCCAGGGCTGTGCGCAGCTCGTCTGCCGTCGCCCATCCGGAGGGCATGGTACCGTTTTCTATCAGGATGCCGCTCACGTCGTCATCTTCCGCAGCCTTGCGCAGGTTCTTCAGCAGGTCGTTCAGTCCGGGTGTCCCGGTCAGAGACATGGTGAACGGATCGAACATGGCCAGCGGGTTGGTGCCGGTGCGGTCCGGTATCATGGCACCGGTATTGATCACCAGTACAGATTTTTCTGGTATGTCAACGGCTTTGGTGCCTGCAGCGGCAATGCCTGAGAAGACTGAGAGCATGATCACAAAGAAGAGTATACTTGTTAATATCAGCCCGGCAACTACTGCGAGCACCATTTTGAGGAAGGTTTTCATATCAGTGCGGTTTTATTCAGGTTGCCAAATTATAAAAAAAACAGGCATCTTTACGTCTCTAAAGCGCTTGAGATGAAATTATCAGCACGATCGAAGGTAATTGCAGGACTGGGGAGCAACATGGGCGACAGGCTTGCTGCTCTTGCCCGTGCCATAGAGCTTATCCGGGAGGAGGCCGGGGAGGTCACAGCTGTATCATCGGTATGGGAGACCGAGCCATGGGGTTTTGATGCCGACGAGCAATTCCTGAATATGGTTATTGTCATTCAGACCGCGATGGAGCCGTGGCAGTTGCTGCAGCTCTTCCGCTCCATCGAGGGACGCATGGGGCGCAGTCGCAGTGGCAGGGGGAGCTACGAGTCGCGTATCATTGATCTGGACATATTGTTGTGGGAAGAACGTATAATATCAATGCCGGGATTGGAGGTGCCTCATCCCAGGCTTGCCGACAGGCGGTTTGTGCTGGAGCCCCTCTTTGAGGTTGCCCCTGCTGCGGTTCATCCGGTCACCGGGCTCACCGTAGCAGAGATGCTTGGGATGTGTGATGACCGGTCGGATGTGAGGCTGGCGGGGCAGCAACTCTAAAGGGCCCCGTTGTCAGCGAAGCTGTAGTACTCCCTGCCCGCTATAATAAGATGATCCAACAGCTGGATATCCATCAAGGCACCAGCCTCTTTGATCTTCTGAGTAATTCGGATGTCCGAGTCACTGGGACTGTTGTTGCCTGAGGGGTGGTTATGACAGATGACCAGTCCTGATGCCAGTGACTCTATCGCCTTTTTCATTACTATACGAACGTCGGTGACGGTGCCGCTGACGCCTCCCTGGCTTATCTTCATCCGGCCGATGACCCGGTTTGCCCTGTTGAGGAAGAGTATCCAGAACTCCTCGTGTGGCAGGTCTTCCATCAGCGGGCTGAAGATGTTGAAGACATCAGCCGAGGAGCGTATCTGCGGGTGATCCGCCGCCTCGGCCAGCTTGCGTCGCCGTCCCAGTTCCAGGGCGGCGGCGACGGTCACGGCCCGGGCCTCACCCAGCCCTTTTATCTTACGTATCTCCCCGGCACTGAGTTTACCCAGGTCACCCAAAGAGTTGCCGGCCAGGGCCAGCAGCTCGCGTGCCAGGTCCAGGGCCGAGTGGTTCCTGGTGCCTGATCCTATGAGAATGGCTAACAACTCAGCGTCGCTGAGACTTGAGGGGCCCTTGTTCCAGAGCCTTTCACGGGGTCTGTCCTCGACAGCCCAGTCTGTGATCTTCATTGACATGCAGCTAAACGTATTATCCCGCTGCAATATATGAAAAAAGCCGCTGCCCGAAGGCAACGGCAATACAATATTTTCAACAGAAACCTACTTCAGGTTCTGTACATGTTTTGTTGCCGAGGACTTAAGGTTGGAAGCCTTATTTTTGTGGATTACGTTTTTCTTCGCCAGCTTGTCAAGCATGGCATTAAGCTCGGGGAGCATCTTGTCTGCCTCCGTCTTATCGGTTGTGGTGCGCATCTTCTTGAGGGCGTTGCGCATTGTGCGGGCATAGTACTTATTGTCTTCCCTTCTTACCTCAGCCTGTCTTGCGGCTTTCAGTGCCGACTTGTGATTAGCCATATTCTCAGTTTATGTTTTGTAGTCCATAGGGGAATCGAACCCCTGTTACCAGGATGAAAACCTGACGTCCTAACCACTAGACGAATGGACCTTAAAGAACTTAAAAAAGCGGATGCAAAGATGGAGCCTTTTTTTTTAACTGCAAAATAATTTTGCAAAAATCGGCACCGGCCCTGCATCCGCCATTCCATGGGCGGTATACTGTTAACTAGAAGATATACCTGACGGCGAAGCCTCCGTTCCAGTAGTACCATCCGGGACCGCTGGTGAGCTGGAAGCTGGGGCCTACTCCAAGTGAGAAGTTGAGAGGTATATCATCAAGAGTATATTCTAGTCCTACGATGCCGTCGACACCCAGAAGAATGCCAGTACCGTAGTCATTCCGGTAGTAGTCGTTCCAAAACCCTATATGTGCTCCGGGGCCGATGAACCAATCGAGGTTCGGTGTCCAGTCAGTGGGCTGCTGCCACTGATAGAACCCGGTTATTGCGAAGTTGCGTCCCCAGTAACCCGTTCCTGCTATCAGTTCAAGTGCGTTTATGCTGTTGATAAATGTCTTGAATGTCACACCTGAGGGATCGCCGCCCCTGAGACCGATTGCTGATTTGTAAGTCTGCGCCTGAATACCTGTTGTGAGTGCAGCCAGTATCACCAGAATTGTCAGTGTTCTTTTCATCATAGTCTGCTTTTGTTAAGTAAATTTTATACAAAATTACAATTAACTAACAGAATCCGGCTGTTTTTGTTTATTTAAAAAGCAGAAGGCTCAGAGCCATCACAGCCATACCGGATACCAATCCGTAGATTGAAAGGTGGTGTTCGCCGTATTTTTCGGCTGCGGGCAGGAGTTCGTCAAGTGAGATGAAGACCATAATGCCTGCCACAAAGGCAAAGAGGATACCCATCAGGGTATCGGTCATCAGCGGCAGCAGCAGCAGGTAACCTACCAGTGCACCGACCGGTTCCGAGAGGCCGCTGAGGAACGAGAGCCTGAAGGCCTTGCGTTTGCTGCCTGTGGCGTAGTAGACCGGCACTGAGACGGCTATTCCTTCGGGTATGTTGTGTATGGCGATGGCGACAGCGATAGCTATGCCTATCTGAGGGTCTGCGAGGGCTGCGGTGAATGTTGCGAGACCTTCCGGGAAGTTGTGGATCCCTATCGCCAGTGCCGTCATAGTTCCCATGCGCAGCAGCCTGCCGCTTTTCTCCTCTTCTTCTCCCCCCTCGATTTTCCTGGCCTCATGAGGGTTCTCATGAGAGGGAATGATTCTGTCGATGATGGCTATGAGAGCAATCCCTGCGAAGAAGGCCAGCACGGCCACCCACCATCCCTGGCGCATGCCCATGGCTTCGGTGAGCACTTCGCGGCCCTTGACGAAGATCTCCACGAAGGCGACGTAGATCATCACCCCGGCGGAGAAACCAAGGCTTATGGTGAGAAACCTGGTGTTGGTCTTTTTGGCGAAAAAGGCAATGGCACTTCCCACACCGGTGGCAAGGCCGGCGAAGAGCGTCAGCAGGAACGCAAAGAGTACTGAGTTGAAGTCGGTGTTCATGATGCCTGTCTCGCTCCGCAGTGTTTCACGCAAAAATACCAAAATTGGTTATCTTGCGGCCGGTTCAGATAACTTAAAATGAAACTTGCATGAGCAAGAGCTCACAGAGGCTTGAATATTAAACTTCATGCAAGTTCCATTCGGCCAATGAAATAAAGATTAAATAATCTAATGAAACTATCTCTTTTCAATATATCCAATTTCAGGGTCGACGGGGGTGCAATGTTCGGTGTGATCCCCAAGGCGCTCTGGGGCAGGCAGGTAGCGTCGGATGAGAATAACAACGTGGTCCTGTCACTCAATTCCCTCGTTATTGAGACGGAGGGCCGGGTCATACTTGTTGATGCCGGGTGGGGAGACAAGCAGCCGGAGAAATTTTTCAGGCATGTTTATCTGCATGGCGGGTCAGGCCTCACCGGAGGACTGGCGGAGTGCGGCTACAGGCCGGAGGATGTCACCGATGTACTTATAACCCATCTTCATGCCGACCACTGCGGCGGCTGCTTTGTAAACGGTGCCGGAGGAGGTCAGGAGGCGCTGTTTCCCAATGCCGCATACCATATCAGCAGGGAGCAGTGGGAGTGGGCCAACGACTCCAACCTTCGTGAGGAGGATGCCTTTCTTCCGGAGAACATAAAGCCTTTCGGAGAGAGCGGAAAACTGAACCTTATTGAGGAGAACGTCGGGCTCTGTCCGGGAGTGATGCTGAGGATATGTTACGGGCACACCCCCGGGTTGATAGTACCGGTTATTAGGTATCATGACCGCACCTTTGTCTTTGCCGGTGACCTTATCCCGACTGTAGCACACATACCACTACTGTGGAATATGGCATACGACCTGTTACCCCTGGCCACTATTGCCGAGAAGCAGGAGATCCTTCAGGAGGCGCTGCACTCCGGCCACCTGCTGATATTCCAGCATGATCCGGAGACGCAGTGCTGTGCGGTGACCGAGACACCGAAGGGAATACGGGCGGGTACCAGGGGAAGGCTGGCAGACTTTCTTTAGCTCGCAGGGGATAACTCTGCCGGGGAGGCGTCACTGATCACCGGCAGGCAGAAATGATCATTTTGCATAGTAGGAGCCCCGGGTCAACGGGAGGCCGGCAATATCACCTGGCATATGAGGAGCCCCGGATCACCAGCTCTGAAGTTATCACCCTGTTCTGCATTGGTCTGCGGGGGTTTTCTATCCTTTCCAGCAGCATCGTGGCGGCAATCTGTCCCATCTCATAACCTTTCTGATCCACGGAGGTTAGCCCCGGATCAGTGAGCGTGGCTATCTGGCTGTTGGTGAAACCCACAACGGCAATATCTTCGGGGATGCGCAGTCCGTGGCGCTTGATAATCATGAGTGTCTGGGCGGCGGTAAGGTCATTGACCGCAAAGAAGGCCTCCGGCAGGGGGGAACGCTTAAGCAGTTCCGGGATGATTACTTCGGCGGTTTCAATGTCATCGCACTTGACGATATCATCGTCGGAAGGTGTCAGCCTGTATTCTTTCATGGCCTTCAGGAAGCCGTTGCGCCTGTTGCGGGCTATTGCCAGTTGGGGAGGGCCTGAGAGGTGGATGATGCGCTTCTTTCCCATACGCAGGAGGTGGTTAACAGCCTTGTAGGCACCCGTCTCATCGTCGATGACGACGCTGTCAGCATCAAGATCCTCTACCGCACGGTCGAAGAAAACGAGGGGTATGTTCTTATCAATGATGCTGCGGTAATGACCGAACTCCCGGGTGGTCTTGGTCACTGATGCCATGATGCCGTCAACGCGGCTTGAGAGGAGAGTCCTGATATTCTTTACCTCCTGCTCCATCAACTCATTGCTCTGACAGAGGATCATATTGTAGTCTCGCTTGTAGAGTACATCTTCGATGCCGCTGATGACGGTGGAGAAGAAGTAGTGTACCACATCAGGGATGATCACCCCGATAGTCTTTGAGGATCCGCTCTTGAGACTTAAGGCAATGGGATTGGGACGGTAATTCCATCTGTCGGCCAGCTCGTTCACCGCGTCGCGGGTAGCCTGGCTGATGTCAGGATGGTCCTTAAGCGCCCTTGAGACTGTTGAGGGTGAGATACCCAGTTCCCGGGCTATATCCTTAATGGTGATATTTTCCTTGCTCATCTGCCTGAATGTCTCACTCCGGTAAATATAATAAAAAATATCACTGTTTGCAGCACATGGTATTTATGCAAATGCCCTATTCAAACGTTTGCGGTAACGATTGCGTAAAAAAGCTGAAAAAGAGTTGGTTAACCAGTAAAAAAGGCCGAAATTTATCATCCCAAATCTGAGCAATCAAATATTAGTAATAACAACAATTCTGTAAACTGCAATTAAACTGATCTATTTATGGAGAAACTAACTGTAAAACGGCTCTTCATGCTGACCTTCGGCATAATGATGAGTCTTGTTGTCTTCGGGCAACAGGTAAGAGTGTCAGGTACAGTTACCGATGCTGCCGACAGGATGACGTTACCTGGAGTGAACGTCGTTGTCAAGGGCACGCTGACGGGAACTATCACTGACATCAATGGAGCCTACACCCTCATGGCTAGTCCCGGGGATGTACTTGTCTTCACCTTTATCGGTTACCTGCCACAGGAGGTGCCCGTTGGTGACCAGACGGTAATTGATGCGGCTTTGCGCACTGATGTCCAGACTCTCGACGAGGTCGTGGTCATCGGGTATGGTACCGTGAAAAAGAGTGATGCTACCGGGTCGGTGACAGCTGTAAGTTCAAAGGACTTCAACAAGGGAGCCATCACCTCACCGCAGGATCTGCTGGTAGGTAAGAGCGCCGGTGTTGTCATCACCACTGCCGGCGGTGCCCCGGGCAGCGGGGCCACGATACGTGTCCGCGGAGGATCATCACTCAATGCATCCAACGACCCGCTGATAATCATTGACGGAGTTCCCATTGACAATAACAATGTATCTGGAAGCTCTAATATCCTGTCATTTGTGAACCCGAATGACATCGAGACCTTCACGGTTCTTAAAGATGCCTCCGCGACTGCAATCTACGGTTCCCGGGCATCAAACGGTGTCATTCTCATAACCACCAAAAAAGGCAAGGCCGGCAGTCCGCTAACCGTTTCATATGACGGCAACGTTTCTGTTGCCAACGCCATCGCTTTTGTTGATGTGTTTTCGGGTGATGAGATCAGGCAGTTGGCTCTGGCGAAAAAGGATCTGTTTGGTATTGACAATCTCAACCTGCTGGGCACACAGAACACCAACTGGCAGAAGGAGATCTTCCGCACTGCCGTATCGCATGACCATAACCTGAGTATCTCAGGTGCCGTCAGCAGCCTTCCGTACCGTTTCTCTGTGGGTGTCACCGATCAGAACGGTATCCTGAAGAACACCGACATGCAGAGGATAACCGGCTCATTAAGCCTCAATCCCACCTTCTTCAATGAAAGCCTTAAGATAAACCTGAACGTAAAGGGGATGAACACCCATCACAACTACGGTGATGCTGGCGCCATCGGTTCCGCAGTGAACATGGACCCGACGCAGGTGATCATAGACGGCAATCCTGCTTCGGCAGGTTACTTCCAGTGGGCCAACTACGGTGCCAACCTTGGAACGGCCAACCCTGTAGAGCAGGCAATGGAAGCTGACAACAGGTCAGTGGTGAACAGGGTCATAGGAAACGTACAGTTGGACTATGCCCTTCCCTTCCTTCCCGAGCTGAGGGCCAACCTCAACCTGGCAACCGATTATTCGGAGAGCGTAGGGCACAACAACAGGCCCAGGACCTCACCGTCGGTTCTCACAGCACCGCTCTACGGCAGGCTCAGTGATTACAACGGTACCAACTACAATAACCTTCTTGATTTTTATCTGAACTATAATAAGGACCTGGCCAGTATCCAGAGTGTGGTGGATGTCACTGCCGGGTACTCATGGCAGCATTTCAAGAGAGAGGGAGACAGCTATACACGTGGCAGGGTGGATGCAGAGCATCCTTTATACCAGATGTCGGACAGTTCCCAGTTCGCTTCTGAAAACTATCTTGTATCTTTCTTCGGGCGCCTCAACTACACCCTGATGGACAGGTATCTTGTTACCGTTACAGTCCGTGAAGACGGATCCTCGCGTTTTGCAGAGGATAACCGTTGGGGGCTGTTCCCCTCGGTAGCCCTGGCCTGGAAGATCAAGGATGAGTCATTCCTGGAGAATGTCAAGGCTGTAACAAATCTCAAACTCAGATTGGGATGGGGTATCACAGGACAGCAGGATATTGGTAATGATTATCCCGCTCAGGCCCTGTACAGGTTGTCTTCTCAGGGTTCTTACTATCCCATCGGGGGGGAGTTCCTTCCAACTCTTCGTCCCAATCCGTATGATCCTGACATAAAATGGGAAAAGACCACCACTCTTAATGCAGGACTTGACTTCGGGTTTGTTTCTGACCGCATTACCGGGTCAATTGACATTTATAAAAGAAATACAGATGACCTGCTAAATACGGTTACCGTGCCAAGTGGCAGCAACTTCTCAAATACACTGCTTACAAACGTAGGAAGCCTTGAGAACAGGGGTGTTGAGTTATCACTGAATCTTATCCCTGTCTCAAAGACAGACATGACGCTGACAATAGGATTCAACGCCACCTACAATAAAAATGAGATAACCAGGCTTCTTCTGACAGACGACCCCAATTACATA
Source organism: Bacteroidales bacterium (assembly GCA_029210565.1). GTDB lineage: Bacteria > Bacteroidota > Bacteroidia > Bacteroidales > VadinHA17 > SR-FBR-E99. The sequence continues at coordinate 191,365 of JARGFQ010000005.1, forward strand.
GGAGTTCTGTACGGTGATGCTTTCACCGGACAGAAGCAGGTAACCAGGGTTGGCTTCCCGGCCTATTCATTCTTTGTCAACAGGCAGGTATACGACAACAACGGCAGCCCAATCGAAGGGCTCTATGTTGATGAGTCAGGCGAAGGGGGTGTGGTCAACGGCGACAATGCCGACAAGTACATCTATCACAATCCTGTGGCGGATTTCCTTCTGGGTCTTTCTGCAAGGTTTGAATACAGGAACTTTGATCTGTCTGCCTCTGCACGTACAAGCCTGGGGAACTATGTATACAACCAGGTAGCTGCAGGAGCGTCATACGACCAGATGCAGCAGATAGGTTACTGGAAGAACTTCACCAGGGCTCTTGCCGAGACCAATTTTGTCAAGCGTCAGTTCACCAGCGACTATTTTGTTGAGAATGCTTCATTCCTGAAACTTGACAACGTCAGTGCCGGTTACAGGTTTGACAATCTCTTCGGTGCCATAGGTGCACGCGTCAGTTTCACAGTGCAAAATGCACTGATCGTGACCAAATACAGCGGTCTTGACCCGGAGGTTCAGGGTGGCATTGACAATAACTTCTACCCGAGGCCCCGTACCTTCATGCTTGGCATAGGGCTTACCTACTAACGAATAAAATGATAATAAGATATGAATAAGAAGATTTTAATATTCGGAATAATCCTTTCAGCACTGATGGTCTCATCATGCGTGAAAGACCTGGATGTCACGCCACCTCCAACCGCGATACTTTCCGGGAATCTGGGTGATGATCCTATATATATGCAACAGGCTCTCGGGAAAATCTATGCAAGTTTCATCATCTCGGGCCAGGGTGCCAACGGTGGCGATGACATTGCTGCCTCTGACGGTAACTTCTTTACCACCACGAGGGCACTCTGGAACCTCCAGGAGATCACCACCGATGAGGCTATATGTGCATGGGGTGATGTCGGTATTGCCGACCTCAACACCCAGACATGGAGTCCCAGCAACCCGTTCCTTACGGCTCTCTACCAGCGTCTGGCGCTGAGTATAACGTATGTTAACGACTTCATCAAGAACGCTGAGGGAAACACCTCTCCCGATGTGGAAAGGTATGTTGCCGAGGCTCGTTTTCTCAGGGCCCTTGCATATTCCTGGGCGATAGATCTCTTCGGCCAGTTCCCCTTCACAACAGAGGCTGACGGTGTAGGCAAGTTCTTCCCGAAGATCGGCACCAGGCAGGAGATATTCAATTACATCGAAAAGGAGCTAAAGGAGATTGAGAATGACCTGGGCGCCCCGAGATACTCATATCCCCAGGCCGACAAGGCTGCAGCATGGATGCTTCTTGCAAGGCTCTATCTGAATGCAGAGGTCTACACAGGAACACAGCGGTGGGAGGATGTCGTGACATATACAGGTCAGGTTATCGGCGCCGGTTATACCCTCGCTTCCGATTACAGGCAGAACTTCAGTGCCGACAATGACGGCAACCATAACCCGGAGATGATATTTGCCTGGGAGCAGGACGGAGTAAATACCCAGGGTTATGTAGGAACGACCTTCATCATTGAATCGTCAAGCGATGCGGTATATATCAGGGCTGAGGATTTCCACGGACTCACCTCCAATACCAACTGGAACGGTAACCGTGCACGTAAGGAGTTTATGTATATGATGGTTGACCCGGAGGAGACCTATGGTAGTATGACAATTCCGTCAACTGATCCGACCTTCTCGCAGGTTAAGGATAAACGTGTGTTCCTTAAGCTTAAAAAGGATATTGATATTCCAAGTCCTTCTTCCAGCGGCGATTATGGCATCGGGGTTTACAAGTTCACGGCACGCAATCATGACGGTTCTCTGCCGGCGAACTACAACACCGCATACGCATGCACCGACTTCCCGGTCTTCCGTCTTGCAGACGCCTACATGATGAGGGCTGAGGCTCTCTACAGGCTGGGAGGGACAAACAATATCGAGGCTGCGGTCAATGATATCAATCTTATCAGGGAGCGTGCCTTCGGTAACCAGGATGGCAACATCACTGCCGAGGACCTCAATCTTGATTTCCTGATTGATGAGCGCGGACGTGAGTTCTACTACGAGGCGCATAGACGCACTGATCTTGTTCGCTTCGGTAAATTCACCGGCGGTGATTACCACTGGCAGTGGAAGGGCGGCGCTTACGACGGGGCAGCTACTTCGGAACACCTCAATATCTTCCCGATACCGGGTGACGAGTTGTCGGCCAATCCGAACTACAACGGGATAAACAACCCCGGTTACTAATATTAAAAGAGTAGAGAAATGAAGAAGAATATATTTATATATCTAACATTCATCGGGTTGACAGCCCTTTTCACCGGATGTGAAAAGGACGGCGAGATAGTCACCATGCTGTCCAATCCGAAGGCCCCGGTACTTCAGACTATGCCCGATCTTACCCTCAGCAGGACGAACGGCACGCAGGTTCTGGAGTTTACCGGCACCCCTGTTGACCCCGGGTTTGCTGCTTCAGCAACCTATTATCTTGAGGCATGTGCAGCCGGAACCGATTTTGCAGATCCCGTAACGGTATGGACCGGGACACAGGCAAAGTCAATAAAGATCATAGTCAGTGACCTGAACGGGATACTTCTTAAGAAGTTCCCTGCTGATGCCACTACTTCTGTGGACTTTCGTCTCAGGGGAGTGCTGGTTGTTGATGCAGGCACCGGGGCACCCGGAACAGGGACAAACCCCTTCTCCTATACGTCTGCAATAAAAAATGCCAGTGTGACCCTCTACGGTCTGCCGCGTCTTGACCTGATCGGTTCCGGCATGGACCAGAAGGTGGAATCTGCACTTGGTGACGGCAATTACACAGGCCTTGTGAAGCTTGATGTGGCACAGCCCTTCACGCTGCTTGATCCTGACTCCAACACCTCGTACGGCGCCAGCGGAGCAGCTCTTGCAGTGAACGGTGCGGGTATCGTGCCTCCTGCCAGCGGATGGCACAGGCTCAACGTTGACGTCAATGCGATGACCTATGAGATCTCAGCCTATATGATCGGGCTTGTCGGGTCAGCGACACCCAACGGATGGGATACGCCTGACCAGAAGATGGAATACAATCCGGCTTCAGGCACATGGAGTATAACCCTTGACCTGGTTGACGGTGAGATCAAGTTCAGGCTCAACGACGCGTGGGCATGGAACCTGGGTTACCGTCCGGGCGGAACTGATCTGACCGATCTCTTCCATAACGGTGACAACATTGCTGTTACAGCAGGCAATTATACGATCACGCTGACCATCACCCAGCCGAACGGTCCGAATGAAGCCGGTTCATGTACGATTGTGAAGAACAACTAGTTCTGGGATATTTAAAAAAAGATAGATGAAAATGAAATCAATATTCAGAATAATGATGCTCTTGGTTGCAGCGGCGATACTTATCGCCGGCTGCACCAAGGAGACATCCGAAGTCAGGCTCGATCCCAAGCTCGGGACCACAAAGGTATTTGACATCACTTCGAACTCGGCTATGGTCACAGGCTTTGTGGTGGCTGAGGGTGACGGTTTTACCGAGAAGGGTGTCTGCTATGACACAGAGGCCAATCCCACTATAGCCAAGTCGAAGACACCGTTCGCCGGTGCAGCGACCACGGCTGCATTTCATGTTCCTCTCACTGGGCTGGCTTATGCCACTGACTATTATGCAAAAGCATATGCCACAGGCCCGGCAGGAACGGTATACGGTGAGGAACTCACATTTACAACGAAGCCCATACTGGCTACGGTATCCACCGATGAGGCCACCGATATTGAGGGCACAACTGCCACTACCGGTGGAAATGTGACAGCCGACGGCGGAGCAACAGTAACTGCAAAGGGTGTGGTCTACGGAACATCCCCCGCACCGACCATTGCCGGCAGCAAGACAACTGACGGAGACGGTGTGGGTGCGTTTGTCAGCTCACTTACAGGACTTAGCGGACTTACAACCTACTATGCGCGTGCATATGCCACCAACAGTGCAGGCACAGCCTACGGCAACGAGATCACATTCACCACGCTGGTCAGTGTACGCGAATGGTATGTTCCAGGGGATTATGTAGAGGCAAGTTATCCCGGCTCAGACCTGGCCAACTGGTCGCCTGACAAGTCGCCGATGGTCAAGAGCAATGAGGCCAATCCCAACAACGTGGAAGGATACGTGTACATGGCGAACGCCTCCAACAACTGGAAGTTTGCTTCCAAACCCAACTGGGACGGACCAAACTACGGTGCCGGCGCAACTGCCGGAACTCTCTCCGAGACGGGTGACAACATCAACCTGCCCGCCGGATATTACAAGCTCAATGTAGATGCCGGCGCTGATCCGATGACCTATACCGCAGTGGCAATGAGCTGGGGTGTGATCGGCGGACTGACCTCATGGAGTTCACAGCTGCCGCTTACCTACGATCCCGCTGTTCAGGTCTGGAAGGGCGGAATACACCTGACTGCAGGTGAATGGAAGTTCAGGGCCAATGACAACTGGGATTACAACTACGGTGCAGATGCCGGAAGCAATGTCCTGATTGCCGGCGGCGGTAACATAAATACCACTGTTGAGGACGACTATGCCATCACCCTTGACCTCAGCCATCCTCTGGAGTACACCTACCGTGCCGACAGGTGGGGAGTCATAGGTGATGCCACTCCAGGAGGCTGGTCAGATGATACGAACATGACATGGAATGCAGGCGGTGGCGTCTTTACCGTAACTCTTGATCTGACGGCGGCCTCATTTAAGTTCAGGGCCAATGACGACTGGGGTTACAATCTGGGAGGCAGCATGACGGGACTCACCGAAGGAGGTGATAACATTGCTGTTGCCGAGGCAGGTAACTATACCATCACACTGGATCCCTGGGCAAGAGTGGCAACAGTAACGAAGAACTGAGCGGAAAGCCCACCATGTTACGGTTATGACCGTAGCGTTCTTTAAAATCAAAAACCTCTTCTGTGACAGGAAGAGGTTTTTGGTTATATTTAGAAACAATCACAAGCTGAATCAATGAAGATGAAAGCAAAACTGCCGATACTGACAATATTCCTCGCGGGGTGGAGCCTGGCTGCATCAGCGCAGGTGGTCACCGCTGATCCGGTCTTCCCGGTGGCCTCAGGCCCCGTGGTGATAACCTTTCATGCCGACAAGGGTGACATGGGGCTGAAAGACTACACCGGAACAAGCAGGATCTATGCTCATACGGGTGTCATCACCGATCAAAGCACCAGTGGTTCAGACTGGAAGCATGTTGTGGCCGACTGGGGTGTATTTACTGCCAAGGCAAGGCTTGTTAAAGTCTCGGCCAATGTGTATACCCTGTCTATTTCGCCTTCCATAAGGGAGTTTTACGGTGTACCGGAGAATGAAAAGATTCTGAAACTGGCCTTTGTCTTCAGGGATACGATGCCCTCACCCAATACAGCCACCGGCCGCGACGTCGGCGGGGCCGATATCTTCTATAATGTCAGCGAGGAGGCTGCCTTTGAGGTTCTGTTGTCGCAGCCTGACCAGTATACCTCGCTGGTTAATGCCGGTCAGGTAATACCCGTTCAGGCATCTGCCTCGGCATGTGACTCAATCATACTGTACCAGAACGGAACGCAGCTTAAGAAAGTGACAGAAACAACACTGAATCATACGGTCACCGCCACAGGCTCCGGCAGCTTCAAGCTTCTGGCACGGGCATGGAAGGACAACGTCGCGAAAGCCGATTCTGCTTTCTATTTTATCCGTACTGCAACGGTTACCCAGGCGGTGCCGGCAGATCTGAAACCCGGGGTGAATATCACCGGAGACAACTCTGCCACTTTCCTTCTCTACGCACCCTATAAGAGCAATGTCTTCGTCATGGGCGACTTCAACAACTGGGTACACAGCGGCGAGGGGTTCATGAAGAGGAGCCCCGACGGGAACTGGTACTGGCTGGAGGTGACGGGGCTCAACCCTGATCAGGAGTACGGGTTCCAGTACCTGATCGACGAGTTGCTGCGTGTGCCGGATCCCTACAGCACCAAGGTGCTGGATCCGTGGAACGACAAATGGATTGAGGAGACAACATACCCTGATCTCAAACCTTATCCCGAAGGCCTTGCCGACAACCTTGTCTCTGTCTTTCAGACCAGGCCTCCGGAGTATGTGTGGAAAAACAACAGTTTTACGGCACCGGCTGGCGACACACTCATCATCTATGAGATGCTGGTGCGCGACTTCGTGGAGACGCATGATTTCAAGACCATACGTGATACACTGGATTATTTCGTGAGGCTTGGCGTGAATGCCATCGAGCTGATGCCGGTGAACGAGTTTGAGGGCAACAGCAGCTGGGGTTATAACCCGGCCATGTATTTTGCGGTTGACAAATATTACGGTCCTGCTGATGATCTCAGAGAGCTTGTTGATTCATGCCACAGCCGGGGCATAGCGGTGCTGATGGATATCGTTCTGAACCATGCCTACGGCAGCAACCCGCTTGTCAGGATGTACTGGAACAGTACCACCAACCAACCTGCATCAAACAACCCGTGGTTCAACGTGGTGTCGCCCAATCCTGTCTTCTCATGGGGATACGATTTCAACCATCAGAGCAGTGATACCAAAGCATTTGTGGACAGCGTATGCCACTACTGGATTGATGAGTTCAGGGTTGACGGATTCAGGTTTGACTTTACGAAAGGCTTTACAAACACCCCGAGTGACGGATGGGCTTATGATGCATCGCGCATAGCAATCCTGAACCGGATCGGAAGCAAGATAAGGTCTTACAAGCCTGACGCCATACTGATACTGGAGCATTTTGCCGACAACAATGAGGAGAAGGAGCTGGCTGCCGGCGGGTTTTTGCTGTGGGGCAGTGCTAAGTTCCGTTACCAGGCTGCCTCAACAAGCCACACTGACTGGAATATGTCGATCTCGGAAGCATCATGGATAAACCGCGGGTGGAGTGTGCCGGGAATCGTCGATTACATGGAGAGTCACGACGAGGAGAGGATCATGTGGCTGAACCTCGACCAGGGCGAGGCTGTCGGCGGGTACAACATCAGGACCCTCGACATTGCCCTGAAGAGGATAAAGCTTACGGCCACCTTCTTCATGACGATACCCGGGCCGAAGATGCTGTGGCAGTTCCAGGAGCTGGGGTATGACTATGCCAAAAACTACAATGATGATCCGCTTGGGCCGAAACCCATCAGGTGGGATTATTATAATGTTGCAGGGCGGAAGAACCTGTTTGACAACTTCGCAGCCCTGGCCGGACTGAAGAAAAGTGAGCCTGCCTTCTCGTCTGACAACTTCAGCATCTACGAGTCGGGTGAGACCAAGAGGCTGAACATACAGCATTCAGACATGGATGTGGTTGTGCTCGGTAACTTCGATCTCTTTCCGCGAAGCATTGATCCCAACTTCACCCGTACGGGTACCTGGTACGAGTTCTTCCGCGGGACGGCCCTGGATGTCAGTGCCGCCAACCAGAACACGCCCATATCACTGCTGCAGGGAGAGTACAGACTCTACACTTCGAAGCGGGTCGACCGGCCGGCGTTCCTGACAGGCATCGAGAGCCAGTATGCGGATGATGCCGCAGGAGTTCTCTTTGATGTTTATCCGAATCCTTTCCGTGAAGTCACCGTGATTGAATTCAACGGCGACCATCAATATCAACCGCATAAGGTGGAATTGATATCAGCCTCGGGCGCTGTGGTAAGGATGATCAATACACCTTCAGGCATCGATGAGGTTACGCTTGACGGGTCAGACCTGGCATCAGGAATATACTACCTGAAGGTCACCTCGGGCAGGGCATCATCAGTGAAGCGCCTGGTCAGGTACTAGCGAGGTCTGAAGGTCTCAGGTCTCAGGGTCTGAAGGTCTCAGGTCTCAAGGTCTCAAGGTCTGAAAAAGGCAGCCGACCTTCAGACGTCAAACCTTCCGACATCAGACCAAAAAACCGGACACAGAATACGGTTTTTTGCTAGTAATCAACCTTCATAATCACTTAACGAGCACCAAATAGCCCCACGGCTCCAGCTGCATCTTGCGGCCTCGTGCTATTTCAACTTCTGTCTCCGTGAACAGGTCGGTGTAGGTGCCGGAGGTTTCACCGTCCTTCAGTGCTACTGTCAGCGGACTTTTGCTGAGGTTGAGGATTACGAGCACCTCACTATCATCTTTCACCCTTTTATAGGCATATACCCTCTTCTGGTTAGTCTTCAGGGTGACGAATGAGCCGCCCTCGGTGCCGTGGCGCAGGGCAGGGTGGGAGGTACGCAGGTGCACCAGCTTCGTATAGAAGGGGCGCAGCTCCGAATCTTTCCACTCTATCGGGTCACGAACGAAGAACTCGAGCCTCTTGTCAAGGTCAGCTTCCTGTCCGTTGTAGAGAAGAGGCACGCCGGGCACTGTGAAGAGATTGGCGGCAAAGGCCTTCTGCGCATCGCCAAGCTTCTCGTCTATGGTGCCGTTCCACGAGTTCTCGTCGTGGTTGGTCATGAACCGCAGCCTGTATGACTCCGGGTCATAACGCTTCAGCTCATACTGCATCATGCTGTCGAGAGCCATGGGATGACGCTCGCCGGCAGCCACGGCATTCATGAGGTGATGGTGTGCCCAGGCGTAGTTCATGTCAAAGGCGCGCTCAAGAAGGTAGGAGTGATCTTCATCCTCGGCCAGCATGAGAACAGGTTTGACGGCATTGAGCTCGGTGGTGGCCCTGTACCAGAACTCCTCAGGCACCAGCCCGGGGAAGTCGCACCTGTAACCGTCAACACCGACATCTTCCACCCAGTATTTCATGGCACCCACCATGTAATCCCACAGCGGCTCTGCCGTATAGTCGAACTGAATGACATCGGTCCAGTCAAAGGGTGAGATGAAATTGCCCAGCGAATCTTTTGCATACCATTCAGGAAACTCTGTTGCCAGCGGATTGTCCCAGGAGGAGTGGTTACCCACCCAGTCGAGGATCACGTGGAAGCCCATGGAGTGGGCAGTGTCAACAAATGCCCTGAAGTCATCAATGGTACCGAACTCCGGGTTGATGCCCTTGTAATCGCTGATGGAGTAGTAGCTGCCGAGTTCGCCCTTCCTGTTCACCTCGCCTATGGGATAGATAGGCATAAACCATAGAACGTTAACTCCCAGCTCCTTCAGCTCAGGAAGCTTCTCCTGCACGCCGGCAAAGGTTCCCTCGTCGGAGAACTGCCGGGTGTTGATCTCATACAGGACCATGTTTCGGGTCCAGTCGGCATGAACGACGGATGTCTTCAGCGGCTCTATTACTGCAGCCGCCTTTGGCCGGCATGCTATCGCCACGGCGGCTATGCCGATGATCAGAATTGCAATCTTAAGAATTTGTTCCTTCATAATCGGGTTATTTTAGTTCAATTATCATTGCAGTTTGAGGTTCTATTTTAATTGAAGAGAGGTCGTCAACAGTCTGGCCGGTGATCACGTCAACGCCACGGGTAAAGCCTTTCATCGACTCGATGTATTTTCCCTTACTAACGGTTTTGCTCTCCTTCTCATTGGTGTTGAGGATGACCATAACGCTCTCATCGTCATTATATCTGAAGAAAACGTAAATGCCATCCTGAGGGATATAGTGCTTCATCCTGCCGGTGTGTATCACCTCCTTCTGTTTCCTCCAGTTGAGGAGGTTACGTGTGAAGTCGAGGGCCTCCTTCTCGGTCCCGGTCAGGTTTTTCCCGGCAACGACATTTTTCTCATGATCAGCCCATCCGCCGGGGAACTCTTCCCTGAGGTATCCGTCGCCCCTGCTCTTGTCTCCCTCCATCACTATCTCGGTACCGTAATATATCTGGGGTATCCCCCTTGTGGTCATGATAAATGAGAGTCCCAGCTTGTAAGCTTCAAGGCTCTTGCCTGTCTGGGTATAGAAGCGTGTCATATCATGATTGTCGAGGAAGATCACATTCCGTAGCGGCTCCGGGTAGAGGAAGTCCTGTGACAGCACATCATAGAGCATTGAGAGTCCTTCGGTGGGGTTGTCATTGCCCTCGAAGGCCCTGTGGGTAGCGAAGCATACCGGGAAGTCAGTCACGGAGGGGAGGTATGAGCGGTAGCCGTCGCTGTTATTCTTGTTCAGGGCCCAGTATGCTATCTGTGCCGGGCTGTCATACCATACTTCGCCGACGATAAAGAAGCCAGGAAACTCCTCTTCCACCCGTTTTGCCCACCGTGCCATCATCTCAGGTTCGGGGTAGGGGTAGGTGTCCATCCTGATGCCGTCGAGGTCGCTGTAGGCTATCCACCAGAGGCTGGTCTGGATAAGGTAAGTTTCGACCAGAGGGTTGCTCTGGTTCAGGTCGGGCATGGTCTTGTCAAACCATCCCTTTTCCATCAGCATGATGTCACTTCCGGCAGCATAGGGGTCCATGTATGTCGAGGCCCTGTAGTTGGTGCGGGTGAATTTTTCGAACTGGTGTATCCAGTCGTTTGAAGGTAGGTCTTTCATCCACCAGTGAAATGAACCGATATGGTTGAAGATCATGTCCATCACTACCTTCATTCCCTTTTTGTGGGCCTCGGAGACCAGCTGTCTGAACTCATCATTGCTGCCGTAGCGCGGGTCTGAACGATAGAAGTCGGTTGTGGAGTATCCATGGTATGAATAGCGCTCCTGGTTATTCTCGAGGAACGGGTTGAGCCATATTCCGGTAACCCCGAGACCATGAAGATAGTTGAGATGATCTGAGATACCCTTCAGGTCGCCGCCGTGTCTTCCGCCGGGATGGCTTCGGTTGAGATGCTCGGTCATGCCGGGGACGTTGTCATTGGAGGGGTCGCCGTTGGCAAAGCGGTCGGGCATGAGCAGGTAGATGACATCTGAGCTGTTGAACCCTCTTGCCGGTCCGGAAGGTCTGGCACTGAGAGGGTAATCATGTGTCATACTCTTCTTGCCGTTGATGAAAGTGAGCCTGACTGTGCCCGGAAGGGCTTCGCTGCTGATATTCAGGTTCACGAAGAGGTAGTTGGGATTTTCAGTACGAACAAGGGTCTTCACCTCAACGCCCGGGTAGTCTGTCTTCACATGCCAGTCGCCGATGCCCTTGCCGTATACCATCAGCTGCAGGGCGCCGTCATGCATGCCTGTGAACCATGACGGAGGGTCAATGCGCTCTATCAACTGTCCTTTAAGTTGCAGCAGTGAGAGCAGCAGCAGTGCCGTAACGGATAATTTCAGTCTGTTCATGATCTCTCGAATTTCTTTGCCTCCCCGGGAGCTGTCTCCGTCCTGTCGCCGTACACAGACAGAGGGATTACAGTATCCGACAGGTTAATCACCGTGACGGATGAGCTGTTGACCTCCACCCTGAGAGGGTTATTTCTGTACCTGATAATAAATGAATATGAGTCCCATGCATCAGGGATTACCGGGTTGAAGCATACCCTGTCACTGCAGACCCTCATTCCGCCGAAGCCTTCAACGATGGCGAGCCATGTCCCGGCCATGCTGGTAATATGCAGTCCGTCCTTCACCTCCCTGTTATAGTCGTCAAGATCGAGCCTGGCAGTGCGGAGGTAAAGTTTATAGGCTCTGTCGGTATCATGGAGTCTTGCGGCGAGTACCGAGTGGATGCTTGCCGAGAGGGATGACTCATGCACGCACCTGGGTTCGTAGAAGTCGAAGTTGCGTTTTATGGTCTCCTCATCAAATTCATCCTCGAAGAAGTAAATTCCCTGGAGTACGTCAGCCTGTTTGATGAAGACTGATCGCAGGATGCGGTCCCACGACCAGTGTTGGTTCAGGGGTCTCTCTGTCGGGTCAAGGTCATCAACGGTCTGCTGCACCTTGTCCATGAATCCGTCCTGCTGCAGGAAGATACCCAGGTCATAGTGTACCGGGAGGTAGATGTTGTTGATGATCTCGAGCCAGAGGTTAAGCTCACACTCGGGGTCAAGGCCTGTACGCGCAAGAACGGAGTTGTATTCTATGATGCTTTCGCTCCGGAGCCAGGAGAGTGAATCGACGGTATAGCGCAGTGTCCACCGTGCGAGGGTGTTTGTGTACCAGTTGTTGTTGACGTTGTTCTCGTACTCATTGGGACCGGTGACGCCGAGGATGACATACTGGTTCTTCTCCTGCGACCAGTTGCAGCGGCGCGCCCAAAACCGCGAGATCGCGATGAGCACCTCCAGCCCGTATTCCGCCAGGTAATCCTGGTCGCAGGTATGCCGTATATAGTTAAAGATGGCATATGCAATGGCACCGTTGCGGTGGATCTCCTCGAATGTGATCTCCCACTCGTTGTGGCACTCCTCACCGTTCATGGTTACCATGGGATAGAGGGCGGCTCCTCCCCCGAGGCCGAGTTTTTGGGCGTTCTCTATGGCCTTCTGGAGGTGTTTATACCTGTACAGCAGCAGGTTACGTGCGACATGCGTATCTGCAGTACTGAGATAGAAGGGGAAGACAAAGGCTTCGGTATCCCAGTAGGTGCTGCCGCCGTATTTTTCGCCGGTGAAACCCTTGGGCCCGATGTTGAGACGGGGGTCTTCACCTGTATAGGTCTGGTTTAGCTGGAAGATATTGAACCTTATACCCTGCTGGGCGGCGATGTCACCCTTTATCACTATGTCACCATGTTCCCACTTCTTCTCCCAGGCGTCCGTGTGCGCTTTGAGCATTGCTTCAAACCCTTTTTCTGCTGCCCCGGCGGCTGAGGCCATAGCCTTCGCTGCGAGACCTTCGACGGGGTGGTTGAATGAGGAGAGGACGGCGACATATTTGCATACTTCGATAGTATCGCCGTCTGAATATTCTGTTGTGAAGATGGCGCCAGCCGTCAATGCGGTCTTGTCCATGACTGTCGCGTCTACGGCCGGTTTGCCGTTGACTGTGAAGCTGTTCTGCATGGCTGTAGCTACCGTGAAGGCGGTCTTGCGTGTACGTGCCGTGACCACGGCCTTCTTGCCGTCAGTCTCTGCCGACTCGTTCTCCCAGAACTTTTCTTCATAGTTGGCATCTTCATTATGAACGTTGGCATTGAGCCGGGGTGTTATCACTGCCGTGCCGTTGCCGCCGGAGAGGCGCATTGTGTATTTTATTGCTGCCCGCTCGGGTTCACTCATAGAGAGGAAGCGCAAGGCGGTCACCTCTGCCACCCTTCCCGAGGGCATCACTGCGGTAAAAGTGCGGGTCAGCACTCCCCGTCTCATGTCGAGCTCACGGCAAAAGGATCTCACCTCGCAGGTTGCCAGGTCGAGCTCTTCACCGTCGACATTGACCCTGATGCCCGTCCATGACGGTGCATTGGGTACTTTGGCAAAATATTCAGGATAACCGTTTTTCCACCATCCGACCATTGTCTTGTCAGGGTAGTAGATACCTGCCACGTACGTTCCCTGCAGAGTGTCTCCGGAGTATGTCTCTTCGAAATTGGCCCTCTGTCCCATCATACCGTTACCCAGGGCAAAGATGCTCTCCGAGTCGCGTCCCCTCTCAGGTTCAAATTGTGTCTCGATGATCTTCCAATCATCGGGTTGAAATCGTGAATCCGTCATTACACTCTATAGGTTTCTCAATTGTCTTATAGTTATATTTTTCAGGTTGGGGATGACCAGGTCGGCTCGGCCCAGCAGTTCAGGGCTGCCGACACCCACGCTCTTCATTCCGCCAGCTATGGATGCCTCTATCCCTGCCTGCGCATCTTCGAACACGATGCAGCAGGATGGAGGCAGGTTCATCTCTTCTGCGCCCCTGAGGAACACCTCAGGATCAGGCTTGGCATTATGTATCTTGTTGCCGTCGACTATCGCGTCAAACATATCCCGGAGCGCTATCCGGTCGAGGATTGTTCCTGCATTCCTGCTTGCCGACCCGATGGCTGTCAGGATTCCGGCTTTTCTGAGTGATTTGAGTAGCCTGACGCTTCCGGGGAGGATCTCATCGGGAGTCATTCCCGAGATAAATTCGACATACCAGCCGTTCTTGCGGGCAGCCAGCACCTCTTTCTCCTTTTCGCTCACGGTCACGCCTCCTGTTCTGAGGAGGATTTCCAGGGAGGTCATCCGGCTAACCCCCTTGAGGGCCTCGTTGTCTTCGATGGTGAATTCAAATCCCAGCTCCTTTGCCAGGCGTCTCCATGCCATGAAGTGATATTTTGCAGTGTCAACAATGACACCGTCGAGATCGAATATGCATCCTCTGAGGTCCATGGTCACCTCCTGTCGTCTACATCCCTGACAAAATAGACAGAGAGTGCTGCTATGACCATCGATATACCTCCGGTCACCAGTGCAAGCATGGTGTTGCCGTGGAAGAGGTGTTTCACCATGCTTCCAAGGATGCTGGCGGCGAGGATCTGGGGGATGACGATGAAGAAGTTGAAAATGCCCATGTATATTCCCATCTTGTTGTGGGGAAGCGATCCGGTGAGGATGGCATAGGGCATGGAGAGGATGCTGGCCCATGCCAGGCCGATGCCGAGCATCGGGAGGATGAGCATCCCGGGGGTATGGATCATGCTTATCGATACCAGGCTGATGCCACCAATGACAAGGCAGATTGAGTGGGTGATCTTCCTGGATGTGTATTTGGCCAGCACCGGCAGCATGAAGGCCACCACGGCGGCAAAGCCGTTATAGACGCCGAAGAGCACCCCGACCCAGTTGGCTCCCCTGTTGTACTCCAGGGAGACGGTGTCAGTGGTGCCGTATACCTGGGATGTCACGGCCGCGGTGGTGTATATCCACAGCGAGAAGAGGGCAAACCATGTAAAGAACTGTACCACGGCCAGCTGTCCCATGGTGGCAGGCATGTGCCTGAGGTCGGTGAGGATGCTGTTAAGCCCGCCACCTCCCCTGCCTCCGGATTTCAGGAGGCCTGCGAGGATCTGCAGGAGACCGAAGATCGCAACGCCGCCGGTGACAACATAAAGCTCCTTCTCCAGGTTAACCCTTGACAGTATGAATGTCAGTATGATACCTACAGCCAGCCAGATGATACCCGGACGGTAGAAATTCACATCGCCCTGCGCCCTGCTTTGCAAGCCGTAACCGCCAGATGGTGGTGAAGGCTGGTACTCTCCCGCTTTCGAGGGACTGCGTCGATCTGCTTCCTGTGCGTCCTCTGCTCCGTACCCTGAGCTCTGCGCTCCATGCTCCTCCATAATTTCACCCCGGGCAACTATCTCTCCCTTCTCAAACTCCTCGAGCTCTGCAGGAGAATATTCCTTTGTCCGGAAAATTGTCCAGAGCACTGCCACCAGCAGCACCACGGCTCCGATATAGAACGACAGTTTCAGGTTGAAAGGTATCAGCTTTCCCTCGGCCGGCACTTCCGGCACGTTGAACCAGTTGGCAAGCATCCAGGGCAGGAAGCTGCCCACGACGGCCCCTATGCCTATGAAGAAGCTCTGCATGGCAAAACCGGTGGTCCGCTGTTTTGAGGAGAGCATGTCACCGACAAATGCGCGGAACGGTTCCATAGATATGTTTATTGATGCATCCATGATCCAGAGCATCACTGTGGCGAATATCCAGGTGGGTGAGTTGGTGATTATCGCCAGCGCGAGCGAGGCGAAAACTGCCCCGGTGAGGAAATAGGGCCGCCGTCTGCCGAGACGGTTCCAGGTGCGGTCGCTCATGTGCCCTATGATCGGCTGCACAAGGAGTCCGGTGACAGGCGCTGCAATCCAGAGGATCGGAATATTGTCTATGTCAGCGCCGAGCGTCTGAAAGATGCGGCTCACATTGCCGTTCTGGAGGGCAAACCCGAACTGTATGCCCAGAAAGCCGAAACTCATGTTCCATATCTGCCAGAATGAGAGCCTGGGCTTACGCCTGTAGATCACGTTCATAATCAGTTAGCTGTTAGTTTTATTACCCGATTTCTATAACCTATTCAAAATTAGTTGAAAATCCGGTTCCGCAATACCCCTGAAAAGCTATTGCAGCCCGATTTTTCGGGCGTTTGCGTTCATTATGTTATTTCAAACGTTTTCGGCCTAAGGCATATTTTTCAGGGGGGCAGGTTATTTAGATACATTCTAAATAGCATAGAGAGAATTTGGGCTTATCAGGGTTAAATATTTACTATATTTGAAATGCTCTCATTTAAAAATCAGTAACATGGCAGATTTCATTTACGAAAGACCCTTCCAGCACGGGGAGGATGAGACAAAATACCGTCGTCTGACCGCCGATCATGTCAGGGTGACGGAGCGCTGCGGCAGGAGGATGCTGCAGGTTCAGCCCGAGGCTCTCAGGATGCTCGCGCGGCAGGCATTCGAGGATGTCAACTTTTTCCTTCGCACGACGCACCTTGAGAAGCTTGCATCCATACTTGACGATCCGGAGGCTACGGACAACGACCGTTTCGTGGCGTGGGTGATGCTGCGCAACACGGTGATCTCGGCTGAGGGCAAGCTCCCGTGGTGCCAGGATACAGGCACGGCCATCGTTATGGCCTGGAAAGGCGAGGATGTGGCTACCGGTTTTGATGATGCTGAGTATATAAGCAGGGGTATCTGGGAGACCTACGGTGAGAATAACCTCCGTTATTCGCAGATAGTGCCAACGACGATGTTCGAGGAGAAGAACACCGGCAGCAACCTGCCGGCACAGATAGATATTGCTGCCTGCCAGGGTGGTGACTATAAATTTCTGTTCATAGCCAAGGGTGGCGGTTCTGCCAATAAGTCGTTCCTCTATCAGCAGTCGAAGTCTCTGCTTAACGAGGCCTCTCTCAGGAAGTTCATCCGTGAGAAGATTGAGGATCTGGGCACCTCGGCCTGTCCTCCCTATCATCTTGCCGTAGTTATTGGCGGCACCTCCGCGGAGATGACTCTAAAGACGGTTAAGCTGGCCTCGGCGGGTTACCTTGACGACCT
Source organism: Bacteroidales bacterium (assembly GCA_029210565.1). Classification (GTDB taxonomy): domain Bacteria; phylum Bacteroidota; class Bacteroidia; order Bacteroidales; family VadinHA17; genus SR-FBR-E99. The sequence continues at coordinate 208,240 of JARGFQ010000005.1, forward strand.
CCCGGTGACGGGCAATGCTGCGGGCAGGGCTTTCCGTGACCTTGAGTGGGAGAAGAAGGTAGAGCTGATATGCCAGGAGTACGGTGTGGGTGCGCAGTTCGGCGGCAAATATTTTGTTCATGATGTGCGTGTGATACGTCTTCCCCGTCACGCTGCATCGTGCCCGGTGGGCATAGGTGTAAGCTGCAGCGCTGACCGCAACATTAAGGGTAAGATCACTGCTGAAGGGATCTTCCTTGAGCAGCTTGAGACCAGGCCTGAGAGGTTCATGCCGGCCAGGGCTCCGGAGCTCGACAAGCCGGTGGAGATAGACCTTGAGCGTCCCATGAAGGAGATACTGGCGCAGCTGACACAGTACCCGGTGAAGACCAGGCTCAGCCTCAGCGGAACGCTGATCGTGGCGCGCGACATGGCACATGCACGCATCAAACAGATGATTGATGAAGGCAAACCGATGCCTGAGTATTTCAAGAACCACCCGGTTTACTACGCCGGTCCGGCCAAGATACCGCAGGGAATGGCTTCAGGTTCCTTCGGGCCCACTACCGCAGGGAGGATGGACGGTTACGTTGACCTATTCCAGAGCCTCGGCGGTTCAATGGTGATGCTCGCCAAGGGCAACCGCTCGCGGCAGGTGATCGACGCCTGCAATAAGTACGGCGGCTTCTACCTGGGATCCATAGGCGGTCCGGCAGCAGTGCTGGCTGCCGAGAATATCTTGTCGGTTGAGGTGGTCGATTTTGAGGAGCTGGGGATGGAGGCAGTAAGAAAGATCGTTGTCAGGAATATGCCGGCCTTTATCCTGACGGATGATAAGGGGAATGATTTTTTTGATGGCTATAACAGGCAATAAGTAACAGGCAATAGTGGGCCGGGCGTTAATCCCGGTACATGTGTCGGGAAGCGAAGCAGCCAGCTTGCAGGGAGGGCATAAGCAGTAATCCAGTCTTCAGTCGGCTCAGACGGGAGGAGGCTCAATCCTGCTCACGAACCTGTCCTGATGCCGTGTTTCATGACTAGCTCCATGGTGATATCCTCAATGAGCGGGAGCTTCACCTCAACATCCTTCATTCCCTTGTACTCTATTTTCTCCTCTCGATCATCAGATCAAAGTCCTCTTTAAGGGCTACGAGATCTTCTTCGTGTTCAACTTCATCCTTGAGTATCTGAAGAATCACGTCATAGGTCACGGGGTCGCCTACCCTGGTAAGATCCAGAAGCTCGCTGTAGACTTTTATTGCGCACTGTTCTCCCTTGATGTTCTGATCAAGAATGACAGAAACAAATGGATCTTCAGGTGGCTCATAGCCGCAGTTGGTGATTTTTGTCCACTCGTCAGTAGTCAGTACGGGAGTACCGCCCAGCTGAACGATTCTGTCTACCAGTAACAGTGCATGCGCGAGCTCTTCCGTTGCATGCAGCTCGAGTTCGGCGATCACTGCATCCTTCATGGGTCCCTTAACTATTTTTGCGCCGATCCAGTACTGATAGTAGGCCAGCCACTCGTCTGCCAGTGCCTTGTTCAGGAGGTTGATAAGTTTATCAACGTCCATTTTTACAATTGATCTTCCAATTTGTGCCATAATAGATGATATTGTTTAGTTTATTAATTAATTGATTTTATGTGTATTACTTTTTGGTTGGGGGATATTTGATTCCCAGTCCTTCCGCCACTTTAAGTGCAAGCTCCTTGTCGGCTTTATGGAAATGGTCGTGCTGACGCATCAGTATCTCTTTCCTCTTGGGGCCTGTGACACCCTTCATGGAGGCCACAAAGTTGGCAATGGTGTTGGCGCGCTCCTGGTCTGTCATCACCTTTCTGAAGAGTGCTCCTGCCTGCGAGTAATGATCGTTGTCATTCTGGTTGCGATCCCAGTAGTCGGCCACAACTGAACCAAGCTCCATGGGATGCTCCCTGTATTCCTTGTCTGCCTCTATGTCGTCGAAGCTGTTGGGGTAGTAGTTGGGTGCGGAGCCGCCGTTGCCGTCAATTGCCATGAATCCGTCGCGCTGGTAGTTATTTACCGGGACGATGGGTCTGTTTACGGGTATCTGTTCGTAGTTGGCCCCGAGCCTGTATCGATGGGCGTCAGGATAAGCAAGAATGCGACCCTGAAGCATCTTGTCAGGTGAGAGGCCTATGCCGTTGACTGTGTTGGAGGGGGCAAAGGCGGACTGTTCCACCTCGGCGAAGTAGTTGGAGGGGATCTCATTAAGCTCCATGATGCCGGCTTCGATCAGCGGATAATCCTTATGAGGCCATACCTTTGTCAGGTCGAAGGGATTCCATTTGAATTTTTCGGCCTGCTTGTCGGTCATCACCTGTATCATCAGCTTCCACTTCGGGAAGTCTTTCTTTTCGATGGCTTCGACCAGGTCTCTCTGTGAGTAATCGGGGTCCTTGCCCCTGAGCTCCTCAGCCTGCGGTCCAGTCAGGGTCTTGTTGCCCTGCTGTGTTTTGAAGTGGAACTTGACCCACACTCTCTCGTTCTTTTTGTTGTACATGGAGAAAGTATGGCTTCCGTAACCGTTCATGAACCTGTAACCGTCAGGTGTTCCCCTGTCGCTGAAGAGTATCATAACCTGGTGCAGACTCTCAGGGTTGAGACTCCAGTAGTCCCAGAGCATGTTTGCGCTTTTGAGGTTGGTCTTCGGATCACGCTTCTGGGTGTGGATAAAGTCAGGAAATTTCTTTGCATCCTTGATGAAGAAGACCGGGGTGTTGTTGCCTACCAGATCCCAGTTTCCATCTTCCGTATAGAACTTGACGGCGAAGCCGCGTGGGTCACGCTCGGTGTCGGCGCTGCCCTTCTCTCCTCCGACGGTTGAGAAGCGTATCAGTACACGGCATTTGTTGCCGACCTTGCTGAACAGCTTTGCCTTGGTGTACTTTGTAATGTTGCCCGTGACGGTGAATGTACCGAAGGCTCCTGTGCCCTTGGCATGAACGATCCTCTCGGGTATACGCTCACGGTTAAAATGGGCCAGTTTCTCGTGCAGGTAATAATCCTGCAGCAATACCGGTCCGCGCGGACCTGCAGTCATGCTGTCTTCGTCCTCAACGTAGGGCCTGCCTTCTGCTGTGGTGAGTTTTTTCTTTGCCATTGTGGTTTGTTTTTAATTGTTGCCTGTTATATCTCTGTTTTTGTTACCGAAGAAGTACCTGATCTTAAATACCGTTCCCGTGACTCCGACGGCTACCAGGAGAATCCTCTTCAGTTCTTTCTTACCGACTCCCGTTTGTCTGTGAATTTGCCCATTATCTGAAGTCTGATATCCTCGATTTTAAAATCGGGTATCTGCTTCTTCTCGAAATAGTTATGGAGCATCTCCGTCAGCTCACTGTCATTGTAATCTTCTATCCTTTCACAGTGAGTACAGTAGAGATGGTGGTGCGAATCCCTCTCGGAATCATAACGGAGCAGTCCGCGTTCGGTCTTGACTCTCTTCAGAATATCGTTCTCAACAAGAGTATCAAGGGTCTTATATACAGTTCCCGTTGCAATGTCAGGATATTTTTTTCTTATGAACTGACTGACCTCCTCGGCAGTGGGATGGTCATGAAGCACATCCACTGCCTCATATACTGCAAGCCTCTGAGGTGTGACCTTGAGTCCCCTCTCTTTAAGTATCAGTCTGTAGTCTTCAGTTTTCATCAAATAGGAATAATTCTTAACAAAGAATAAACAAAGATAAGACAAAAATGATACGGATCAAAATATTTTTGGGTTTATTTGGTTTAGATTCAAGGTATAGCCACCGTATATGTAGGTATAACTAAACTGTGTAGAGTTTGTCCAGAACGTCCAGCATTATCTCATCCACATTTTCACGGTTATCAATTGCCACCATCATGCCGTATGCGGCAGCGCCGGTAGTTGCAGCTCCTTTAAGCATTTTTTACTGAACCTGTTAAAAGGAAAGTGAGTTACCGGCATTGGTCTATAAAAGAGAAGCATCTCCTGCGCCCTGATGGTTAAAACAAAGTTATGCCATAATTGGTCCTGTGTCAAATATTTATAACAGACGGTAATTGGCATGTAAGACGGATAAAAAAAACTTTGTTTATTTGTTCCCTGGCTTGAACCATACAACTCTTTTTGTGGTTGTAGGTAGTACCTTTCGGTGAATTAAGTGTCTTTATAGAAAAAATGTTATGAAGAAAACAGCAGCAATACTTTTCATGTTGGTTGCTTCGGTGGCTGTGACAGCGCAGGTGCTGGAGCCTGTCACCTGGAGTTTCAGGAGCGAGAAGACCGGCGACAACACTTTTGATCTGGTAATGACAGCTGAGCTCGAGGCGAGCTGGCATCTCTACGCCATGGATATCGGGGAGGGCGGACCGATTCCCACCAGCTTTACATTTGAACCTGGTAACGGTTATAAGCTCTCCGGCAAGATGGTTGAGGTCACGAAGCCTGAGGTGAAGTATGACAACAGCTTCGGGATGGATATCGGCATGCACAGCGGCAGTGCCGAATTTCGGCAGAAGGTGACGGTAACAGGCTCGCCGGTTACCGTGACGGGATACGTTACGTTCATGTCGTGCGACGACAAGCAGTGCCTACCGCCCAGGGATGAAGAATTTTCTATTGAACTCAGGGGAGGGGTGACTGCAGCAGCAAAACCGGCGGATGGGAAAATCATCGCCGCACAGGAAGCGGATGCCGGGACCGATGCTGCTACGGCTGCCGGAACTGAATCCGCAACAGGCACTGCAATGGGTGATGAGACTGACGCCGAGGCATCAATAACGATTACAGGGCTTAAAACAGCTGAGAGTGCTGCCGATCTCTCATTTACGGATGGTCAGACGGAGTCAGTGGCTTCGTCAGAGACCACTTCCGGAAAGCAGGGCAAGGGGTTTCTGAAGTTCTTCCTGCTCTCCATGCTTGCAGGACTGGCCGGTATTCTGACGCCCTGCGTCTTCCCGATGATACCTATGACGGTGGCTTTCTTCAGCCAGGGATCGGGGAAGAAGGGGTCGGCTGTGGGCAAGGCGCTATTTTTCGGGTTTACCATCGTGATGCTCTATTCGCTGCTCGGAATCATTGTCTCCCTCACCAGCGCCGGAGCCGGCTTTGCCAACACACTCAGCACTCACTGGATACCCAACGTGATATTCTTCCTGCTGTTCCTTGTCTTTGCCGCATCGTTCTTCGGAGCTTTCGAGATAGTGCTTCCTGCAAAGTGGGTCAGCTCATCCGACTCAAAGGTTGATAAAGGCGGAGCGCTGGCAACGTTTTTCCTTGGGATCACCACAGTGCTGGTCTCCTTCTCCTGCACCGGGCCTATCGTTGGTGCCCTGCTGGTTGAGGCCGCCTCTGGTGATGTGCTCCGTCCGACCATAGGTATGTTCGGCTTCGGGCTTGCCTTTGCCCTTCCCTTCACACTCTTCGCACTCTTCCCCTCGTGGATGAACAAAATGCCGAAGTCGGGAGGATGGCTCAACTCGGTAAAGGTGGTGCTTGGCTTCATCATACTGGCATTCAGCCTCAAGTTCGCCTCAACGGTTGATACCGTCTATAACCTTGGGATTCTCTCCAGGGACATCTACCTGGCAATATGGATAGTTCTGTTCGTACTGCTGGGCATCTACCTCATGGGCAAGATCAAGTTCCCGCACGACAGCGACGTGCCTCACATAGGGGTCTTCAGACTGGTGCTCATCATAGCATCATTCACCTTTGCCCTCTATCTTGTGCCCGGACTCTTCGGGGCTCCGCTGACACGCATATCTGCATTGCTGCCTCCTCGCGAGACATCGGGGTTCAACCTGCTCAAGGCCATCAGCGAAAACAGGGGAACGGCTGTTCCCGGAGCTATTGCGCCGGGTGCCATGGGCACAACAGGGGCAGCCATCTGCGGAACACCAAAATATTCCGATTTCCTTCACTTTGAGTACGGACTGCAGGGCTATTTTGACCTCGGGGAGGGACTGGCCTGCGCGGCACAGCTTAACAAGCCTGTGCTGATCGACTTCAAAGGTCACGCCTGCGCTAACTGCAAGGAGATGGATGCCCGGGTATGGTCTGATCCGGAGGTTCAGAGACGAATAAGAGAAAACTTCGTTCTTGTAGGCCTCTATGTTGATGACCGGACAAAACTGCCTGACAATGAGGCATTTGTCTCGAAGGTCGACGGCAAGGAGAAGAAGACTATGGGTAAGAAGAACGAGGACATCGAGATATCGATGTTCAACACCAATACCCTTCCTCTCTATGCCATTGTCGACCCGTCGGGCAAACCGCTGATCGAGACCCGCGGCACCGACTTTGACATACAGGCGTACATCGATTGGCTTGACCGGGGAGCTGAGGCGTTCAGGAATCAATAACCACTTTTTGACATATAGAAGACAAGGCTGCCGCCGTTCATGATCTCATCATGGGTAATATATAGGCGGTCAAGCTTTTTGCCGTTCAGTTCAACCTTTCTTACGTAGACATTCTCTGGTCCCTGGTTGACCGCCGTTACGGTGAAGGTTTTACCGTTTTCGAGGCTGATGGTTGCCTCTTTCACCAGCGGGCTGCCCAGGTCATAAATACCTGAGCCGGGGGCTACGGGGTAGATGCCGAGGGCGCTGAAGATATACCATGCGCTCATCTGCCCGCAGTCGTCGTTGCCGCTCAGACCGTCCGGCGCCGGCAGGTATTTTGTATCCATTATATGCCTCACCCAATACTGTGTTTTACGGGGTGCTCCGGCGTAATTGAAGAGGTAGGGAACATGATGGGAGGGTTCGTTGCCGTGCACATAATTGCCGATGATGCCTTCGCGGGTGATGTCTTCCGTCTCAGCAAAAAATTCGTCAGGCAGGTGCATGGTGAAGAGGGAGTCGAGGTGCTGTACGAACCTCTTTTTGCCCCCCATAAGGCTTATCAGGGCGTCAGGGTCATGGGGCACGTAAAGGCTGTAGTTCCATGCGTTGCCTTCAATGAAACCCTGACCGTGAGTGCTGAGAACATCGAACTCTGCACGGAATTTGCCGTCGGAGCCTCGCGGACGCATATAGCCGGATGAGGGATCCCATACATTCATGTAGTTGCGTGACCGGGTGAGGAATTCTCGGTGCAGGTCGCTGAAATCCGGGTAGCTGAGTGAACTGCCAGGGGATTCGCAGAGTGGGTCATTGATATCCGGGTAGCTGATTGAATTGCCAGGAGATTCGCGGAGCGGGTCATCGCCGGTCCCTGGCGAAGCCGCCCCCGGCTCTCCTTCTGGCATACTGCTGATTGCCTGTGCAATACACCAGTCGTCGTAGGCATATTCCAGCGTGACCGAAACCGAGGATCCGGTCCGTTCGTCGGGCACATACCCCATCCGCATGTAATCATCAAGGCCGTCGTACCAGCCGTTACGGGCAGTTGTGACACATGCCTCCAGCGCACGTAGATAGTCGAAACCCGGAATCTTCTTAACAATGGCATCAGCAATTACAGGTACAGAGTGATATCCTATCATGCACCAGTTCTCATTGGCATGATGCGACCAGACCGGCAGCATATCGTGAGCGCTCTGATCAAAATGAGCGAGCATCGAGTTGATCATATCTGCTGTACGACGCTGCTGCAGGATGGTAAAGAGGGGATGAAGGGCACGGTAGGTGTCCCAGAGCGAGAAGGTGGTGTAATTGTCAAAGTCGTCTGCAGTATGAATATTCTGGTCCAGACCTTTATATCTCCTGTCACTGTCCATAAATATGGTGGGAGAGAGATATGCGTGGTACAGTGCCGTATAGAAACTGACCATCTGCTCCTCATTCATCATTTTGACCTTCACCCTGCCCAGCTCATCTTCCCACATTCTCTCCGCCGCCAGCCTGGCCGCATCAAAATCTGTCCCTGGCGCCTCGGCGATCATGTTTGCTACCGCTCCAGCGGTGCTCACCGGTGAGAGGGCCACTCTCACCGTCAGCTGCTCTCCGGGTTTCATGGAGAAGTCAAAATGACCCCTGATCTTCTCTCCGGCAGCTTCCGGGAAGTTCATGTGCTGGTTAAACCGGCGCCAGAAACCTTTGTAGACCTGTGCCGTGGCATCATTAACGAATCCGTATGATTCGACCGGCCTGGAAAAGGAGATTGCAAAGTAAAGCGACCGTGTCCGCGCCCAGCCGTTTGTCATCCGGTAGCCCGTAACGAGGGTATCATTTTCAACCCTGATAAATGTCCAGACATTCTTTCCGTCATAGTTGTAGATTCCGTGATCCATGTCGAGGATCAGATGAGCATCGCCGCCCCGGTTGAAGGTATATCTATGAATACCGGTACGTGAAGTGGCTGTCAGTTCGGCGAGAATGTCATGGTCTTCCAGGGTTACAGCGTAGTAACCGGGAGAGGCCTTTTCGCTGGCGTGTGCGAAGCGCGAGCGGTAACCTTTCTCAGGCGCATCTGCCGTTCCCGGGTTAAGCTGCAGCGTTCCGGTGGTAGGCATAAGGAGAATGTCTCCCAGGTCGGAGTGGCCGGTGCCGCTGAAGTGGGTGTGTGAGAAGCCGACGATCGTGCTGTCGGCATACTGGTAACCGGCGCAGTATTTATAGACATCGCGGTTGTATGTGTCGTTCATCTCATAGGGTATGGTGTCGGTGTCGGGCGAGAGCTGCACCATGCCGAAGGGAACGGTGGCACCGGGGTAGGTGTGACCCATTCTGTCAGTGCCGATGAAGGGGTTGACATATTGCAGCTGGCCGGAAGCGTGGTCAGAAATCAGAGCCAGCATTAATAATAAGAGGAGAGTTTGTTTCATGATTGGAAAGGTGTTCACGAAACAAATATACAATACTTAATCCGCTACGCGGAATGGGTTTCCTACGGGATGACGTGCTACAATACCTGAAGCCCTACGGGCTACTTTAACCATTAGCCGTTCTCCTTATCCGCTACGCGGAAGGGTTTGTCCCGGGACGACGTTCTGCAATACCTGAAGGTCTACGACCTACTTTAACCTTTCTCCTTACGATTATCTCTCCTCCTGGTACCTGATAAGATCCTGCTCATACTGTCTGTTCTCCAGTATACGAACGTAATGAAGGCCTTTCTTTATTCTGTAGTTGGCATATGAGGTCTGTGCCCAGGTAACGGCATTGTCGAGGTCGCCGTTTATCTCGCTTATTATGGCCATGTTATAATGGGCTCTGCCCGCCACTTTCCGTTTAGGATTGTCAGTCTCGAGATTCCACAGTTCGCCTGCCTCATCCCATCTGCCCAGCCGTGCGAGCCGTTTTGCCGTTTTGAAATTGGAGGTTCCCTTGACATAGTATTCGCGGTCGACCCTCAGGCGGTAGGGTATCAGTCGCATGGCATAGACATTGCCTGCCTTGCGGCTTACCTCCTTCACCGCGTCCTTGCGGTGGATCATGCCCGAGACGGCAGCCACGGGATTTCCCCCTCTTCCGCCGAAGACAATTGATTCGGCCACGATGAATTCGTCAAGGATAGCCCTGTCGGCTGGCGAGTATATTCTCCATCCGGTTTTTACCAGGGTCTCCATTGGGCCCAGGCGCAGTGCACCCTGGATATTGCCTGCGGAGAGCTCGGCGAGAGTTCCGCCGGCATCGCCAATGCGTGTATCGGTATCGTACATCTCAAGGGCAAACAGAGCCTGTGTGCCGTTATCGCGGCAAATACCCTCTACCTGTTCCCATGTCAGCGGCGCGGGCAATCTGCCCAGGCTGCTGGCCTGAAACTCCAGTTTGCTCAGCAGTTTGACATCGTGGAACCTGTCGTTTGCCTCCAGCTCTTCAGTGACACCTTTTATGGCTTCCAGGGTTCCTATAGAGTCGAGGTCAGCTCCCTCGAGCGACAGCACCCTGTCGAGTGCATCAAGAGTCTTGGTCCGGTCGGTTGGCGTGGACCGGTCAATGATACCCACAGTATTTATTTCCGGCGCTATCGTCACCGGTGCCGGGCGGGTGATGTTCAGGTAAAGCTCCTGGGTGGCACAGGAGGAGAAGGCAAGGACAATGAGCGGCAGAATGAGGTACTTCTTCATCAGGGATAATGTTTGGTTCTTCTGATGTAAAAACTTTCCCGGGAAGCAAATTATTGCATCGTTACCAGTCTAAGTCAAAAGTCCGTAAAGTCGAAAGTCTATAAAGTCGAGAGTCCAAAGGTCTTACGTCTGAAGGTCTTAAGTCTGACTATCCGATTCTCAATTTTTTACCTTCTGCCTATTGCCTAAAATGACTGCCGACTGCCGTCCCGACGCACTGGGTGGTTAGTATTGAAGCTCCTCGGGTTGCGTCGGAGCTTCAAACTGCTGACTGCCAACGGCTGACTTTCTATTCCAGGCTGCCCACCGTCTTCTCCACCTCATGGAGTATCTCGCATGATTTTACGAGTGCCTTCATGGTGGTGTGATCATCATAGAGCGGGCGGTCGATGTCGAGGAACTCAACATGGTTACGGATGGTATCCTTAGCTTTCTGAACGCCGGTGCCGAAGCCGTACTCCTCTTTCCTGAAATCGAGTGCCTGTGCTGCTGCCATGAATTCGATGCCCAGGATGCCGTATGCATTGTCAAGGATCTGGTTGTTCTTGATGGCGGTGTTCATGCCCATGGAGACAAAATCCTCCTGGTCAGCGGCGGCTGGTATCGACTGTATTGAGGCAGGCATTGAGAGTATCCTCTGCTCCACTATCAGCATATCAGCGGTATATTGGCTGAGCATCATTCCTGAAAACATGCCCGCCCCTTTGGTAAGGAAGTCAGGCAGTCCGACGCTGAGCGCCGGGTTGTTGAGGCGGTTCATCCTTCTCTCTGACATGACGCTCACCATGGTGACGCAGGCCCCTGCCATATCCATCGGTACGCTTACGGGTGATCCCTGGAAGTTGGCTCCGGAGAGTTGCAGGTTCCTGTCGGGGAAGAAGATCGGGTTGTCTCCCACACCGTTGAGTTCTATCTCCACCTGGCTGCGGGCGTACGCCAGCATGTCATGGGCTGAGCCTATCACCTGAGGTGTTGATCTCATGGAGTAGGCATCCTGCACCTTCGACTTCACCCTTCCCTCCTTAAGGTCGCCACCGGAGATGCATTTGTTGATGGCGTTGGCACTGCGGATGGCGCCTTTGAAGCCTCTTGCCTCATGGAGGAGGGGAGCGTAGGGCTTCATGTTTGCCTTGAGGGCCTCGAGCGACATCGCCGCTGCTATCTCCGCCTGCTTGAGCCAGTTATTGGCATCAACGAGCCAGATGGCGCTCATGGCGGTGAGCATGTTGGAGCCGTTGATTGCTGCCAGCCCGTCGCGAGCGAGCAGCCCCGGTACCTTTATGCCCGCCCTCTTCATCGCCTCAGCGCCGTCGAGGAGCTCACCCTGGTAGTATGCCTTACCTTCTCCCATGAGCAGCAGGGCTATCTGCGACATCGGGGCCAGGTCGCCGCAGGCGCCAACTGATCCTTTCTGGCATGCGAAGGGGGTGATACCCCTGTTGAGCATCTCTACGTACGTTTCGGTGATCTCAAGACGACACCCGGAGTTGCCATGGGCGTGAACGTTGATACGACCGAGCATGGCACCCCTGACCGTCTCTATGGAAGCAGGGTCACCTATTCCGGCAGCATGGTTGTAGACAAGGTATTTCTGGAAATCCTTTATCTGGTCGTCATTGAGCACCATCTCGGAGAACTCGCCGATGCCCGTATTGACACCGTACATAATCTCATGTGCCACGATCTTTTTCTCGAGCATGGCACGGCACTCGAGGATTCTCTGGCGTGCATCGGGGTGCAGTTCTATTTTCTGCCCGTGGCGGGCAACATTTACAACATCATCTACTGTAAGTCCTGATCCGGTAATTATTAATGTATCCATAATTGTATTTTTTAGATTATTCGGAATATTGGTAAATAAAAAAAGGGAATAAACGCCCGGTGCCACACACAGGCTGTGCGTTGCCTCACCGGGATTATAAATACAATCCGGAGCGGTTGATTTTTATCTTGTATTCCAGTGTCCAGTTATGAGCCATAATGCTGTATTGGCAAGTCAAATATAGACAAATATTTAAGAACATTATTCCGGAAGGGCAGAGAAGTTTAATGCGAGAATGTTGCCGCAAAACATCGGGGATTGGCACTAAATTATTTTGGTTTCGCGCAATTTATTTTTGTAACTTTTCAGTTCAATTAGCAAACCTATGAGACCGAAAAACACTCCGTTTCTGCCGATGGTCGTTGTTCCGGCTGCTATCGTGCTGGTACTTATGGCCTTTACCCTTGTAAAATCACTCCCGCAGGAGGATCTGAAGGGGAAATACAAATACAAGGATTTCGAGTCGGCACTCAAGTGCCGCTCATGCCATCCGGGCATTTATGAGCAGTGGTCGCAGGCCATGATGTCGCAGGCATACACCCATCACTGGGACGAGATCGAGTACTTTAACCTGGCCGTGCCTCATGCCGAGGTCAATCCGGCGCTCAAGGGTCCCGTTGACGGCTGCAACGGCTGTCATACGCCCCTGGGATACATGGAGGGGACAATGCCTCCTCCCCGTCCGGAGGAGAAGAGCATGGCAAATGAGTCAGTCTCATGCGAGGTGTGTCACCTGACACAGAGGGCTCAGACTGATCCGCCCTTTAATTTCAGTTATTATATTGTTCCGGGACAGACCAAGTACAGCGGCCGTCTGCCTGAGACAGAGTCACCAGCACACAAAATTGTACAGAGTGATTTCCACCGGACCACCGAGTTCTGCGGAAACTGTCACAATGAACAGAATCCTTACGGGATATGGGTTAAGAGCACCCAGATGGAGTGGAAGGAGGGCCCATATGCCGCGGAGGGAGTGCGCTGCCAGGACTGCCACATGCCGAAGGGTGGTCCGTATCAGCTGGCGCTCATGGGCAAAACCGTTGATGATGCCCGCCTTCATCTCTTCCACGGTGCCCATGACCCGGGAAAGGTAAGGGGCACGATAGAAGTCAGGATCGAACCTGACATGCGTCTTGCAGAACCCGGCGAGACCATCGTCTTCACCGTGGCGCTGTTCAACCAGAAGACCGGCCATAAGTTCCCGACGGGTTCCGTTGAAGACCGCATTGCATGGCTGGATGTGGAGGCCACCGATGCAAAGGGGAACAAGTATCACCTGAATGTCGACAAGAAGGGATTCGAGGGGGAGGAGTATACTATATCAGGTGATTACCTTGCCTATCAGGATATGGGTATACCTCTTAAAATCAAGGACTTCAAGGGTGTTCAGCGTGACGGCATACCCTATGGCAACAGGATATTCCGCATGCCTTACTTTGATGAGCAGGGAAACATGACGATAATGCAGTGGAACACATTTTCGCAGGGAGTCGACTACCGGATAGGACCGAGGGAGACAAAGGTTGAAAAGTTTACATTCAGAATTCCTTACGAGGCTGCCCCCGGGGAGATGACAGTGCATGCCGTACTGAATTACCAGCTCCTGGTCAAGCCTGTGGCCGATTATCTGAAGGTTCCCTCTGATGAGTCGGCGATACTGACGGTAAATGACCATTCAACAAAAGTTGAAATACTTCCCTGAAACCTCCGTGTGCTGTCATAAAGGACTCACAGAATAATGTGATACCTGGAGGTTATATGATACAAGTAAAATAATTCATTCAATGATAAAGACCTGATACCTATAACATGCAATATGAAAAAGTCAACATTTACCGGGATCATCATTCTGACTGCAATGGTCTTGCTGATCATTCCGATACGTAAGGCTGACGCCATTCCGGCTTTTGCCAGGAAGTACCAGATAAGCTGCCAGGTATGTCATTCGCCGGCGATGCCGGTTTTGAAAGCCTTCGGCGACGAGTATGCAGGCGCCGGTTTCAGAATGACCGAGTATGAATCGCCGAGATATTTTATTAATACCGGCGATGACCGGCTCTCCCTCTTCAGGGAGTTTCCGCTGGCCGTCAGGATCGACGGCTTCGCAACCGTCAACTTCAACAACGAAGGTACTGCTGATTTCGGTGCCCCCTTTGTGGTGAAAATACTATCCGGTGGAGAGCTTTCAGACAAGTTATCGTACTATTTCTATTTCCTTATGAATGAACGCGGCCATATAGCAGGTCTTGAGGATGCATTCCTCATGTACGCCGATGCCTTCAACACCGGAATCAATTTTTATGTCGGCCAGTTCCAGTCATCTGATCCTCTTTTCAAGGGCGAATTGCGTCTTACGCTGGAACCCTATAAAATCTACGGAGTTAAGCCTGACAACTCATCGGTTGATCTGAAATATGACAGGGGGATAATGTTTGACAAGGGATTCCCGAGCGGTACAACTATAGTCGGAGAAATTCTGAATGGCAGCGGTCTGGGAGAAGCAGGGGAGGGTTACCTCTTTGACAAGGACAAGTACAAGAACTATATGATCCGGATAAAGCAGGACATCGGCAAAAGCGTTTCAGTCGGCCTCTTCGGATACACCGGCAAGGAGGTTATTGATGACAATGCCGTTGGCCCTTATGTAAGCGAAATGAAGATGTACGGACCCGATGTTGCTATTGACATTGACGGAAAGCTTTTGATTAACATGCAGTATCTGTGGAGGACTGATTCGGATATTTGGGATGCAGGAGGGGAGGTTCATCTGGCAGATGTCAAAACCCACGGAGGGTTTGCTGAGATAATATATGCACCCAAAGGTGACATGAGCAAATATTATTTTACTGGGCTCGTGAATCTTGTTGAATCGCAGATAGATCAGTTTGATTATCAGTCGGCCACTCTTCATTTTGGGTATCTCCTGCGCAGGAATGTGCGGGCTGTGGCAGAGGGCACATATATCTTCTCAGGCACTCCATACGCAAAGGCAAGCCTGGGCTTCGTTTCGGCATTCTGAAGTACCAGAAACAGCTGACAATTCAAGGTCGGTGGTCAGAGCAGATCACGGGCCCTTTTTTCTTGTGGCGGCAGAGTAACAGGGGTTACAATAGATCACCAGTCTTCCTCACTTTGCCGGTGAAGGGTTCGGTGGCCCTGCTGAATATACCGTGCATCCAGGCAATGGCCATTCCGTAATTTGTTATTGGGATATTATGTTTTTTAGGCTCACGCAGGCGGTTCGTAAGCTGCCGGTGGGTCACCATGCAGCCGCCGCACTGTATCACCAGGGCATATTCTTCTATCGGGCGGGGGATGGCATCAAGCCCTGCCACGTTGTCAAACTCCAGCTTTTTGCCGGTGAAGTTTGTCAGCCACCCGGGTATTTTAAATCTTCCGATGTCATCACATGCAATGTTGTGAGTGCAGGACTCCAGCAGCAGGATCCGGTCGCCATCCTTTAATTCTCCTATTTTCGGTGTCCCCTTAAGGTACTCCTCAAAGTCGCCCTTCTGCCTTGCCAGCACAATGCTGAAGCCAGTCAGCGGGATGTCGCGCGGTATTGCTGCATTAACCTTCCCGAATGCCTGGCTGTCAGTTACGACCAGCCGGGGTTTTATTCCGGTCTTGCCAAGGAAGGATTCAATTTCATTCTCCTTCAGAATTATGGCCGTACAGTCGTTGTCAAGCGTATCTCTTATAACCTGCACCTGCGGGAGTATCATCCTTCCTTCCGGGGCCTCGATATCGATGGGGGTCACAAGAAGGATTATGTCTCCCGGACTGACCAGGTCACCGATAAGCCCTCTGCTTTTCAGAGCTGATGGAGGCATGGCCTCCTTAAGCACTGTGAGCAATCCGGGATTGTATTCTTCAGGCCGGAGTGCTGAATATCCCTTTATTTCCTTGCCTGTGCGGGTTCTGACCTCCTTGCGGAAGTCGTCTGCAAGAGGCATTAAATCGTTTTTGTTATGTACAAGCACATAAGGAATCTCAAGTTTGCTGAACTCCTGCGCCAGCTCTGCCTCATAACTGTCGAACCTGTTATCGGACAGCACCAGGATAGCAAGGTCAATAAGTTTAAGTGTCGCCATCGATTTTCTGATACGCAGCCGTCCAAGGTCACCCGTGTCATCGATGCCTGCTGTATCGATGAATATGAGCGGACCGATACCGTGAATCTCGATACTCTTTTTCACCGGATCGGTAGTGGTTCCGGCTATCTCTGAGACGATTGCGATATCCTGTCCCACCAATGCATTTATGAGCGAGCTTTTGCCGACGTTGCGCCTGCCGAATATCCCCACGTGGGGTTTTGTATCTCTTCCCCTGGATGTCATGCTATAGTCACTGTCCGGTCTGTAAATCATCACCTGCGCCCGGCAGGGACAGTTTTCTGGCCTGGGCCTCGGCGTCTATCTCTTCGCTCTTCTTTTGCAGCTCGTCTATCGAGATGATCTTTGCCCTCTTTTCAGTGGGAGGGTTGAGTTTTTCCGACTTCTCGAATTCAATGACCTGTTTCTGGATCTCCTCAGGCAGGTCCTTTTCGCTCCTCAGCACGATATCAATAAACTCTTTCTGGAAGAACTGGTCGACCTGTATTCTCCGCTTCGTGGTATGGGCGAACTTACCTATGATGCGGCAGATGCTGTCACGGTCCTCGGGACTGAGTTTCTCGGCGAGATCATATTCCTCGATTTTCTTCAATGAGAGGATGACCGGCTCGAGCGAGTCGCGAGTTATAACGAACACATCATAGTCGCCAAGCCGGTAGGTGAGTTGCTTCAGCTTATCGATGGTGTTAGTGGGAACGACCAGGAACACCGACTTCTTGACGCTCTCCTGGCTGGCGTATTTCTTCAGGTTCTCCGCCTGGGACTTGATATACAGGGGGAAGTTTGTCAGGTCGTCGTTTGCAGGGCTCTTGGCATCGAAGATGATATACTCGCCGCTGATCTCTATGGTGTTGTCGGGGTTACCCCTGAATGGCACCTTGTCAATATAGTTCACATGGTTGAAGTCGCAGATCCTTATGATGGTGTTCTTTACGTCGGCCTCATGTTCGGCCCACTGTCGCTTCATAGCCTCGAACCGGTCAGCGGCTTCTCTTACACGGTCTTCGTTAAGCTTCCTCCGTTCGGCCTCGAAGCTCTCCTTGGTCTGGTTCAGCCGGGCGATACTTTCGTTATAATTTTTGAAGTTTTCTTCTTTCGAGGCTTCGAAAGCCGCCACTTTCCGTGTCAGTTCATTGATGGTGCCGGAGTGTTCGCGGAGGCGACCGTTGAGCTCTTCGATCTGGGTGTCCTTGCGTACGGAATGCATCTCCACATCCCGGATCTTCTGCGTCAGGCTTTCATTGCGGGCCGATACTTCCGTCATCCGGTTTCGCAGCTCATCCATCTCCCTGCGTCCCTTGTCGAGGTCGCGGGCCAGGTTGCGGAACTCCTCGTAGGCGTCGAAGCTCAGGTTTCTTATCCCTCTCCATCTGAAGAGCCTCTGCCACCAGTTGATATCCTTTATCTGGGCAAAAAAGAGGTTCAGTTTTTCCATGGAGGTAAAGTTAGCAATTCTGTCAAGGAGTCGGGGCAGTACGTTAAAGATGCTTTTTCAGTTCCGCGGCCGAGTTAACGGCAAAAACGTTGTCGAATGTCTTTTTGCCGGCTGCCGTTGCCATGGCTCCGGCTACCAGTATCTTCCTGTTGCTGAAGACGGAGCTCAGTCTCTTCAGGTAATCTTCGGGCCTGTCGTACGGCAGTCCGGTGAGAGAGCCTGTAATGATGATATCAGCATTCCATCGTTCAGCCACATCGGCCATAGCGTTGAAGGGTGTCGACTGTCCCAGGTAGAGAGTATCATGGCCTGCCTTCCTGGCGACAAAGGCATAGAAGAGGAGTCCCAGTTCATGCCACTCGCTCTCCGGGAGGTAGAGCTGGACTCTCTTTCTGTCGGGAGCGTCAGGCGGAGGAAGTGAGTCTGTGGCCACTATCAGTCTCTTGCGGAAGATATTTGACATGAAGTGCTCAGCCCCGATGTCAACCGAGCCAGTCTGCCACATGACTCCCACACGTCTCTGAAACGGGAAAACTATCCTCTCGAATGTTTCTTCGAAGCCGATGTTGATTATTGCCCGCATCAGGATATCATTTATGGCCTTCTCATTGAAGTCGGTCATGGCAACAACCAGTGAATCGAGCTGGGTATCGGTATCACTTGTCTCTCTGGTAAGGAGGGCTACCTCCCGGGCGATCTCGACACCGGACATGGAGGCAATCTTTGAGATCTTGAAGCCGTGGCGGTACAGGATGGAGATATTGATTATCCGCTTAAAGTCATCATCATCATACCATCTCCGGTTTGTATCGGTGCGGTGCGGCTTGATGATCCGGTACCGCCGCTCCCAGATGCGGATTGTTCCTGTCCTGATGCCGGTCAGCTTTTCAAGGTCTGCAATTGTGTAGCGGTCCATTATTTCAATATCCCGGGGTTAAAAATAATCTTTTGTACTGATTTGATGGTTATTTATTGAACAAAAAAATCGATACACATCCTGCACGTCGCTTTGTAAAAGTGGGTCATATATTGATGCCTTACGGCAGGACAGAGTCTATACTACAAACAGCAAGCTGTAAAATAGCGCAGGTTACCCCTTGGTCCAGATCCGGGTGTTGAGGTTCAGGTCTTCGACTATTTCTGTGAGGAGGGTCAGGAACCGCATGCTCTCCTCGAGGAAGGGGTAGTCGGCCGCCGGCTTAAAGGTGCGCAGCTCGAAGAGGTTTTTGTACATGCTTATGGCGATATAGACTTTGGAGTCGAGGAATGAGAGGTATACCCTGGTATTCCATTTCTTTTTGAAGGCGAGAATGCGTTCCATCAGCGCCGGGGTGAGGATATATCTTGCCTCTACCTGGTCATCGCCGTAGACGCAGAACTCTCGCTCGAACCTCGGGTCTTCGAGTCTGATGAGTTCACCCCTGCCGGGAGCAATGGCCTGCAGCTTCTGTCCGAACTTCCCGAAGAGTTTCTCGGCAGTGTCAGGAAGTACGACAGTATGAGTTTTGAAGTGTTTGTTGAAATCGGCGATGATAAAGAGCCCCCTGAAGAAAGTATTGTATTCATCTTTCTGTGAGGAGCCTGACCCGGATTGGCTCCTGTGCTTTGCAGTCACCTCTGAGAATACTATTTCTGTCTTGCCGATCTTTCCCGAGAAGTGATCTTCGCCGGAGTATTTGTCGCAGGAGTAGGGAAAGATTTTGCTTTTGGTAAACTCATGCTGAGGCACGGCGCCGTCGGGATTATATATCAATCCTTCATCGGCAAAACCTGCGAGGCGTGAAATGATCTTCTCCTTGTACTCTTTGCGGAAGCTCTTGCTGAAGATGCCGGTCACTATCATACCGGAGATGAAGGTGAATACTATTGGTACCGGTTTGGGGAAGTCGGTATCATCGGGGATTATAACTATTTCGAGGAGGATCACTGCCGCCGTTATCATCAGGATATTCAGTGCGCGGCTGTTGATCTGCTTTCGATGGCGGTCTATCTCTTCGAGGTCAGCTCGCAGCTCCTTTTCATAGAATCCCCTGAAGTTATCGTATCCGGTCATCTGTCAGCGCCTCATTCTTGTTAAAGGTCAGCAGGATGTTTTATAATGATTTCTTCTGCCTGTTATGTCAGCCCGGCCTTTCACTGCAGGTTCACGGGCGGTTTAGTGGTTATCTCTTCCCTCTTTGCTGCCGGGATCTCGAAGAGGGTTCTTCTTTTGTAGTTCATCATGGAAGCGACGATGTTTGAGGGGAAGACCTCGATGCTGTTGTTGTACAGGGTGACAGCTGCGTTGAATGCCCGGCGTGATGCTGCCAGCTGTTCCTCCACCTCGTTGAGGGTGCCCTGCAGCTGGAGGAAGTTGGTGCTGGCCTTCAGGTCGGGGTAGTTTTCGACGGCCACCAGCAGTTCCGACAGCTGTTGGCCGAGCTTGTTTTCTACTATCACACGCTCTTCATTGGAGAGATCCTGCGAGATGGCCCGCACTCTGAGGGCGGTGATCTCAGTGAGCAGTTCCCTCTCGTAGGTCATATAAGCCTTAACGGCTTCGACAATCTTCGGGATCAGGTCGTACCTCTTTCGGAGCATCACATCGATGGAGGCAAAGGCGTTCTCTACATCATTCTTCTTCCTGATGAGGGTGTTATAAATGACTACCGTCGACAGAAGCAAGAGAATAACTACCGCAATGATGACATAGACCATACTGATCGCAGATGTTAACCGGATTTAGTGACCCCTGATTGTCAGGGGACAGTAAACTTACGGAGTTTTTACCAAAAAGCCAATATCACAGATTGGCCTGCCGGAATTAACGACAGCCTGTCCCAACATGTTCGCGGGCAGAAGACCAGATGATGCCGGGTAGGAGTCTCCACTGCCGGCTATAATGAAAATCCCCTGATTAAATGCGCGAGGCCTGAATCGTCAGTTTTAGGTCAGAGCTAATCATCCGCGCTCATTACCAGGCGGAAGCCGAGGTCACCTGCGGTGCCGTCTGCCGGATAATCCCAGGTGGCGCTTATCCTGGGAATATCATTGTCACCACTTCTTATAATCCTGCTTTTCCAGCTGTCAACCTCGTCATAGCACCATTCCCAGACATTAGCAGTCATATCATAGAGCCCCAGTGCATTGGCTTTCCTGTTGCCCTTCACTGGCTGTTTATCATTTGAAAGAGACGGCTCGCCGCTGGCAGACCCGCCGCGGGTCCAGTACTGACCGCTGTCGGCAGGGTATTCATAGCAATCACCCGAGTTGTCACTGCCCTGCCAGCGGGCAGCACATTCCCATTCTGCCGTGGTGGGCAACCTGAATCCGGTTTTATTGTAATTACAAACTGTTTGATAGGCCCACCATTCCTCATCCGTTTCTATTCCTGAATAGACAATTCCACCTGTAGTTGAAGAATGTGCTGTAAGCCAATTGCAAACCATTATGGCTCCGTACCAGGTAATGTCTGTGCATGGATAATCATCCCGTCCGCTTCTGTCATCAAAGCCGATGTCATATACAATGTCATAAAAACCATACAGTGGTGAGCCTCCCATATAAATCAGGGGTTGCACGCCCCATTTTACGTAGTCTTCACACAGATAGTTATGTGCGTTAACATCTACCTTATTAAAAATCGACGAGCCGCTGGTAATACCTGAACCATCAGGAAGGATACCACTGCCTGCATTGAATACTTTTACCACGATGTCATTAGTCACTTCCGTTTCCGATATCCAGAAAGGATCAACGGTTACTTCAGGTCCGTCTTCGAAATCGGTATCGCCATCATCATTATTGGTCAGGTAGGTGCCTCCGGGGCAATAAATCATTGTAATGGTTTTACCGTAGAGTTCAATGGTCATAGTTTCCGTTTCTACCACAGGGTCATTTTTTTCACAACTGCCGGTCAGAATTAGCAGAAGAAGCGAGATGAGCAGAAGAGAATAGGTTTTCATGTGTAACATGGTTTTATGTGATTTAATGAAGTTCGTAACACTACTATTCAGCACCGGCGGCTTTCAGTATTTCAATGATGGTGGTGAATCCGCCTTCTGTGGCGATTGAGAGCGGTGTTTTACCTTCATTGGATTTATTATTAACATTTGCCCCGTGTTTGATGAGAAAGCCAACAAGTTTTTCATCACCTTTTTCTACAGCCCAGAAAAGGGGGGTATATCCACCGTTGTAATCTGTAGTATTTGTCTCATCAATATCAGCTCCCTTCGAAAGGAGAAATTCTGCAAATTCAAAAGAGACAGATTCTCTTCGAAGGCCAATATTGGCACATTGTGAAAAAACACCCATACCTCTGTCGGTCATGGCATGAATATCAGCTCCTTTATCCAGGAGCTTCTTCGCAATTTCCTCGGAGCATCCGCATGCCAGTATCAGGGCTGTGGTACCATCGTCAGCCCTGATATTTATATCTGCCCCCTGCCTGATCAGAAATCCTGCAACATCTTTATTACAACTGTTAAGTGCATTCATCAGGGGAGTGTACCCGGTCATTTTACTTTTATGATTGATATCTGCGCCTGAGGAGATAAGCACTTTCATCATTACAGTGTCGTGGGTGAGTTCCAGGGCTGTATAGCCCATCATATCATCCTGTTGAAAATTTACATCTGCGCCTGCTGCAATAAGTGCCTTGACGGCATTTACGTCATTTTCCCTCACCTTACTAAACAGTTCAGATTCTTGCGGAAAAAGATCCGCTGATATTAACAGTCCGGTAACTATTGTCAGGACCGTTAATAGTCCGCTTTTGCTTCCCTGGTTTGTCATTGGATTAAGTTTTATTGTTTTTCAGATATGATCATATGGATACATTTTTTGCCTCCGGGGCACGTCTCTTAGCCTTCACTCCCTGGTAAACAGCGAGCAGTCCGATGAAGAAAAAGAGTGCGGAGATGCCTGCCAGCATCAGGTCGCCTGACTTGGTGCCTGGCTGCAGTACTGCCGACTCCGGCAGGTCGGGGTCATAATAAACTTCGACCTCTTTTCCGGCAGGATATTCTGCCTGCAGACGTTTTGCCTTTGAGACGTTGTTGTCTAGAGCTCCGTCTCCTACTGTAATCTTTGAGGAGGAGTACTTCTTGCCTTCAACACTATAGGAATAGGCAATATCAGGCTCATAATGGGAGTTGCCGTCTCTTTTCCAGACCTTAACCTCAGACCTGGTTATGGTACCCGGCACAGGAGGCCAGCTCTTTGATGTGGCGGAATACTGCAGCGGGGGCAGGGCAAAGAATAAGAATATTGCTCCACCGATGATTGCAAAGATGATTCCCATGGTAACCGGGTTGGCATTGCCGGGTCTTCTTGTTCTTACGTTTCTGAATCTCATTGAAAAATTGGTTTTAATCAGTTTATGTTTAAGTCCGTGCATTATCAGTGCCGGATGATGGAGTTCATTTAGCGCCATTATCTTATAACAGCTCAATCATATTTGCATTCTCTGCCTCTATGGCTATTGATAGACGTGTTTTTCCTTTTTGAGATTTTGCATTCACATTCACCCGGTTTTTAATCAGAAATCTGACCAGTTCTTCATTGTCTACACCTGCAGCTATAAATAGAGGAATCTCTCCCGCCATATACTTGTTGGTGTTTACTTCTTCATTTCCATTTTTAATAATTTATTATTACTGGATCTTGTAAGTATGATAGTATTAATATTTATAGTTTGTTAATTTTAAATTTGAAACAGATAAACATCAGTTAGTATATATTCTATATAATGCCTATTCGCATTGTTTCCACGTACATATGTATTTAAACAGTGTTCTTTATTCACCCCCATAGCAGCTGTAAACGCTATTCGGATTTCGCTGTTGATCGGCTATCCAATCTTTAATCTTTACCCGCCCGTCACTCAATATGTGTTCGCTTAGATATTGCTGATTGAAACGATTGACAATTTGTACTACCCTATTATCATTATAAATTACCCAGTTTGTTAATTCTTCAATACTTTTTGATTGCTCACAATCTTTATTTAACTGTTGTCTTAAATCAGTCATGTATTGTTCTTTATTATTGATAATTATTTCTGCCTGTTTTACCGTAGTGACTGAATTAATATTATCTGAACCTGTAAAAACATAGGGATCAACAGACGGGTCATTTAATTTTACCAAAACATTTTTGATCCGGTTTTTCTGAGATTGGCTTATATCTTTTCTTTTATCCAACTCGTTACCGACATTATCCAGTGCCTCGCACTTCTTCGTTAGTGACCATGAAGTAGTGATCTTTGTAACGTATGAGCAGTTCATATCGCCATGCACCATTCGTCCCAAGCCTCCAAAGCTCATGCTGCAATCGTTGCCCGACTCATCCCTTTGTACAAAAGTTCCTTTCAACTCATTGGAATTGTCAAATGGTTTCTCCGCATGTATCACAATGGGGAAATCGAGTGTTGTGTTTGCGGATGTCAATTTGGGTGGTATTACAGTGTCAAGACACGGCTGGGTTAATGATGTATAATGTTCCGTAGCCACATTAAGTTTCGCTTTACCCATTAGCATCAGGTAGTAATTGTTGTTACGAAATGAAATCCTTCCGCCTTCAATAACCGGTTTGCCAGGGTCTGTACGGGCCCAATTAACACCAAACCGTTCAGTACGTGATTCGCCGGGAGTAGCATTACGTTTAAAAACTAAACGGTCATCATAGCAGGCTTCAGATATCTTCTGTTCGTTCCCTTCATTGTTCACAGTATTGATGAACAGGATCTCCTCTTGAATATCGGTCAGAGTTAATCCTGAAAGGTTTGGATTATTGCGCACTACCCTACCGGTAAATGTCACAAAAAATTTTCCTTCAATTATCTGTCTCTCATCAACGCTGACGTTCCAGTTATACCCTTTGTCAGTTCCCCCGCCGTCAGCCTTTTTTATAATCTCCAAATGATACTCCACTTCTCCGATGTAGATACTCGTCTGAGCTTCCAGGGTTGAGAAATTGCAGTAAATAAAAGACAGCGTAATAATTGCTATTAAATTCTTCATTGCCATTATTTTATGTGATCAGTTTAATAAATACTCATACAGCTTTTTTCAGGTTTATCATACTCTTCTTTCTTCTCAGCATTTAGGGCTGAGAATACCAATCCTTTTATTCAAGCCTGAACATGACAGAGTGTTCGTGTCTTATTCTATCCGGGTGGAGGTAATCTATCTGCATGCATTTTAATGTGTAAAAACCCGGGTCAAGCTCAGGAAATGCCTCTGACATTGCATGCCCTTCTTCAGTCTCCTGAAACTCCATAATTTCCCTGTATGCAATCCTGAAGTCCTGGCGGTAAATTTCAAGTACAACCTTATAGGGTCTTTTCGTAAAGAGACAATTAACAATGGCGCCCGGGCTTCCTTCCTCAACCCACATTTCTTCAAGATTGGAGGAAGTGTCACGGAACTAATCCTCATATCCCTCAGCCATGGCATTTGCCATATCGCTTGCATTGAAAGCCCCTGAACTAAGCTGTATCTTAATTCTCTTCCTTACAATCTGCAGCACCTTTGCATTGCTGGAGTAGGCCTCGGTTGTTTCAGGGTCCGAACAGTAAAACTTAATCTCATAAAAACCTGTACCCAGACCAGACACATCAACAATAACCGCCGAAGGCTTCCATGATTTAACCCACAGGTTTGTGCGCGTATCTTCCGTAGCACCCGGAAGATTTGATTGTGAATAGTCTGTCTCAGCACAGACATACTTGCCCAATTGTTGACTTCCAAACTCTCCGTAGATTGCAAAATCTTCTCCCTTGCCTTTCACGAGATGCTGGTTGGAAAGGGCTTCAATATGGATTCCACACGGCACGCGCAGTGTTTTGTGAAAATGGTTGTTCTGTTCGTCATTTTCTTCAATCCTGTTTTCCGGATCTGCCGCTACAACCGCATTAAGTGTGGAGTGATCAATCGGCTCCGGCCATACAAAATCCGTCAACAGGGTAAGCCACTCGTTATCGGTGACATTCAGTGACACAGGCACCGATACAGTCCTGTCAAGGGTATATTCACTGTAGGGGTCAGAGAGGTTCACCCTGATTTCCAGATTTCCTTCATAGGGTTTTCCGCTGTTTTTTACCATTGCCCTGATACGGGTTCTCTCAGGCCAGTAGGCGATATCCGTTACCTCAAATTCGGGCTTCAGGAACGGGTTTGTCTGATTTGATTCTGCCATGGTGTCTTCCGGCGGATCAATGAGTTCCTGCTCTGCAATACTACTAACCTTGTCAACTGCCTGGGTTTCCCGCTGGTATACGTTTTCATTGGGATCATCGGGTACTACGGTGGGCAGATCATTGGAGTGAACAGTTGCCTCAGGTATTACAGTCAGGTTAAAGTTGCCGATCATAACTATATCAACACGGGTTTTCCCATTTTTGAATACTGCCTTCAGTGCGAACTGTTTCCCGTTGTCACTGAGCATTAATGCGGCACTGTTTTTTACTGACATCACCGAGCCGTCGGGCCAGCCAAGTTTTTGCATCTCTTTCTTGTAATAGAAGGCAACCTCTTCAGGCTGATCTGTTGTTTCCAGAACCAGGTTGTAATTACCATCCGATGATGATTCTTTGATAATTTTTGACCCGGGATAAACAGGGATGTTATGATCAGCAATAACAAAATCCCCTTTATAACCGGCACTTTCCATGACAGGTGAATCGACTGAGGAATAATAATTTACCGCTGCAGTCGATAGCAGCAAGATTGCCTGTAGCAGTAATAATGATTTCATCGAAATTTATTTCAAGATCAAGGCATCATATTCGGC
The DNA here is from genome assembly GCA_029210565.1 of Bacteroidales bacterium. GTDB lineage: Bacteria > Bacteroidota > Bacteroidia > Bacteroidales > VadinHA17 > SR-FBR-E99. The sequence goes on from JARGFQ010000005.1 coordinate 234,374, forward strand.
ATCTCCATCACCAGGTAGCCGGCTGGAATCTCAAAGCTCTCCGGGTCGGGAGACCAGGGTTCTATCTCTTTCAGCTCCATGGTTGTATCGTCAGACGCGCTTATATGGTTGGTCAATTTTATCGGGAAATTGTACGCTTCTGAAGTCCATATGGTAAACATTTTCTGGTCGGGATTATCCTTGTTCCACAGGCCGGAACGGGTACAGGGGATGCCGTTGACGGTCTCCTTACCTTCCACCTTCATGAGACCCTCATCCTGGTAATGCTTGAAGGTGGCGACAGGGTCGTTGCCCATACTCATTTTGTCATCGGCGGCACTTTTCATCGCCATTTTTTGCTGCAGCATGAGGATAATAATATCGGAGGAGCCGTTTTTAGCAATTATTACGCCCTCCTGGCCGTCTTCGTTGAATTCGTAACGGTAACCGGCCTCGGCGGAATAGACTGTGAACACATGATCTTTGCCCATGCTTGTGAAATACATCTTGGCCTTGAACTGGCCTGAAATGGGAAGAACAAGCAGGCTGACCGTTAAAAAAAGGATAAGTTTTTTCATGATTACTATTATTAATTTCTACTTGATTTCGGCTGCTAATTCAATATTGATCACACCCTCATATACCTGTATGATTATTTTGTCACGGGAAGTCCATCTATAGGTATAGGAAGAGGACTCGCCTCCATGGAGTCTTTTCGTACGATAGCTCAGAGGTCCCTGTTCATTACCGGGCAGCTCCTGGCCGTCTCTCATTCCTGTCCATATTATCTTTGCAGGATCATCAGACTGGTTGACAAGATTCAGCTTATAATTTTTGTTTTCCGGAACTGTAAACATAATTCGATCACCTCGTTTGAACTCCCCTGCAATCGGGAGGGAAGAATCAATTGTATTCCATGAATCAGGCGGTGGCGGTTCCGGTATTACAGGACGCATCCTTTCATCTACTTCGGTGTAATCCTCAGGGATCACAAATAGCTCTTTGTCAATTTCCCCCGGTATGATGTCCCTGACCTCCATGAAGGTGTTTTCAGACACGTTATTTACCATTTTCAACAGAAAGCCGAGTTCATCAGAATGCCAGGCTGTAATGACCTTCCGGTCAGAGTCATGAAACTCAGTTATAGAACATTCATAGCCTGAGACCGATTCCGTACCTGCAGGTTTTTCTTCAAAATTCTTTTTTGAGTAGATAAACGATTGATAGGGATCATTCATGAGACTTGTCCGTGAGGTTGTCGGAGTGAAGTGAACGTATTTCTCATCCGGCATCAGTATCGCTGTCTTGCCCTTTACCGGGTCAACTATCACGATGCCTCTCATGCCAGACTCCTCAAAATCGTAACGGTATTTTTGCCCATCCGACTGAAGCTCATATACTCTTTCAGTACCGTTTACAGTATTCACCATCGTGGCTGAAAATGGGGACTGTCCGCAAAGACATGCAGCAGGGAGGACCAACAGAACTAATACTACGAATCGCATTGAGTGTTTCATGATCTCATTTTTTCTTTTTTACAGTGTCATTGAATTTGTTTATCGCCTCCACCCGGTTTCCGGCACCCAGTTTCCGGTAGATCTTTCTCAGATGGTACTTTACCGTCCCGGGTGATTTTTCCAGAACTGAAGCCACCTCCTCATTGATAAGGCCTCCCTTAATGAGAAGCATGATTTTTTCTTCCTGCTCTGATAACTCTTTCTGATTATTCATGTGAAACAACAGTATGATCTAATAGATATCCGCAAGGAGCGAATGCAAAAGCCTGCCACCGGATTTTGCTACTATATTGAGGTATCCGGGCGACTTGATACAATTAATTGCAAATTGAAATCTGCCACTCATTTGGTTTGATAGCTACTTTCTCTTTTTAACAGTCATACTCCAGTTGTAGTGCAAATTCTGCTCATCGTAGCCATCTTCAAGTTCTTTTCTTATTCTGCGACTGCCATCACCGCCAAAGCTTGTTTTACCATCGCCTGACTTAACCAGAATATCGGGATGTATTTCTTTAATCGTTTCTTCATTTGACACATTTGGTATTGGCACACCCACGGGTATGTCAATGCCCTGGTCTTCTAAATATTCATGAATCCAGGTATTTGCTGGTTTAATGGTAGGATCCGGGATTTCTTCCGCAACCGGACCCAGAGCGAATGATTTTTCACTGGTTTTATGGGTTGTTTTTGAGTCTGTTTTTGGCCCCTTGTCTGAATAAACGATACTGTGAAGATTTTCGGTATCATGTATCTCGTATTTAATATTGTAGCCTGCCGGAATGAGTTTTACCGCTTTTTCGGTTTCATTGTCAATTACCAGCATCCAGGGAAACTGGGTAACAGCTTCTTTTTCTTCAATTTCGTAGTTGTTTAAATATCCGGCATTATCAAGGGTGGTTTCGTGTCCTCCGGAAGCACATCCGACGCCGGAGGTGCTGGACTGACTGTAACTGTGTTTCCTGGAAGTATAGCTGAAGGATGAAATATTTACACTCACGGGTTGATAATATTCCCATGTCTGATTGAAGATGGGCATTTCCTGCGATTCGATCCTGTTTAGTATTAATGTGATCTCTCCCTCAATATTCTCATCCAGACGATACTCTTCATCATAATGTGTTTTACAGCTTCCGCTGTAGGTGTCGTCCGAATCTTTGGTACTGGTTTTTCTGGTTATCTTTTTTGATATTGTTATTATGGCATCATACTCAATTGGGACTATGGTAATATAGCCTTCATCACCAGATGTATAGAATTCATTGGAAAACGGATATCGAAATTCAAACTCAAATGGCTGCTTATATTTCCCCGGGGTATTATCAGCCTTGAACTCCGCAGTTGCCTCACCGGCATCATCCGTTGTCACCTCAGCTGGGTTGAAAGTTCCGCCTCTTGCTTCCAGCCTGACTTCCATATTTTTCAGTGGAACATCATCACAATCGAGTAATCGAATATTTACATCGACTTTTTCATCGGTTTCAATTTCTTCTTTCGCCGGCTTTAATTCAAGAGTAGCTCCTTCATACGGGCCAATGGCAATTCGTTCTTCCTCATCTCTTTTTCTTTTTTCAAAGTCCCGGATTTTCTCCATTAACGGCAGTAGTTGCTGTGCCACCCTTTTGCCATTCTCCATGCCTGAGATATTATAATCATAAAGGGCTGAAGCCTCAACCGCGGTTTCACCAGTGCCTGATGCCTGAACGTAAACTTGTATGACAGTTAAATCATCTGCTTCCTGTTTTGCTATAACTCCAGTTATCCAGTAATCTATTGCGTCGGTCAGGCCAGGTGCCGGAGGTAATGAAGCCTGGTTCTTTCCATGTGTGTAATTTCCCTGGTCCCAGTCGGACAGTACCGCCATTTGTCCGTCATAGTAAATCAAGCATTCCTTACTCGGATCCTCATTAAACAGTACCTCATGAATACCCCCTGCCACCATAAATAATTCAACCCAGAGTTGGTGTTGAAACTGTCCGATTATGGATGAATCTTTTTCTGCAGGATTTTCAATCCAGACGTCAAGGTCAAAAAGCCCTATATCTCTTTTGGGACATTCTGCGCATTCCCATCCTTGTGATAGAACAGGAAATGGGAAGCAAAGCATTATCACCACAAAAATTATTGAATACTTCATGACTCCCACATTTTTTCTACAAGTAAATGCAGGCCTGGCAATGATTCAACAGCAAATGAGTAAAGGCAGGGTTTGGGTTAGTATTCGAGGGATTATTTTTCCCTGAGTCTTTTCAGCGGAACGAAACGGACGGGTTCCAGTCGTTGCTCTGTTATCTTTCCCTTACGTTTGGTGAGGACGATCAGTTCCTGCACCGTAGCAGGGTTCCCTACCGGCATCACCAGGCGGCCGCCCTCGGCAAGCTGATCCTTAAGAGGCTGCGGTATGTGATCAGCTGCTGCCGTGACTATTATGATATCGAACGGTGCGTGTTCGGGCCAACCTTTGTAGCCGTCGCTGTACCTGACAATGATGTTTTCATAGCCCAGTACTTTCAGTCGTGCAGCCGACTCCTGTGCCAGCTCAGGTACTATCTCAATGGTATATACCCTGTCTACTATCTCTGCAAGCACAGCGGCCTGATAACCTGACCCGGTGCCTATCTCCAGTGCTCTCTTGTTTTTCACCGGCCGTGACAGTTCGGTCATATATGCCACGATGAATGGTTGGGAGATAGTCTGGTTATAACCGATCGGCAGGGGCCAGTCGTTGTAGGCCTGCCCTGCTACTGACGGCGGGACAAACAGATGCCGCGGCACCTTGCGCATCGCCTTCAGGGTAGCGTAATCACTGATGCCGCGGGCAATGATCTGGTTGTTTACCATTCTGTTGCGTTCAACCTGGTAAGGGTCATTCTGCTGACAATAACCAGAGAAGAGAATCAACAGCCATATGATCAGAAAGGGTCTCATATCTCCAATTGTCCACACAATTTAAGAAAAATCCTGCCAAGTTGAGAAACCGGAAATGGATCTTCAGAGCTTCAGAACCTGAAGGTGTATGTATATTTCAGCAGTATCGTTCTGCCAGAGGTCAGCGGAAGCCTGGGGATCTCGCGTGTCGGGTCGGAGTTCAGCCCTTCATCCCACACAAGGTAGAAATCATTGCCCTCCCTCGGATTATACCTGAACCTGAGATTGGATACCACCCTGTCAATGGCGGTGTTATACTGTATAAAAGCAATCAATGAGGTTTTGGTGGTGAAGGTCCATAGTCCCTTTAATCCTGCTATATGGTTTACAAATCTGCTATTTCTCCCGGGGAAATTAACGAAGTCAAAATAATAAGTCAGTCCGAGGTCAATATCAGTTCCGATGTTAATTGTGGGCGCAGCGTATAAAGAAATCTTCGTTCCGTCATAAAACCTGCCGGCTTCTGCTGTCAGGCTGGCTGAAAGAGCATGGGCATAATTTGTATTATAAGCAGCGCTGATGTAAGCAAAGGAATATCTTCCCGGTAGTACTGAGGCCTGGTCATTGCCCAGCGTCAGGGTATCCCGGATATCCTCAAGAAACCAGTTGATATTGGCATTGCCGGAGTTACCACTTTTCCCTTCGAAAGACCAAGTCATCATTCCATTGACGGTCTCGCGGAGCCGTGTTGCCGTGTTCCAGAAGGTATATGCAGTAAGCATTATCTTATGATACCTGAGCGAAGCCTCTTCTCCGGGCAGCCAGCCATACTGTGTGATTGTTCTCCAGCCGTGATAGTTGTCCTTCAGTTCAAACCCTATTCCGGGATTAAACTGGTCGCCCGACCATGTATAAACAAGATCATACGCAAATCCCTGTTGCCTGCGACGTGCCCAGTTAAGCATTAATCGTGACGGCGACCAGTCAAATATCCTGTTGACGGAATCATTTTCAAATGACTGGGCCCATCTGACCGTAAGGTATTCATCGCCGATGACCTTTAGCTGTCCGTCGAGGCCGTATGCCATGTTGTAAGAGCCGTCCGTCCCCAGGCGGCTGGTTACCATCGTTCCAAGGTATGAGTTCGTATTAAGGATGCTTCTCTTGGCCCGTATCACCCCGAAATTTTCACCGGGTTTCTCTTCAAAGGCTGCCGTCTGCATATCCATGATGCCAAGATCCCATTTATTTACTCTTCCGGTCAGCCTGGCACCACCGTAAATTCTCACCGGATGACCTTCGCTAAGACCGATACGGCGGCTGTAGAACAGGTTATTCCCTCCAAGGAATGAAAAATCGAAAACATCTGATTTCTCAAGGAAAAAGACTCTTTTTTCCGGAAACCAGAGAGAAAACCTGGTGAGATTGATTTTCTGGTCGTCAGCTTCAACCTGTGCAAAGTCAGTGTTCACCGTCAGATCGAGTGTCAGGTTGCTTGTGAGGCTGTATTTAAGATCAAGGCCGGCATCGAATTTGGCCTTTGTTGACATCTTATATCCTGTTCCGCCTTCGTTAAGGTCATTCGTCTGACCCATGCCTCCGGTGACATAGGGGGTTATATAGACCGTTTTCTTTGGCCTGATTCCCTCCAGGATAACCGGTGCAGTCTGAGATGCCTTCATGTGAGAAAAGGCGATCTCAGGCGATATTACCGGGAAGGTTAACCACTCTCCGGCGGTGGGAATGTATCTTACGAATGTAAGGCCCATTACCGTCTCGTTTTCCTTAGTCTGGAACCTGAGACTGGAGAATGGGATCCTCATTTCAGTTGACCATCCGCTATCATTTATTGATGTGGCAACATCCCAGAAAGTGTTCCAGCTGAAGTTATAATCGTTAATTGGATCGGCCATGTCATTCTTCGTTGTTCCCTCGCTACGGACACCGTTGGGATTTGTCCAGAACATCACTGTGTTCTCCCTGTCGAAATAAGTATCAAGGATTACTCCCAACCAGTCGGTTGTGGGCATATCGTAGTCCCTTTTCTTTCCCACGGCCCGCATATCACCAGGATCGTCGTAATAGAAAAACCCGCCCACATATAAGTAAATGTCATCGTAGGCGATTTTCAGGCTGGTTTTCTCGGAGGGTTCAGCCCCGAATACAGGTGCCAGGACATGTAGAGGCAACTCATCAATTATCTGCCATGCTGCTTCATCGGGTATGCCGTCAAAATTCAGTTCGACCGGTAATCTGGGGACGTGATAATTTTTCTGCGCCTGCAATGACGGAGCCATCAAGATAAATCCCACAGAAAGGATTTGACTTGCCAGGCCAATAATTCTTTCCCTGTATAGGTTCACTCTGCCCCTCCGTTATGTGAAGTGATTGATCCGGGATGAGGTTTTGGTAAGACAAATGTAGCCTCACAAAACAGTGAAGTCAAATTTTTTTTAGTAATGCAGTACTTTTCTACCTTTAGGCCTGTAACACATCAATGTATTTTATCCTATGCCGAAGAAGATTGTGGTGCTGTCAGGCGCCGGTATGAGCGCCGAGAGCGGGATCAAGACGTTCCGCGACAGCGGAGGGCTGTGGGAGCAGTACCGGGTGGAGGAAGTAGCATCAATTGAGGGGTGGTACCGAAATCCGGACCTGGTGCAGAGGTTTTACAATGAGCGCCGCCGGCAGCTGGAGGGTGCGAAACCAAATGCCGGTCACAGGGGGTTGGCGGAGTTGGAGAAGGACTATGATGTGCACATAATCACTCAGAATGTTGACAACCTTCATGAACGTTCCGGCAGCACAAAGGTGCTTCATCTGCACGGGCAGCTCACACAGGCACGCAGCAGCAGCAATCCTGCCCTGATCAGTGATATTGGCTACCGCGATATTGCCCCGGGCGAGAAGGCCTCAGACGGAACACCGCTTCGTCCGAACATCGTATGGTTCGGCGAGGCTGTGCCAGCTATGACGGAAGCGGCAGACCTGGCATCTCATGCTGACATATTTGCGGTTATAGGTACTTCACTGAATGTCTATCCGGCAGCAGGCCTGATACACTATGTGCCGATAACCACCCCGGTCTTCATTATTGATCCGAAGCCGGTACCGGTATACACGCATCACAAGATTGACACCATTGCTGAAGGGGCTGGCCGGGGCGTAGAGATAATGACAAAGAAGCTGGCAGCCATTGCCTGAAAGAAGGAGTTAAATCAAGTTACCAAACATAGCGTCACCAGAAGGTTATTGACCCGGTCAGTAACGGATGACAGGTCTCGCCTTTATGCCTGCAGCAAATTATGCCCTGAGATGCCTGCGAAAGAGGAGGCACACTTAGGTTAAAATTATTTAAATCTTACAGGGGTAACGAGTTTCTGAGCACGGTTTTCGCTGTATATTATTAGCTTGCCTCATTAATAAAACGGCAAACTATGAAACGTCTTTTTACTCCGCTGATGCTTATTGTTTTCAGCTTCGGCCTCAATGCACAGCACAACAAGGTCATTGACCGCATTATTGAGATCGGCACAACCGACAACCGGACCATGGACCATCTCGATGTTGTTTCCAACCGGTTCGGGGGCAGGCTGGTAGGGTCTGATGCCTATGAGAATGCTGCCGAATGGTGTGCATCGCAGTTCAGGAAGTGGGGTATGGAGGTGATAATGGATGAGGCAGGAACGGTTCCGGTAGGATTTAACCGCGGTCCGTGGTTCGGACGGATGCTTTCAGATAACGGTATGGTGCTTCATTTTGCCACGCCCTCGTATACAGCAGGCACTAAAGGTGTTCAGCGCGGGCATGTTCTCCCTGAGCCAAAGAGCAAGGAGGAGTTTGACCGCATGAAGGGAGCACTCAAGGGTGCATGGGTCCTGATAGGAGGGAAGAACAACGGATGGCCGATTGACTGGTCGGCCTTAGCCGACTCGGCCCGGGCAAAGACCATTGCCTATAATGATTCGGTTGCAAAGATCAACCGCGGGATCATGCGCGAGAACATGAAGAACAGGACCGATCCCCCGAAGGATCTGCACCCCCTTAAGGAGGAACCGGCACTCTTCTACCGTGAGATGTGCGAGGCAGGTATACTTGGAGTGATACAGTCGTCAGAGGTGCCCATCAGGGCTCTGTATGACAGGAAGAACATAGACAGGATGACTTTTGAAACACTGCCGACGGTATGCGACATAAAGCTTGACGAGGATCAGTATGAAGTTATTGCGGAGATGGCCAGGGAGAGACAGTATTTCCTCCTTGAGTTCGATATTCGCAACCATTTCAAGCCTGGGCCTGTGAAATACCACAACGTGATCGGAGTCATTAAAGGAAGCAAGTACCCCAATGAGTACGTTATGCTCGGCGGGCATCTTGATGCCTTCGATGTGGCTACGGGAGGGGTCGACGACGGGTCAGGACTGAGTCCTGCGATGGAGGTGGCAAGATTGATAAAGGACGCCGGTGGCAAGCCTGAGCGGACTATCCTCGCATGTCTCTGGGCAGGGGAGGAGTTCGGGCTGCTGGGATCGAAGCACTGGGTTGAAAGTAACCCCGAAAAAATGCCGAAGATATCTGCCTATTTCAATCGCGACGGGGGGCCGACACCCATCATGGGAATCACTGTCCCCGAGGCAATGTATGATGATTTCGAAAAGCTGAACAAGTCGCTGAACAGCATAAATTCCGATTTTCCATTCACACTGAAGAAGCGCACTGATCAGCCGAGGCCGCGGCCCAAATCTGCAGGGGGTTCCGACCATGCCTACTTTGCGATGAATGGTGTTCCGACATTGCGGTTTGATGAACCGGACACAAAGGGCCACAACTTCAATTACGGAGAGATATGGCATACTGAGCGCGACACCTATGACAAGAGCATTGCCGAGTACCAGGAGCATACCTCTGTCGTCACTGCTGTTATAGTGTACGGACTCGCCAATCTTGACCACCTGCTGTTAAGAGAGGGGCTCTATGCTGATGATTAGCCTCAGCAGGCAGGTAAGCTGAATTATTTTTACTTTTATGAAGTATTTTTTACTCCATGAACTGTTTCCTGACCGGTGCCAACGGATTTATAGGATTGAGGCTGGCTGAGCGCCTTGCCCTTGAAGGACACGGTGTGAGGTGTCTTGTACGTTCACCTGAAAAGTTCTCTTCGCTTTCACATTTACCAGGGGTCACAGCCGTCACAGGCGATCTTGACGATATTTCTGCCCTGCAGGAAGGCGTCAGCGGATGCGACACTGTATTTCACCTTGCAGCTTACGCAAAGCCGTGGTCCAGTGATAAGGGTCTTCCATACAGGGTAAATGTTACCGGGACAGAGAACTTATTAAAGGCTTGTCTCGTAGCAGGAGTGAAGCGTCTCGTATTTACATCGTCAGCTGCGGTCATTGGTCCTTCGCCAGGCATTGAACCCATTGATGAGGATTTTCCGCGCACTGTTCCCCGGTTCAACGAATACGAGGAGACCAAGGCAGAGGCTGAAGAGCTTGTCAGGTCATACAACAGGGATGGGCTTGAGACTGTAACAGTCAACCCGACTCGTGTTTACGGACCCGGGGTGTTGAGTGAGAGTAACTCGGTTACCCTTATGATAAAGCTGTATGCAAGAGGTAAGTGGCATATTATTCCCGGTGATGGGAAGTGCATCGGAAATTATGTGATAGTTGATGATGTTGTCAACGGACATATCTTAGCTGCCCTGCATGGCCATCCGGGACACCGTTATGCATTGGGAGGGGATAACCTGACCTTTGATCAGTTTTTTAAGACGCTGACAGAGGTTACAGGTAAGCGTCCATGGCTCATCCATCTGCCAGTCTGGCTTATGATTACCATAGCGAAGATTCTGGAATGGCAGGCATCCGTTACAGGCATTCCGCCTCTTATTACTGCACCGTGGGTAAGAAAATACCTCAATCACTGGAGTCTCAGCAGTGCTAAGGCTGCAGCTGATCTCGGTTACAGTTATTCTTCTTTCCGTGAGGGTGCCAGGATCACCCTGGACTGGATCACGAGTGAAGAGGAGCGGTCATGAAGTACTCCCTATATTGATCATCAATCTTTCAGAATCCGGGTATCTCATTGAAAGTGAGGTCCTCAGGGATTCGGAAGTATTTCCCGTCAACCGGCACATTGGTTTTGATGGAGGTGACTTCCTGGCGGGATACCATATCTCCTATTTTCATCTCCATCATCATCATAAGGCCATTCCATATAAGTACCTTGCCCATATCTCCCTTAAAGACGGTGCACTGCTTGCCCTGGAACATTTCGGTTCCGCTTTTTGTCATTCCCATCTGTTCATACATACCGGCCATATATTCGAGAATATCTCCGCCGGATAATTCCATCATCTGTTTTACCATCGGGTTTTTTGTTTTCATACCCTGGCTGGAATTCATATCCCACATGTACTGATCTTCACCAAGGGTCAGAGACCAACCCTTGCTCTCCTCGCCCTGTTGTACTATCTCTGCGTAAACAGCGCTCTTCACACCGTAGTCATCAAAGTACTGGGTTGATTTACCGGTTTTATCACCTGAGTAGGAGTACTCAATGATCCCTGATCTTACGCCGAGGGGTTTGCCCTTGCTGCCGGCATCAGGCACTGAAGCCTCGGTTACTTCCATGGTTTCATTGGTTGCAGGATTCTTTTTCTTCCCGCACCCCAGGAGGGTCAGCATAATCACAGCAGGTCCAAGAATGGTCAAGATACTCTTTGTCTTCATAATTCTAATCCTCTTTATCTTATACCTTCACAAATTCGCTTCGCGCATTCGCTCGGCGCTCGGCAGAGTCTCAAGCAAGCTTGATTCTGCCTCACTTCTTCACGAATTCGACGCGCCGGTTATTGGCTTTGCCTTCAGGGGTAGCGTTGGTATCGAGAGGCTTGTTCTCACCCCATCCTTTTGATGTTAAACGGTTGGCGTCAATACCCATCTTCTTCATTGTGCTGACAACGGTGGCGGCACGCTGTTCCGAGAGCGTCTGGTTCAAAGCATCATCACCGTCGCTGTCGGTATGACCCTCCACGCTGAAGCTGATCTCGGGATGATCTTTCATCAGGGTGGTTATCTCATTTATGATGCCCATTGATTCAGGCCGCAATGTGGCTTTGTTCACATCGAAGCGTATGCCGTTGGAGATGATCTTGCCATCCTGCAGGAATTTTTCATACAGTTTCTGACCAGCCTCGGCAAAGCGTATATTTTTTATCATACTATTTGTTCCCTCTTTGCTGGAATAGCTTCCGAAAATCGTTATGCCTTGAGGATTGCCACTTATATTTGGCACATTCAGCAGCCTGGTATCGTTTAAATAGACTTTCAATGACCTCTTGTTAAATAGCAGAGAGACATGATACCAGCCTTCGGTTTTGCAAAAAGATGATTTGCTGGCATCAGGGTACCAACCCTGAAATGACCCTTGTGACATTTGGTTCCAGTAGGTCTTTACATCATCTATTCCAGTACCTTTTTGGTTTTTTCTATCGTTAAAGAAAATTGTATAGTTCTGGTAGTTTTGATCTTCGAAAAAATAGCAATCAAATTCCAGTGTGAAGATGTCAGGAAGATAGTCCTGTGTGGGATTTTTTATAAAAGGTACAATCTCGGAAGCGACCCGAAACAGGATCACATTTTCACCCCCGAACTCTGCGATCTCCACGTTGCCGTTGTGCAGATCCCATCGTGAAGGGAACTCGCCATTCATCTCTCCTTCGAGGTTGTCCTCAAAAATAATTTTGTCGCCTGGCACAAAATCATATTTGGCCCAGTTCAGGACGGGATCTGATTTTTTGCCGGCAGAGGAGCCCTTCTCATCCCCGCTGCCGGGTCCGGCAGCTTCACTGGCATTAGCAGCATCGGCATCTTTGTCCTTCTTGTCCTTTTTCTTGAAGAGATTGCCAATACCTTCTTCAATCTTATCATAACCTTTGTCTATGGTTTTGTCAATGCCCCTGTTGGTCCTGTTCTCACCCTCTTTCTTGACTATCTTAAGCGGATTTTTGATCTGAGACTGTGCTTCGGGGGTGAAGCAGAACAGGAGTGCAATAATTACGGTGAAAATTACTGAATACTTCATGGCCTTAAGTTTTTACGGAAAGTTAATCCCTGATAAGGCCTGAATCAACAGCAAATGAGTAAAGGCGGGTTTTGGATTAGTATTGTAAGGATTTGCGACTTAAGATTTGCGACTTTCGATTTTATTCACATAATACACTACTGCCTGTTGCCTACTGCCTATTGCCTTAGTAGACAGCCGATTAAGCCAGGAATGATGGGAAATCCGGTGTTTATTACTCGTACAGATGATCAGTGATAGCTTGCAGCACTTTCTGCTTCAGGTTGGGGGAGACGGACACGGTGGTGCCATCCTTCAGCTGAAGGTAGCCGCCGTCGTGTTTGAAGAATTTGTCAATATGGGTCAGGTTGACGAGGTGTGACTGGTGTACGCGGATTATACCCGAGCCGCTGAGCATGGCCTCGTACTCCTTGATGGTACGCGATACCATTATATGCTTCCCTCCTGTGAGATGAAAATGGGTATAGTTGCTCTCAGCCTCGGCACGTACTATGTCATCAACGGAAATAAGTTGTAAAGCATCAGAGGTTCTGAGAATTATCCGTTTTAAAATCTTTTTGCCTTCCAGGTTTTCACTGAGAGCTAGCATCTTGAGTTGTTCTTCCTCGTGGTTGATTATCTCCCGCGCCTTCTCTATTGCAGTAGTCAGCTCATCAGTGTCGATCGGCTTGAGGATGTAGTCGAGCGCGCTGACCTTTATGGCATCCAGGGCATACTCCTGGTGACCGGTAATGAAGATGGTGCGGAAACGCACGGGTGAGAGCCTCTTCAGCAGGTCAAAGCCGAGTCCGTCGGGTAGTTCGACATCGAGAAAAAGGAGGTCGGGCTCATGCTCCGTGACAGCGGTATATCCCTCTTCCACTGACCCGGCATGACCACTGACAATTATGTCCGGAAAACTCTCCCTGAGCAGGGCTGAAATGGTATTCCTGATTGCCGGTTCATCATCTACAATTATCGCCTTCATCTCATCCAGGTTTTTTAGGCATAAATCTTTATAGAGGGAAGCATCATCACAACTTTTGTTCCGGCAGCGGCTCCTTCTTCGAAGAGATCAATAATCTTATAACTTATCTGTTTATCTTTTAGTATTTTTCTGAAGTGCTCGAGCCGTTTTTCAGTAAGTTGTGTTGAGACCGACTGTTTCTTAACGGTTGGTTTGATCCCGGCAGCCTTTTCCCGGCCTATGCCGTTGTCAGTTACCTCGAGCATGATAAGCCCCTCTTTGAAAGTATAGCTTATCCTTATCCTGCCTTTCTCCTTCAGAGGCAGCAGGCCGTGTTCGATAGAGTTCTCAACGCATGGCTGGGCAAGCATGGGAGGGACGGAAACATTCTCAGGATCAATTGATTGATCCACGTTGATGTCGTATTCAAATCCGGTTTCAAATCTGAGTTGCTGAACATCCATGTAATATTTCAGTGTTTCGATCTCCTTCTCCAGCGGGATATATTCCTCGCGTGAGTTTTCAAGTATATTGCGCATCAGCCTTGCTATCTTTGTCAGGAAGGCGTTGGCCTTTTTCGGTTTGTCAGCCATTATGAGATCCTGTATTGCGCACAGTGAGTTGAAGATGAAATGTGGATTCATCTGGGCTCTCAGCAGCCTCTGCTCGAGGTCGATCTGCGAATATTTTGCCATCAGGCGGGTGTGCCGTAGGTAGAGGAGAGAGATGAGGGCGACAAGAATAAGAAGAATAGCAAGTCCTCTGAGATAGAGTCCCTGCTGTCTGATCTTCTGGTCGCGTACCATCTTTTCCTGCAGCTGTATATATTCAGCCTCCTTCTGCTGCTTGTCGAAATCGTACTGGATCTCCATTCGGGTGACCTGCTTAAAGAATTCGTCGTTGCTGATGCTGTCTTTCAGCTGCATGTGTTCCCTGAGATACCGGTATGCCAGGTCATCTCTTCCTGTCTTGCCGTATATGTCGCTGAGCAGCAGCGAGGCGTCAGAGACGATCAGGGGGAGGTCCTTTTCCTTGCCCAGCCTATAGGCCGTGAGACTGTTCGAAGATGCCTGGTTGTAGTTACCGCGAGACTGCCAGATGTTACCAAGGGTTATATAGTATTCCGGAGGGACAGGCAGGTCATTGTCCGAGGTTATGGTCATAGCCCTTGTCATGTACCACAGGGCGGAATCGGGATGTGACAGATGAAGCAGTGTGGAAGCCATATTATAGCAGCTGGAAGCTTCTCCCGAGGGGAAGTTCATCACTCGGTTCAGGTTCAGGCTTTTGCGCTGATACACGAGAGCGCTGTCGAATGCACCCCGGGAGTTATGAATCTGAGCTATTGTGTTACAGATCTTACTCACCTCCCAGAGATCATTCCTTTTCTCCGACAGTGAGAGATGCTTCCTGCTGAATTCCAGAGCCTTTTCATAGTCCTTCTGGAAGTAGTAGGCCAGGCCGATACTTCCGAATGCGATTGACATTCCGGCACTGTCCCCCTTTAATTCCCATATTTTCAGGGCCTTGAAGTAGGCATCGATAGCCTGGCTGAAGAGAGCCATCTCCTTGTAAATGTTACCGAGGCTGTTTGTGGCGTTTGCCAGGGGGAGAGTGTCCTTCACCTCGCCGGCGGTGGTGATGGCTCTTTCGATATAGCCTTTCGCTGCCTCCAGATCCTGTCTCTGCCGTGCCAGGTATGAGAGGGCGTTAAGGCTGTTGATCATGCCCCGGTAATCACCTGCCTCCTCAAAATATTCCAGCGCCAGGTTGCTGTATTTTTCCGATGAGACCAGGTCGCCTTTGAAGCTATAGACATAAGAGAGACCGTAGCAGGCCCGGGCCTGTCCGGCAATGTCACCGTTCTCTTCATAGGCGGAGAGTGCCAGCTTATTGTAATAATGTGCGCTGTCGCCCTGGTTGTATTTGGCCAGGTAGGCCATACCCAGGGCAAGGGAAGCATCGGCGATGCCTTTTTTGTAGCCTGAAGCCCGGGATGCACTCAGTGACTGGTGGGCCATCAGTATCGACAGGTCGGGGTTTCTGCGGGCATTGATATATGCGTCGGTTGACCGTCTGTTAATGAGTACAGTATCAATGTTATCCTGGAACGAGGCTCTTGCTTCCTGTGAAAGGGGAAGCAGCATCAGCAGAATTACAAGGGAGACCGCGCGGGTTATCATTGATAACAACATTTTATGGAAACCAGAAACCTAATTTCGCAATAATCCCGGTCTTTTCAAAAAGTCCGGCTCAGAATGCAATGATTTCAGTCCTGACGTTTAATGCATCGGCCTGCAGCAGGCGTCCGGAAAGCACTTCGCCGGCGCCGGTGATGATCTTAATAACCTCGCAGACCTGGTATGAGCCTATGATCCCGGGAAGGGCTCCTATCACACCCTGTTCCGAGGGGGTGGCATCTGCCGCATCGCGTGTCTCTTCGGGGTAGAGATCCCGGTATGAGGGTCCTACCATGTAATTGAACACCGATACCTGACCCATAAATTGGCTGACAGCGCCGTATACCATCGGGATGCCGGCAGCGTGGGTGGCATCACTGAGCAGATATCTCGATGCGAAGTTGTCGGTGCAGTCGACCGCAATGTCATATCCCTGCAGCAGCTCTGCCGCGTTCTCTTCACAAAATCTCACGGGATAAGTGCGCACCGTTATCAGGGGATTGAGATCTGCGAGTCTTTTGGCGGCGGCCTCCACCTTGGGGCGGGATATATCACCGGTATCATAGAGTATCTGCCTCTGGAGGTTACCGGGTTGAACCTCGTCATGGTCGACTATGCCGAGAGTGCCTACCCCTGCTGCAGCGAGATACATCAGTACCGGTGATCCCAGACCGCCGGCGCCGATGACCAGAACCGCCGCATTACGCAGCTTCTCCTGTCCCGGTTCACCGATCTCCGGGATGATTATCTGCCTGTTGTATCTCTCCAGTTCACTGTCGGATAATAGTGACATAACCTCTGCACTTTTACATTTGGTTCAGTGATTTAAATGTAAGAAAAAAACAGTTACGGTATGATTTTTGTGCATTTTGCCTGTAAACCTATTCTACCTCAGTCATGAAAAATCAGATAACAGGCCTTGCAGTGCTTTTAATTGCGGCCGTAACCGTGATGGCTGCCTCGTGCGAGAGGCAGAAGGATGATCCTCTCCCGGGTGACCCGGTGCCCATAGAGCTGACGCTGAAACAGAAGGAAGTAGTTGATTCGGCCAACAAGTTTGCCTTTGACATTTTCAAACCCCTGATCGGGGAGACCAAGGGTTCTGAGAATCTGATGATATCACCCTTCAGCATCACCAGCGCCCTTTCCATGGTGCTCAACGGCGCTGCCGGCGAGACTTTCGACGCGGTGAGGCATACGCTGAGATATGACGCCAGGACTATCGAGGAGGTCAATGAGACCTATCTAAGGCTGATGAAGGAGATGGTCCCGGTAGACCCGCGTGTGGTGATGGAGATAGCCAATTCGGTATGGGTGGAGAAGAGACTCACGGTGAAGCAACCCTTTATTGATGCCCTCAAGATCTGGTATCTGGCAGAAGCGCGTAATATCGACGTGACGGACCCGGATGCCGTGGATATGGTCAACTACTGGATAGAGGAGAAGACACACGACAAGATACAGGATATGCTCGATTATCTGAGTCCTGACCTTGCCATGCTGCTCATCAACGCCATCTATTTCAACGGTAAGTGGAGGTACCAGTTTGACGCAGAAGATACTCAGAACAGGCCGTTTTACATCACACCCGGTGAATCGGTGCAGGTGCCCATGATGTACCAGGAGGAGAACTTTGCTGTGACCGGCACGGAGAATGCCACTCTTGTTGAGCTTCCGTACGGGCAGGGTAACTACTCTATGGTGGTAATGCTGCCCGATGAAGGGGTATCGCTGACCGAGGCTTCTGCCACACTCAATTCAGAGAACTGGGCAGAGTGGATGCATCAGCTGTCATTTAGCACTACCGAGGTTCATCTGAGCCTGCCGAAGTTTGAATATGAATACAAGCGCGAGCTCAAGGATGACCTTGCTGCGCTCGGCATGGGAATAGCTTTTTCGGGAGCTGCTGACTTTAGCAACATCACTGACCAGGGGATATTTATTTCAAGGGTAATTCATCAGACATATATCAGGACCGATGAAGAGGGTACGGAGGCTGCTGCTGCCACCGTTGTTGAGTTTGAATTAACCACGATGCCATCGACCACCGTGGTGAACGTAAACCGTCCGTTCCTCTATTTCATCAGGGAGACCACCACGGGAACGATAGTGTTCATGGGGCAGGTTGTTGACCCGAGGTAAACAGGCTTTTGTTCTTATGTGTTTACATGCCGCCTCTGACTGGTTCTGTGGCGTTAAATACCCACGTCTGCATGGTATGGCAAAGAATTATTAATGTCCTTTCAGGTCCTCTTCCTGGAGGGTTCCGGAACTGATTTAAACTGATCTAAACTTTTATTTCGGGGTCGGTTTGATCGATTATTGTGATTCCGGGAAAAACCGGTTACTTTACGGTGATGAACCTGACCTACATTGATTTTCTTGTCAGCGCTGTGCTGGCCACTATTATGTTCGGTGTTGGGCTGTCGATCAACTTCAATGATCTCAGGCAGATATACCGGTCGCCCAAAGCATTTGTGCTGGGACTGATCTCGCAGATGATTTTGCTGCCGCTCATCGTCTTCCTGATAGTGGGATTTACTGATCTGCCGCCTGTCATAAAGGTTGGCTTCATCATTCTCTCAGCCTGTCCGGGAGGTACCACATCAGGATTTGTCACTGTTCTCTTCCGCGGCAATGTTGCCCTATCCGTATCACTGATAACCGTTAACAGTCTCATAACCCTTGTAACGATACCGCTGCTGGTCAATATTGCGCTTACTGTTTTTACCGGCAGGCATTCACCCTTCGAGCTGCCGCTGGCCCAGACCTTCCTTCAGATCTTTTTTGTGACCCTCCTGCCTGCTTTCAGCGGGGTGCTATTGAGATATTACCGTGAGAAGATCGCCGACAGGATACAAAAGCCGGTACGAACAGCGATGATCATACTCTTTGCAGGGGTCTATACACTGATAGCCTTTGCCGACGAGTCCAAGGGTGGTTCCGGCATTACCGCTGCCGACCTCTGGAGCATCCTTCCTTATGCCGTCATCATAAACCTGGCAGGTTTCGCTGCCGGGATGGCGATGGGCTTATTCGGCAAGACAGGCATCAGGACCTCCTGGACCATCGGCATCGAGGTGGCACTGCAGAACACCACCCTGGCGTTGCTGGTAGCCGGCACACTTATCCAGAGCAACGAGATGGTCAAGCCTGCACTGGTATATGCACTCTTCTCGTTCTGGACGGCATTGATCTATGGGATTGCCGTCAAGTGGTACAATAAGTCCAGGTTGTTCGGCGAGTTTAATTAGAAATCCGGCCAGCCGGTGCCTCAATACTTTCTTTTTCCCTCCCTGCAAGCCGGCTGCTCGCGGTTATGACCCACCGGGTCATTACTCTTCGCTCGCCCCTTTATTCCCTTAAAAGTCTATTCCACAATGATCTCATCGCAGAAGAGCCAGGCTTTGCCGCCGGCGCCGGCATGCCAGGGAGGACAGGTACCGAGGCCCCGCGCAACGACTCTTATGTACCTTGCAGTCACCGGGGGAAATGAAGCGAAGTACTCCTCTGTCCGGCTTCCCTGTTCCTCAGGCTTCAGGTCGGTGACAATCGCGTGAACTGGGGTAAAGCTCTCACCGTCGGCAGAGGCAGAGTACTCCACTTTTTCAGGAAGGAATATCCAGCTACCCACATTTGCCATAAATCTTGAAGAGATGAGGGCCACCGCCATTTCACTTCCCAGGTCGATCATCACATCCATATCCGTTTCCTCGAACCCCTGCCACTGCCCATCATCGAAGGCGCCGCTGCCCCTGATGCCGTTCACGAGGGTTTTGTCGCCAAAGGCTTTGTATCTGTTGTTGAAAGGAATATTATAGGTGACCGCCCTGCCGGTTGCCTGGTTTATGTTAACAGTTTTTGCATTCACCCTGCCAATCATTTCACCATCAGCGAATATGGCGGCTTTGACGGTTGTTGTGGAGTCCAGGGGCAGCGGCGCCTCATATACCGTTGACACCGGTCCCGGTTCAGACCCGTCAGTGGTGTATCTTATCTCCGGCGACGGCTGTTCGCTGGTGATGGTGAGGGTGATGCTGTTCAGCTCTTCATTGTATGAGGCTGTCATCTCAACGCTGTATGATCCTTTCGAATAAGCAAGTCCCATGGCATCAAACCTCTCCATCATATGAGGCAGGCGTACAGTGAACCCTTTCCAGCTGCGGCTGTCGCGCGGCGACCATACCACCTCCGAGAAGGCCGTCAGGCGAGGAAGTATCATATACTCGGCTGTCCTGCCGTCGGTGACATATTCTGTCCACAGGCAGCCCTGGGCGCCGATGATATATTCTGCCTCTTCGGGTGTCAGCTCCGGTGGCACCGGCTCAAAGGAGTAGACCTTTTTCAGTGTCAGCAGTCCGGTGAATGACTCCGGTTCTGTTGCAGGGTCTCCCTGGTAGACATTGAAGTAGCAGTGCGACACCGGGGCCATGACCGCCTGGTGCTCTGATTTTGCTGCTGCCACACCGCCCTCAAAGCCCTGCCAGGACATCACCGTCGCCTCCGGGGCCAGTCCGCCCTGGAGTATCTCATCCCATCCTATCAGTCTGCGCCCTTGTGAGTTAAGGAACTTCTCAATTCTCCTGATGAAATAACTCTGCAGTTCATCTTCATCCTGCAGTTCCTCATTGCGGATCCTTGCATGGCAGTCGGGGCATCTCCGCCATTCACTCTTGTCGGCCTCATCGCCTCCGACATGTATCCAGGGTGAGGGGAAGAGCTCCATTACCTCGGTCAGTACATCCTCCAGGAAGGTGAATGTCTCCTCCTTGCCGGCACAGTATATGTCAGTTATTGGCCACACTCCTCCAGGGGGCACGGTAAAGGGACCTCCTGTGCATGAATACTCAGGGTAGGCTGCCAGGGCGGAGCCGACGTGTGCCGGCATCTCTATCTCAGGCACGACGGTGATATATCTTTCGGTGGCATAGGCCACGATCTCCTTAATCTCTTCCTGTGTGTAGAAACCGCCGTAGGTAGCCTTCTCACCCGGCCTCTGCGGCTCTCTGGAGTTCCACGGCTGCTCTTCGCGGTCAACACGCCAGGCACCCACCCCGGTGAGACGGGGGTATTTCTTTATCTCTATGCGCCATCCCTGATCGTCAACCAGGTGCCAGTGAAATACATTCAGCTTATGCATCGCCAGGATGTCGATATATCTCCTGATGAAATCGACGTCAAAGAAATGGCGGCTCACGTCGAGGTGCATGCCTCTCCATTCAAACCGCGGATAGTCCGTAATGTCAACACAGGGCATGACCCAATCCACGTCTGTTGCCATTGCGCTGCCCTCTGCCTGTGGCGGCAGCAGCTGGCGGACGGTCTGGATTCCCCTGAACAATCCTTTGGGTGTTGCGGCTGTCAGTGTCACCCTGCTCTTTGCTACCGAGAGCCCGTACTCCTCGGGCCTCCATGAGCCGGTGGTGTCAATCAGCAGCCTTATGTCTCCGTCACTGTCTTCTGCGGTGTTCAGTGCAAATCCGGTGGCGGGACGCAGCAGGGAGGCAAGTTGTTCAGCCACAGCTGCACCCTCTGCGCCACCTGTGTAACTAATCGAAGCCGACGGCTCAAGGGTGAAGAATCCCTTGCCTGCCTCCATCTGCACAGGCATGGGTATTACCGCAGGCAATGATCTGTTTTCTGTTTTGCAGGAGGCCAGAAGTGCGCTCACTGCCATTACTGCAAGAAGATACCCGTGTTTCATAAATCTGTGTTTTCTTGTCCGCGCTGACCGCCACAGCTGGCGGAGGAGGCGGGGTTAATCATGTTCAAAAAAGCTGTTGAAGTTATAGGTTCAATTAATCATCCTGATATCAAATATCTCATGCCTGTCAAACTGCAGCCAGTACTTTATTGAGTTCTGTCTGACCAGCTCCCAGTAAATGTCGCTGTCGAGGCCATAGACAAAATTGATCTCCTTCAGTTCTGATGAGACCTTTTCATCAAGCTCCTTCTTGAGGGAGATGCGCACCGTTTTCCCTTTGTAAGTGAAGTCAGCGGCTGCAAGGAACGGAGGCTCATGGCTCACAGCCAGCAGCCCGTGTCCGGGTGTGGCTCCGGTGCTCACCTGTATGCCGTCGTTCATACAGCTCAGTGGAGGAGTGCTTCCGGCATGGGTAGTGACGGTCATCTCATCTACGCCCGTGCAGAAATATTCACGTGCCCTGATTCCCATTTTGACACCAATTATTGCGAATACTCCCAGGTGGCGGTGAAGTTCGTTTGCTATCACACCCGATGTCCACTCATCTTCGCCATATTTGTCTCTTATCTCTTTAACAAAAGGCTGCAGATCAGCCATATAAAAGGAGGTGTCGGCGGGCATGGTCTTGATAACCTGCATCCTCTCCACCGTCTCTCCCTTGAGTATCTTCAGGGCTGCCTCTCTCAGTGCATCTCTGTCGGCCGGCACCATGCAGCTTCTCTTTTCGACTGAAAAAGTTTCGGTGAAGAGCACGGGAAAATGAAGTATCAGGGGCACCATCTCATCGAAGGCGGTATATACGAATGTGTGGGAGGGCATTGTCCCTATCAGGTCGGTCACCATTGCAGCATAGGGTGTTGGGATGGTGCGTATCTCATCGAGAAGAGCCTCGTCATAGAAACCCTCGCCGCCTGCACCGGCTACTTTTACCGGCAGAGGACCGGAGAGCACCTTTTCAGCAGCCTCAGGGTCGGCCCTGTAATTTAAACCATCCTTGCCGGGCAGTGCGCTGTTGCTCCAAATGATCTCCCTGACTCTGGTCAGAAACAGTGATGATTTCTCCATAGCTTCTGATGCCGTTGCAAGTGATCCCAGGGCTATGAATTTTACCTGCATGGACTCTCCTGCAAAGAGTTCATCAATAAGCCCAACGGCCTCTTCACTCCTGGCCACCGGCAGTCCGTCATGCCACAGTCCGTCAACGAGAGCCCTGAGTTTCTCCCAGGCAATCTCACCACTGTGATAGCCCTCCGATGCCGTGATGGCAAGTATTCTAACGTCAGGGGATGCCATCATCATGCAGATGGCTTTCAGGTCATCGATGCCGCCGTCGCTGTCAATAATCACATAATGGCGGGGCTTCCAGGGGTGGGCTCCGGAGGGTATGATCAAAAGCAGAAGTAGGAATGACAGTATTGTTCGTCTCATTTGTTTCGTGTTTCCCCAAATGTAATAATTTAACTCCTATTGCCCGCCGATGGCATCATTACCTGCCGTGCAACACTCACACGCAGTACAGCAGGTTTTGTTTTTTATTATCTTGACAACCCTAATTCTGCTTGAGTGAAGAGAAGGATCTGGGTTTGGTTTTTTACCGGGTTGTTGGCCGGGGCGGTTATCTTCGCCGGCCTGGGTAAGGCGGTGGAGGCTACCTCAACAAATGAGTTCTGTGCGTTGTGTCATGTGCATCCGCAGGCTACCACCAGCTGGAAGCAGGGGCTCCACTATGCCACGGAGTCGGGTTATCGCACAGGATGCGCAGAATGCCATCTGCCGCCGAAGGGAGAGGGTTATATCATTGAGAAGGCGAAGACAGGAATGCGTGATCTATGGAGTCACTGGACGAAAGATTCAGCCGATTTCGACTGGGATGCGGCGTCAACGCTTGAGAGAGCCTCGAAGCATGTTTACAATTCAACATGCGTAAAATGCCATGAGAATCTCTTCCCAGCCGCTCTTACGCGCGAAGGGTCAGAGGCTCATCTCTACTACAAGCAGATGACTGACAAGGGGGAGGAGTTGCAGTGCATCAGCTGTCACCTCAATTCGGGACATTATATCGAGGGTTATCTCCATGGCACCAATACCGGCTTCGGCATGGCACAGGGAGAACCGGATACTCTCTACAGCTCCCCGGCGGCGGTGACAGCCTTTGAAGACTTTACGGAGCAGATACCGGGATCGGGAGTTACCTTTCGGATGGTAGCCATTCCCGGAAGCACTTTCACAATGGGAAGTCCCGGTGATGAGCTGCTACGCGACCCTGATGAGGAGACAAGGGAGGTGAGGGTTGATTCCTTCTTCATTGCCGAAGTTGAGGTGACCTGGGATGAGTATATGGAGTTTTACCGGCAGACGGCCTCGGAGGGAAGGACCACTGATACGGAGGGATCGAGGCTGAAGAGTGATGACGTTGATGCGGTCACCGGGGCGACACCCCCCTACGGCAAGCCCGACCAGAACTGGGGTATGGGACAGCGTCCAGCCATCTCGATGAGCTGGCATGCTGCAAACACCTACTGCAGGTGGCTCTCGCAGGTCACAGGCAAGAGCTACCGTCTGCCGACGGAGGCGGAGTGGGAGTATGCATGCCGTGCAGGGACGGTGACGCCCTATTTCTTTGAGGGTGATCCGGGGAAATTTGATAAGCGGGGAATCTTCGGGGGCAAGCCCGACACGGCAGTCATCAGCAGGTATATAGTCTACCAGGGCAACAGCCCGTCGAAGACACAGGAGCCCTCTTTCGTGAAGGCAAACCCATGGGGAGTGAAGAACATGAGCGGCAATGTGGCGGAGTTTTGCTCCGACATCTATGAAGGAACAGATGAGCATGTCATACGGGGAGGTTCCTACCGTGACGGGGCCGGAGGTGTAAGGAGTGCCGCGCGTGATTATACACGTACGGCAGAGTGGCTGAAGACCGACCCGCAGATGCCGAAGAGCATATGGTGGTATTCCGACTGTTTTTATGTAGGGTTCCGGGTGGTGTTGGAATTGGATCAGTCTTCAGTCAGCAGTCGGCCACCTGCGCCAGGGCTTCGGTGGCTGGAAGCAGTAGGCAGTAGTTAAGAATTAAGAGTTAAAGTGTTAGACAGCAAGGCTGCAAGACCAGATGACTTATAGACTTTCGACTTTTAGAAACAACTTAAATCGTAACTTTGAGAAATACATTTAAACCATCATGCAAAAACCATCCCTTTCCAGAAGAAACTTCCTGGGTACGGCAGCCGCTGCCGGTGCAGCTGGCATAGTCGTGCCGGCACTCATTACCTCATGCTCATCAAAGAAGCGGAAGAATGTCATCCTTCCTGTAATGCTTGATGCAGCACCTGACGGTCCACTACTTAAGGCCGGACTGATAGGCTGCGGCGGCAGGGGTACCGGGGTGGCCTTCAATTTTATCCACGCAGGGCCCAACCTTACCATAACGGCTCTTGGTGATGTTTTTCCGGACAGGATTGACTCCTGCCGTGAGAGGCTGGCACAGGACGGGGTGGAGATTGCCGACGAAAACTGTTTTGTTGGGTTTGACGCCTACCAGAAGGTGATAGAGTCGGGTGTCGACATCATTCTTCTCGCAACACCTCCCCATTTCCGTCCAGAACACTTTGAGGCTGCTGTCTCTGCCGGCAAACATGTATTTATGGAGAAGCCGGTGGCAGTTGATCCGGCCGGCGTCAGGCAGATAATGGCTACGGGAGAGAAGGCAAAAGGGATGGAGCTGTGTGTGGTGACCGGCACCCAGCGTCATCACCAGCATGACTACGTTGCCACCTGGGGTAAGGTGCAGGAGGGTATGATAGGCGATATCGTGGCAGCCAACTGCTACTGGAACCAGGGCCAGCTATGGTACCGTGATCCCAACCCTTCCTGGACCGAGATGGAATATATGATACGCGACTGGGTCAACTGGTGCTGGCTCTCAGGCGATCACATCGTTGAGCAGCATGTTCACAACATCGATGTTGTCAACTGGTTCACAGGCAAGAAGCCGGTATCGGCAGTCAGCTTCGGCGCCCGCCACCGTCGTGTCACCGGAGACCAGTACGACTTCTTCAGTACCGACTTCATCTATGAGGGAGGCATCCATGTTCACAGCATGTGCCGCCAGATAAACGGCTGCAAAGGCAACGTGTCGGAATGGGTTCAGGGCACAGAGGGGAGCAGCAACTGCCAGAACAGCATCCTGGACCTTGCCGGGAACGAACTCTGGAAGTACGACGGCTACAAACTTGACGAGCAGGGTCAGATGACTGACCAGCTCATCAGGAGCCCCTATGACCAGGAGCACATCGATTTTGTCACTGCCATACGGACGGCCCAGCCACTCAATGAGGCCGAGTCCGTCGCCGTCTCGACGATGGCAGGAATTATGGGCCGTATTTCGGCCTATACCGGGAAGAAGGTTACCTGGGATGAGATGATGAATTCCGATCTGAAGCTCGGGCCAAAGGTATATGAGATGGGTCCGGTTGATGTAATCAAGAGTGTCCCGGTGCCGGGTGAGTAAATATTCCGGAAAACAACGGGAGTACATTTTAAGGATGCGCCCTCAGTTAAAGGATACACCCTCAGGGCAGTCACAAACAAGTAAATTAATTATGGAAGAGAGATCAAGACGCAGTTTCATCAGGGGTGCTGCCGCCACCTGGGCGGCACTCTTTGCCGCACCGGCCCTGCTCAGGGGCAGGAGCCGTTCAGCCGTGGTGGCTGATGCCGACAGGCCTTTCAGGCTGGCCTACGCACCTTCGATCGGCATGTTCCGGGAGCTGTGCGGCAGCGATGATCCGGTTGACAACCTCAAGTTTATACAGGACAAGGGCTTCCGGGCTGTCTTCGACAACGGATTGCCCGGGCGTCCCGTGGCAGAGCAGGACCGCATTGCCACTGCCATCCAGCGTATGGGACTGATGATGGGACCCTGGGTGCTTTATGCCGACTTCACAAAGAGCTCATTTGTCCTGCCACACAGAGAGGTGCGCGACTTTCTCACCATGAAGATGGAGGAGGGGATCGATGTGGCGAAGAGGACAGGGTTCAAGATGGCGCTGGTGGTTCCCGGGAGGTACGATGAGAGATTGCACCCTGACATACAGCGGGCAAACGTCATCGAGAATCTCAGGTACTGTGCCATGCTCACTGAGCCTGAAGGGATGACCCTCGTCATCGAGCCGCTGAACACTCTCCGTGATCACCCGGGCCTGTGGCTCACGCAGATGCCGCAGGCATACCAGGTGTGCAGGGCTGTCAACAGTCCTGCCGTCAAGATCGTTAATGATCTCTATCATCAGCAGATCACCGAGGGCAACCTTATACCCAACATTGATGCCTGCTGGGAGGAGATAGCCGCCTTCCACGTCGGGGACAATCCCGGTCGTAATGAGCCTACCACCGGGGAGATCAACTATAAAAATATCTTTAAACACCTGCTTGAGAAAGACTACCGGGGGTTGATCTGCATGGAGCACGGCCGCAGCCTGAAAGGCCCGCACGGAGTAAAAAGGGTAATAGAAGCCTACCGCGAGTGTGATCCGTTCTGACTGAAACCCTTAAACAGATAGCAGTTCATTGAACAAAGGCGCAGCCATCATCAGTGAAAAGTGGATCAAGGCATCCATCATAGGTACCATATGGGCTGCTGCCGAGATCGTGCTCGGCAGCTTCCTCCATAACCTGCGTGTCCCTTTCAGCGGCAACCTGCTCACAGCCATAGCGCTGGTGATACTTATCTCGGTGAGCTACAAGTGGCGGGAACGGGGTTTGTTCTGGAGGGCCGGAGTGATATGTGCGTTGATGAAGACGATGTCACCCAGCGCCATCATCTTCGGGCCGATGATTGCCATAATCATGGAGTCACTGTTCCTGGAGGCATCGGTAAGGCTGTTTGGCAGAACCTATCTCGGATTTATCGTCGGTTCGATGCTGGCCATGTCATGGAACCTCTTTCAGAAGGTATTCAACATGATCATCTTTTACGGCGGCAAGCTGATTGACATCTATGCAAGCATAACCGATTATGCCTCGTGGCAGCTGAATCTGCAATTCGATGCCTTCTGGGCGCCGCTGTTGCTGTTGCTGTCGGTATATGCTCTCTTCGGTGTTTTTACAGCCATTGTCGGTATCGTCACCGGCCGGAGGCTGGTATCCATGCCGCCGGCAGAGGTTGATGCCGAGCTTGCCGTCATGGATCCGTCACATAAAAAGGATGAGCGGTCATTCGACTACTCACTGGCGTGGTTGGCTGCAGATATTCTGCTCATTGCAGGGTTGCTGGTAGTGGTCAGCATCACGAAATGGATCTGGTGGGTCGCTACAGTGGTGCCGGTCATCACATTGCTGGCCATTCGTTACACACGGGCCATGAGGCAGCTTTCAAAACCGGGGTTCTGGGTCACCTTCGTGATCATCACGATGCTGTCAGCGCTTGCCTTCAGTGCTCTCCAGCCCGGTGAGAACAACGTGACGGAGGCGATACTGATCGGTATACAGATGAACTTCCGTGCAGTAATAATC
The DNA here is from genome assembly GCA_029210565.1 of Bacteroidales bacterium. Classification (GTDB taxonomy): domain Bacteria; phylum Bacteroidota; class Bacteroidia; order Bacteroidales; family VadinHA17; genus SR-FBR-E99. The sequence continues at coordinate 262,169 of JARGFQ010000005.1, forward strand.
ATAGTAGGTTTCTCTGCCCTGGGCACTGAGCTTTATAACCCTAAGATACGCAATCTCTTCAGTCGCAGCCATTTCAGGCAGCTTCCACTGGCCCTCGAGCTGGCAGCTGCCAGCCTGCCCTCAATGATAGCTGACATGCCTGATCTCAGGAGTGCAGTGAAGAATCCTGTGTCTATTCTTAACCGAATGATTTCCCGTGTTGAGAAACGACTTGCAGAGGTCAGAACCAGCCAGGAGAAAAAGAAGAGAGTAGTAATTGTCACCGGTGCCATCGCCGAGGGCAAGACCGCCTTTCTGGGTGACCTGACAGGTATACTTCAGAGCCGGGGGATAGCTGTGGGCGGCATCCTGGCTCTCCGGGTCGTTGAGGGTGAGACCACCACAGGGTATGACATACTTGACATCTCAACCGGTATAAGGAAACCATTCCTCAGGCTCACAGGTCCCGTAACCGTTGGCGTGGATCGGTTCTCCCTGATTGACGAGGGTTACCGGGCAGGACTTGACGCTCTTGATCCCGCGAGGAACAGCAGTAGCAGCGTGGTTGTCATTGATGAGGCGGGCCCGCTGGAGCTCAGGGGAGAGGGATGGAGCTCCAGGATCACTGAACTGCTGCAGGCAACTATGCCGGTAATTATCATTACTGTTCGTAACAGCCTTGTTGACAGTGTCATATACAGGTTCGAGATATACAGCCCGGTGGTAGTGGAGGTGGGTTACAAAAACCGGGACGAAAAACTCAATGAGCTGGTAGATCTTATAACGAGTGACGGCAACAGCTGATCTTATAACCGCAGGTGATCTTCCTGTGTACGATGTCGGAGTGCCGTGGTCCCGGCAACAGTTGATCTGGTAATAGCAGATGATCTTTCTTTCAGTGATGGTGCAGTGAAAGGGTCACTGCAGCATCTGATCATATTATCATTGAAGCACTTAAGACCGGCATTAGCAGAATGCCGGTGCCAGCGCATCAGCTGATCACAATAGCTCTTCAGGCCGGCGCCAGGGAGGTGTCAGCTGTCGAGCTTCATTTTCCGCGGCTTGATCATATTTTCCGGGGCGAGGATCTGGTCCACCTGCGCCCTGGTCAGCAGTCCCTGTTCGAGCACCAGGTCGTATACGCTCCTGTTACTGGTCAGCGCCTCCGTGGCGAGCTTGTTTGATGCATCATAACCTATGAAGGGAACCAGCGCCGTGACAAGTCCTATGCTGTTGTAAACCATAGACCGGCAGTGTTCCTCATTGGCAGTGATGCCGTCGATGCAACGGATCCTGAGGGTTGTCATGCCGTTGCTGAGGATCTCTATCGACTCAAAAAGGCTTTTTACAATCACCGGCTCAAAGACATTCAGCTCAAGCTGTCCGGCCTCAGCGGCCATGGTTACGGTCAGATCGTTGCCGATGACCTTGAAGGCTATCTGGTTGACCACCTCCGGGATGACAGGGTTGACCTTGCCGGGCATTATTGATGATCCGGGCTGCATGGGAGGCAGGTTGATCTCGTTGATTCCGGTGCGCGGTCCGGAGGAGAGCAGCCTCAGGTCATTGCATATCTTGGAGAGCTTGACAGCCAGTCGTTTCACAGCCGACGAATACATTACAAATGCGCCGGTATCCTGGGTGGCTTCGACAAGGTTGGAGGCAAGAACCAGGTCCATTCCTGATATCCTTTGCAGATGTTCTATCACCAGCTCTGCGTAACCCGGTGCGGAGTTGATACCCGTCCCGATAGCTGTTGCCCCCATGTTGACCTCCAGGAAGAGGCGGGCGTTCTGGTTAAGCCGTTCCACCTCCTCACCCAGGGTCACGGCATAGGCTTCGAACTCCTGCCCGAGGGTCATGGGTACTGCATCCTGCAGCTGTGTCCTGCCCATCTTGATCACCATTGAGAACTCATTCGCCTTGGCCCGGAAGGAGTCGATAAGCATCTCCAGCACCGTAACAAGGTTTTTATTCGAGTTGATCAGCGCTATCTTTACCGCGGTGGGGTAGGCATCGTTGGTCGACTGTGACAGGTTGACATGGTTATTCGGATGGCAATGCTGATAGTCGCCCTTGTCATAACCCAGGATCTCGAGTGCGCGGTTGGCTATCACCTCATTGGCGTTCATATTGGTGGAGGTGCCGGCTCCTCCCTGGATCATGTCAACCATAAAGTGGTTGTGATACCTGCCTCTGATGATCTCGCGGCTGGCCCTCACAATGGCATCCCTGATCCACTCATCCAGCAACCCGAGACCGTAATTAGCCTCGGCGGCAGCCTCCTTGACCATCGCCAGCGCTTCGATCAGATGCGGTACTGAAGTGAGAGTCTCCTCGGAGATGTCAAAGTTCTCAATAGCCCTCAGCGTCTGTATGCCATAATAGGCCTCGAAAGGAACCTCCCGCTCGCCCAGGAGGTCATGCTCCGGCCTCGTTTTTCCCGACTCATACTGCGCAGCGGGGGTGATCATCCTGGTATTGGCGTTTCTCATCCTCCTCGAGATGACACGGGCAATATTGGAAAAGACCTTCAGAGTGGTGCCGGCGCTGATGTTAAAGTAGTCACTGTGGAGTGACAGTACAGTGGTGGGCACAACTGCCCGTGCGGAGGTCGAGTGCGGCGAGTCTTCCATCCACGGCCCCTCACCTAAGAAATCACCCTTGCCGAACAGTGCCAGCTTAACCTCTTTTCCCCCGGCGTTTGTCTTGAAGAGTTCTACCTCGCCATCGAAGATGATATGGATATCCTGGCGCGGCCCGTTTTCTATGAACAGGAAATCACCCTTTCCAAATGACTTTCTCACCAGGCGCCTGGCAAGGTCCACAAATTCCTCTTCAGTCAGGTTTCTGAAAAGCTCAACTTTTTGCAGAAAGGTCAAAAATTCTTCATTCATATTTATCGCATATGATTGGTTCACTATCCGTTACCCGCTGATCAAACTGTTGCATAAATCTACTCACATTCTTCCTATTTCTCCCCTGTCTGCCATTCAGCAACAGATAGTACGGCAGCATAGCTTTTCATCGCTGCAAGGGTAGAGGCATGGACATCGGCGGCTGACACTTCCCGGTCACCGAATTTAAGGTTGCGGGTGGCGCACGCATCATGAAACAGGTAGACGAAATACCCGAAATCGTGGGCTGCCCGCACTGCCGCCTCAACACACATCTGTGTCTGCATCCCGCAGATCACGAGGGTATCAACCGCGAGATCATCGATATACTCCTTCAGCCCGGTACGCAGGAAACTGTTTACTTCCTCCTTTACAAAAATCTTTTCCCCTGGAGCCGGCTTCACTATATCATTGATCTCCATGCCTGCTGAGGACTTATGCTGAATGTAGATGACCGGATTGCCCGTCTCCCGGGCTGTCCGTATAGCGATGGCGGCCTTTTCTGCGGCCCTATCAGGCTCAACAAGCTCAGACCTCCCACCGGGGAAATAAAAGTCCTGAATATCTATTACGAGCAATGCATAGTTTTTTTGACCTTCTGCAAGGGCGATTGCTGAAAACATGATCAGGGCAATGATGAGTCGCTTCATGGCAGTAAAATAATTGGTTTTCTAAAAGTAAAGGTTATTTCCGCTAACTGCCGGAACATCGCCCGTGAAAAATTGTTTATTTTTCAGAAACGAAAAACAACATTCAGTCCTGATGAAGATTTTCAGATGCCTGGCCCTGGCGGTTTTTGCCGCAACTGCATTCTCATCCTGCAGCAACCTTAAGCCCGGGAGAGACAAACCATATGTGGTGATGGTCTCGCTCGATGCCTTCCGGTGGGATTACGACTCGATCCATGGCACGCCGGTGCTTGATGACATCGCCCGGCAGGGTGTAATGGCAGAACGGCTGATACCCTCGTTCCCCACAAAAACCTTCCCGAACCACTATACACTTGCAACGGGTCTTTACCCGGATCATCACGGTCTGGTGAATAACAGCTTTTATGCTCCTGACCTCGATCTTGTCTACCGGATTGGTGACCGGGCGATGGTGGGCAACGGCGATTTCTACGGCGGTGAGCCGCTATGGGTCACTGCCCGGAAGCAGGGCATGAAGTCGGCCTCGTTCTATTGGGTGGGTTCCGAGGCGCCCATACAGGGCATGCAGCCCGACTACCGGAAGCCATTTGACGATGAGGTTGCCTTTGGCGATCGTGTTGACACGGTTCTTCACTGGCTGTCGCTACCGGCGGACAGAAGACCTCATTTTGTGACACTCTACTTTGAAGAGCCTGATGGCGTAAGCCACGGTTACGGACCTGTGTCGCCCGAGACCGGTGCTGTGGTCAGGAGTCTCGACAGCCTGCTGGGGGTGCTGCGCACGGGCATAGCGGCGCTACCCCACGGGAAGAAGGTTAATCTTATTGTTATCTCAGATCACGGCATGAAGGAGGTTGACGAATCACGTTACAACTACATCCTGGATACCCTGCCTCAGAGAATGATAAAGAGGATCTACGGAGGCAACCCGGTCTGGGCGGTGGAGCCTGTCGAGGGGAAGAGGGATAGCGTGCTGCAGATGCTGAACGTTCAGCGAGGCATGAAGGCATATGCCAGGGGAGAACTGCCGGTCCATCTGCATTATGGCACCCATTCCCGCATTCCGGAGGTGGTTTTGATTGCTGCCCCGGGCTGGACGGCGGGACTGAGACCGGAGCCTTCGAGGTACAGCAGGGGTGACCATGGATATGACTGGCGGTGCAGCGATATGCACTCGATTTTTTATGCCGAGGGGCCTGCCTTCAGAAAGGGCTTTTTGACAGACACGCTCTTCAACGTTGATATATACAATATCGTGACGGATATTCTGCAGCTGACCCCGGCGCCCAACGACGGCAACAGGGAGAGGATCTTACCTCTTTTCAGATGAACGGCGGTGGTGTTGGTTTCGGTATTACCTCTTCATGGACGACCAGGGGTTAACCAGAGCCCGGGTCCTGCCTCTTCTCATACGGCCGGAGATGACCTGCGTATGAGTCCTAACTCTTCTCAGGTGACCGGTAGTCGACGAAATCGATATTCCTTCTTATTTTGCTGAAGCCTGTACGTTTCAGTGGCGACGACCTGAACAGCTTCTTAAACTCTTCAGGTGTCATGCCGAGCCAATCTTTTCTGGTCAGGGAGGTGATGTGAAACTCAGGGACGAGCTCCTGATTGGTATACTGCACAGCCTTCTTGTTATACGGGCAGACCTCCTGGCAACGGTCGCAACCGAAGATCATCTTTTCAGTCTTCCCCCTGAACTCTTCAGCGATATCACCGTCGTGTTCGATTGTGAGGTAAGAGATACAGCGGCGTGCATCAATTGTTCTGTCGCTGCATATGGCTCCCGTAGGGCATGCATCTACGCACAGGGTACAGTCGCCGCACCGGTCGCGGGCAGAGGCATTATCATAGAGCAGCTCTGCGGTGGTGACTATCTCGCCGAGGAAGAAGAATGAGCCGATATCCTTGTTGATGACCATGCTGTGCCGTCCGCGCCATCCCAGGCCGGCACGTATGGCCCATGCCTTTTCGGTAACGGGTCCGGCATCACAGAATCCCCGGCTCATGGCTTCCGGCACCTCTTTTTTGATGATCTTCTGAATACGGTTCAGTTTTTCTTCTATTACCGAATGGTAGTCCTTTACCCGCGCATAGCGGCTGACGAAATAGTTGTTTTCGCCGGCTGAGGGTTCATTGCTGTAGTAGCGGAGGCCGACCACTATCACTGATTTTGCTCCTTCCACCAGCGAGGTGATGTCGCCACGCTTGTCGAGGTTTTTCTCAAGGAAGCTCATTGTGCCATTCTTCCCGGCGGCGATCCACTCGCCGATATTACGGCTGTCTTCATGATGAGGTGAAGCCTGTGTTATTCCGCAGATATCAAAGCCTTCCAGGCGTATGCTTTCGCGGATCTTCCAGGTAAGGGCTATTTTGCGGGCATCGGTCATAATGCGGTTTTCAGGGCAGTCCTATTTGCAGGCATCGGTCATGGAACGGTTTTTCCGATTAGTCCCGGCTCCGCCTTTGCCAGTGTGCGGGCATCGTACAAGATACGTTTTTTATAGCAATCCCAGCTCCAGCTTTGCCTCGTCGGTGAGCATGCTGCGGTCCCACGGCGGGTCAAAGGTCAGTTTGAGGTCGCACTCCTTAACCCCCTTGATACCGGCAACCTTGTATCTGACCTCCTCAACGAGCTCCTCAGCCATAGGGCAGCTCGGGGCAGTCAGCGTCATCGTGATGTGTGCCACCTGCTCCTCGTCAACCCTGACCTCGTAGATAAGGCCAAGATCATAGATGTTTACCGGTATCTCAGGGTCAAAGATGCTTTTCAGTACACCTGCTATTCTTGCTTCTGTCTCCTGTATTTCCTGTGTGTTCATGACTGTTCAGCTTTTGATTTGTATGCCAGCGCGTAGAGACGCATCTGTTTTATCATTGCCAGCAGCCCGTTGGAGCGGGTCGGGGAGAGATTCTCCTTCAGCCCGATGCGGTCAATGAAATAGAGGTCAGTACCCAGGATCTCATCGGGGGTGCGGCCGGAGAAGACTTTGACCAGCAGGGCAACGATGCCCCGGGTTATCAGCGCATCACTGTCGGCCTCGAAGGTTATCACTCCGTCGTCAAAGGAGGGATAGAGCCACACCTTACTCTGGCATCCCTCAATCAGGAAGTCAGGAATGCGGTGTGTCTCATCGAAGGGCGGCAACTCCCTGCCCATCTCAATGAGATACTCATACCTCTCCATCCAGTCGCCAAACTGGGCGAACTCCTCAATGATCTGTTCCTGTAGTTCGTATATTGTCATAATACTTTATTCAAGCCAACATCTCAGTCGCTTTTCTTACTCCGTTTACCAGTGCCTCTATCTCCTCCTCCGTATTGTAGAAGGCGATTGAAGCCCTGATGTTGCCGCTGATACCGTAGCGTTCCATGAGTGGCTGGGCGCAGTGTGTTCCTGTTCTGACTGCGATACCCATCTTGTCAAGAATCATGCCGGCGTCATACTGATGTATCTTCCCGGGAAGGAAGGAGACCACTGACACCTTATGTGGTGCTGTCCCGTATATGCGCATCCCGTCAATGGCTGACAGTCCTGCCGTTGCCTGTGCCAGCAGCGCCTGTTCTCTCTCTGCCACCGCCTCGCGTCCCAGCCCTGTGAGATAGTCGAGTGCTGAGGCCATGCCGATGGCACCCGTGAAGTTGGCAGTCCCTGCCTCAAATTTAAACGGCAGTACATTATAGGTGGTCTTCTCGAATGTGACATTGGCGACCATATCACCGCCTCCCTGATAGGGGGGCATCTCATTGAGCAGCTTCTCGCGGCCGTAGAGCACCCCGATGCCGTTGGGACCGTACACCTTGTGTCCCGAGAAGACATAGAAGTCGCATCCGATATCTGTTACGTCTACGGTGCCGTGCTGCACGCTCTGTGCGCCGTCGACCAGCACCGGAATTCCGTGTCGGTGTGCTTCGGACACTATCTCCTTCACCGGGTTGACGGTCCCGAGCACGTTGGAGACGTGGGTGACGGCGACGATACGTGTTCGCCCGTTGATCATGGTGCGGTAAGCGTCAAGGTCGAGAACGCCCTCGTCTGAGAAGGGTATGACCCTCAACTTTGATCCCTTCCGTTCGCAGAGCATCTGCCAGGGGACGATGTTGGCATGGTGTTCCATACCGCTGATGATGATCTCATCGCCCTCGCCCACGAATCTCTCGCCGAATGAAAAAGCTACGGCGTTGATGGAGGCGGTGGTGTTGGCAGTGAAGATCACCTCTTCGCGCTTCGGGGCGTTGATAAAGGCCCTCACTGTCTCGCGGGCAGCTTCATAGCGGTCGGAGACCAGGTCGGAGAGCCGGTGTACTCCCCTGTGCACGTTGGCATTGGCAGTACGGTAAAGCTCATCCAGCGTCCGTATCACCTGTAGGGGCTTCTGTGTTGTGGCGCCGTTGTCGAGATATACCAGCGGCTTGCCGTGCACCGTGGTGGCCAGTATCGGGAAGTCGGCGCGTATTGCCTCTATGCTTTTTGCGAGTGGCATGGTGATGCTCAGTTACATTGTACGGCACAGGAGGCGCAGCGCGACAGCTCCCCGCGGAGGCGCTTATGCACCAGGTCGTCGATACGTTCGCGCAGTGCCTCGATGGGGATGTTCTGTATCACCTCGTGGGCAAAGCCGAACATAAGCATCAGCCGTGCCTCGCGGGCATCGATACCGCGCGAACGGAGGTAGAAGAGAGCGTTCTCGTCGAGCTGGCCCACGGTGGCCCCGTGACTGCATTTCACATCATCGGCATAGATCTCCAGCTGAGGCTTGGTATCCATGCGGGCGGTCTCAGAGAGTATGATGTTGTTGTTGCTCTGGAAGGCGTTGGTCTTCTGTGCATCCTTGTGTACCATGATGCGGCCGTTGAAGGCTCCGCTGGATTTGTCATCGAGGACCCCCTTGAAGAGCTGGGTGCTGTTGCAGTTGGGGGCTGTATGGTCTACCTTGACGAAATTGGCAATGTGCTGCTCCTTGTCGGCCAGGAAGAGGCCGTAAGAGTGTGTCTCGCTGTTCTCGCCGCCAAGGTGATGCCAGGTGGCATTGCGCACCAGTCCGCCGTGCAGGGAGACATTGTTCGAGGAGGCGTAGCTGTCGCGCTCCTGGTGGATGAAAGTGTGGGTGATCTTTCCCGAGTTGTTATGCTGATTCTGCACCCTGATGATCTCAAAACGGGCATTGCGACCGACATATACCTCGGTGATGGTGTTGGTAAGAAACCTCTGTGGTGAGATGGCGTGATCACATGAGAGCAGCGAAAGCTGCGCTCCCTCCTCCACAACGACAAGGTTGCGGTCCTGCACAAAGATATCCTTGTCTGAGTGGAGCAGGTTGACTATCTGTATCGGCTTGGTATAGACGGTGTTCTTTGGTGCATAGATGAACAGACCGTCAGATGCCAGTGCCGTGTTCAGCGGTATCAGTCCGTCGTTGCCGTCCTCTATGTAGCGATTATAATGCTTCTCTACCAATGCCGGGAACTGCTTAACGGCATAGCGCATACTACCGACCCATATACCTCCCGGGAGCATCACCAGCCCCTTCTCGCCGTTGGGGAAGAAGCCGTTGAGAAGGACCATGTTCCAAACGTCAAGGTCCTCCACTTCGCAGTGGAACCTCTCCGCCTCCCTGAAGTCCTCCGGCCGGGGGAAATAGTAATCATCATACTGATGGTTCAGGAATTTCTCGAGGTTGGTATACTTGTATGCCTCGTTTTTTCTGTCGGGTATCCCCAGGTGCAGGAAATCCCCGAAGGCACTCTCGCGGTACCTGTTGAAGAGCTCCGGGGAGTCCTTCAGAAAGGTATCGCGGCCGGTCGCGAACATTGACGACAGCCTGTCTATCACTTCTGGTCTGTAGTCCATGATTCTTCGGTGATGTCTGCTTCCTTCCTTATCCAGTCGTATCCTCTCTCCTCGAGCTCGAGGGCGAGTTCAGGGCCTGCCGACCTTACTATGCGTCCGTCATAGAGCACATGTACGTAGTCGGGGATGATATATTCAAGCAGCCTCTGGTAGTGGGTGATGACGATGACCGAGGTATCGGGCCTGCGTATCTTGTTCACGCCGTTGGCGACGATGCGCAGTGCGTCGATGTCGAGTCCCGAGTCAGTCTCATCAAGGACCGCCAGCCGCGGTTCGAGCATAGCCATCTGGAATATCTCGTTCTTCTTTTTCTCTCCGCCGGAGAAGCCTTCGTTGACACTCCTGTTTGTCAGGGCCGAGTCTATCTCCACCAGCTCCTTCTTCTCGCGCATCTGGCGAAGGAATTCGGAAGCCGAAAGAGGATCAAGGCCGCGGTGCTTACGCTGCTCATTGATAGCTGTCTTCATGAAGTTGACCATGCTGACGCCGGGGATCTCTATCGGGTACTGAAATGAGAGGAAGATTCCCTCGCGCGCTCTCTCCTCGGGAGACATCTCAAGAAGGTTGCGTCCCTCGAAGATTATGGAGCCATGGGTCACGGTTGCGATATCGCGTCCTGTCAGCACATTCGCCAGGGTGCTCTTGCCGCTGCCGTTGGGCCCCATGATGGCGTGTATCTCGCCAGGCTTAACCTCCAGGGTGAGGCCCTTGAGGATCTCCTTGTCGTCGATGGCGGCTCTCAGTTCATTTATCTGTAACAAAAATTCAGTTTTCATATTCTGTCTGTAATAAAACAATATTAACCTACACTTCCTTCGAGGCTTATCTGCAGCAGCTTCTGGGCCTCCACGGCAAACTCCATCGGCAGCTTGTTGATCACCTCACGGGCATAGCCGTTGACTATCAGGCCGATAGCATCTTCAGTGGAGATGCCCCGCTGGTTGCAGTAGAAGATCTGGTCTTCGCCAATGCGTGAGGTTGTGGCCTCATGTTCGACTATCGCCGTTGGGTTGTCGACTTCGATGTAGGGGAAGGTGTGCGCCCCGCACTTGTCGCCCAGCAGCAGCGAGTCGCACTGCGAAAAGTTGCGTGCACCTTCGGCCTTGCCGAGCACCTTCACCAGTCCGCGGTAGCTGTTTTGGCCGAAGCCTGCCGATATACCCTTGGAGACGATGGTGCTTTTGGTGTTCTTCCCGATATGGATCATCTTGGTGCCGGTGTCAGCCTGCTGGTAGTTGTTGGTGACCGCCACGGAGTAAAATTCGCCGGTGCTGTTGTTGCCTCTCAGAATGCATGAGGGGTATTTCCATGTCACCGCTGAGCCGGTCTCCACCTGTGTCCATGATATCTTCGAGTCATCACCCTTGCAGATACCGCGCTTGGTGACGAAATTATATATGCCGCCCTTGCCATTCTTGTCGCCCGGGTACCAGTTCTGTACGGTACTGTATTTGACCTCGGCGCCGCGCTCAGCGATGATCTCCACCACTGCTGCGTGCAGCTGGTTCTCGTCGCGCATGGGTGCCGTGCAACCTTCGAGGTAACTGACATACGACTCCTCGTCGGCGATGAGGAGGGTTCGTTCAAACTGCCCGGTGTTGGAGGTGTTGATGCGGAAGTAAGTTGAGAGCTCCATAGGGCATCTGACACCCTTGGGGATGTAGCAGAACGAGCCGTCGGAGAAGACTGCCGAGTTGAGGGTGGCAAAGAAATTATCGGTATAGGGGACGACGGAGGCGAGGTACTTCTGCACCAGAGTGGGGTGCTCCCTGACGGCCTCGGAGAAAGAGCAGAAGATGATGCCCATCTCTGCCAGCGTCTCACGGAAGGTGGTCTTCACTGATATCGAGTCCATGACTGCATCGACGGCCACACCGGTGAGGTGCTTCTGCTCTTCCAGCGGGATGCCCAGCTTGTCAAAGGTTTTCAGCAGTTCAGGGTCAACGTCGCTGAGGCTGTCGGGACCCTTCTTCTGCACCGGGGCAGCATAGTAGATGATTTCCTGGAAGTCTATTTCCGGGATAGTGAGGTGGGCCCACGTGGGCATCTTCATCGTCAGCCAGTGGCGGAAAGCCTTGAGACGGAACTCCAGCATCCATTCCGGCTCTTCCTTCTTGGCCGAGATCAGCCTTACCACATCTTCGGTGAGTCCCTTGGGTATGACCTCAGTCTCGATATCGGTCACAAAACCGTATTTGTATTCGCCTGATGTAACCTCGGTCAGTACCTTATCCTGGTCTTTTTCCATAGAGATTTATAGTCATTGTGCACATAATCTCAACAAGCCTGTGCACGCAAAGTTCTAAGGATTCAATATAAATCATGCAAAATTACATAAAAACGGTGAAATATCGGGAGCGGAGACGGGTTGGACTAGCCTCTGTTGTTTATAACAAGTGCACCGATGACGCCCGGCACCCATCCGCACAGTGTAAGCAGGAAGACGATGAGCACGGAGCCGCAGCCCTTGTCAAGGACTGCCAGGGGAGGGCAGAAGATACAGACGAGAACTCTTAAAATACCCATTTCGATTTGCGATTTGCGATTTCAAAATTAAAAAAAAATCAATACGTCTGCCGCCTGCTTCCACCACAGAAGCCCTCTTCGACATCCGACTCCGACGGACGAAGTCCGTAGTTTTAACGTAGGATGTGACACAGGTGGCGACTGCTGAGTGCCGACTGTGACTGCCGTCCCGACGCACTGCGTGGTCGGGATTGAGACTCCTCCTGCTTCGTCGGAGCCTCAAACTGCTGACTGCGACTGCCGACTGAATACTACTCCCTGAACAGATGATCCGCGGCCTGCAGGATCTTCAGTCTCAGGTCAGCGGGGTAGTCAGGCCTTTCTTCCAGGAACCTCTCAACGGTCTCACGGACTGTGGCTGAATGATGGCCGGCGAGGGTAGTGGTTATCCAGCCTCCCGGAAAGAATATGTCGCCGGTGCTCTTTATCTCTTCCAGAAGCTGCAGTGAGGGCAGTATGTAGTGTTCCGACCTGTAAGCCGCCGAGGGGTGGTGAAGGTATCCAAGCGCTTCCAGCACCCACGGTTCGTGTTCACGGCTGGCCGGATCACGGAGGCTGTTGAAGAAGTCATCACGGACAGCCTGATCAGGTGAGACCGATGGCAGCACGAAGTCGAACCTCTGCAGCCTGTCGGCGGTAGTAATACGATCACGCTGGGCAGCGATGACGGCCGGTGCTTCGGGGTGACCCCTGAGTGCCAGCGTCAGTGCCAGGCCGGACAGTTCATCTTCGCCAAGTCTGACGGGACCCGCCCCCAGCCTGTCTGTCACTGCACCGCCGGGCAGCTGGCCACTCTTCCACAGATCCCTGAGGCGTGCCAGTCCCCTTTCTGTGACAGCCACATTGCGAAAGAGCACGAACCACTGCCGTTTCTCTGATGCCGTCTCCGCGGCGATGAGCTTCTTCCATATCATTGCCTCTGCATCCGGTGCATTGGCGGTACGGGCACTGTCAGAGAGATGATGCCAGTATACATATCCCAACCTGCCGGCGAGGTAGTTGCGCAGCTGCAACTCCTCCTCCGTCTGCAGGGCAGTGAAGAGGGTGTTGTAATATGGGGTGGGGCTGACGGTTCCGTTGAGGAGGTTCTCGTGCATGTTGATCCAGAGTATTCCGCGCAGCAGCGGATCCTGAAAGTCATTTATATGATCAGGGAGGTATGCGGCTGTGGTGCTGTCGAAGAGGAAGGTGCCGTAGGCTCTTCCCGATATGTCGGGGATGATGCAGTAGGGCTCTCCGGAGGTGGTTAAAAACGATCGTTTATCTGCCGGGGTGACCTCCCCGGTGACGGTGTCCGACGCCGTGATGACCATCGCCTGCAGTGTCTGGGGCCAGTGTCTCAGATTTCCTGCCGGGTCATCTTCACGGAAGGAGATTCTGTAGCTCACATCCGCGTTTTCCTCCCCGCTGCTCACCGCCGGGGTGATCAGCGGCATTCCTGCCTCCCTGAACCACATCCTGCTCCACTCCTCCAGCGGTTTGCGGGTCACCTTTTCAATGATGGCGATAAGGTCATCCCATCGGGCATTGCCAAAGGAGTATTCCTTCAGGTAGATCTGCAGCGCCTCACGGAGCTTCTCCTCACCTGCCAGCTGCCCGAGCTGCCGCATGACGATGGGCGCCTTGTTGTAGATGATGGCTCCGTAAAGCGATCCGGCATCCTTCATGTTACCCAGCTCCTGTATCACGGGGTTGGTGCCGCGGGTGCGGTCGACGTTGTAGGCGGCAGGGTAGCGCGAGAGCAGGAACCGGAGTTCGTGGTTAACGGAGGGGAAGTCCGGAGTGACGATCTTGTCTGACATGTATCCGGCAAAGACCTCCTTCAGCCAAACGTCGTCGAACCACTTCATTGTCACCAGGTCGCCGAACCATATGTGCGATGTCTCATGGGCTATCAGGGAAGCCCGCGATAGCTGTTCGTTCAGGGTGGGAGAGGCTTCGAGCATCAGTGAGGAGGCCCTGTAAAATATTGACCCCGGGTGTTCCATCCCGCTGTACTGGAACGGCGGCAGGAGTACAAACCCGAACTTGTCAAAAGGGTAGGGTATATGAGTGTATTCCTCAAGCCATTTCAGGGCGCTGTAATGAAGCCGGAAGATCTCATCCGAGTTTTTATCAACATAACCCTGACGGCTCTCGCGGTGAAGCATCTCCATCTTCACCCCATCAATCTCTTTTTCAATCAGTTCAAACCTGCCTGCAGCGAAGGCAAACAGATAAGTGCTGATGGGCTTCGTCTCGCTGAAGCGAAGGGTGACCCTGCCGGCTGAGGTGTCAGCTGAGACAACGGGATTGTTTGACATGGCACGGTATGATTCCGGGATATCCAGTGCCAGCATGAACCGTCCCTTGATGTCAGGCTGATCAAAGCAAGGGAATGCGGTTGAGGCCCTGTCAGGAACGAACAGCGTATAGAGGTATTCATCGTTCCTGTTCAGCGAGAGATCCCCGGCTCGGAAGCCGACCTCCACACGGTTATAACTTTTTGAGAGAAGACTCCGATCAATCACAATATGACCGTTGGTCAGTGCGGCCTCTGCCTGTCTGCCGTTTACGGAAACCGACCGGAGGTGATCTGCAGGAACGTTGAAATCGATCACCAGCGGCTCGCGGCCGGAAGTGCGCTCGAATTCAATTACAGCGGTTCCCTCCACGGGACTGGTTCTGCCCGTATCAATTCTGAAAGAGAGGTTGTAGCGTACATCCTTCAGCGTCTCATATCTGTAGGTGGCCAGGAGCTTTGAGACACCGGGAGCAGTGTACTCCGTCCTGTCAGCGCGGCCGCAGGATGATAGGGCCAGTATGGCCAGCACCGGGGTTGCCACTCTGAGCAAATATACCGGCAGCAGGCAGATTTTCAGTTTCCTTTTCATTAGGATGAAAGATAAAAGAAAAAATCCTGATACTTGCCTTTTAGCTCCAATCAAAACAGAAATCTATTGACCTTCACGCCTCCTCCGTCATCCGCAGCCTTGGCGAAGAATGAGACTTTCGACTCTATAGACTTTCTACTCTGTTAGCAGAGCTCCTGGAATCTCTGTCTGAAGACCAGCGGACGGGCTATGTTGTGGAAAGTCTCGGTGGTTCCGCCTGTGCCTATGATGGTTATGGATCCGAAGTTGAGTATCCGGCCCATGACCGTCTGATCAACATTCACCGTCTCTATCTTCGAGAGATTCATCTCGAAGGTGCGCCGTGCGATGAAACCCTCCTTGATAACTATACGGCGGTTTGTTATGACGAACTCGGATAGCCACCGCTTCATCCAGGCGTAAATTGTCAGTGTCAGGATCGATTTCAGGGTGAAGAATATTACCCAGTGGTATTTGGTTTCATAGACCACGTTCTCATCCCTGATGAGATGGCCGTCGACATAGCTTCCCATTATTTTATTCGGATATTAAGTGCTTTTTGCACTGGTCTGATTTGTATTGGTGATACGTTAATTGTCAAAAAAACAGCTGAAATGACCGCGGTGGAGGGTTCGTCTGCTTTTCAGGAGCAGATCAGTCGGTCACCTTCACTGGCTTGTCCTCACTCTGCCAGAGCCCGTGCTTGGTGCATACGGCCATGGCGCTCAGGTTCATGGAGACATCCGGAGCCACAATGTAATAATCGACCTCGAAGTGGTTCGGCAAGTGAGCGTTGATGCCGGCCGAGTAGCGTGTCTCTGCCAGTAGCGTCTCACGGTTCCATAGCTGAATTACACTTATGTAGTGGTCGTCCTCATCCGGATGGGGGTACTCATCTCCGAGGCGCACCTTCACTGCAAATTTTTCTCCGCGTTTTACGCTGTCAGGACAGATGACATGAGGCATGTGACGGTCGAGATAGTCGCGCATCACCTCCTTTTCCTCCTTCTCTATCTCAATGGCTTTGAATACTCTTGGCATGACTTTTTACTTTAATAACAATTACAGTGTTCAAATTGATCGTTAGCTGTGCTAAATTTAAGAATATTTAATATCAATCCTGCATTACGAACTCCTCAAAAGGGATGAAGTCGAGGTCTGACGCCACAACATTCTCCTGTACCTGCTCAGGATTCTTGCCTCCCGGTATGACCGTATGACATGCCTGGTGGGAGATACAGAACCTGAGGCTTAGCTGGGCCATGGTATGCGGTGTATATTTGTCGAACAGAGGCTGATAACCTTCGAGGGACCTCAGGTAATCAGCCAGCTTCTCCGGTGAGAGGTTGAACCGGCGGTGGTCATTGTCGCCGAAGGTAGATTTACTGCTGAACTTTCCGGAGAGGAATCCGAAGAGGAGGGGTATGCGCACTATCACGCCGGTGCCAAAGCGGATGGCCATCGGGAAGAGCACCTCCTCGGCCTTGCGTTCGAGCAGGTTGTATCTTACCTGGATGACATCGAGGAGCTCATGGTGTCTCTCGAGGATGTGAGCCTGTTCGGTCTCCATGAACGACTGTACGCTCCAGCCCGCATGTTTTATCTTACCTGCTTTCTTCAGTCGTTCCAGGGCGAGCCACGGCTCGTCGCGTTCGAGGATATCAAGATCGGGACTGTGCAGTTGCAGTATATCGAGGGCCTCTACGTTTAGACGTTTTATACTCTGTTCCGCTGCAAACTCCAGGTGTTTCACCGAGTAATCGCTGTTTGCCGGCGTGATTCTATGCTCCTGTCCGCGGAAAGGGTAGAAGTTATTTCCGGCCTTGGTGGCGATAATGATTTTGTCTTTGTCAGGTCTCTGGTCGAGCACCTCCCTTATCAGTTCCTCGGAGTGGCCGAAGCCGTAGACGTCGGCGGTGTCAATGAATGTCACCCCGGCATCGAGGGCTGCATGAATGGCCTTGCGGGATTTATCGTCGTCAGTATCACCCCAGTCGCGTCCGCTGATGCCCCATGCTCCGAAGCCGACGGTTGATATGACAGGACCATTGATCCCCAGTTTTTGGTATTGCATAGTCTCGTGAATTTATGTAAAGATGCAAATCTGAACTCTAATTTCAAATTTTCGAAGTCAAAGAGGAAATTATCAGTTCAGAGTCTGGCTAAGCCTCTCTGCTCAAATTACTTTTTGGTAGTTTAAGAAAATAGTTGTATATTTGCATCCATATTGCGGGGTGGAGCAGTGGCAGCTCGTTGGGCTCATAACCCAAAGGTCGGAGGTTCGAATCCTCCCTCCGCTACAAAGAAAAAAGCCTCGGTGCAAATGCACCGGGGTTTTTTGTTGATGGCCCAAAGAAAGCCTGCTTTCTGAAGGGACAGAAACAAAAAACCATAGCCACGCGGAGCGTGGCGAGGCTTGTGACTTGTTAAGCTTCCCGCAGAGGATCACGCGACCGCAGGGAGCGTAATCCTTAATTGAGACCTGAGCTTGCTCAAGGGAGGGATAAAAGTAAAAAGACGCGGCAGACGCCGCAGGCGGATGCAGGGCTTTTTCTCCCGACGCTGCGGTCGGGATCTCCGCTTTACTTCGATTTGTTGAGCCCCCCTGAGGATCACGAGCGAAGCAAGTAATCCTCAAGGTATTAGGAGAACAAGGCTTTTTTTTCGAGGTTAAAAGTAACATAAGAAATTTTATATTGTATATTTACGCCTTAAAGTAAAATAAGAAGAGTTATATTATACTTTCACAAGGAATGAAAGAAATTGAACAATATCGCGCCGGACATTTTGAGAAAGGTTTCGGCTATAAATTTTTTGTGCCTGAATTGATTAACGATGAATGGTCATGGCGGACTCCAATAATCAATAAATTGCTGGAAAAAGCTGCTATAAAACTGGGGGAATTAAACTCCTTTTCCAGATTGGTTCCGAATATTGATTTGTTTATTCTATTACATGTAACCAAAGAGGCAGTCGTTTCCAGCAGGATTGAAGGAACCAGAACAAATATGGATGAAGCCTTGCTTCCTATTGAAGAGATTAAGCCTGAACGGCAAGATGACTGGCTGGAGGTGAAAAATTATGTAGCCGCGTTAAACGCGGCCATTGTTGAATTACAACATTTACCTATTTCCTCCCGGTTGCTAAGGAATACTCATAAAACGTTGCTGCAAAGTGTGAGAGGTGAGCATAAACTTCCAGGGGAATTTCGAACAAGCCAAAACTGGATTGGTGGTGCATCATTATCTGATGCAGTCTTTATTCCACCTCAGCATCAGTTAGTGAACCTATTAATGGGTGACCTGGAAAGTTTTCTGAATAATGATCAGATTGAAGTTCCTGCATTAATTAGAATTGCAATCGCTCATTATCAGTTTGAAACAATTCATCCCTTTCTGGATGGAAATGGAAGAATTGGCAGACTAATGATTACGCTGTTTTTAGTAAATGAAGGTATATTACAGAAACCATTGCTCTACCTGTCAGAGTATTTTGAGAACAACAAAGAGCTCTATTATGATAACCTGACCAAGGTTAGAACTCAAAATAACATGCTACAATGGATCAAATATTTTCTGGTTGGTATCGAAAAGACGGCCGCGAATGCAGTTGATACGCTTTCAAGGGTAATTCAATTAAAGAATGATCTGGAATCTAAAATCAATTCTGGTTTTGGTCGTAGAAGTAATTCTGCCCTTCTATTACTTAATATTTTATTTCGCAATCCGGTTACAACCATTGAAAATGCAGCTAAGAGATGCTCCTTAAGTTATAAAGCGGCAAATGATCTGGTAAGGATTATGCATGAAAAAAACATTGTAGAGGAAATGACCGGACAAAGTCGTAACAGGATTTTTATTTTTAAACCCTATCTGGATATATTTAAAGATTAATATATGTCAGATATTCAGCAACTTCCTCCAGACCTTTCAACAAATCCAGGTTAGATATTTAAAGCTTTTTCTTTGCAGAAGTTCCCCAAATGAGGATCGCGAATTACGATTCTGAAGAGAGTAATTTCCGCAAAGAAATTCCAGGAGTTAAACTAACCTCATGATCAGACAATGCCTGAAAATCAATGGGACTTAATAAAGGAATCCAAACAACCATATAGGCGCCTTGTTTCGTCCTCCTATTTCGATATTATCAGCAGCAATCAGATAATTATCCAGGTGCTTCACCTGATTTTCTGACTTGCTTTTACCGCCAACCTCTATTGTCAATCCATCAGCCAGAAAATCCCCCTTTGATGGTAAAGAGACAGTTACTCCGGAATTAAGCAACTGGTTGAGTACAAATGTTTCCCTGACATTACCAATATCCGGTTTTTCGACTAATGCAAATGAAAGGTTACTGTTTTCCAGAAATATTTTATCCGGTTTTTGCAGAGTTGAACCTCCTTTTCCTTCAGAACTAAGCGTATTGAGTAACCTTGCATCCCTCAACTGATAAATATACTGGTATACGTTGTCCCTGCTCAGATCCAGCTTTCGGGCCAATGCAGCAATGTTAGGTTTGAACGGAACGGAATCTGCTATCACAGCCAAAAGCTTTTTGACCTTAACGGCTGTCCCTGAATTATAAGAAGCAATGTAAGCCAGATCGACGTCCACTATCGTATTAATCACCTGATTCAATTTCGTCAGATAGGTGTCTTCTCCTTCAGCAATAATCGGGAGATAGCCATTTTGCAGATATGTACGAAATGCCGGAAGCGGATGAAGACTTTCAGTAATCACTCTGCTGAGATTCTGGTGTTTACTTCTTATTTCCTCTAACCTGACTGCATCAAAACCAACCCCTTTGGTAAACTTCAGGAACTCCCTGAAAGAGAGCCCAGGCAGCAGGTAGATAATAACCCTTCTGCTCAAATCGGCTTCTCCGCGATAAATGTCCAGTGCAGAAGAAGCAGAGAAAATAACCTGCATATCAGGTAAACCATCATAAATATTCTTCAGTTCTACGGACCAGTTTGGGTATTTATGCACTTCATCGATAAACAGTATTTTCCCTCCCTGTTTATGCCAGTCATTCGCCGTATCCAATAATGAATGATTATAAAACCAATTATGGTCAGCAGTTAAGTATAGTGCCTCCGCAGGCAATCCAAGATCATATTTCAAATGTTGCAACATCAGGGTTGTTTTGCCTGCTCCCCTGGGTCCCTTTATCCCGATCATACGATGGTCCCAGTTAATCTGATCATGTAAATACCTTCGGAAATCATTTTTTATCGGGCGAATGATATTTTTCTGAAATTCAAATAGACTTTCCATACATATGTCGAATCAATACGACAAATATAGAATCAAAATGCATAAATAAATCGACATAATGTAAGATTTTGTAATTTTAATCAAGGCTAAAGGATCTTTCTTCCAACACTTCGGTCGGGATATTCGCTTTGCTTCGATATGTCAAGCCTCCTCCAGAGGATCACGCGAACGAAGTGAGCGTAATCCTTAGTATAGAGCAATATCTTACGAGGCGGAGGGATAAATATAAAAAGACACGACAGACGCCGCAGGCGTCGGCAAGGCGAAGAATTTTCTGATGCATTGAATACAGCTGTTATAAATGCTGCTGCCACCGGCGTTAAATTCACCCTTGCCGCAGGAAATGAAGCGACCAGTGCAACCCTGAAGTCGCCCGCCAGCGCTAACGGAGCCAATATTTATACGATTTCTGCGATGGCAACAGGTGATGTGTGGGCGTACTACTCGAACTACGATAATCCTCCTGTTGACTATTGCGAGCCGGGTTCAAACATTTATTCTACCTACAAAGGTGGAGCTTATACAACCATGAGCGGAACTTCCATGGCAGCACCACACGCCGCCGGAATACTGCTTTTAGGTGCCATAAAAACTTATGAAACTGTAAGTGGTAATCCTGATGGAAATCCGGACCCGATAGGTGTTCGTTAGAATGATATTTTTCAAAAGCTTAAACCCGGGTGAATTTTCGCCCGGGTTTGCTTGTGTGCCCGGCATGGGCGATAACTATAGGGTGAGAGTCCCGAACGCGCCTTGACAGTAGGAAGCGTTAGCCAAAGGCAAGG
>JARGFQ010000006.1 GCA_029210565.1 Bacteroidales bacterium
CAGAATAATGAAAAGCGTTTTTAACCATGAATAAAGGGAATAGCAATAATAGCTGTAACACCTGTAACCGTGTGAACTTGCAGTTGTCATTACTCTCAAGTGACAAGGATTTACCGTCTATTTTCAGATGCCGGCCAATATCCATTATGTTATTAATTGCTTTTCTGTTATCATTCTCCGGGAAAAAAC
Organism: Bacteroidales bacterium; assembly: GCA_029210565.1. Lineage (GTDB taxonomy): Bacteria > Bacteroidota > Bacteroidia > Bacteroidales > VadinHA17 > SR-FBR-E99. Next base: position 190 of record JARGFQ010000006.1, read on the forward strand.
TATTAATCTCAGAGAAAATATTTGTACCTTTATTACTAAGCATTGGGATCAGTTATTTATTGTTTCGTCACTTTAAATATACTGATTTTCAGAGAAATCTGAAAACTCCCTTTGCTTTTTTTATGGCATTTTATTAACTTTTTCTTACTTGCGAAACTTCAATAATTAATTAATTGCAAAAACTTTCTAAAGGATACTTCAGGCATAAAACTTTTAAATCTTATTATGATAGTAAATCATTAGTGTCCACTAAAAATAATCATAAATCTCCATAATAATTTATATATCAGATATTTGTGATTGAAATTATGGGGTAACGATTTGAAATTTAATCCGATTAGATATGAGAAAATACGGCATTTGGGTAATTCATAAAGCACATAATTTCAATGATATAATAATTCATATGTTCTCTTCTTTTAATAAAACCGATTTTAAGTGGACACTACTGATAATAAATTATAAATTTGCCTTAATGCAAAAAGGCTTTGCATGGTAAAACCTAAAATTAACACCTTAGAAACTTATATCATGGGAAAAGTATGCCATTTAATTAAGATAAATGTCAGGCAGGAAATGAAGCCGGCTAAAGGTAGCTGTACAAGCGAAAAAGTAATAGTTTCGCGCAGCGCCATCCATATTGCATTGATTTCGGTTATGCTGCTGCTCTCAGCGACCAGGACAGAGGCAGCCGACAGGTATTCAGTAGCTTCAGGAAACTGGGGTTCAACGGCAATATGGTCAGCCGCATCCGGTGGTCCAGCAGGCGCAAGCGTGCCCGTGGCAGGCGATAATGTATATATTGAAGGAGGATTTACGGTAACACTGGATCAGAATACTGAAAATCTTTTACTCCTGAGTATTGCTGCAGGAAGTACTTTTACAAAATCGTCGGCTTTTGCTGTCACAGCATCAGATATTTCCGTGAACGGCACATTCATTAACGGAGGATCAGGAGCCATTAGTGTTACCTCGATGGTTGTTAACGGCACCTATCAACATGCCATTGATGGAGGTTCATTGCCAACGGCTGCCTGGGCTGCTGGTTCAACGTGCCTTGTCACAGGCTGGGCATCGACTGCCACCTTAAATAGTTCATTTAATCAACCCTTCTATAATTTCACATGGGATTGCCCCGGCCAGGCTGCAAATGTTTCATTCGGAGGTCATGCCGGCACCGTAAATGGCACGTTCACTCTGATAAGTTCAGGGAGCTTTGCCATAAGACCCGCGGGGAATCCAACCTATGGGAACTATGTACAGACCGGAGGAACTTACAATATTACCTTTAATGAACTGGGCAGATATGTTACTGTTTTAAATGATTTTCTGATAAGCGGCGGCACTTTCAATATGAGCAGCAGCACAAATCCGATGTATTATGGAATATTAAAAGTGGCCGGTGACTTCTCCGCAATCGGGGGAACAATTACAGAATCCGGCAATAGCTTTGGTTCAATTGAATTTGTCGGTACGGCCATTCAGAATTACTCATCAGGAGGGGCAATAACTGAACTAATTGGCTTCACGGTTAATCAAGGAGCTTATCTGCAGATGGAGTCAGAGGCAACTACTGTCACTGGTTTTTCGTTTATTCTGTCTCCGGAGAGCACATTGGGCATAACATCACCTGCAGGCATCACTCAGGCAGGAACATTATCCGGTAATATTCAGACTTCTGATCGCAGTTATGATCCGGCAGCCAACTATGTATATAACGGAACCGTCAGCCAGGTAACAGGAACGGGCCTTCCCGGCGGTCTGACAGGGATGCTGACCATCAATAATACAGGTACGGCAGGGCAGAACACTGTTACATTACTCGAACCCCTGACAACCGGTAACGGTTGTTCGGTCGATATTGTCAGTGGAGAATTTTTCGCATTGGCAGGTTATCTTACACTTGGCACGACCTCAATCATTAATCGGAGCGGAGGCACTATGACAGCCACTGTACAGGGAGATGGGATTTACAACGTGAATTACACAGGAAGTTCCATGACGTCTTCAGGCGAGCTTTCCGGCACGGGGCTAAATGATATTACCGTCGGATTGACAGGCGGCCAGACCTTATCTTTAAATCAGTCATATTCGCCTGACGGAAACCTGACCGTTAGCTCTGGCATACTCGATCTTGGAACCTATACGCTTTCACGTTCGCAATCAGGAGGAACATTATCCGTTGCTGATGGCGCCACCCTGAAGGTTGGAGGAGCGAATACACTGCCTGCCGGCTATACAACTGTTAGCCTGAGCCCTTTGTCAACGGTTGAGTACAGTGGTGAGGCCCAGACCGTTTTCCCGGAGACTTACGGGAATCTTATGCTAAGCGGCACCGGAAATAAATCTATCTCCCCGGGGGCTGCTGTGACAGTTACCGGTGATTTGACGTCCAATGATTTACTGATTATTGCATCTTCAAGCCTGACTTCAAATGGCTCATTAATCGTTAGAGGTACAAGTACTGGCAATGTAACCTATAACCGGCAACTGCGTGCCGAAGATAATTTTGGGGAGCGGCATTTTTTCTCTTCCCCGGTGAGTGGGCTTTCCGTTCCGGCATTTATTGCGGCAAACAACAATCTGTCGCAGATATGGGAATGGAACGAAGTGGACGCCACCTGGCCAACGGTTACGACTGGCACTTTTGAGAGCGGCAAGGGATATAATCTTTCTCAGACATCCGGCAGCCTTGGTATGTATTCGTTCACGGGTACAATTGTCAATTCAGCCACCTTTATTGCCACATCACCTTATAAGGAGGGCTATATTGACAGGAGCAGTCCGGCAGCTTATGGTGTCGGCAATGAAACAGCGGATATCTGGGCTCCGGGGAGAAGCTGGCTATTATATGGCGGTGGCGGGTGGAATATCATGGGAAATCCCTTCACCTCCGCAATTAATGCAGAAACATTCATCACAGTTAATGCAGCTAAGTTTGATCCTCACTATCAGGCACTGTATGTATATGACGGTGTTAATAATGTTTACCGGTATGTCGCTGAAACAGTTCCCGGGTATCCCGAATCCGGATCTTTCGGAAGTATGGTTCAGGTCGGACAGGGTTTTTATGTCCTGGCTCTTTACAATAACATACAATTCGACTTTAACAACACAATGCAGGAACATAGTACCGGAACACCAATGTTGAAATCATCGCTGACTGAAGACCCATGGCCGGGGCTACAACTAAAGGTAAAATATGGAGATAAAGAGAGTTCTGCAGCAGTCGTATATAATAACAATATGACATTTGGCAATGATCCGGGTTATGATATCGGCCAGTTTAGCACATCGTCTGATGTAGTGATTTACACCGCACTGGTCGAAAAAGACAATAGCGTCAACTTTGTACGCCAGGCCATTCCGCTTGAAGGTGCAGATACTTATAAGGTGTCAGTGGGAGTTGATACGAAGAATGGTGGCGAAGTTACGTTTTCGGCTTTTACGGTGCCTCTTGAGAATTTAAAATTCTGGCTCGAAGACCGGGCTGCAGGTATCTTCACCGATCTCACAACAAAGAGCTATACAGTAACTCTTCCGGCCAACACCTATGGCACAGGAAGGTTTTATATAGTGGCCTCAGCAAACACCCCTACCTCGGTTAATCAACCTCTAGGTGAAGCCGGTCTCCGAATATGGACTTCATATGGCAGTGTGATCATCAAAGGTGAGGTCAGTGAGAAAGCAATCTGCGAGATATTTAACCTGCAAGGGCAGAAAATTATCAGTACAAATCTTATTGATGGAGGTCTTAATACTGTCACACTGCCCTCAGTCCTTCATGGGGTGATCATTGTAAGAGTGACCGATGGGGTGAACGTGGCAACAAGAAAGATCTCGGTTCTGTAGGATACATGATATTAAGCTGACATATCGCCGTCTATGGCCCTTTCGATGGCGGAGAGGGATCTTATACGTGCTCAGCCATGTATTTTAATGGTACCGTGCCTGACGCTGGAAGGGGGATGTTTGATGTTTGACCTTCCGCCACAGGAGGTCAGACAATGACCTGCCTACCACAATCTATAGTTTGAGGTTCAAGCGGACAGATGATTAATTATCGTTTTATTATCAAGACTTTCAGAGTGCTGCGTGAGCACCAGCCCTGGAAGCTGGCGCTGATCTTCCTGCTTACACTGCTGCAGGGGGTGACGTCGGGCTTCTCGATAGTGTTGCTGATACCGCTGCTGCAGCTGCTGAGCATAGGCACTACTGGTGGGGAGCCGGATGGCGTCGCCCTCTTCATACAGAACCTGGCTGACAAAGCCGGTATAAGCCTCACCATCGGCAGCGTACTGGTGGTATACATGGTGCTGCTGACGCTGATAGCACTGCTGCAGTACCGCAAGTCAGTCCTCGACGCCCGCTACCAGCAGACATTCATCTATACGCTGCGCCGCAGCCTCTTCCGCAAGATCATCATGGCCGACTGGCAGCTGCTGAACATACGCAGCAAGACCAACCACCTGCAGGTGCTGACGCGCGAGGTGCCCAACCTGGCAAACTATTACTTCTTTTACCTCAAGCTGCTGACGACTGTGATAATGACAGCGGCATACACGGTATACGCGATGCTGGTCTCTGTCGGTTTTACGCTGATCATCATCGCCGTCGGCATACTGGTCTTCTTCTCCCTCCGCACGTTCCTCTCCCGGTCGTTCCGCCTCGGGCAGGGTTATGTCGACTCCTACAACAGGCTGCTGAAATACATTGACGACTTCTGGCAGACGGTCAAGATAGCCAAGGTACACAGCTCGGAGGATTATTACTTCAACCGCTTCGACGAGGCGAGCACCTCGCTGCTCGACATGGAATACAGGATGCAGAGGAACTGGTCGTTGCCCCAGCTGATACAGCGCATAGTAGGACTGGTGGTGCTGGTGGCCATCGTCTGGTTCGGGTACCGGTCGGGCACGGTGCCGATGGCCTCGTTCGTCATACTGATACTGCTCTTCTCGCGCATCTTCCCGCAGCTGATAGCCATCAACACGGACATCAACATGATAGTCTCGAACGTGCCGTCGGTGAAGCTGGTGATGCGGCTGGACGAAGAGCTGCCCGAGCCGGGTGTGGCAGGCACCGGCGTTCATGATGCTGTTGAGCTGAAGAAGGAGATCAGTCTCGAGGGTGTCAGCTTTGAATATCCTGACGGGGCGATGGCAGCGGACGGGAGAGTGGCTGCTGCAGGCACTATGGATGCTGCCGCGACCGGGGACTCCGGCGCTGTCGGCGGGAAGCTGTTTGACCGTTTCAGTGCCGTGATAAGGGCCAACGCGATCACGGGGATTGTGGGGCAGAGCGGTCGCGGCAAGACCACGCTGATAGATCTTATTGCCGGGCTGCAGAAGCCTTCTGAGGGGCGGATACTTATTGACGGCGCGGCTCTTGATGATGAGCTGCTGCCGCGGTGGAAGGCGGGGCTGGGATACCTGCCGCAGGATCCCTTCTTCATCGACGGCACCCTGCGCGAGAACCTGGTGTGGGACAGTGCTCCTGGAGCCGGCGGGGGCGGGCTGCCCGGCAAGGGAGGTGGCGCTGGTGAGGCCGGCATCAGTGATGAGGAGATCATGGCGGTGCTGGAACAGGTTAACGCCGCTCACCTTGTGAAACGGTTCCGAAAAGGGCTGGATGCCTTCGTGGTGAATTATCATACTGCCTTTTCCGGTGGCGAGTGCCAGCGGATGGCGTTGGCCCGCGTGCTGCTGCGAAGACCGTCGGTGCTGCTGCTGGACGAAGCCACTTCGTCGCTCGATGCTGAGAACGAAGCCACCGTCATGGAGGTGCTGGCACAGCTGAAAGAACGTATAACAATAGTCTTCGTCACCCACCGAGAGTCGGTGGTCAGGTGGTTTGATGAGGTGATAAAGATCTGAGTCTTCATCGGTGCAGTCCGCACATGAGTGAGGTTGAGATGTTTAGTTCAATAAAGACCGTTGCCGTTGAAAAATTGAATTGCAGCGTGACTGCATAAATAATCAAAAAAAGGTTATATATGCAGGTATAATGTTTGATTGACGAGTGATACCTGATTCCGCAATACTCAGGAGTCATTATCACGAAGTTGAAAACATAATCGTTTTCGATCCCCCCAAAAAATAGCATACTAAAATGCGATTTCAATTCGATATAATTTATATTTGTACTTTAAAATAACAGGCTATATTAAAGTAGAACTTTAAATTGTCATGTTTCTCAGAGAGCAAATATTCAACGGAAAAGATGCTGAGAGTGTATTCCTGTGGGGGGCAAGGCAGACCGGGAAGAGCACGCTTCTCAAGATGATGTATCCCGGAGTTCTTTATTTTGATCTCCTGCTGTCAGATGTATTCAATCGTTTTTTAAGCAACCCGGCTCTGCTGCGTGAAACAGTAGAAGCCGACAACTCCTCATCACTGGTTATCATAGATGAAATTCAGAGAATACCTTCGTTGCTTAATGAGGTACAATGGCTTATTGTCAACAGGAACAGGCAGTTTATTCTCAGCGGGTCAAGTCCCCGTAAGATAGTAAGATCAGGTGGCAATCTGTTAGGGGGCAGGGCGCTGCGGTATGAACTTTATCCGCTTATTTACAGGGAAATACCGGATTTTGATCTATTACGGGCGTTGAACAACGGACTTTTGCCAAGGATGTATCTGTCTGACAGGCCGGCCAGATTGTTGTCTGCCTATGTTGGGAGTTATCTTCGGGATGAAATAATGGCTGAAGCCAGGATCAGGAATATTTCATCGTTTTCCCGGTTCCTGGAGGCTGCGGCATTTTCAAACGGCGAGATAGTAAATTATTCAAATATCGCTTCCGACTGCGGTGTCAGCAGTCCTACGATAAAAGAGTATTTTCAGATCCTGGAGGATACCATGACGGGCAGATACCTTCCGTCATACCAGAAGAAGCCGAAACGAAGGGTTATCGTTGCGCCAAAGTTTTGGTTCTTTGATATTGGAATTGCGAATTATCTTCTCAAGAGAGGTACTATAGTGGCAGGTAGTGAGGCATTTGGAAAAGCTTTCGAGCACTTCATATATCATGAGCTATATTCTCACAGTCATTATTCGGGTATAAATTATCCTTTGTCTTTCTGGCGCACAACCTCACAAACTGAAGTTGACTTTATTCTCGGCGACAATGAGGTGGCAGTTGAGGTTAAGGCTACTGAACTTGCAAATGAGAAGCATCTTAAAGGACTTAAAATCTTTGCGGATGAATATAAGACAAAAAGACTCATCCTGGTGTCAAATGATACTCTGCCGCGGAAAACAGGAAACATATCAATCCTGCCCTGGAGAGTGTTTCTGGAGGAGCTTTGGGCCGGGGATATTATTAAATAGAGGCGTCAGGTTATCATGAAAACATAATCGTTTTCGATTGTAACCGAAAATAAACATAATAATTTGCGATTTAGGCTATAAGAAAAATCAATGGGTAAAAGGATTTATCTGTGCAGTCCGCACATGGGTGGCGGAGAGATGAAGTACGTTCAGGAGGCATTTGACTCCAACTGGATAGCTCCTTTGGGCCCGAACGTTGACGGTTTTGAGCAGGAGCTCTGTGCTGCCACGGGGGCGAAGCACGTTGCAGCTCTCTCTTCCGGGACGGCCGCCATTCATCTGTCGCTGATAATGCTGGGCGTCGGGCCGGGCGATTACGTGATAGGACAGTCGTTCACCTTCTCGGCGACGGTTAACCCGATAGCTTACCTGGGAGCAATATCGGTTTTGGTTGACAGTGAGCCGGGGACGTGGAATATGGATCCGGAGCTTCTGGAAGAGGCAATTAAAGGTTTGAAGTCTCCCTCCTCCGCCAAGGCTTCGGAGGGCAGGGAAGGTCTGAAGTCTCCCTCCGCCGCCTCCTCCTTCGCTGAGCCACAGAGGCCGCTGAAGGTTTCTGAGGGCAGGAAAGTCGAAAGGATCAAGGCGATTATTGTGGCGCATCTGTATGGGATGCCGGCGAGGATGAAGGAGATAATGGAAGTTGCTGACCGATACGGGATTCCCGTGATTGAGGATGCTGCCGAGGCGCTGGGGTCAGAATATATGGGCCGGAGGGTTGGCTGTAACAGCAAGTTCGGTATACTGTCGTTCAACGGCAACAAGATCATTACCACCAGCGGCGGCGGGGCGCTGATATCTGATGATGCGGCGCTCATAGAACGAGGCCGTTTCCTCGCCACCCAGGCACGTGACCCGGCGCCGCACTACCAGCACAGCGAGATAGGATACAACTACCGCATGAGCAACATTGTGGCCGGCGTGGGACGCGGACAGCTCGAGGTGCTTGACCTGCGCGTCAGGCAGCACCGCGAATTCAACCAGTGGTACCGCGAGCTGCTGAAGGATGTGCCGGGGGTGACCTTCCATTCGGAGCCTTCGCCTGACTTCTATTCGAATTACTGGCTGACCTGCATTGTGATTGATCCCGCCATGGCCGGCACCGACCGCGAGAAGCTTCGTCTTGCGTTTGATGCGGCGAATATAGAATCGCGCCCCCTCTGGAAGCCGATGCACCTGCAGCCGGTCTTCGCCGGATGTCCGGCATATGTCAACGGCACCTCGGAGAAGCTGTTTGAGAACGGTCTCTGCCTGCCGAGCGGGTCCAATATTGATGAGGAAGGCCGGGCGAGGATTGCGGAAGTGCTGAAGAGGGAGTTCAAAATGTAGTCGGCAGTACCAGTCGGCAGTCGGCAGTCAGAAAAGACAGTAGGCAGTAGCCAACAGGCAGTAGTCCAGCCTACAGCATACAGTCTACAGTCTACAGTCGGCCACCTCCGCCACATCCTACGTTAAAACTACGGATGTCGAAGAAGGCTGCGGTGGCTGAAAGCAGTCGGCAGTATTGGAGATTGCTTACCCTCATTAACATCAGACCCCTTGCCAAAATCCTTAAATTTCAGTATCTTTAGGTTTCATCGTGAAATGCAGTATGTCATCCCAAATCGGACATAGTAAAAGGCTGCCTGAAGAGTTCCGGAAGTATTTCTGGGATGTTGATTATGATGATCTCTCTCTGGAGAAGTATCCGAAGTTCATTGCTGAACGTATTATGAACTACGGCGATCTTGATGCAGTTAAATGGTTGCAGTCGGTTCTTGAAAGGGAATTTATCAGGTCTGTTGTTTTGAAAAGTCGGAACCTGAATCCCAAAACAAGGAATTATTGGGAACTGATGTTAAGTATTGAGGGGGACTGATTTTCTGACCATGACTGAGGAGCTTCATCTTGAGATTTTGCCTGAAGAGCAGCTTGAGCTGCTTAAACTGCTGTCGGGGGAGACCTTTATCAGGGATTTTTATCTTGCGGGCGGTACAGGCCTCGCATTATACCTTGGTCACCGACAATCATTTGATTTCGATTTCTTTATTCCTACAGATTTTGACACTTCACAGATTGTAAATATCCTTAACGGTCTGGGCAAATATGAGCGGGGCAATGAAGAGAAGAACACTGTAAACGGTCTGCTCAACGGAGTAAGAGTTTCGTTTCTCGGCTACAAGTATGACATCATTGATGAGTTCAGCCATTATCAAAGTATCAGGTTGGCCGGAATAAGGGACATTGCCTCAATGAAGCTCGAGGCAATAGCTGGCAGGGGCAGTAAGAAGGATTTTGTGGATATGTACTTTATCCTGAATCAGTTCACTCTCAAACAGATATTCTCGTTTCATTCACTCAAATACGGTGTTGGGCTAAGCAATCAGTACCATCACCTGAAATCGCTTGTATACTTTAATGATGCTGATGAGGAGGCTATGCCCCTGATGACGAGTCCGCTGAATTGGGACAAGGTCAAAGCCAAAATCAGAAGTAGTGCCAGCAAATTGTAAACCTCTATGCCAAAGAAAGTATTTGTCAGCGGCTGTTTTGATATGCTCCATTCGGGACACGTGGCCTTCTTCGAGGAGGCGGCGACGCACGGCGACCTCTATGTGGGGATAGGATCAGACCGCACCATAAGTGACCTGAAGGGACGGCGCACCGTCAACGGCGAGCGCGAGCGACTCTATATGATAAAATCACTGAAGGTTGTGAAGGATGCCTGGATTAACAGGGGCTCCGGCCTGCTTGATTTCGAGGAGGAGCTACGGGAGATGAGGCCTGACATCTTTTTTATCAATGAGGATGGATATACCCCTGACAAGAAAAAGCTCTGCGATGAGCTGGGTATCAGCCTGGTGGTGAGCCGGCGGGTGCCGGTGGCAGGACTGCCTCCGCGGAGTACGACCGCGTTGCGAAGCGAGTGCCGCATACCTTACCGTCTTGACCTGGCCGGAGGGTGGCTCGACCAGCCGTATGTGTCAAAATTCTGGCCCGGGGCGGTGCTGACCATCTCCATCGAGCCCGACCTGGAGTTCAATGACCGCAGCGGGATGTCGAGCAGCACACGCAAGAAGGCCGTGAAGCTCTGGCACACCGACATACCCGACGGCGATCCCAACCTGCTGGCACGGACACTCTTCTGCCTCGAGAATCCTCCCGGAACGACATATGTCAGCGGCTCGCAGGATGCAATAGGGATAGTGTTCCCGGGGCTCAACCGACTGGATTACGCTTCGGGCGAGTACTGGCCGGAGAAGATTACCACGGTGGTTGACCCGGAGACACTCGACTGGCTGGAGCAGCATCTGTGGTTCATCACGCTGCCACCGAGAGCTGGCGATTTCAATGTGCTGGATGAGACGAATATTTCTGTTGAGGGAGCCCGTGATCTTGCCGAGGCTGCCGATGAGGTGTGGGAGGCTGCCCTGGCGAGGGACCTGGGAAAATTCGGCAGGGGATATAAAGCCTCCTTTGACGCCCAGGTGGCGATGTTCCCGCTGATGAAGAGCAGGGCGGTGAGGGAGACTATAAAGCAGTACAGCGACAAGGCGCTGGCGTGGAAGCTGGCAGGTGCAGGAGGCGGGGGGTATCTGGCACTGGTCTCCGAGAGGCCGATTGAGAATGCTATCAGAATACGCATTAGAAGAGAAAGACCTGTTTAATCAAGCCAAAAGTCGGCCACCTTCGCCACCTCCTTCGCTTAAGCTACGGAGCTCAAAGAAGGCTTCGGCGGCTAAAGCAGTCGGCAGTGAAAATCGAAATTTACGAGTAAAAATGGTTGTATAAACGATGGATTTTGACTATATTTGGGTATAGCCAGTTAGAATGTATAGTCCAGAAATAAAGGCGTTTATCAGGGAGAAGAGCAGCTTGTTCTGGTCTGTTCCCGAGGATAAAAAGGAGGAGATCAGTCCTGCCCTGCTGGTTGAGACAATTCTGAATTACGGCTCAATGGATGACGTCAGAAAACTAATCAGACTGATGGGTATGGAGGAGGTCGCAAAGATATTCTTCAGCGCCAAAGGAAGGCAAAAGCTGAACTATTATCCTCAAATTTATCACTACTTCTCACTCCTGTTCAAAAAATATGCATAAGGAGATCCTTTCAGAAAAACAGAAGGAATTGCTTCCATTAATCAGGCAATTCAGCAGGGAGTATTATCTCGCAGGAGGGACAGCTGTAGCATTGCATATAGGTCACCGTCGGTCGATTGATTTCGACCTTTTCAAATTCTCTTCCGTCAACCATAAAAAGAATATCGATAAAATAGCAGGCTCGCGACTGCCCTACGAAGTAACCTGGCGAGAAACCGGCCAGATGAATGTTACCGTGGGTGATGTCAAAGTGACATTTCTGGAGTATCCTTTCCATATTTCGCCGAAGAGGAAATTCGAAAATATTATTAAGATACCGGAGCTGATCGATCTTGCCGCGATGAAAGCCTATGCGCTCGGCAGGCGTTCAAAGTGGAAGGATTATGTCGATCTGTATTTCATCCTGAAAAATAATTTCTCAATAGGTCAGATCTCAGCGAGGGCATCAGAAATATTTGATCAGCTCTTTTCCGAAAAACTTTTCAGGTCTCAGCTTAACTATTTCGATGACATTGATTACTCCGAATCGGTTGATTATGTTGACACTGCGATTCCCGAAGAGCAGATACGAGCCTTCCTTACTGAAAAATCGCTCGAGGTCAAAATCTGACAGCAAACATGTTCCATGGGCCAATTAGCATAGTTGAATAACCTCACCGTATGCTTAAACTCCCTCGCAAAAGTGTGGTGAAACACAAAAATTCAAACGAATTTTTGTTGTCCGGCACATTTTTTCAAACGAGTTTTTGTTTCGCTGCTTATATTCATGACCGACTACCATCGCAAAGAGTGGCTGGTCAACATCCCTCTCTACGCATTGAGCGAGACAGGCGCCATCCTCGACAGGTATGTCAGCGGGGAGCTTTAATAATCCGGGAATTGTAGTAATTTTACGTGAAATAGCGTTATGGCAAAAGTTGCATTAATAACCGGCGTGACCGGACAGGATGGCGCCTACCTGAGCGAATACCTCCTGAAGAAGGGATATACGGTGCACGGCATCAAGCGTCGTGCTTCGATGTTCAACACCGAGAGGATAGACCATATCTACCAGGATCCGCACCTGGAACAGCGCAATTTTATACTGCACTACGGTGACATGACCGACTCGATGAACATCACCCGCATCGTGCAGGAGGTGCAGCCCGATGAGATATACAACCTCGCCGCCATGAGCCATGTGAAGGTGAGCTTCGATACACCTGAGTATACAGCGAATGCCGACGGCATCGGCACACTGCGACTGCTGGAGGCGGTGCGGCTGCTGGGCCTGACGAAGAAGTCGAGGGTCTACCAGGCCTCCACCTCGGAGCTCTACGGCCTGGTGCAGGAGGTGCCGCAGAAGGAGACGACACCCTTCTATCCGCGGTCGCCCTACGGCGTGGCCAAGCTCTACGCCTACTGGATCACAGTCAACTACCGCGAGGCGTACGGCATGCATGCCAGCAACGGCATCCTGTTCAACCATGAGTCGCCCATCAGGGGCGAGACCTTCGTGACGAGGAAGGTGACGCGGGCGCTGAGTCGCATAGCCATGGGTGTGCAGCAGAAGATGTACATGGGTAACCTGTCGGGCAAGCGCGACTGGGGCCATGCTAAGGATTATGTCAGGGCGATGTACCTGATACTGCAGCAGGATGAGCCGACGGATTACGTCATCGCCACCGGTGTCACCACCACCATCCGCGACTTCATCACGAAGGCAGCTGCCGAGATAGGGCTTGAGATAGCCTTCCGCAACGAGGGGGTTAAGGAGACGGGACATGTGGTAGCCGTTGACGAAAAGATCTTCACGGAGCGTGTTGGTGAGGAGTTCCTTGACGGGATGAAGGAGAAGGTGAAGAGCGAAGCTGACATTGTGGGTGTCGATCCCGCATATTTCCGTCCCACCGAGGTCGATCTGCTGATCGGCGATGCCACGAAGGCGCGCACACGCCTTGGGTGGGAGCCGCGGTATGACCTGGCAGGACTGATAACGGATATGATGGAGGGGGATGTTAAACTGGTTAAAAAGGAAGTTTACTTGAAGAGAGGTGGATTCTATACACCAAATTATTTTGAGTAGGCAGGCAGGTAAAGGTTAAAGGATAAAGGTTAAAGTTTTCAGTAGGCAATAGGCAGTAGTGTTGGCAACTATAGCTCGTAGAGCTTTAAGTATGGTAGAAGATAGAACAACCCCCAGAGGTTCGTCGTAGACGATAAAGAATTGTAGAACTGATGTTAAATAAAAATTCGAAGATATACGTTGCCGGGCACACCGGGTTGGTGGGTTCGGCGATAACGGCGGCGCTGAAGAGGAAGGGTTATTCCAATATCGTTGGCCGTACCTTCGGGGAGCTCGATCTGCGTCGGCAGGAGGATACCGAGTCATTCTTTGCCGCCGAGAAACCTGAGGCGGTCATTCTGTGCGCCGCAAAGGTGGGAGGCATCATGGCCAACAACACCCTGAGGGCCGAGTTCATCTATGAGAACCTCATGATACAGTCGAATGTGGTCCATGCCGCATATCTTAACGGCGTGAAGAAGCTGGTCTTCCTCGGCAGCAGCTGCATCTACCCGCGCGATTGTCCGCAGCCGATGCGTGAGGATCACCTGCTCACCTCGCCGCTGGAGTACACCAACGAGCCCTACGCCATTGCCAAGATCGCCGGGCTGAAGATGTGCGAGGCATATAACATGCGCTACGGCACCGACTTCATAGCGGTCATGCCTACCAACCTCTACGGCCCGAACGACAATTTCAACCTAACAGGCGGGCATGTGCTGCCATCGCTGATACGGCGGATACACCTCGGTAAATTGCTCGAGAATGGAGATATGGACGGGATCAGGGCCGACCTGCGTCGGAGGCCGTCGGAGGGCTTTAACGGCAGTGAGACTGAGGAGAAGATCATGGAGCTGCTTAGTCAGCAGGGGATCCACGGCGAAAAACCTCAAATCGCAAATCGCAAATCGCAAATCGCAGTTTCTGTTTGGGGGACGGGTAAGCCGCTGAGAGAATTTATGTATAGTGGTGACATGGCGGATGCGACCATCTATATAATGGAGGAGATCTCGTTCAAAGACGTTGTTCCTGCCGGTACGGACGAAATACGCAACACACATATTAACATCGGCACCGGTGAGGAGATCTCAATCAGGGACCTTGCCCGGATGGTGAAGGAAACGACAGGTTTCCGCGGCGAGCTGGTGTTCGATCACAGCAAGCCTGACGGCACACCGAGAAAATTCCTCGACTCGTCGAAGCTGCGCTCCCTGGGATTCCGGCATGCAACGTCACTGAGAGAGGGGATGGCAAGGGTATATGATTGGTATCTTGAGAATTAAGAATTAAGAGTGTTCAAAATTGGAAATATGGAAAAGGGAATTACATTTTTAATGACGGTGGTGCTGGCGCTGATGATTACAGGATGCGCGGCATCATTTATTGACAGCTCGGGAGGACGCGACGGATCGTCGTTCGATAAGGCAGTGATAGTAGGATCGGTGAGGGCAGAGTATCTCTATATCGACCGCACATTCAACGGTGCCAGCATCCTGACCCAGGTAATGAAAGAGCATAACGGGAGACCGTATGACATCATCACCATCAGGTCAGAGGAGGGTGTTGAGCAGGATGTCTATTTTGACATCTCGAAGTTCTACCGCAAGAAGACCTATGCGGATGAACTGGAATAAGTCCGGGGAATTGCGATTTGAGATTTACGATTTTCGAATTGGGACTGATTGCAAGAGAGTCAGACTTGAATATCATTGCGTAATTCAGGAAAAAAACTGAGTCGCACTGCCTTCCTTTATTCAGGACAGTACAACCCAGTTTCCAGCCAGTGCAACCTGTGGTAAATTTTATTTCTTGCTCTGAACCAGCCTTATGAATTCGGCGCGGTAGCCGTCGGGGTCTGAGCCGCGGGCGCCGGTGGCCAGGGTGACGACGTCGGCGAGGGTGGCGGTGCCGCGGAACTTGCTGTCGCGCAGTATCATACCGAAGGCTGCCACGGCGGCAGAGAAACGGTAGCGGTCGGTGGTCTCACCGGCCTTTTTTATGTCCGGGCCCACCGTTTTGCTGAACAGCTTGCTGGTAAGGGCCTCGGGATCCTTGTAGCGCAGCTTGATGTTGCAGAGCTCGCGGGGGACATCCTTCATCGAGGGGCGCATGTCGCTGCCGGCTGCCTGATCGCCGTATCTGACTTTACCGGCAGCGCTAACTGCAGCAGCTCCAGCGTCCGAACCCTGGTACCTCAGCGGATCGACGGTGGGCAGTCCTGTCTCGTCCGATCCTGCCGGGACGATCTCATAGAGGGCTGTCACGGTATGCCCCGCTCCCATCTCGCCGGCATCCTTCGTGTCATCGTTGAAATCCCTGTCGGCCAGCAGCCTGTTCTCATATCCCACCAGACGGTAGGCCTTCACATAAGCCGGGTTGAACTCGACCTGGAACTTGACATCCTTCGCAATGGTGAAGAGCGTGCCACCGAACTCCTGCACCAGCACGCGCCGTGCCTCCTGGATGTTATCGATATAGGCGTAGTTGCCGTTCCCCTTGTCGGCGATGATCTCCATCTTGTCGTCCTTGATGTTTCCCATCCCGAATCCCAGCACCGTCATATAGACACCCAGTCCGCGCTTCTCCTCCACCAGCTTCTCCATCGAGACGTTGTCTGACACCCCGACGTTAAAGTCTCCATCTGTGGCAAGGATGATGCGGTTGTTTCCCCCTTTGATAAAATTCTTTTCGGCGATCTTGTATGCCAGCATCAGTCCTGCCCCGCCGGCGGTGGAGCCACCGGCCTGCAGCTTGTCGAGAGCCTGCATGATAGTCTCCTTGTTGTTTCCGGGTGTTGATTCAAGCACCATACCTGCGGCCCCGGCATAGACCACAATTGCTACGCGGTCCTGTTCGCGGAGTTCATTGACCAGTAGTCCGAACGCCGATTTCAGGAGCGGCAGCTTGTTGGGCGAATCCATAGACCCGGAGACGTCGATCAGGAAGACCAGGTTTGAAGGGGGCAGTTCGGTCTTGTCGATATCCTTTCCCCTGAGGCCTATGTGCAGGAGGTAGTGGTTTTTGTTCCACGGGCAGATGCCGGCCTCGGTATAGACCGAGAAGGGGTGTTCGCCGGTAGCCTTCGGGTAATCGTATTTGAAGTAGTTTATCATCTCCTCGATGCGCACGGCATCTTTCGGCACCTCCTGGCCGAGGTTGATGAAGCGGCGCACATTGGAGTACGAGGCGTTGTCGACATCTATGGAGAAGGTTGAGTAGGGTTCCCTGAGCGGATCACGGTAGCCGCTCTCACTGATGCCGGCGTAGGATTCGCTCTTCTGTTCCACATAAGGCGGATGGTGCCAGGCGGCTTTGGCATATGTACCTGCGGGATATGCCCTCCGGCGGTCGTATGCCACCCTGGCGGCGACCTCGTAGTCGGCTTCTTCCTGAACCTCACAGAGAACCTCATTTTTGACAGGTTTTGTATTCATTCGGTCCTGTCTGCCGGGCTTTCCGGCATCCGCAGGCTCCATAACGATGTTGATGAGAGTGCGGCCGGCGATCGGTTCCTCCAGCCTCTTCATCCCCCTGAGGGAGAAGACCAGGACCTTTGCCTCAGGTCCCGCAGTGATGAAGTACTTCCCGTCGGCATCGGTCAGGGTGCTGACGTTGCTTCCCTTTATCATAACAACAACCCCGCTGAGGGGCTCATCGCTGAGGTTGGTAACCCTGCCTTTGATGACTACCTGTCCGGTGGGTTCCGGGGCCGTTAGAAGCAGGAATGCGATGATTGATAAAAATGTTTTCATAGTTTTTCTGATTTAAGTTTCTGTGATAAGGATGCAGTGGTGGGGATAATTCCATAAAGGGGTCCGAAAAATCAGCAAATATTTACACCCTGATTAATTCGGAGTAAACTGAGCTATTTGGTCCGGACTAAACTGTGGCACCTGTTCCGGAAGTAGCCGGTATACCAAAATCGTATGATTTTTGTAAGTTTATGGGTGAATTGACAATTGTTGAACCGGGATTTGCATGCCGCCATTATTCATAAGGAAAAGATCCGCTGAGGCGAGTGACGGGGAGCTCCTCAGGAGGTTCAGTGAGGAGGGCGACATCGCGATACTGGGGCAGCTCTATGAGAGGTACATGCACCTCGTTTACGGTGTGTGTTTGAAGTACCTGGAGGAGCGGGAGGCGTCTAAGGATGAGGTGATGAATATCTTCGAGAAGCTGGTAACGGCGGTGCCGCAACAGAGGGAGGAGATCGTCAATTTCAGGACGTGGCTCTATGTGGTAACGAAGAACCACTGCCTGATGTTGTTGAGGAGCAGGAAGAGCGAGGCGGCACACACGGAAGCGATGCTCGCCGACCCTGCCTTTTTTATGGAAAATTCCTCTGAGATGCATCCTTTGGAAGAGGAGGGGGAGCGTGACACGGAGCAGCTGCGGGAATGCATCGAGCGGCTTAAGAAGGAGCAGAGAGAGTGTATCCGGCTCTTTTACTACGAGGGGTTCGGGTACCGGCAGATAGCAGAGAAGCTGGGGATGGAGGAGAAGAAGGTGAAGTCGTACATACAGAACGGGAAGAGGAACCTGAGGATATGTATGGAAAAAGGTTAAAGGTTTCATCAGGCAGTAGTGACAAAGAAAAGGTTAAGGGTTAAAGTAAATGGTTACGGCAAAATATTTTAGAGATGAAGGAAAAGGACAAGGATAAGAGGTTGCTGATACCGAAGGATGAGTTCGGAGAGGAGGCAGCGGAGGGGCTCGGAAGGCTAAGTCGTGATGAGGCCGCCGAGGATCTCCGGGAGCTCTCGGACAGGCTGGAACGGAGGCTGGAGCGCAGGGTCAGTAGGCCGCGTCGTCTCTGGCTGCCGGCAGCGGCGGCGGTGGTGACGGTGCTGGTGGCGTCGGCGCTCTATGTATCACTGTTCCGGGACAGTGGAGAGCGGGAGCCGGCAGTGGCGATGGCTGATAAGAAGATGGCAGACAGTGCATCTGTTGCTATGGCTGAAGAGGCAGATACCGACACTGCCCTTATAGCCATGACTGCACCGATAGAAAAGGGTGATGCATCGGGCAGTGCTGACCGTGAATCGATGCGAAGGGCAGACATGAAAACAGCGGAGGCAGTATCTGCGCCACTGCCGGAGGAGATGGCGGCAGCAGGTGTACCGCCTGTCGTTGTGACAGATGACGAGGTGCTGGAGGTTGTGTCGCAGGCCCGGCATGAGGAGCCAGGGCCGGAGAAAGTGATTGTTGAGGCGTCGCAGCTTCCCAAAGGTCAGGTGCCGGCAGCGGAGGAGGTGGTAGTTGAGGCGCTTCCAACGGTTCAGCAGGAGGAGGCTGTGGCCGGAGAGGTAATTGTCGATGCTGTACCGATGATGCAGAAAACCGTCTTGAGAGCGGATGATGCAGAAAAAGACAAAGCGGCCAGGAAGAGAGAGGCTGCCCGCACGGCCGTCGAATCGGACACGGTGAGACCCGACGGTCCCGCTCAACCGGTCGGGGGGTGGGAGGCTCTTAATGACTGGACCAGGCCTAACATCAGTCATGCCGGAGAATTAACGACAGCGGTAAACCGGTTAGTGGTAATGAACTTTAAGGTGAAAACTGACAGTACACTGTATGATATTAAGGTGTTGAAAACCCCGGGCGACAGCTACACCCGTGAGGCCCTCTGGCTGCTGCGCGAGGGACCGAAGTGGACTCCGGCCGTGCGCGACGGACAGGTGGTTGAGGAGAAGGTCACTGTATCTATCGTTTTTAAGTAACAGGCGTGAAGGTTTCAGGTCCCAACAACATCAGCCGGGTTTTTGTGCCCTGATCAGGGTTTTTCGGAAGTAAGGCGGCGTCAGGTTATTGTGGACATAGAGCATATACCCGTCGGTGAATGACCAGGTAAAGCCCAGTGCGGCCAGTGTTTTTTCGGTAGCTTCGGCATCCTGCTTCCTGTGATAGGTACAGAGCGCCAGCCTGACGGTCTTATTTTCCCTCAGCAGTCTTTCGGCACTTCTGATGATCCGTTCTTCCGCTCCGCCAACATCCATCTTAATGAAATTTACCGGATTGTTACCGAGAAGGCCGGCCAGGGAGATGCAGTTCTCACTGTCAGTATCAGAAGCGAATTTATTGATGATGTGTACTTTATCCTTCCAGGGCCTGAATGTGGCCTCGAGGGCTTCTATCCAGTCGTTGTCGGGCTCAATAATATAAACTACACTCGCCCTCTCCACAACATCGAGGGAAAAGTTACCCTCGGCAGCGCCAATATCAACAACTACGTCGTTTTCACCGACAAAGAATTTGTCATCGGTATAACAGTGAGGTGATTTTTTATCTTGCTCAATGGATATGCCGTTGTAGGCATGCTGTACGGCCGTTTCAGTCAAATATCTACTGTTGTAGTAGAGTCGTCTGCCGTTATGCATGACGTAAAAGAGCCCGTTCTCGTTGTCCTTATGCACTCGGACCGATTTATGGTCGTACTTAAAGATAAAAGAGTAGGGAAAGAGAAACGACCAGTGATCGGACAGAAGTGCGTTGGAGTTAAGAAAGGCTATCTCATCAGAAAAAATGTTCCTTTTGGAAGGAAAGAGCCTGAACCAAATGTTGATCTTTCTTCGCAGGGCTTCATAGTCGCTGCCGTAAGCTAACCATACCGGGAGGGGTGACCGGTTAACGGTCCTTTTCAGAAGTTGTTTCAGTTTTCGCAAGATCCCCATATTTCTTTCTCTTCATTTCATGTTCAGTGGTCGCAGCCTTACCGCTCCGGAAAAACACAGTCAAATATAATCTACTTTTCCGCAACACTATTCACGGCGGGGGCATGATGATATCATCAGAAAGCAGATCAGGTGAGATGTTTTTTACGATTCAGGAAATTCCGGAGGGGAAACGCCGTTACATTATTTAGTAGATTTGTGAAATTTCACTTGAATGAACCTGATATCTGGAAAGAAAGTACTGGTAACCGGCGGAGCGGGTTTCATAGGGTCATCGCTATGCCACGACCTGCTGGAGCGCGATAATGAGGTGACCTGTCTCGACAACTTCGCAACGGGAAAAAGGGAGAACATCAGTGACCTGAAAGGCAATCCCCGCTTCAAGCTGATTGAAGGCGACATCAGGGAGCCGGAGGTTTGCAAGAAGGCGGTGAAGGGTATGGATCTCGTTCTGCACCAGGCAGCGCTAGGAAGTGTCCCGCGAAGCATTGCCGATCCTGCTACCACCAATGCCGTCAATATCAACGGTTTCCTGAACATGATCATTGCCACCCGTGATGCAGGCATAAAGCGTTTTGTCTTTGCCTCCAGCTCATCGGTTTACGGCGACTCCCCCGAGCTTCCCAAGGTGGAGGAGCGCACCGGCAAGGTGCTTTCGCCCTATGCCATCACCAAGATGGCGAACGAGGAGTATGCCCGCATTTTCGGCAGCCTGTACGGTATGGAGACTATAGGTTTGCGTTACTTCAACGTCTTTGGCAGGAGGCAGGATCCCGAGGGACCCTATGCCGCCGTGATACCCAAATTCACACAGTCGTTCATGAAGCATGAGCCTCCCGTCATCAACGGCGACGGCAGCAACTCGCGTGATTTCACCTACATCGACAATGTCATCCTGGCCAACAATCTGGCAGCAACGGTTGAGAATCCCTCCGCCCTGAATCAGGTTTACAATGTGGCCTGCGGCGACGCGGTGAATCTGAACGACATGACGCTGATGCTCAGAAGTTACCTTTCAGCGTATGACATCTCAATATCCAGAGTCGATCCGGATCACGGTCCCAACCGTCCGGGTGACATACCCCACAGCATGGCCAGTGTGGGCAAGGCGGTGAGGCTGCTCGGTTACCAGCCGCAGGTGCTCTTCCCGGAAGGACTGAAGAGAGCAGTGGAGTGGTATGTTGATAACCTATGACGCTGTTAACAGGCTAGTGAGATGTTCTTTTTTATCTTTGTACATATCGCGCAATATCGTTCAGCAATCACCAGCTGAATAATCAGATATACAATTCGTTAGGCACTGACACAGTGGGACTGACCAACCGAAGGATTAGACAGGCCATATGCAGGTCTGAAGGAATTGGTATATAATTTACCATGCAAATAATTCAAAAGAGACTATGAGAATACTTGTTACAGGTGGGGCCGGTTACAAGGGAACGGTACTCACCAGGAAGCTGTTGGAGCACGGACAGAGGGTAACGCTGCTTGACAATTTCATGTACGGCTACGAGCCGATGATGCACCTGGCAACCAACAGGAACCTTGAGATCGTAAAGCATGACATCCGCAACGGCATACCCGGCATGAAGGATTACGATGTTATCTTTCACCTGGCGGGCATAAGCGGGTTTCCGGCGTGTGCATCCAATCCGCACTCGGCTCAGCTTATCAATGTGGAGGCCACCCGGCAGATAGCTGCTGACCTTGCCCCGGGACAGATGCTGATCAATGCTTCAACAACCTCGATGTATGGTAAGTCTGGAGAGCCGTGCAACGAGGAGACGCCGGTAGATCCGGTAAGCACCTACGCCATGACCAAGCTTGCCGCTGAGCAGATACTGCACGATAAACCGAATGTCATTTCTCTGCGCTTTGCCACTGTCTTCGGCTTCAGCACAAGGATGCGGATGGACCTGATGATCAATGATTTCGTCTATAAAGCGGTGAAGGAGAAGGTGATCGTCCTCTTTGACAGCTTTGCCAAACGCACATTCATCCATGTGGAGGATGCCGCCGACTGCTACATCTTTGCCATGGATAACTTCGACAGGATGAAGGGAGGCATCTTCAACGCCGGTGGCAACAGCCTTAACTTTTCAAAGGATGAGATAGCGGCGAAGATTAAGGAGAAGGTCGATTTTTCGGTGGTGAACTCCGAGCTGAGGGACAAGGACCTGCGGCATTTCATTGTGAACTTCGACAAGATCGAAAAGCTCGGGTTCAGGCCTTCCAGGACTGTGGAGCAGGGCATTGACGAGCTGATCAGGGTCTATGGTTTCTATGAATATTTCTCACATTACAGGACAATCTAGAATTCGATGCTTAATAAGTCAAATCCAGCCCTGGCGATAAACGGCGGCACGCCCTTGAGCGAAGCACCTGTGCTGATACACAAGCCTTACCTTGACGAGGAGGATTTTGCCGCCGTTGACCGTGCCATGCGGTCGACTTTTGTGTCAGGCGACGGTCCCGAATGCCGCAGGTTTGAAGCGATGCTGGCAGAATACCTGGGCGCCAGGCACGTGCTCTTTGTCAACTCTGCCACGGCAGCGCTGGAGCTGGCATTCCGGGTGAAGGACTTCCCTCCCGGATCCGAGGTGATTGTACCTGACTTCACCTATACTTCCACTGCCCTGGGTGCACTGTACAACAACCTTAAGATAGTACTTGCCGATGTGTATGCCGACAACGGAAGCATTGATGTTGCAAAGGTCGAAGATTATATAACTCCCGGGACAGTTGCCATCGCCCCTGTTGACTACGCAGGCATCCCGGCGGATATGGATTCCGTCAATGAGATCGCACGAAAACATGGACTCTATGTTGTGCACGACACGGCACAGTCACTTGGATCCAGGTATAAGGGCCGCAGGACCGGCACGCTGGCTGATATCTCGACCTTCAGCTTTCACGGCACCAAGAACATGACCACGGGTGAGGGGGGAGCGGTGGTCACCGATGATGATGCCATTGCTTCGCGTATAAGAATACTACGTGAGAAGGGCACGGACAAGCACTCGTTCCTGACCGACAACCGCACGCGCGGATTCTATGAATACATTGACACCGGCAACTCATATGTGCAGTCGAATATCCTCGGGGCACTGGGTGTGTCGCAGCTGATGAAGGTTGACCGGATGAATGCGAAGCGCAGGGAGATAGCAATGTACTACCTGAACCAGCTTAAAGGGATCGGGGAGATTGAATTCCTGCGTGTGACCGAAGGGGCGGAGAGCAACTGGCATCTCTTCGGGATGCTTGTCCCGCCTGAGGAGAGGTACTGGATAATGGATGCACTGAGGGCTGAAGGAGTGATGGCCAATGTTCACTATTCGCCCCTGCACCTCAACAGGTTCTACAGCGACCTGGCCACAGACGATGCAATGCCAGGCTCGGTGATGTTTTTCAGGAGGCTGCTACGGTTGCCTCTACACCCCTGCCTGACAGCTGAAGAGCAGGATCTGGTGGTACGGGCAGTTGAAAAAATCTTTCAGAGCTGAGATGAGGTCGGAGATCCGGGGGAAGTCGATACTGATATTCGGTGCGGGGCTGAACCAGCTGGAGCTGATAAGCGAGGCGCGCAAGCTCGGACTGGTGACCGTCGTTGTTGACCCCCAGCCTGATCCACCGGGTAAGCCGGAGGCTGACTTTTTCTACCGTGTTGAGGGCAGCGATTATGATGCCACCCGTTCGGTTGCCCTTAGGCACAGTGTAAGCGGGATAGTCACCGGGCAGATGGAGAAGCCCCTGCGGCTGATGGCCCGGCTGGCCGAAGAGCTGGGCTTTATCTTCAACTCGCCGGATGTTACCGAACGGTCGACTGACAAGTGGCTGATGAAGGAGTCCTTCATGGCGGCAGGGGTGTCCTGCGCCGAGGGCATCCTTATTAGAAGCGATGAGGAGCCGGCAGCGAGGCTCAAGGCTGCCCCGGCGTTCCCGGTGATCATCAAGCCCAGGGACGCCTTCTCAAGCAGGGGTGTCTTCCGGTGCTGTTCCCCGGAGGAGGTGCTCTCATATGTGGATATCTCGCGTCGTTTTGCCACAGCAGGTGATATTCTGATCGAGGAGTTCATTCACGGCAGGGAGTACAGCGTTGAGGCCATCACCTTCAGGGGGGAGACGACAATCATCCAGTTCACGGAGAAATTCACCACACCCTATCCGACGACCGTCGAGACGGGCCACCTTCAGCCTGCCGGGCTGACAGCCGTGGAGAGGGAGTGCATTGCAGAGGTTGTGGTCAGGGCACTGAGGGCCCTGGGGATAGAGAACTCGGCATCGCACACCGAGGTGATGCTCACGGCAAATGGACCGAAGGTGATAGAGGTTGGCGCCAGGCTTGGCGGAGACTTCATAGCATCATATCTTACAAGAAGCTCCACAGGTGTCAGCATGGACAGGGCTGCCATACAGGTGGCACTGGGCATGGCTCCTGACCTGCGCAGTGACCGTCGTGATTACTCGATGATAAGCTTCATTGAGCTCCCGGCAGGGAAGAGGGTGGTCAGGGTGCATGACACCGGTGATATAGCGGCGATGCCGGGGGTGGTCTTCGCACGGCTCTTTGTCAGGCCGGGCGACATAACAGAGCCGGTGACCCACAGCGCCCATAGGGCAGGCTGTGTCATTGTCGCAGGCTCCTCATGGATGGAGGTTACCGAAAGGGCCTGGGAGTATTCAAAGCTGCTGGCAAAGAAGGCAGAACTAATCTAAAAACAATATTATGCTTACCGGAGAAAAAATCGTTCTCAGGCCGATCAGGTTTGACGACTGGGAACATACAGTAAAATGGCGCAACGATCTCTTCATCAGGTCAAGCACCATGTCGCATCCTTTTCCTGTGACCGAGGAGCTGGAGAAAGAGTGGTATGAGCATCACACCAGATCAAAGGAGAACAGCTTTCTTCCCTTCACGGTGGTTTCAAAGGAGAGCGCAGATGTGCTGGGCTACTTCACGCTAAACAGTATTAACTGGATATCGAGGAACGCCTTTGTCAGCGGCGCCATCGGTGAGTCGGGCAACCTGGGCAAGGGGCTGGGCAGGGAGGCCGTGGAGCTGTTGCTCCGCTATGCCTTTGACCACCTCAACCTGACGAAGGTATGCGCATATGTCAGGACAGATCATCCGGCGATGAAGACTTGGATGGAGACCGGGGCGGTGCAGGAGGGGGTGCTGAAGAAGCACTTCTATTCCGGTGGCAAATACTCCGACGTGGCATTCATCTCGTGGTTCAGGGGTGATATCTAAGCTACAGGCGGGGCGCACTGCAGAATCAGCGCATTCAGGGAAAGCAGGGAGCCCTGTCATGTCCGGGCGTTCAGGAGAAGCAGTGAGTACTGTTAGTAGCCTGCGTCCGTAGAAAACCAGACCCATCACATCCGCACCTCCTGTCGCATCCGGGAACTCAATGAAACAGGTTCATTTTACGAAGGTCCTCAGCCGTGCCGGCTGGGTGTTTGAATCGCTGACGTGGCCTCTCCGGTCACATCTCTGCAGGAGAGCCCTGCGAAGGTCGTCCCCGCCGGATCTCTCAATTGGCGTAACGACATACAAGGACCGCTTTGACGACTGTCTCAGGCCGCTGATCTCAAAGCTCAGCATCCTTTTTCCCGGCACGCAGATAACGGTGATCGCCAACGGCCACTACCTGGCTGAGGAGCAGAATGAGTTCCTCGGTAAATTTGACACTTTCTGCGCCGGGTTCAGCAATGTGGAGCATGAGGGATACAGTGATCCGCGGGGACTGAGTTTTCTATGGAACAGGATCATTCAAAGGTCATCGTCGGATAACATCCTGATACTGAATGATGACATAATGATCAGGGCCGGCTTCAGGCGCTTTGTGGAAGAGTCAGGGATTCTGGATGTTCCGGTGGCAACCATCAATGCCTCCTGGAGCCACTTCAGGATTTCACGGGCTGTGGTTGAAAAGGTCGGTCTGTTTGATGAGGGATTCACGGAGATCGGAGGAGAGGATGATGATTATCTGGCACGGATGGCCCTGGAAGGGCTGCAGGCACAGAACATCACCACCGGCACGCTTGCATCGCGCAGCAAGAGGAGGATGAAGGCTCCGCGTCTCAACTCCTACGGTAAGGATATGACGAAGGAGGCCGGCGGCTACAGCACCCTCAACACGGAGTATCTCCTCAGCAAATGGGAGACGTCGGATGAATATTTTGAGGGTGCCGTTGAGGTGGCAGGCAGGAAGAGAAGATACTGGAAGCTCAGAAGGTGAACTAACGTCAGAAATGAGGAGTCACTTCTGGTGTGTACGGATGGCTAACGGATTTAATGAGTAATTGGCTGCGGCATAGCTGAAGCAATGGAGGAGGTGATGGCAGGCTTAAGGGCATGGAAAGTTTAAAGGCACGCACAACAAGGGGTCTCTTCTGGAGTTTCCTCGATTCGTTCGGGGTATATATTGTCAAGTTCGGCTTCAGCATTGTAATAGCCCGTACGCTGTCGCCTGATGATTATGGCCTTATGGGGATGATACTGATCTTCATTGCCATGGGGCAGGTCATAATGCAGAGCGGCTTCTCGGCAGCACTGGTTCAGAAAAAGGATACGGATGCAAATGATCTGTCCACCGCATTCTGGTTCAATGTCAGTGCCGGGGTCTCGGTCTGGATCGTTCTTTTCTTCGTTGCCGGTTCAATTGCGGACTTCTTCGGCCAGCCAATACTTGTAGCTGTCACCCGTGTAGCTGCCCTGGGAATAATCCTCAACTCCCTGAGCTCAGTCCACGTGGCCATCCTCACCCGTGAGCTTAACTTCAGGCGTCAGACCTGGATCAACCTGGTCGGGACACTCATCTCGGGAACAACCGGGGTGACCCTGGCGCTGATGGGATACGAGGTATGGGCCCTGGTGTTCCAGACACTGGCAGGCAACCTGATCTATATGGCGGGCCTCTGGATCACCAGCAAATGGCGGCCCATGTTCGTTTTTAACATGAAGTCGTTCAAATCGTTATTTGGTTTCAGCTACAAAATCCTGTTACAGGGAATAATGGATGTTATTTTTACCAAAGCCTATTTTCCACTGATCGGAAAGATTTTTACAGCTCCCCAGCTTGGCTTTTACACGAATGCCAACCGGTTTTACGAGCTATTCATAAGGCAGAGTTCTGTTTCCGTCACACGGGTGTTGTTCCCGGCCTTCTCCGCGGTTCAGGATGAGAGGGAACGTTTTAACATGAACTACCTGCGGTCGTTCAAAATGATCGCCATGCTCATGTTTGCCGGTACCCTGATACTGATAATCTCAAGCAGGCCTTTCATTTCTCTTGCCCTGACGGAGAAGTGGCTCCCGGCGGTGCCTTATATGCAGCTGTTTTTTGCTGAGGGTTTTTTCTTTCCGCTTCTCATCTTCAACCAGAATATCTTACTGTCAGCCGGACGGAGTAGCCTGACGCTGAAGATAGATATCATTAAGAAAGCCGTGATTTTATTGAGCATACTCATTGTCTGGCGCATGGGTATTGAGGCTCTCATTATCGGCCAGGTCACTGCTACGGTTGTGGCGCTGGTTTTGTCAATCCGCGCAGTTCTCAGGAATCAGGGGTTGATGTTCAGAGAAATCGGCACAGAAATGATCAGACTTGCAACGGTGGTTGCGGTATGTTTTCTGGTGAATTACGGTGTCATCGAATCATTTCCCCTGTCTGACTGGCCGGAGCTGATCCTGAAATTGACGGTTATTCCCCTCTGTTTTTTTCTTCTTGCAAGGGCGTTACGTCTCAGTGCACTGGTTGATCTGAAAAAATTCATGGCGGAACATCTTAATCTGCGCTTAAAATGACCGGCGGTTCCAGTTACGGGCGATATATGCATATACCGGGTTTAATGAAGATCCGCGGCAAATCCTTTTTCAGGGCTTACCTCGATGATCTGTCGAAGCCGGTTTATGACAGAGGCCTCCTGTGGTTCCTGCTGCTGACAGCCGGCACAATTATTACGACGTACTTTACAAACACAATAATTGCATCATTCTGGGCACTCTTTCTGCTGGTTCTCTATTACCGTTCTGATGATGAGCCTGTGTGGCTCGCTTTTTTCCTGGTAACGGGTGACGGTTTTATGGGTTTCATGGGGCTCTATTCCGTGACACTGACCCTTTTCCCGGATCTTCCCGCGATAGAGATATCGCAGTTTTATGTGATGCTGACTGTCGTAAAAGTTTTATCGAGGAAGTCACATCCTCCGCTCTTCTACAGGAAGTACATGCAGATCCTGGGTATCTACCTGGTGTTTCTGATTGCCTGGGGACTTGTAATGGGTCTTTCAAATGAATTGAACATGTACATGAGAGTGCTCAAGACTTCGATTCCTTTCCTGCTGATTTTCTCGTTACCTCGTCTGATGCCAGACCTGAGGTCATACAAGAGATTTTTTGGAATTGTCTTTATCATTGTCCTGTCGGCATTTGCGCTACAGCTGTTCTCGCTGATAACAGGGATCTATCCGGCGGAAGCTTTCATCCCTGCCGGGGATGAGATTGAGGATAAAGAAGCATTCCGGATCTTTTATAACGCCATCAGCACGCTGATCGGGTTGTTCGGTGCACTGCTTTTCCTTAGTACCAAAGGCAGGACGGGGTTCAGTAACTGGTTCCTGTTGCTGGTCGTATTTTCTGCATTCATGATGGCCCTGCTTTCTGCCACCAGGGGTTGGATTATTGCCTTTGCCCTGATAGTGATTATGTCCGGTTTGCTGGTTCGAACAATCGACACAAGGAAAATAGCACAACTGGTATTCATCTCAGCCATACTGATAATTGCAGGCAGTCGTTCTGACCGTATCCGGAACCAGGTGACATTTTCCAGGGAACGGTTGACAACGATGGAATCCATTCGAACCGGAGACATAACGGCAGAGGGTACTCTTCACAGGCTTGATGTCAGAAGCCCGAAAGTGATGAATATCTGGAAGCAGAGTCCGCTCTTCGGCTGGGGATTTTCAGATACAGGGTTCAAGAGCAGTGATGGCCATATCGGCAATCAGACGCTGCTGATGTTTTCCGGCCTTACCGGCTTCGTTTTGCTGAACGGATTCCTTCTATGGTTTATATATAAGATGTATATTGCCTTCAGGAGATCGGGAAGGGCTGATCCGTACAGGAACGGATACCTGGTTTTCATTATTTTTCTGACAGGATGGTTCATAATTCACTCAACCAGCAGCCAGCAGTTCTATTTCAATGCATTACCGCTGAGAGTAATGCCTCAGGCTATCTTCCTGGGAGTGAGTGCCGTCTATTATAATCTTTCATTAAAACCCCGAAAGAAAAGCCATGATTGAAAAGTCGCTTATACTGTGTCCCGCCAGGATCTCCCTGAACAGGATACTGACATCCATCGTGTTGAATTTTTCCGGAGATGCGGCCACCTTTGACGTTGCATCGGCACTTGGCAGAAACAGGCTTTTTGTGAACACCCAGATGCGGCGTTTCTCATATGGTATCAGAAACCGCTGGGATGCCTGGTTTCTTAAGCTGGCAAATGAAAATATCCTCAATGAGATTACCGTCTATAAGCCGGACCTGGTCCTGGTTTACAATTCCGAGTTTCTGTTGCCGGAGACATGTCGTAAGATAAGGGAAAATGCGAAGCTTCTCTTTTTCCTGGGTGACAGTCCGTTCTATACTCCTCAGAATGACTATTATCTTGCCTGTCTCAGCCATGCTGACCTGGTTCTGGTTCCTGATACTTTCTGGATGGCACAGCTGAATACAATGGGGCTTGACAGAACCCTGCACTTCATACCGGGAATAGATGAGACTGTCTATCACAGGCTTGGCGCAGGTGAGGCCGCCGGGGAGGAGGAGACGGATATTTTGTATGCCGGGACATCCTATAAAAACTCGTGGGGCTACCGGAAGGCTGCGCTGATGAGCAGTCTCAGCGGCTTTAAAACAAGAATTTACGGCAATGATGCATGGGAAAGATGGTTTCCTTTTTTCCCGGAGCTGAAGCCCCTTTTTCGCAGATCGGAATATATTCCTTCTGAGAAGCTAAACAGGATGTTCAACAGGACGAAAATCATTCCCGTGGATGGTAATCCTTCAATAATTAACGGTGCACATCTGCGTCTCCTTGAAGCGCTTGCGTCAGGTGCCCTTCCACTGATTGAATACAGGAAGGATGTGGTTGATGAGATTTTTAAGGATTCGGGGATCAACCTGCCTGTAATAAGAAGCTACAGGGAAGCTCCTGGCGTGGCATCATACTGGCTGGCAAATGATGCAGAGCGTACTGAGACCATCGGGTCCATGAGGGCCTTTTTTCAGGAAAAATACAGTGCGGAAAAGAATGCGACCAGAATCAGGGAAGGATTAGGCATATAGAAATCATGGGTGGAGTGCCGACAGTTCATCTTGTTCATTTTTATTCTTCTCCGGGCGGCATAGAGGTATTGTCGTCCAGACTACTGACTTCATTTACCGGGTACCTTTTCAGAGTATTTGTCGTCAGGCCCGTGACCGAGGGCAGGATAAATGTGTATGAAGGTGCAGTTGTGCCTGTCAGCTACGGATCGTGCAACAACCTGCGGGCTATGTTCAGGCTGTGGAGGTATGCCCGCAGGTACAGATCTGAAATATTCCATCTGTTCAATCTCGGGCCATTCTTCCTGATGACAGTGAGGCTTGCAGGTGCAAAACGAATCATCTACAGCATTCACGGAACGAGATACTGGAAAAACTCATGGCAGAGGGCTGTGCGCAAACCCCTATGGAGATGGGCTATTGGCAAAAATGTAAAGATCACTTCCAATTCGGAATACAGCAGGAGAGTTTTTTTGGAAAAGGTTTATCACGGTGCCGAGATTCAGGTTGTTTATAACCCGATGAGCAGCGGCAGGTTTGTTCCGTATCAGAACAGCAGCAGAGGGATCGTGACGCCGCCGGTCAGCAAGGAAACCGGGATGAATGAAGAGCGGGGGATGATGAAAGAAGCGGGGCCGATGACAGAAAGGGGGAGAATGAAAGAACCGGGGGTAATGAAGGATACGGGGATGGTAAAAGAACCGGGAGTAATGAAAATGCCGCAGATGGCAAAAGAACCGGGGATAATGAAAATAGTATATGCCGGGCGGCTGGACAGGGGTAAAAACCTTGAAAAGTGGATTGATGTAGCTGTTGACCTGCACAGGGGGCTTAAGATGACCCTCTTTGAGATATACGGAACCGGTCCGATGTACGAGTCACTGGCTGCAAGGATACGCAGTAAGGGGGCAGAGGACTATATTGCCATCAAAGGATATCGGAGTGATATTGAGAATGTGTACCGTGAGGCCGACCTCCTGCTCTTCCTGTCAGAATATGAGTCTTTTGGCAATGTGGTGGTCGAAAGCATTCTTTGCGGCACCCCGGTGATTGCATCAGATATACCGTCAATGCGGGAGATTTTTCGCGATTATCCCCTCTTCCTGGTATCACCTGAGGGAGACCTGTCCGGTCAGGTAGCGGCGCTGATGCAGGATTATGACAGTCTGGCTAATGCAGCTATCAGCGCCGGGGTGAATTTCAGGGAGAGATTTTCAGAGAAGGGTTACATCGACACCCTTGACAAAATATACCTTTCATTCAATGGCTGACCTGAACAGACTGTCAGTTATCTATTATCACAGCGTAGGGCCTTTCAGGAAAGAGTGGGAAAACAACTTTCTGACGACCGGCGCGGATATTTTCGAGGAGCACCTTGTATGGTTGAGCAGGCGCTACACGACTATATCTCTCCCGGAATACCGGCAGATCAGGAAGGGTCTTACACCTCCGGTGAAGAATCCCCTGGTCATCACCTTTGATGACGGGTATCTTGATAACTGGGTGTGGGCGTTTCCGCTTCTCCGGAAGTACGGAATGAAGGCAACCATATTTGTAAGTCCTGAATTCGTGGATGAACGTTCAGGGTGTCGTCCCAACTCAGAAAATTACAGGCAGGGAGAGGATGGCAGCAGTGAGTTGAACGGGTGGGGTTTCCTGTCGTGGGATGAGATGCGGATGATGGAGAGTACAGGTCTGATTGATATCCAGTCGCATGCCCTGACGCATTCAAGGTATTTTATTTCTGATAAGCTTACGGGTTTTCACCATCCGGGGGGCAGGATCCTGGACCCTGTAATCAATGCCTATTCGGAGATAAAGCCTTATTATATTGGAAAAGTGGATCTCGAGTCGATGTTGCCTTATGGTTTTCCTCTTTTTGAAGACCGTCCGGCCCTTATAGCGAGGAAGGTGGAGATTAATCCTGATTTCATTGATGAATGCGTGAACCTGTTCAGGAACTATGATTTCACCAGCTATGATCAGGATGAAGCATTCAATCTTGCGATGCCGTTATATTCTTCATACTTAAAGGAAAACAGGCTTATTGTCCGAAGTGAATCTGACAGGGAGTATGATGACCGGGTCACCCGTGAGATAGTCCTCTCAAGAAAGATCATAGGTGAAAAGCTGGATAAGGAGGTGTCAATTCTATGCTGGCCTCACGGGGGCAATAACGATTATCTTCACAGGAAGGCACTTGAGGCCGGATATCTCATGACTACCACAGGAAAGGCAAGAGACATTAAGAGGAATGATATGACCAGGATACCTGACAGGGCAGTGGTGGACCTGTCGACCAGGCAGAAAAGACTCAGAACCATCCTAAAAATGAGGGCTTTCTCGGGTCAGGAGCCCTATTACACTGTTTTAAATATTTCAAGGCGTCTGCGCAGGATATAGCAGACGCTTGTTAATAATAATGTCTTTATGACAGACTTTATACTCAGAATTCCGGGGAAAATGCCAGTCTTGGGCTTGCAGGAGCTTTTTATAAAAAAGCCTTCGGATGTGATTTATTACAATGGCATAAACCAGGAATTGATTCTATGGGGTGATCCGGCAGGCGGAGAGGAGTTTGCCCGGAGTATTGACGGGGAGGTTACCCCTGAACAGATACTCTCACAGGTATACGGACATTACTATTTCCTGCTGCTCAATAAGACGGTGAGGGAGATCATTGCCGGCAACTCCGTCTTCAGCATATTGCCGGTCTATTATTATGAAACCAACGGCGAGGTCGTCCTCTCTGACAACGCCATAGAGATGGGGAAGTACCTCGGATTGGAGTCGGTCTCCCGCCGGTTTATCCTTGAGACCATCCTGTTCAATTATCCCCTCTTCAATCAGAGCATAGTTGAAAGTGTAAAGCTGCTTCCCTCCAATTCATATATGAAAATCGGGCCGGGAGCTCTCAGCCTGGTAAAGCATACCTTTTTTGAGAACTATTTTTCCCAAAATCCCGTCCCCTGGAGGAAGGCAGCAAATGATACCAGCGATGCGTTTCTTGAGATGGCGCGGAAATATTTTCCCGGTGACCGGTATGTGAATGCCCTTACCGGGGGACTTGACAGCCGGACACTGGTAGCTGCGGGGCTTGCTGCCGGACGGAATATGCTTTGTTACAGTTTTGGGGCACCGGGATCAAAGGATGTTGAGATTCCTGACAGGCTGACAGCGATAGCCGGCCTGCCATATGAAAAGATCTTGCTTGACGGTGATTATGCCAGAAACGATAGTCTTAAGAACGGTATCGAGTTTGTTATGAATGCCTCAGGATCAGCCTCTTTTGCCCGGGGACATTACTTATATGCTGTCAGGGCTATGGCTAAGCATTCGCGTTATATGATAACCGGCAATTTTGGAAGCGAACTGTTCAGGGCTGCCAATGTACGGGGTGTGGTGTTTCCGCCCAACCTGATATCAATGTTCAGCAGCGAGAGTCCTGAAGAAGCTTTTAAAATTATTGAGAGCAGCAGGGAATTCAATTCTCTCAGGATGGAAGGGTTTACCGCTGAGTGGGATCAGCTGAAACGGGATCTCAGGACTCTTCCCTGCTTTAACAGTGCATACAGCCACCTGACGCTCAATCAGAAGTTTTACCTGTTTGTTTTTGAAGAGGTCTTCCGAAAATATTTCGGGGCTGAGATGGTTAACCAGTTCAGATATCTGAGGAACCGTACACCCTATATTGATGCCGGATTCTTAAAAACCATCCTGGGTACAGGGTTTGCGGGTATCTACTCCGATTTCTTTGAGCGCAAACCGTTCAAAAGGTACAAGGGGCAGGTTTTATATGCACACATTATAAAGAAATCCCGCCCTGATCTGGGCAAGATAGTTACAGACAAGGGTTACTCTCCTAATGATCTGCTTACTCTCACCGGCAAGATAAATGTTATCAGGGGCTATCTGAAAAAGAAAATCAATAAAGCCAATGCTCTTGCAGATCCATACAGTGTAGACCTGGCATTCAGGCACAATATCGGGTTCTGGAAACAGGTCCCCGTTGATTTTGAGTTATTCAAACCGGATTTTTTGACCGATGCTGAATTTGCCCGGCCGGACGGGCATCTTATCATGGTCCTCAGTCTCTCCCTTGCAAAGGTGGTGGCGGAGGGAAGAGAGGTTCCCGGATGGACCGGAGACAGATAATTATAGCGGCTGAGAAAGAAGACTTTCCGGAGATAAGACGTACCCGGTGAATTACCAGACTCAATACTTCATATCAGATCAACCAGGCGAATGACCAGGCTAAGTATTCTCATATCGGATATCCTGAAAGGGCAGAACACCCTGCATTACCTGAGGCATTTTGAGAGCTTCAGGGATGCCCCGCGGGAGAAGATAGAAGCCTATCAGCTTGAGAGGCTGAAGGAGCTGCTGGCTCACTGTGAGCAGAATGTGCCTTTTTACAGGAAGAGATTCAGGGAGTGCGGCTTCTCTGCCGGTGATTTTTCATCGGTGGAGCAGATGAAGCAGATCCCTCCTCTCACCAGGCAGGATCTTCAGGAAAGCTGGCAGGATATCATAGCTGACAATTACAGGGGAAAGAAGCTCTATACCGGGTCGTCAGGTGGCTCAACAGGTCAGCCGGTCTCTTACAGGAAGGACCGCGATGCCACCAGTGCCGGCCAGGCAGCCCATCTCCTGGGGTGGTCTCTTTCAGGATGGAAGATGTCAATGAAAGGCCTGCATATCTGGGGTAACCCGGCGACTGTCAATGAGGAGTGGGGGAGGCTCTCATCGAAACTTAAAGCAAGGATTTTCAGGCACCATAAATTCCCTGCTTATCGGCTGCATGACAGCGACAGGCTTAATGAGCTTTATCAGATCATAAAAAAAGAGAGGTATGATTACCTTGATGGCTACACCAATGCGATCTTTCATTTTGCAGAATATCTTAAAGCCGGCGGTCTCACTTTTGACCACAAGATCAGGTATGTGCTGACGACGGCAGAGAACCTGCATGACTTTCAGAGGAAAACGATTGAGGAGACGATTGCCCCCGTCTATGATACCTACGGTTGCAGCGAGATAAACAGCATTGCCTATGAGTGTGCCCGGTGCAGGAGGTATCATATCATTGATCCGCATGTATGTGTGGAATTCGGGGAGCCTCTTGACAGTTTAGGCACTTCCCCACTGATGATCACCGACCTTGACAATTTTGCCTTCCCCCTGGTACGTTACATGAACGGGGACCTTGGCATTCCAGGCGTAGCTGACAGAGGAGAGTGTGGCCTTAATTTTTCTGTCATGGCAGCAGTATCAGGCAGGGAGACAGACCTGATAAAACTGAAGGATGGCGGGGTACTGTCAGTGCCGAGTTTCTTCGGCAGCATGCTTCTCAGGAAAGTCAACGGGCTCATTCAGTACCAGGTTGAAAAGGTGAGTGAGGATATGCTGAACATTAACCTTGTAACCGGGGAGAGGTTTACCCCGGATGACCTGAAGATCATTGAGTCGGCACTGGATGAGTACATCAGGGGCCGTATCGGGTATGAGATCAGGTTTGTCGATGCAATTGATGTGTCGGGCAGCGGGAAATTCAAGCTCGTTGTTGACAGAAGCGGACAATAATCCGGAAGTACAATTCCGGTTCTCATAAGAGGGTAATAATCAGAAAGTGCATTTTTATTGCCGGCGGACCGGGTGCAAGTGATGTCTCTGATGATGACTGGCGCAGGCAATAATCGGAGAATGATTGTAATGATCAAGAGGTGAAAGTACTGTTTGTATCAAGCGGCAGGAATAAGCAGCCCGGGGTGATAGTCTTCAGCCAGGGAGAGTCGTTGAAGAGGGAAGGCATTGCCGTGGACTATCTGCTGGCCGGTCCCGGTCCGGCGGGCTACCTGTCAGCTGTCGTGAGGATAAGGAGAGCATGGAAGAGAGGAGATTATGACCTGGTACATGCCCATTACAGCCTGAGTGCCTTTGCGGCCTCACTGGCAGGACGCTTTCCGCTGGTAGTCTCACTGATGGGATCTGATCTGCATATGTCAGGGGTGATGCGCACGATAATCCGGTCGCTTTACCGTCACAGGTGGGGAGCCACCATTGTCAAGTCGTTGCAGATGAAAGAGCTGATGAAGCTGTCAGAGGCCGAGGTCGTTCCAAACGGTGTTGATACAGAGCTGTTCCGGCCTCTTTCAAAGACAGAAGCGAGGGAATTTCCCGGATATCCTGTTGCCGGAAAGCTTGTGCTGTTCGGTTCATCACCCGACCGACGCGAAAAGAATGCTGTCCTGGCCCGTGAGGCGGTTGCCCTGCTGCATGACCCTGATGTTGAGCTCAGGTATCTTTCGGGAGTACCGCACGAGCATGTTCCTTACTGGCTGAATGCCGCGGATGTGCTGCTGCTGACATCCACACGGGAGGGCAGTCCCAATGTTGTTAAGGAGGCAATGGCCTGC
This sequence comes from Bacteroidales bacterium, assembly GCA_029210565.1. GTDB lineage: Bacteria > Bacteroidota > Bacteroidia > Bacteroidales > VadinHA17 > SR-FBR-E99. The sequence goes on from JARGFQ010000006.1 coordinate 37,065, forward strand.
AACTGTCCTGTTGTCTCTACGGAGGTCGGGGATGTCAGGTGGCTGTTCGGAGAGACCGGAGGTTACTTCATCACCTCGAACGATGCGGGGGATGTTGCAGCTAAGCTCCGGGCGGCGCTGGATTTGAGTGGCAGGACTGAAGGCAGGGAGAGGATCATGAAGCTTGAGCTTGATTCAGGATCGGTTGCAGCACGAATAAAGTCAATATATGAAAGAGTCGTTTCCTGACAGTGCATGCGGAGCCATTGTGCTGGGCGGTCACGTTCAGGCCCTGGGCATAGTGAGGATCCTCGGAAAGAGAGGCATCCCGGTGGTTGTGATTGACGCAACCGGACGATGCATTGCACGGAGGTCAAAGTATTGCACGGCCTTTTACAGGGTGCAGAATGAAGGTCTGGAGGAGTTCCTGAAAGGACAGCGATGCATATCGCAGTACAGCGGATGGGTGATCTTCCCGACAAACGATTTTCACGTCAGGATACTGTCGGTGAACAGGGAGGAGCTGAGCCTGCATTACATTGTGAGCACCGACAGGAAGGAGGTTGTTGACATTTTTTACAATAAGATAAATACATACCGGCTGGCGAGCCGGATAGGCATTCCCATACCTGCAACCTTTTACCCGGCCGGGAAGGAGGAGCTGGATGATCCGGAAATTCCCTTCCCCTGTATTGTCAAGCCGGCGGTGATGTTTGATTTTTACCGCAAGGCCGGAAAGAAGGTTTTCCTGTGTAGGGACCGTGAAGAGCTGAAGGCTGCCTACGCAAAGGCGCTCACCTTTATCCCTGCAGAAGAGATAATCATCCAGGAGGTGATCCCGGGTGACGGGCGCGACCAGTTCTCAGCCTGTTTTCTGTTTTCAGGAGGACGCTCCCTGGTAAAGCTGACGGCCTGCCGGATGCGGCAGCATCCTGTTGATTTCGGTAATGCAACCACATATGCCGAGGTTACCGGTCAGCCGGAGCCGGCGGAATACGGGGAGCGGCTCCTTGAGGCTGCCGGGTATAACGGTCTCTGTGAGGTGGAGTTCAAGAGGGATGTGAGGGACGGAACCTTCAGGCTGCTGGAGGTCAATCCGCGTACCTGGAAATGGCATCTCATTGCAGAGAAGACAGAAACTCCTTTCATACCTCTATGGTTTGACCTCCTTCGGGGAAAAGAACCGGAACCGGTAATCGGTTATCAGCGGGCATCGTTCTGTCATGCGGCCACAGACCTGCCGATAAGGCTGGTGTTGTTATTCAGGGGGGCAGGATACTGGAGCAGGAAGATAAGACCTGTACAGAATGCCGTATGGTCATCAGATGATCCGGCTCCGTGGTTTTATGAAAAACTTTTTCTCATTGATTATCTGAAGAACCGATAGATGAACCAGATTATCATTTTCCTGATATTTCTGTCCGTCGCACTCGTGTGCAGCACCCTGCTCTATGCATGGTTACGCCAAAAGACAAAGATAGGTGCCAGGTACCTCTACCTTGACAATCCTGTTACAGCACTCCTCTCTGCTTTGATTGCATTTGGAGTGTACAGGCTGCAGCATAGTCAGGGATATCTGATACGTGCGCTGATGATGATAGCCTCTGTAGGTGGCATTGCTTTCCTGCTTACCATGATACGCTTCTGGAGGACGCCGCGAAGGAGAGTATCTGCCGGTCCAGGCCAGGTGGTATCACCTGCTGACGGAAATATTATTTATATAAAAGAACTGATCAACGGCGAGTGCCCCGTGGCGATTAAGCTTCACAGGTTCTCAAAGCTCGAGGAGCTTGTCAAAACCCCTTTGCTCAGCGGGCAGGGGTTGCATATAGGCATAAATATGACACCTTTTGATGTACACAAAAACTGTGCTCCGATATCCGGCAAGATAATACTGAACCGGCACTTCAGCGGGAAGTTCTACTCTCTGAAGGATTTCAGGGCGCAGACCGAGAATGAAAGGAACACATACATAATCAGGAATGACGAACTGGAGGTTGGAGTAGTTCAGATAGCCTCCAGGCTGGTGAGGAGGATTGATTCCTATGTAAAAACAGGGGATGAAGTCAGGCAGGGTGAGTGGATCGGCATGATCCGTTTCGGAAGCCAGGTTGACGTAATTCTGCCGGCCGGTTACAGGCCTGCGGTAAGCATCGGAGAGCAGGTCTATGCAGCAAAAACCATTTTAGCCGAAAAAGGATGAGGATACTGATTGACATAGGCCATCCCGCGCATGTTCATCTCTTTCGTCATTTCTATAATGAGATGAAGCAGAGAGGGCATGATATGTCCGTGACCGTGAAGGAGATTGCCTCTGCCCGTCAGTTGCTTGACCTTTATAACATACCCTTCATAACATTGGGTTTCAAGTCAGACAGTCTGCTTAAGAAAGCCTTCAACCAGCTCATTTACGACCTGCGAATGCTCAGGCTGGTGCAGAGGTCCGGGACGGAGATCGGGATAGGCTCTTCTCTGACTATAGCGCATGTGTCGCGGATGTCACGCATGAAGTCGGTGATGCTTGATGATGATGATGATGCCGTGGAGCCTTTGATTACTTCAGTCGGGCACCCGTTCACCGACCTGGTGGTTTCACCTGACTCGCTGCAGGGAAGGAGGAAGAAGAAGGGGACCATTTTTTATCCGGGGTATCATGAGCTTGCCTACCTGCACCCCCGGCGGTTTACCCCTGACGCGTCCGTTCCGGAGGAGGCCGGACTGCCAGAGGGTGAACCTTATTTTGTGCTCAGATTCAACGCCTTCAAAGCCCACCATGACAGGGGAGCCAAGGGCCTCAGTGATGAGCAGAAGCTGCAGCTTGTAACATTGCTGAAGAGCTACGGCAGGGTGGTCATCACAACCGAGAAGGAGACAGCGCCCGAATTTGCAGGATACAGGCTATCCGTCTCTCCCGAGAAAATCCACTCGCTGCTCTGGTATTCGACAATGTATATAGGCGACAGCCAGACGATGGCGTCAGAGGCTGCTGTTCTCGGTGTGCCGTCGCTGCGTTGTAACAGCTTTGCCGGCCTGCTCTCATCCCTTGAGGAGGAGGAGAAGAGGTACGGTCTCACCTATGCCTTCACACCGGATGATTTTGAGAGGCTGCTGGAGAAAGTGAAAGAACTCCTTGCCAAACCTGACCTGAGGGCTGAGTGGCAGAGCAGGCGGAAGGCAATGCTTGCCGACAAGATAGATGTCACTGCCTTCCTGGTATGGCTGGTGGAGGGATATCCTGAGAGTGTGCGGATGATCCGGAACGACAACGACTATCTGGATAGATTTGGCGCTTCAGCGGTCAAAGTATGAGTCAGAGGTAACATTGCAACCTTTTTGTCGTAAAAGTTGTTATAGACACACAAATGCAGAAAAAACAATGAAAAAATTTATACTTCTTCAATTGCTGACGGTTTTGCTAATAACCGCTACGGGACAGATGGCTGCCGCTCAGGACAATGCATATCTTAATTATGTAACGACCGATTCAGCGTATGTGTACAGATGGGATATGACCGCTTCGCACTGGGTGCTGAACCAGGTTCAGTATTACAGCTACACTGAAGGCAGGCTGACATCCTTGATTACAAGGAACCATGAGACCGGAGCGGATGTTGCCCTGTCGGAGTATGTATATGACAGTTCCGGACGGCGTGAGAGCTCCACCAATTATACGTGGGCCGGTACCTGGGTACCGGCAACGCGTTACCTGAATGAATACGACCTTCTGGGCAGGACGAGTTCCATCAGACTGCAAAAGTGGGTTAACGGTGAATGGGTTGAGGAGAGGCTTCAGCAAAACTATCAGTATGACGCGTATAACAGGCTGATTGGCTATGAAACAATATACTGGAGGAATAATGCCTGGACTCTTCCTACGGTGAACGAACAATTCTACAATGAGTTGGGTAAGCTTGAGAGCATTGTGGCCACAAGGCCGGGAGGTGCCATTGACTTCCGCATAATTTATGAATACAATGACAAAGGGCTTATGACGCAATTTTATACGCAATATCCTGCTGGGGGCGAATGGAGCAACTGGAATCTCCGGACCATTCAATACAATAAATGTGGCAGGAAGACCGGTCAGACAAATTATACGGGGGAGGGCCCCGATTGGAATCCATCAACCATGACAGAGTGGTTCAGTTCATTCAACAAGGACCTTTATCCGGGGAAGGAGGTTCCTGTTTGTCACAAGGGTCACACTCTGTGGGTCTCTCCTGAAGCCCTGGCGGCACACCTGCGGCGGGGCGACTGTCTGGGAGAATGCCTTTACGAGAGGGAAACACCTCGGGCCAAGGACAGAGGGCTGCTATTTACCATTTTCCCCAATCCTGCCACGGAGATGATCACCATCCGTTTCAGTCCGGATCTTTGCTGTGAACAGATGAGAGTTGAGCTTACTGATTTTTCAGGCAAATTGGTGAAGACCTATCCTGTCAGTGACAACTCTGACCTTGTCATTGAAAGAGGTAAGCTTAAGTCGGGCTACTACAATCTCAGTCTCATAATCGGCAAGGAGTCCTACAGTCAGACTTTCATCTTCGAATAGCAGATCTGGTTATCAGGCCTTTGCCTGTATTCTTGATATTTTGCCATATCAATTCCCTCAGCCAGGGCAACAGTTTGTCATCCCATCGCTGAGGGTGAAGGGTAAGCAATATTCTGGAAGGCACTACTCCGGCGGTAACCGCATCGAGAATATCGAAAGTCGAGCGGAATACCGGGTGTCTCATTGCGGGTTCTGCTTTGCCGGCATCTGATTCGTTGCCGGCCGGGGTCACACGGTCACGGATGCTGTACCTCTCCCCGTCCCATCTTCTTCCGGTATCAGTCAGATAAAGAACCTCCCTGAAGTCAATGTCAAGGTAGGGCTCTCCACTGATCCCAAAATCCCTGTAATCATATTTCACCCACAGTTTCCGGTTGTCATATTTTGACAGAGGGCTGCCATGCATGCATATCGTTTCTATGGGGACGAGCCGGCGGAGCTTTGCCAGGTTCTGTTCAAAAAGCCTGATTGCCTGATTATAATCACCGCGTGCAGCGGCCAGGTCTTCATAATGGTAGCCAATCTCATGACCGAGATGGCTTATCTCCCTTATTATACCTTCGTCATAGCTTCCCCGGACTGAACGGAAATAATAGGTACCCCGGATACCCAACCGGTTTTCCATATCAGCGCACTGCAGGGAATTCTTATTACGCGCATCGACATCATGCCTGAGGATCAGGCATTTACCTTCGTGATCCCGAAAAGCCTCTGCCACAGGTATGAAGTTATAACCCGAGTTCTTCAGGGAAGAAAAGAGCCGGTTCAGAGTATCGAAGGTAAAGTCGCGCATGGTCTTGTTCCGGTGTCAAAAGTATAAAATTAACCCTTCAGGCTGGCTTACCGGCAGTGCCGGTATGGCCTCAGGAGACAAATTAATGCATTAAACCGATTAAAATGTATCCATTTACTAAATAAACCGTTAAACAATTAGTTTATAGTATATAGTAATTCACACCATGCAACCATATGATCTGACCCATGGTAATTTGATCAGGATGCAGGGTAATTTTTTTTAGGGTGTAAATAACAGAACCTGACATGAAGAGCTTCTTATATTTGAAATCCGTCTGCAGGCGGAGCGGATTTGCAATCAAAGCACTGGTACTGCTGTTTTTCATGGTTATTCCTTTCGCTGTCGTACAGTCGCAGCCGGTGTGGGTATCTCCTACTCCTTCCCTTGGAGCTCCGGGCCCCACATCGATACCGATCAATTACGGTATTGACAGAGCCGGTACTATCTATATTATTGTTCTGAATTATAATAACCCTAACCAGCAGTCTCCGACAACTGTCAGGGGACAGGCAACAAACCCGACGCTGGCATCCGTAGTTTTCAATGCTGTCATCCCGATTGCGGGTGCCGATATCAATGCGGTTCTGCAGAGTATTGCGGGTTCACTGGCTGCCAATACTTATCATACAATATACCTTGTGGCCTCTGACTCCAACGGAGTGCTTCAGGCTACATCCGTAAGGCTTAATGCCACGACCCTGATCTGTCCGAAGTTAAATTATTTCACCTTCTTCGGCAACCTGGGCGAGTGCGTCAACCTGGGAGCCGTCGGGGCATACCAGGTGGCTCCTATCGGAGCGCTGCCCACAGGAGTACTGGCAGGCACTACCTGGACGGTCGACTGGGGTGACGGATCTCCGGTGTGGACTTACACTTCAACGGCAGATAATGATTTCCCCCCGGCACAGATGCATACATTCACATCGGTGGATGAATGTGCCTATGTGGGATCATGGGTGGTCAAGAACCCGTGCGGTGAGTTCCTCGCAGGGACATCCGTCTTTGTGGTGCACGGGCGCGATATCCCGTCGGACGGTGACGGTGAGCTGATATTGGAGGAGAGGGAGACTCATACCCCGAATATATTTTATGTCTGTGAGGGGATGGAGCATAATATAACGCTGAGGGACAACAGTACATGGAACTGCCAGAATCCCAACGTACCTGCACCGCTCAACCCCAATGACTACGATAACGATTTTCCCCGTACTATTCAGTTTGTCTACGGAGAGACACCCATGGGTGTTATAATGAATACCATCAGCGGAGATGTTATAATAGGAGGGTCATCCACCGCCAATTCCTCCAACGGCGTTGTCGGCCCGGTGCTGGGACCTCTAGCTCCGCCCAATCCTGAGACCCTGACGGATGAGATCACGATACCTGCGACATGCCAGGTGGGCGAGAGATTTTACGTCTACATTAAAAACTGGAATAAGTGTAATCCGTATGTAGATGAGAATCTTGACTATGTCTATGAGGAGTTCATCATAGAGGTTGTCAGTTCACCCCCGGAGCCCAATGTTACCACTCCGCTCTATTATTGTGAGGGCAGTGTTCCGGCAACCATCTCGGCCACACCCACCGTAGCCGGTTATGTTATTAACTGGTACGCCGATGCTGCGCTGACGGTGCATCTTTATACAGGAGAAGACTATGCTCATGGCGAGACCGCCCCCGGTACATATAATTACTGGGTCACCCAGTCGGGTGGCGTTTACGGTTGTGAGGGTCCTGCGGCACAGGTGACGCTTAATATCATTGAAGCACCCAACCAGCCCACCATCAGTGCTTCCGGGCCGGTGACCTTCTGCGACGACGGAAGCTCTTCGGTGACATTAACTGCTGATCCGCACACTCCGCCAGCCATCTCATCATACCAGTGGTACAGGAATGGCAGTCCGGTGGGCGGTGCCACAGGAGCTTCAATTACCATCGATCAGGTGAGTGAGTCGGGAAGTTATACTGTCAGAACCATAGGGCTGGCACCAACATTCTGTCCCAGCCCCCTGTCAGATCCGGTGGCAGTACTGATAGATGTCCCGCCGGTGGCAACCGCAGGTCCTCAGCATAATCTGTGCAACTCAACCAATACCAACCTCCAGGGTAATACGGGCGGAAGCGATCTTCTTAATTCGGCAAACGGGGAGTGGACCTTCCTTAATAACCTGGTATGGAAGGAGAATTTCAGTGAGAGTCAGGATTACCTGACGTCCGGAACACAATGGACCACCTCCGGCATCACCCCGGATGTGAACACCTATTTTCATACCCTTAACAGACGGATGGCGGCAAGAGATCTTGATGCCGAAGCTGTATGGCAGTCTGAGGTAATAGATATTTCGGCCATGTCGCCTGTAAAAATCTCCGTTTTCCTGCAGGAGACAGGATCTCTGGAGCCTTCTGACTATATAAGGGTTTACTATATTCTCAACGGTGGCGTCCCCCAGTACTTCACCACAAACGGAAATAACACAAACGATTTTGGTACACGGACCGCATCTGTAACCAACCTGTCGGGCAACACCCTGCAGATCGTCATCAGGTGCCTCAACAATGAGCCTGACGAATACTATTATTTTGATAACATCGAGGTCAGACAGGTGCCTGCCCTGGCAGAGCCGGTGATCTCCAGCATCACCAATTCCACCTCATCTGTTTCGGGCTTATGGCCCGACTATAACTATTTCCGGTGGTCTGTCTTCTCGGACAACAATGCGTGCGACTCGGTATCTGCAGTACATGTGATACTGCGCGACCTCTCTCCGGCAGCGGCCAATGCCGGTCCGGCGCAGTCGTTCTGCGAGACCAGCAGCACCGTGATGGCTGCCAACACCGCCACCAACGGCGGCACAGGCACCTGGTCACTCGTAAGCGGTTCGGGAACAGTCTCTGAACTGAACAATCCTTTATCTGCTGTTTCCGGGTTAGGCTACGGGCCCAATGTTTTCAGGTGGACCATCACCAGTGCTTACGGAATCTGTCCTTCCACAAGCAGCACTGTTACCATAACCCGCACTCCCGATCCTCTTGATCTGACTTCAGGTGTCACCGTGGTCAAGGATCCGGTCTGCTATAATACCCCCGGCCAGATACAGATAGCAGGTTCGGAAGCAGATGTCAGATATTATCTCAGAACGGGAGGCACCGACGGTGCATCTGTACACGGTAATGGCGGAACCATCACCCTGACCACCCCGAACCTTACATCTGCTGCGAGCTTTGAGATACATGCCATAAAAGATATTACCGGTTGCGAAATTATTTTCGGGCCTTTTACCATTAATGTCAACCCGGAGTTTACCCTTGCGCAGTTGTACAGCAGTCATAACATCTGCGCACTGGCAACAACAACAATTTCGGTTGAGCTTACCGGGGGGACCAGTCCCTACACGATTGTCTGGAATGACGGTACGGATCACACTGAAAATAATTATGTAAGCGGTACACCCATAACCGTAGGTCCTTACCCGACAGGCAGTACTGTCATCACCCTCACCTCCGTTGCTGACAACAACATGTGTGTTCCGGCCAGCCTGGGTACGCCGATCACCATTACCGTCGGATCAACACCCTCCAGTGCCACACTGACAGGTACGGGCGATGCCTGTGACGGAGCCTCCAGCTCGCTTACTTTCACCGTCAATGACGGAGTCCCGCCATATGATATCATTATTAACGGGGTGACATACAATGACCGTCTCTCCGGCAGCAGCATTGATCTGGGCGTCTTGCCCATAGGGTCATATACATACACCCTGACCTCGGTGATTGATGCATGCGGAAACCCGGTTCCTCCGGCAGGTCTGCCCCCAGCTTACACTTTCATTATCAACGAGATTCCGTCGGCCAGCGGCACTATGAACAATGTTCCCGTCATCTGCAGTGACGGCACGACAGACATACTCCTTGCATCTACTGTTGCAGGCTCCACCTTCACCTGGACTGTTGCCAATTCTCCAGCTGTGACATGGCTTGCAGGCAAGGCTCCTGCTGATGGCAGCGGGGTCATAAACGATGTTATAGCTCAGAATCTTGAGCATACAGGTTCGGCACCAACAACTGTAACCTACACGATTATTCCTACTGGACCCGGTTCCACATTCTGTATCGGACCTCCTGTCACACGGGATATAGTTGTCAATCCTACAGCTCAGCTTAATGATCCGGCTGATATGGCTGTATGTAACGGAGTAGCGACGGCGGCTGTGAACTTCATCACGAACCGCACAGGCGGCACAACCACCTATTCATGGACCAACAGCAACACATCCATAGGGTTGGCGGCTGCCTCGGGGACGGGCAACCTGCCGTCGTTTACGGCTGTCAATGCCGGCACCACTCCTGTCTCGACCACCATTGAGGTTACTCCATACTTTGAAGGTTGTCCCGGTACGCCGCAGAGCTTCACCATCACCGTCAATCCGGCAGGTCAGGTCAATGACCCGTCTGACCAGGAATTGTGTAACGGCGCGGCTACGGCGGCGGTCAACTTTACCACCAACCGCACCGGAGGCACCACCACCTATGCATGGTCGAACAGCAACACCAGCATCGGTCTGGGTGCCAACGGAACCGGTAATATACCGTCGTTCACTGCCACCAACGGCGGAACATCGCCTGTGACGGCCACCATCACCGTCACACCATCGTTTGAAGGATGTGCGGGGGCACCCGAGACCTTCACCATCACCGTCAACCCCAGCGGCCAGGTCAACGACCCTGCCAACCAGGAGTTGTGCAACGGTGCTGCTACGACAGCAGTCACTTTCGGCACGAACCGCACGGGTGGCACCACGATCTATTCGTGGAGCAACAACAACACCAGCATCGGTCTGGGCGCCAACGGGACCGGTAATATAGCGTCGTTCACCGCCACCAACGGCGGAACATCGCCGGTGACAGCCACCATCACCGTCACACCTTCCTTTGAAGGATGTGCCGGCACCCCGCAGACATTTACCATCACCGTCAACCCGAGCGGCCAGGTCAATGATCCTGCTGACCAGGTGAGGTGCAACGGGGCGGCCACGGCAGCGGTTAACTTCACCACCAGCCGCACGGGTGGCACCACCACCTATTCCTGGAGCAACAGCAACACCAGCATCGGTCTGGGCGCCAACGGAACCGGTAATATAGCGTCGTTCACCGCCACCAACGGCGGAACATCCCCGGTAACGGCAACCATCACCGTCACGCCTTCGTTCGAGGGCTGTGCCGGCACGCCGCAGTCCTTCACCATCACCGTCAACCCGAGTGGCCAGGTCGATGACCCGGCTGACCAGGAGCTATGCAACGGAGCCATGACTGCCGCTGTCAACTTCAATACCAACCGCACGGGTGGCACCACTACCTATTCATGGACCAACAGCAATACATCCATAGGGCTGGCGGCTGCTTCGGGGGCAGGCAACCTGCCGTCGTTTACGGCTGTCAATACGGGCACCTCTCCTGCTCTGACCACCATTGAGGTTACTCCTTATTTCGAAGGCTGTGCCGGAACACCTCAGAGCTTCACCATAACTGTCAATCCTACTCCGGTGCTGACCAGCCCCCTGACACCTCCGGATCTCTGCAGCAACAGCGTTTTCACCTATACACCGACCTCACTTACGGCTGGTACAACATTCACTTGGACGAGGCTGGCGGCTGCAGGTATCACCCCTGCCGGGCCGGTATCAGGCGTCAACGGTGTAAGCGAAACGCTCAGGAACTTCACTTCAGCCACCATACCTGTCACCTATGAATATACCCTGATAGCCAACGGCTGCAGCAACGTACAGAATGTCGTTGTTAACATCAAGCCCGAGCCTGTCATCTCAAACCAGTCAGCCGCAGTATGCTCAGGAGAGACGCTGACACATACCATTCTGCTTGACAACTTTGTTAACCCCGGCGACAATGTGACCTTCACCTGGCCTGCCCCGGTGCTCTCCGGCGGGCTCACCGGCGGAACGGCACGGAGTGTGCCGTCGTCGGCTGATATGACAGACTCCTTTGTCAACACCTCCGGTCTGGCCGAGACGGCAACCTACACTGTCACCCCTGTTTACAACGGGTGTGTCGGAGAAGCCAGGGATATAATTGTCACGGTAGGTTCACAGCCTGTCCTGGGCAACCTTGACATGTTTGCATGCAGTGCGGTGCCGACAGGGTTGGTCCTTGCCGTGGCGCCCACCTCTTCGCCTGCCACCACCTATGACATAGATCTGATAACCGTTCAGGCAGGACTCGTCGCTGCCGCCGGCAACGCCGTTGCCGCAAACGGTATCATGGATGTGAATTACCTTGCCAATGATATTTTCACCAATGAGACCGGTGTTAACAGGACCGTCACATATCGTGTAAGGCCGGTCTTTGGGGCCACATGCATCGGCGACTGGGTGAATGTGGTTGTGACCGTCAGGCCGCAGCCCGTGATAGTGCCCGGACAGGTGCAGACCGTCTGTTCCAACACGGCAGCCTCGAGTGAGATACTGCTCGTGCCGGTCAACACCCCGGCAGGGAGCACCTTCAGCTGGCCGCTGCCTGTGATGTCGGACGGATCGGCGCAGGGGACCACAGGCACCAATGTGGCGACTGATCCTGCAGGCACTCCTCATATTACAGACACATTTGAAAACTACGGTGCCGCACCGATCACGGCAACTTACACTGTTACCCCGTACAGCTCGTTCAGCTGTGCCGGCACCCCTGTTGACGTGGTCATTACCGTCAATCCGGAGCCTGCCGCGCCGGTGATAACGGGTGACAACATGCTCTGCACCGATGAGACCAATGTAATATATACGGTACCTCTCACTCCGGGTTCGTCGTATACCTGGACCGTACCGGCAACTGTCGGAACCAAGATCTTTGACGCCAATTCCAACGCCATAATCATTACTGCCGCATCATCTGCTGGCAGCGGGACCATAACCGTTACGGAGAGTAACAGCTACGGATGTACCGGTCCTGCCGGCTCATTCAATGTCGATGTTCTGGCTCCGTCACCTGTCTCGACCATTACCGGCAGCGATTTGGTGTGTGCCCTTGAGACCGGCCTCTATTCAGTACCCAACAATGCAGGATCGGTTTATTCCTGGACCCTTCCTACCGGTGCAGCGCTGATAGGCGATCCTTCGGCGTCTTCCATCACAGTCACCTTTGGCACTGTCAGCGGTAACATCAGCGTCCGCGAGGTGAATGCTGCAGGATGCATCACTGACCATACGCCATTGCCTGTGACCGTAAGGCCACTGCCCACGGCCATCATCAGCAACAGCGGCACCATCTGTGTTGAGGATACGCATCCCATTAACATTTCGCTTACAGGAACAGCACCGTGGGATGTCGTTTATGCCATCAACGGTGTGGACCAGCCTGCAATCAACATTGCAGCCAGTCCGTATACCCTGAATGCAAACATTTCCGGGAACTATACAATCACCAGTGTCATCGATGCCAACAACTGCAGCAACACCGGTATCGGCAATGCTACGGTCTCGCACTTCCCGGTGCCCACGGCCACCATCAGCGGCACCACTGCCGTATGTGCCGGCCAGAGTGCGGTCATCACCGTAACTCTCACAGGGGCTGCACCCTGGGATTTCATCTATACTGACGGTGTCACCCCGGTTACCGTAACCAATCACCCGGTGAATGTCTTCACCTTCACCGTCACTCCAGCTGCGGCCACCACCTACACGCTGGTGTCGATGGAGGACAACAACGGATGTACGGGTACGCTCTCCGGGTCAGCAACGGTGACCATCAATGCACAGCCGGTGCTGTCGTTTGGCGTCACTGACCTGCAGTGCTACGGCGACAACAGCGGCGCCATAGACCTTACCGTTACCGGTTCAGCCTCCAACAGCTTTGCCTGGATGGGTCCCGACGGCTTCACCGCCGGCACAGAGGATCTTTCAGGGTTGAAAGCCGGATTGTACAACGTCACCGTCACCAGCGGCGACGGATGTGTCGTCAGCGGCCAGACCACCGTCTTTGAGCCAAGCCTGCTCACCCTCACATCGACAGGCAACATAACGATACTGTGCAACGGTGATCCCACAGGCGCCGGCAGCTTCACCGCCGCCGGAGGCACGGCACCGTACACCTTCTCGACGATAGTGAACACCTCGGGTGCTACCCTCACGCCGGCAGCATCATCGGTGGCTGTCACCGATGCCGGCGGAGGCACCATCACCGTTCAGGTCACCGACGCACACATATGCACAGCCGAGGCCACCATCACCGTCACCGAGCCGCCGGCCCTCAGCCTGAGTGCCACCACGGCCAACATACTCTGTTTCGGAGGCAACAACGGTACTATCATCACCTCCGTCACGGGAGGTACGCCACCTTATATATATGCGTGGACCAACTCCGGCGGCGGCAGCGGCCTCACCGCCGGTGCCCCGAACCAGGGAGGACTGACGGCCGGCACCTATGATGTCACCGTCACCGACGCCAACGGATGCCAGACCACCGGCAGCTGGACGCTTACGCAGCCTGATGCGATTGTTGTCACCGCAACCACGGATGACAATCTCATCGGCACCTGCTCCAGCGCACAGCTCAATACAACTGTCACCGGCGGCGTTGAGCCTGCCGGAGGCTACCTCTACAGCTGGTCTCCTGCCGCAGGTCTCAGTGCTGCCGATATTGCCAATCCTGTTGCCAAGCCGGCATCGACGACAACCTACACTGTCACCGTCACCGATGCCAACGGCTGTGTAAAGAGCGCTTCGGTGGTGGTCAACGTGGCTCCGGTGCTTACGGCCGTAGCCTATGCCGATGACAACCTTATCGGCACCTGCCCGTCGTCACAGACGCAGTTGCATGTCAATGTCAACGGCGGCGAGGCTCCCTACAGCTACAGCTGGCTGCCCGTTGCAGAACTGACGCCTGCGAATACAGAGGATCCCGTTGCCAAGCCGGCAGCCACCACCACCTATACCGTCACTGTGACCGATGCCAACGGCTGTACGGCCACGGCAAACGTCACCGTCAACGTAGCTCCCGAGCTCGATGTTACCGTCACCGTAGATGACAACCTGATAGGACTCTGTCCGTTGTCGGTTGCACATCTGAGCGCCACAGCCACAGGTGGCGAGGGCGGTTACACATATCTCTGGGACAATGCGGCGACGCTTGATGACCCCACGAAGTTCAACCCGACAGCCAAGCCGGCAGCCACCACCACCTATACCGTCACCGTCACCGACGCCAACGGCTGCACCGACCAGGCCAGCATCGTTGTCAACGTTGCCCCTGACCTGAGTGTCGTTGCTTCGGCTGATGACCTTGCGATAGGCACCTGTCCGACCTCCGTCTCGCATCTCGATGCGACCGTTACCGGAGGGGAAGGAGGCTTTACATATAAGTGGACGCCGACGACAGGGCTTGACGACAGCAACATACAGACACCGACGGCCAAGCCTTCAGTGACCACGACCTATATCGTCAGCGTCACCGATGCCAACGGTTGTCAGGCTACCGACAACATTACCATCACCGTTCAGCCGGCCCTTACTCTTACGCTGGCTGTTGATGACAGTTCAATCGGCACCTGCCCGGGTTCTGAGGCTCATATCACCTCCACCGTCGGCGGAGGCGAACCGGGGTACACCTATCTCTGGACCCCCGCTGCCGGTCTCAGTTCGGATATCGATCCCAACCCGACGGCCAAGCCTGCCACCACCACCACCTACACACTTACGGTGACAGACCAGAACGGCTGTACCGTCTCGAGGGACATCACCATCACTGTTGTCCCGGAACTGACTGTCACTGCTTCGGCCGCTGACCCGCTAATAGGCACATGTCCGTCATCGAACACAACGCTCAACGCGGTTGCGCTCGGAGGCGAACCGGGTTACACCTACAACTGGATGCCTGTGGACGGACTTAACAATCCGGCGCTGCAGTCGCCTCTTGCCAAGCCGCTGGTGACAACCACCTATACCGTCACTGTCACCGACAACAACGGCTGTACGGCCACCGCTGACGTCACTGTCACGGTTGCCCCTGATCTTACTGCTGTGGCTACGGCTGATGACCTGACGATAGGCACATGTCCGACTTCGGTGTCGCATCTCGATGTCACCGCCAGCGGCGGAGAGCCGGGTTATACCTACCTCTGGTCTCCCGTTGCAGGGCTGAGTGACCCGAACAGCAAAACGCCGACGGCCAAGCCGGCTGCCACGACGACATACACTGTCACCGTGACTGACGCCAATGGCTGCCAGACCACAGCTGACGTTACGATTACGGTAGCGCCGGTGCTTACGGTCACTGCCACAGCTGATGACTACAACATAGGTACCTGTCCGTCGTCCGACGCACAGCTCACCGCGGTCGCCAACGGAGGCGAGCCGGGTTATACCTATCTCTGGTCGCCTGCTGCAGGGCTCAGCGCCACGGATATTCCTGATCCTGTTGCCAAGCCTCTTGTCACCACGACCTACACCGTGCTGGTCACCGATATGAACGGCTGTACGGCCACCACAACGGTCACGATAACCATTGCTCCCGAGCTGACGGCCACGGCCACGGCCAGTGACCCGAATATAGGCACATGCCTGAGCTCAGTCAGCAATCTTGACGTAACAGTCACAGGTGGTGAGGCACCGTATGTCTCCTACAGCTGGTTCCCCACAGACGGACTCAGTGACCCGAATATCGAGAATCCCGTTGCGAAGCCGGCGGTTACCACCACTTATACGGTGACCGTCACAGACAATAATGGCTGCACCACCACGGCCAATGTAACGGTGAATGTGCTTCCCGAGCTTCTGGTCACGGCCTCTGCCGACGACCTCTTCATCGGCACCTGTCCCACCTCGAGGTCGAACCTCGATGCCACCGTCACCGGCGGTGAGCCGGGATACAGCTACAGCTGGGCACCGGTACTGGGGCTCAACAACCCGAATGTTGCCAATCCTGTTGCCAAGCCTTCATTAACGACAACCTACACGGTTACCGTAACTGATGCCAACGGCTGCCAGGCCACGGATGACATTACCATCACCGTTCAGCCGGAGCTGACTGTCTCAGCCGTGGCTGATGATTATATAGTCAGCACCTGTATTACATCGGTGTCCAACATCACGGCCACTACTGTTGGCGGCGAGGAGCTTGCCGGCGGCGGTTACACCTGGAGCTGGGCTCCCTCGGCAGGTCTCAGTGCAACCGATATACCCAATCCTGTTGCCAAGCCGGCATCGACGACAACCTACACTGTCACCGTCACCGATGCCAACGGCTGTACTGCCGTCAACACCGTCACCATAGAGGTGCGTGCGCCGCTGGTGGCTGTAGCCACGGCTACCGATTACCTTATCGGTGACTGTCCCGGGCAGTCGACCACTCTTGACGTGGCTGTCACCGGAGGAGAGGAGCTTTACACCTACAGCTGGGCTCCTGCAGCAACACTTAATGATCCGAATATCAAGAGTCCTGTTGCGTCACCCACGGTGAATACGACCTATACTGTCACCGTCACCGATGCCAACGGCTGCAGCATCACGGCTGACGTTACAATCAATATTGCCCCGCCGCTCACGGCAACGGCTGCCGTTGACGATGATCCGATAGGCGAATGTCCGCTCTCCGTGGCTCACCTGAGCACCACGGTCAGCGGGGGCGAGGGCGGTTATACTTATCTCTGGGACAATCCGGCTACGCTTGATGACGCCACGAAGGCCAATCCTGTTGCCAAGCCGGCGGTCTCAACCCTCTACACTGTCCTTGTGACCGACTCCAACGGTTGCACCACCACTTCGCAGGTGCAGGTGAATGTGGCGCCTCCGCTGACAGTCACTGCCAGCGCCGACGATTACATCATTGGCTCATGCCCGACATCTATTGCCAACCTTACGGCTGTCGGTGCCGGAGGCGAGCTGTTGCTCTCGGGAGACTATACATACAACTGGTCTCCTGCAGCAGGGCTGAACTACACCAATGTAGCCAGTCCTACCGCCAAGCCGGCCGTTACTACCACCTATACTGTCACCATCACCGACAGGAACGGCTGTACGGCCACTGACCAGGTGACCATTACGATCAATCCACCGATAGTGCTGACCACCACGCCGGTTGTATATGCCGGTGGATATAACATAACCTGCAACGGCGCCACCGACGGTGCCATTGACCTGGGTGTCAGCGGCGGCGAGGCTCCGTATGCATACGCATGGACCGGTCCTGCCGGATACACTGCCATCACTGAGGATATCAGCGGGCTGGCTGCAGGCACTTACAGTATCACTGTAACCGATGCCAACAACTGCACTGCGGTCACCACCGTCGTGCTTCTGGAGCCCGCGCCTCTGACGCTGGGCAAGACACCCGATGTGGTGCTGGCATGCTACGGTGACGCGACTGCCACCGGCTCGTTCACCGTCTCGGGAGGCACGGCGCCTTATACCGTGATTGTTGTGAGTGACAACACCGGTGCGAGTGTGACCATCACCGGTACCTCTCTCGCTTTCACCGGTGCAGCTGCAGGAACCATCACTGCCGGTGTGACCGACGCCAACGGCTGTTATGCCGAGGCCTCGATCATCATCACGCAGCCACCGGAACTGATGCCGGGCTCCGTTGACGGAGACCAGGAGGTCTGCTTCCTTGGTAACCCGCTGCCGCTCAATGAGGTGACGGCACCTGCAGGCGGGCCGGCCGTGATACTCTTCCAGTGGGAGAGCAGCACTAACGGAGGCTCAACATGGAACATTATTCCCGGTGCCACCATGGCTTCATACGATCCTCCTGCAGGCATTATGCAGACGACACACTTCCGTCGCCGCGTAAATTCAGCAGCATGTGATCCGGCATACAGCAACGAGGTCGTTGTGACCGTCAATCCGCTGCCTGTGGCTTCGATTGCAGGAGCAGGATTTGTTTGTCCGGGTGATCCCGCCACGCTGACCGTCACGGTTACTGTCGGCGTATCGCCCTTCACAGTCGTTCTCAGCGACGGCACGACGGTGACCAACTATGTCAGCGGTGACCCGATCACCGTCAATCCGCTTGTATCGACCACCTATACAATCACCTCGGTGACTGACAGCAAGGGATGCACGGTCTCTGCACCGCATGCTGACCTCACAGGTTCTGCCACCATTGATGTGAAGGTTGTGCCGGAGATCGTTCTCCAGCCTCTCAATGCCACTGTCTGTGAGGATGATGTCGCTACCTTCGTCACTGACGCAGGCATGACCACCAACCCGCAGTACCAGTGGTTTGTTGACACCGGTTCAGGCATGACGCCGATGGCGGGTGAAAATGCCGCTACTCTCCTGGTTACGGCAACATCAGCCATGAACGGCAACCAGTACCAGGCAGAGATATCCGGCGACTGTCCCGTGGCTGTACTGTCGGACATCGTGACCCTCACCGTCAATGAGAAGCCTGAAATCGTTGCCGGGCCTGCAGATGTAACGCTTTGTGCCGGCGAGGATGCAGTCTTCACCGTTGACGCGGGTGTCACCACCAACCCGACCTACCAGTGGTATGTTGATACAGGGTCAGGCTGGACGCCGGCTGTCGGTGCCCGTTACCAGGGAGCCAACACAGCCACGCTGACTGTGGTAAGCACGCTGGAGATGATGTCAGGATATATATATATGGTAAGGGTATCCGGAACATGCCTGCCTTATGCCGAATCGGTTCCCGTCACGCTGACGGTGACCCGCCAGGCAGAGATCACGCAGCACCCGGTCAGCCTTACCCTCTGCGAGGGCGAGACGGCGACCTTCACCGTCGATGCCGGTCTCACCACCAACCCGACCTACGAGTGGGAGGTGAGCAGTGACGGCGGCGCCACATGGACCCCCATCGCCGGTGAGACCAATGCCTCATATATCATAGGTGCGGTAGCCACAGCCGACAACAACACTGCCTACAGGGGTATAGTGCACAGCAGCTGCGGTTCCAGTGTGACCTCGCTGCCAGCCTTCCTGACAGTGAACGAGCTGCCCGAGATAGTGGATCAGCCTGATGACGTTGTAATCTGCGAGTACGCCATTGCCGACTTCACTGTCGATGCCGGCGTCACCACCGGTGCTACATATAGGTGGCAGCGCAGCATTGACGGAGGCACCAACTGGAACAACCTCACCGAGACAGCCACCTACTTCGGGGTCTCGACGATGAATCTCAAGGTCAACGGCACGCACCGCACCATGAGCGGAGATAGGTTCAGGGTTATAGTCAGCGGCACATGTCTGCCTCCTGACACCTCTGTGGCAGCTCTCCTGACGGTTGATACTGCACCGGAGATACTTGCACAGCCTGTGGGTTCGACCATATGCGAGAACACAAACACCGCATTCACGGTCACGGCACAGGGCACAGCCCTGACGTACCAGTGGTTTGTTGACACCGGTGACGGTTCGGGTTTCAGCGCCATCACTGACGCCGGCGTCTATTCCGGTGCCACCACGAACGTGCTTTCGCTGACGGCGGTGCCACGTACATACGATAACTACCGTTACCGCGTAGAGGTAGAGGGCAGCTGTCTGCCGAAGGCCATCTCGCAGACGGTACAGCTGGATGTCTCGATTGAGACTGTCATTACGCTGCAGCCTGCCGACTCGGCCATCTGCGAGTTCATGACTGCCGGCTTCACCGCCCTGGCTGAAGGAGCCAACCTCACCTACCAGTGGCAGTACTTTGACGGTGCTGCATGGACCGACCTCACCAACACCGGTCTCTATCTCGGTGTGCAGACCCCGAACCTTATGGTCTTCGGTCCTCCGCGCACCATGGATGGCACCCGTTACCGTGTTGTCATCGGCGGAGACTGTTCGGCTGACCTTATCTCGGATGAGGCAGTGCTTACCGTATACACGGCACCGGAGATATCGGTCCATCCTGACGAATTCAGGGGATGCCCGGGCGGCAACGCCACCTACAGCGTTGTGGCTGCAGGCACCAACCTGGTTTACCAGTGGCAGGTCAACAGCGGATCGGGCTTTGCCGATGTAACCGATGGAACAATCTATTCAGGCACCAACACACCCGATCTTACAATCAGCAACCTGGATATCTCAATGAACGGTTACCTGGTAAGGGTGGTTGTATCAGGCACCTGTCTGCCTCCTGTCACCAGCTCGTTTGCACCACTCAGGGTTTACATGGAGCCTTCGATAATCACCGAACCGGATGATGCCGAGGTGTGTGACCAGACAGGCACTGCATTCTTCTCGCAGGTGTTCAACACCGGTGCAGGTGAGACGATGGTATGGCAGGTCAATGAGGGCTCGGGATGGAACAACCTGAGTGACGGGGCTCTCTACCAGGGTACCCAGACGCCTCAGCTGGTGATAATGAACGCCGTTAACGCCATGAACGGATGGTTTTACAGGCTTGAGATCGCCGGTCCTTGCGGTTTATATTACACCCGCGAGGCGCTGCTGACAGTCAACGCATGGCCGACAGCAGAGATCGCTCCTGTTGACACCCTGCTTGTCTGCGGCGGCATACCCACGCAGCTGCATGGTAATCCTGCAGGCGGATCACTGGTATACACGAACCACAGATGGTTCGGGGATATCGGACCGCTGAGCCAGTACAATGTGGAAGACCCGGTGTTCAACACCTCCATGGCCGGCTACTACAGGCTGGTCTACCAGGTGACTGACAGCACGGGTTGTGTAGGACTTGACACCCTGGTGATCGAAGTCGAGAAGCCTGTTGCCATGTTCACGGTTGACGCTCCTTCGGGATGCCAGCCGCTGACTGTCAACTTCACCAACGGATCAACGGGGTACAGCTCGTTGCTGTGGGACTTCGGCGACACCCAGACATCGACGGATGTCAACCCGACCCATACATATCCGAACACCACCTCATCGCTGGCCTACTACACGGTAAGGCTGGAGGTGACCTCGGCGAACGGGTGTGTCTCTTTGATGGAGAACAACATTACTGTCTTCCCGGAGATACTCTCTGATTTCATCATCAGTGATGACACCATCTGTTCCGGAGAAAGCGTCATGCTCTCGACGCTGCCGGGTGCGTATAAATATGACTGGACCTTCGGCGATGGGTTTATGGAGTCAGGTTCGAACGTGATCAGCCATGTATATTTCAATCCGGGACCTGATCCGGTGACCTACAATGTCACCCTGAGGACCGAATCGTTCTTCGGCTGTATCAGTGAGACGACACTGCCGCTGGTGGTCTACCCGACCCCGGTGCCGGCCTTCACTGCCACGCCTGCGTCGCAGGTCTTCCCGGCTGCCACCGTCACCTTCACGAACAACACCAATGCCGGCAACTGGAGCTGGCTCTGGGAGTTCGCTGACGGGAACACTTCCGGGGAGACCTCGCCGGTGTATACCTATGCTGCTCCGGGTGACTATGATGTCAGTCTGACGGTCAGCAACGGCGTCTGTTCGGAGTCAGTGATGCATACGGTGAGGGTACTGCCCACGCCGCCGATAGCCGCTTTTGACTCGATACCGTCAGGCTGTATGCCGTGGAACATAGCTCCTGTCAACAATTCGCTCTATGCAACAGGCTATTACTGGGACTTCGGTGACGGGCACACCTCCAACGCCATGAACCCGAATTATACCTATGTGCAGCCAGGCACCTTCCAGATCACTCTCACGGTGACCGGTCCGGGCGGAAACGACACCCATTCGCAGATAGTACATGTCTATCCCTCGCCCAGGGCTTACTTCGACGTCTCACCGGCGAAGGTATATGTCAACGACGAGCAGGTGAGGCTCTACAATCTCACCGAGGGCGGTGACAGCTTCATCTGGGAGTTCGGTGACGGCGACACGTCGCATATACGCGATCCGTACCACAGGTATACCACCGAGGGTATTTATGACATCACGCTGCATGCATATTCGGCCAACGGCTGCTATGACGCCTATACGAAGTCGCCTGCCGTAACCGTTGAGCCTTTTGGTCAGCTGGTGTTTGCATCGGTCTTTAAGCCCAATACTGACGGTCCGATAGAGATTGACGAACTGCCCAACAGCGGTGACGCCATGGATATGTTCTTCTTCCCGCCGATCAGGGAGACGGTGCTTGAGTACCATCTGCAGGTCTTCAACAGGTGGGGTACGCTGATATTCGAGACCTTTGACATCAACAGGCCATGGAACGGCTACTACAAGGGCCAGCTGTGTCAGCAGGGGGTCTATGTATGGCTCGTGGAGGGAAAGTATGCCAACGGCCGGCCGTTCAAGAAGGCGGGTGACATAACGTTGTTGCATTAATGCAGAAAATCAACATCTGATATGGCAGCGGCAGGTCTGAGACCTGCCGCTGCCTGCATGTGGAGCAGGTATTGTATTTGGATGATGACGCGGCAGGTCTGAGGCCTGCCGCGTCCTTCCTGTCTAGCTGAACGGTTTATCGGAGAAGGGTGAGGCAAAGGGACTATCAGGCTCGCTCTCGGCACCCTGCCGGCGCCGGGGAGGCGGGTTGGGAGGAGCTGAGGTCATCATGACAAGAGAGATGGAGTTGTCAAGCTCGATGCGTATCACCTCCGGCCTGACATATCTTCTTCTCTTCCTGATCATGGATTCTTTATTTTGCGCAAATATAGGCATTTGACAGAAACCCCCCATAAAACATTTTTCAACCGGAAATGTTCGTTCCTGCTTTCCTTCAATCTCTTGTGAGGACGATTTTTTCCAGGTAACGTTTCCCGCCGGTCACAACCTCAACGATAAGGAGGCCGCCCGCTGCTGAGGGGTAATATTCCTTCAGTTCGCCTGAATTGAAGCGTTCATCGTTGGCTGCGACTATCATCCTGCCGGTGATGTCAAAGATCCTGACCTTACCGCTGATGCCGTCCCACTCCGGTCCCTGCGGGAGCACGCAAACCTTGCCGGAGGCTGCGTAGATTTTGAGATCGCTGACCACCGTTTCCGGCTCAACCGTCGGTGCTGACTTCTTCTCGGGAGCAATAACCGTCAGTGTGAACCTGCCGGAGTCTGTTCCCGCCACAGCGGTGAAGCTGTACTCCGAGTATGCCGTTAAGTCAACGCTCTTGCCGGCAAGGCGGTCAGTAAGTATGAATTTGTAATTGCCGGTTGCCTGCAGCTGGCTTCTTTTGATCGTAAAGTCGCCTGCCCCCGGTATTACTACCGTCAGCGGGATTGAGATGGTCTTATCGGGCCAGGGGATGGAGTTGATGGAGTAGTCCTCTCCACCCATCACCGCGTATATTTTTGGGTTCTTGACAACAGGATTAAAGATCTTTCCTGCATCGAAGCCGTGGTCGAAGCTCATTGTTGCCGAGGGCTCGAACCTGATCACCATCTCGTCCTGCGACGAAGGTGACGCCAGTGTGAGTCTCAGCAGCGGTATCTGTCCGGAGGACTTGAACCTCGGGGTGGCATTGTGTTCACGGGCGTTGTCGGGTATGTTGAGCCAGGTGCCTGTGCCGCGTGTCTTCACGAAGAAACCCTGCATAGACGGCAGATGTGCCGTGCCTCCGTTGGTGCCGATGCCGTTGACATATGATGCCTCACCGGTTTCGGTGCGGATGTAATATGCATCCCTGACGTTGCTGTCGGAGAAGGTGACTGCATCCCAGTTGATGCCGCAGGTGAGGGAGTTGCCGAGCAGCGAATAGCCATAGAGAGAGGTATCGCTGCCCGAGCCGCTGAAGGGCAGGTCGAACTGACCCAGTGATGTGACAATCGACTTGAGATTGCTGTATTTCATTGTGGCATCCTCAAAGACGAAGACATTGTATCCTTTTCTTACCTCCAGGTCACTGAAAGGTGTTGTGCCGTCATAGCCGTCGTGCCACTGCCAGCCATCGGCCACGCTGGTGACCACCTTGCTCTCGTCGTAGCTCAGCAGGTTCTCCGGCTCGATGTCGGTGAAAACGGTTTTGGAGACGGTGGCGGGGGAGGCTATATAGTGCCATCTGTCGATCTCGGGAGGGGCGCTCTTGAGGAAGAGCTGCACATTGAGGTTCCCTGCTGCTCCCGAGTAGCTGTCAGTTATCACCGACGCCATGGCGGTCTCTGTTGCCCGGAGTTCAATGGTTCCGTTGTTTGTCAGTGAGGCGAAGGTCACCCTGGCCCCTGCCTCGACTATCATCTCCAGGCCGGCATTCAGTGTGAAGGAGGGACCGGGAACAGCCACAGGGTAGGTTGCCAGTCCGGCAGGGATGACAACGTTCCTGTTGGTCGGGGGGAAGGCTCCCTCCCAGTTCTTTGGATGCGACCATGAGTTGCTGAGCTTGCCGTTCCAGCGGCTGTAGATCATCTCGTAGGCTCCCCTGTCGGGAATATGTATGCGTGATGCCCTGACGATGTCACGACCAGGGATGGTGATGCCAGGATAGCTTTCCGCACCGCTGTCGCGCAGTATGGAGTTATATGTGATGCTGAAGATGCCTGCGTCGGGGTTGGTGAAATTGGGCCCGTCAGCGGCACTGTTCACGCTGCTGAGAGTAAGGTTGCCGGCATATGTTGTGCCCTCTATGGCATTGTATTCCAGCACGGACGACGGCGTACCGCTCAGTCCCACATGGTTTGATCCGCCCCAGATGACATTATTGACAACGATGGCTCCCGGGGAGTCCTCGAGATAGAGTGATGTTCCGTCGCCCACTGGCGAGGAGCTGTTAACAATAGTCGAGTTCACTAATTTGGGGGCCGCGGCGATGGATGCCACGGTTCCGCCTTTGAGTGTAGCGGATGCTGAACTGTTGCCGTTGAAGAGGGAGTTCTCGATCAGCGGGGCTGAGCCTGCATCGGCATAGATGGCGCCTCCCTGTACAAGGGCGCTGTTATTCAGGAAGGTACATGCCGAGATGGAGGGTGTGGCGCCGTTGACCACAGCAATGGCACCGCCCTTTTCAGCAACACAGTTCCGGAAGGTCGAGTTTGTGACCGTCACTGCCGAAGATGCCAGTCGGAGTCCTCCTCCGATCAGCCCCCACTTGAAGTGATCTTTCCTGCCATTCTCAACAGTACAGTATATCAGCTGGCTGGCGCCGGATGAGTTGATGTTGATGTTACCCCAGTAATCACCCGGCTCACCGTTGATGCCGTCGAGGTCGGTGTCGCATGAGAAGAGTATCGGTCTTAACTTTGTTCCGACTGCCAGTATCCGGCCGGTGCCGGTAACAAAAATGGAAGCCCTGTTCCGGACAGCTATGAGCTTTGCCCCGGCGCTGACCGTAAGAATCTCATTGTCAACGTACAGGTTCCCGTTGAAGTATTTTGTTCCGGAGATGGTAAGATTACCTGCGAGGAAACCGCTGTACGGATTTGCCATAGAACCGTCGCCCAGCAACTGGCCCGACAACGGCAATACTGTCATTAAGGACATACAGGCGAACAGAAAGCTCCCCTTTATGCCAAGTCTTTGATGTTGTGCTATAATCATCCCTAAATAGATAGCCCTTTATTTACCTTATTTAACTGACAAAAGCCGTAATTGTTTCAAAAGTAAGAAAAGTCACAGTACCGGCAACAGGGATATTGTGTTAATAACTTCTGAGATATGAACGGTTACGAGTAGTTTCTGTCATTTTTCTGCCGGGAGGGGGCACATTGGGGAGCGAGTAGCTCATGTCATTTTTCCGCCGGGAGACGGCACACAGGTGAGTGAACGGCTCTTCTTACTATCTTTCCGTCAGGAAACCGCCGGGTTGCTTTTTACAGTTACAAAACCGGGTGATTTTATGTAAGTTTGTGTATATCACTTATAGGATGAAACAGCAGCGGAAGATCATATCACGGTCACTCAGGATGCTTATGAAAAGCTCCTGGAAGGAGACAGCAGTGAGCCTTATTATATTGACGGTGAGATCTTTCCTTCCGCTTGTGGGAGTTTTGCTGATCAGGTATTATGTCGACAGGATAACCGGCGTTACTGCCGGGGGTGAGCTGCCGGTGATCAGCGCCGTAACAGGACTGATAGCTGCGATGGCGGCGACCCTTCTTGTCGATGACCTGCTGGCCTCTGCCGGCTCTTATTTTACCAGGAAGCAGTCGGTCCGCGTTGAGGGTCATATATCATCGCTGATACACCGGCATGCTACAGGGATGGGACTCAGGTTCTTCGAGGACCCGGCGTTTCACGACGGGATGTCGCGTGCTGCCAGGGACATTTCCTGGAGGCCGGCGGCGATGGTGGCTGACATTATACTGCTTGTCAGGGGAGTGATATCATTCATTGTCATGGGATATGTTCTCAGGACCTTCGGCATCATTCCGCTGGCTGTGCTGGCACTGCTCTTTCTGCCTCTGCTGTGGATCAGGTACAGGAACTCCTCACGCATATACAAGGCCCGGCGGAGTGTCACGCCGCTGACAAGGCAGGCGGCATATTTCAGCTGGCTGCTGACAGGTGAGAAGCCTGCCAGAGAGGTTAAGCTCTTCGGGCTGGGCGATTACTTTGAGAGGCTGTTCCGCAGAAGCTTCGACGGTTCCAGGGCACCCGAGCTGGAGGCGGTCAGGAAGAATACCCTCCTTGAGAGCGCCGCTTCACTGGTGAAGGTCGCTGCCTTTGCAGGGATCCTTGTTTATGCCAGCGGGGCGTTCATAAGGTCAGTGATCACTGCCGGCGAGCTGGCGATGTACCTTGTGGCCTTCAGACAGGCGCTGGTTTATCTTCGGGATGCCGTGTCCGGATATGCAGGGCTGGCGGAGAACAGGCTCTTCCTGTATGATCTCTTCAGCTTTCTGGATATGAAGGGTGATATGAGTGGCGACGGCATGCCGCCGGAATCACCGGACTTCAGCGAGATCGTGGCAGAGAATGTCACCTTCACCTATCCCGGCGCTACAGAGCCTGCCCTGGCAGGGATTAACCTGAAGATCAGCAGGGGAGAAAAGATAGCCGTTGTCGGTCCCAACGGGTCGGGCAAGACCACGCTGGTGAAGCTGCTCTGCAGGCTCTATGACCCTGACGACGGACGCATACTGCTGAACGGCAGGGATATAGCCACTCTTAACCCGGCTGCCTACCGCAGGTTATTCTCGGTTGTGTTTCAGAATTTCATGCTCTATTATCTCAGTGCCGGAGAGAATATCCGCCTCTCGTCGGATGCGGAGAGCAGTGACCCGGAGAGGGTGAGGGAGGCAGCTGCCAGGGCCGGCATAGCCTCTCTGCTTGAGAGCATGCCGGAGGGTTATGACACCATGCTCGGGCATCATACCGAGGGAGGACGGGAGATGAGCTGGGGAGAGTGGCAGAAGATAGCCATAGCGCGGGCACTGTACCGCAGGGCCCCGGTGCTGATACTCGATGAGCCCTCCTCTTCGCTCGATGCCGACTCGGAGTATGAGATCTTCTCTGACCTGGGCCGTATCACTGACGGCAGGAGCTGTATCTTCATCAGCCACAGGCTCTCCAACGTGCGGGAGGCAGACCGCATCATCGTGCTGGACCGCGGCCGCATCGCGGAGAGCGGTACACACGATGAGCTGATGGCTGCACGCGGCAGGTATCATGAGATGTACAGCCGTCAGAAATCGATGTACCGATGACCGGAACTGACGCTGACAACGACGGGGTCATATCCCTGTTGCTCCTGCTCTGCAGAACCGGCTTCACTGACGATGAGCGGAAGCGTGCCTCCGCGGAGGTGCGCTTGATGCAGGATTGGAAACGTTTTACCGACCTGACAGTGAGGCACGGGGTGGCAGCCCTGGTCTGGCAGAGCCTGAGCGACCTGTCGCTGGCCGCGCCGGTGCCGGAAACGGAACGGACCATCCTGGAAGGATCACGGCTGAGGTCTGTTGCCAGGGTGGCATACATCACATCCGTTGCCGCGGAGGTTGCAAAGAGACTGGAGAAGGAGGGCATCAGGGTAGTGCTGCTCAAGGGGCTGGCACTTGAACACCAGCTCTACGGGGCAAAGGGATTGAGGCAGATGAGTGACGCCGACCTGCTGGTATCACCGGGTGATGCACTGAGAGCCAGGAATATACTCGTAAAGGCAGGCTTCGTTTCAAATTCACTGAAGTCGCGACTCTACAGGCATATAATACTGGATATTGGCAACCATCTTCCGGAATTGCACCGCGGAGGGATGTCGGTGGATCTTCATCACAGGCTCTTTGGCAAGAAAGGAACGGAGATGGTGGCTGCGGCTATAAAAAATGCAGAGCTGATATCTGCGGGAGGCCGGTCGCTGTTCGTCCTTCCCCCGCTGGCAGCCTTCCTGGGTCTGGTCAGCCATATCGGCAAACATGAGATCAAGGGGGAGTTTCAGCTGCGGCTCTATATCGACATATACCTGCTACTGAAAAAGTACCACAGCGAGATCCTCTGTGAGAAGCTGCCGGCTGCTGCCGCAGAGGCAGGCATAGAAAAAGAGACGATGGAGGTGCTGACTCTCATGGAGAGGGTTTGGGGCCTGACAGTACCACTGAAGAGCGTTACTGTTGCATATTCGGGAGCAGCATCAACCTTCGGGGAGAGTGCAAGAATCCTTACAGTACCCGGAGAATCCGGTATGGCAATAAAAAGAGATGCTGCGCCTACCCTCGCAGTGAGGGCTCCGGGTCTGACTGAGTCTGTGGAGAGCGGTATGGTGCCGGAGACGGGTGGTGCACCTACCATCGCAGGGAGGAAATATGTGCTGCCGGGATCTTCCGGGATAAACCGTTTCGAGGAGCAGCAGCTTGTCGAGGCCTTCCTGGCAAAGATCAGGCAGCCCTGGTCAGTGCAGTCGATCAACCAACGTGAGTTCTTCCTGAGGAACCTGCGGTCGTTTGACAGTTGGTGGAAGAGGGCTATTTTCATTGCGGGCGACCTGTTCCCCTCTCTTGAGTTTATGAAGCGCCGTTACGGGTGCCGCACAGGGCTGAAGACGCTCCTGTTTTACCCCCACAGGCTCGGGAAGCTGGCATGGATTTTAGGTCTGAAAAGGTCCGGTTATCAGGACGACTGACACAAAAACAATTTTTTTACTAAATAATGTGAATTTTACTTGACAAATAAGAAAATTATTTCTTATTTTTACTTTAGTCAAATTTTGAATTTTAGTCAGTGTCTTGTTAGGGCTTTTATTTTAGGTGAGGATTAAAACGCGGCAAAATGGAAACTACTCGTCTGAAGTCAACTTTCGCATAACGGTTAATCAGGAAAAACGGCGTTTCATAGCAAGTCTCGCTGCATGGATCGTCGCTTCTGACGAGAGACGCTGCACTCCTCGTCGCGAGCCTGCCCCGGGCCCTATCGCCCGGGGCAGTTTTATGGCACCCCTTTTCGGCGCCGTTACTTCAAAAGCATTACTTTTGCATAAAGAGACGATCTGATGAAACCTGCATGAGCTCATAAATCGATATGATTATATTTCTTCATGCAAGTTCCATTCGACCAATAGAGTAAATACATTACGGACGAATGAAAAATTTACTTTATCTATACAACACACTCACCCGCAGCAAGGAGCTGTTCGAGCCGCTGGCGCCACCCTTTGCGGGTATGTATGTCTGCGGTCCCACAGTCTACAGTGAGGCGCATCTCGGTCATGCCCGCCCGGCGGTGACATTCGACATCCTCTACAGGTACCTGATGCACCTGGGCTACAGGGTACGTTATGTGCGCAACATCACTGACGTTGGTCATCTCGAGAATGAGGAGGATGACAGCGGCGAAGACAAGATAAGCCGCAGGGCCAGGCAGGAGAACCTGGAGCCGATGGAGGTGGTGCAGAAGTATATGAACAGCTTTCACAGGGCCATGGAGAGACTCAACACCCTGCCACCCTCTATTGAACCAAGGGCTACCGGCCACATCATCGAGCAGCAGCAGATGGTAGAGAGGCTTCTGGAGAGGGGATATGCCTACGAGGTGAATGGCTCGGTCTACTTTGATGTTGAGAAGTATGCCCGTGAGCATCACTACGGCATCCTGTCCGGCAGGGTGCTGGAGGATATGCGTGCCAACAGCCGGGTGCTGGAGGGACAGGAGGAGAAGCGGGGACAGTTCGACTTCGCCCTGTGGAAGAAAGCCTCTCCGGGGCATATCATGAAGTGGCCCTCACCGTGGAGTGAAGGGTTTCCGGGATGGCATGTGGAATGCTCGGTGATGAGCACCAGGTACCTGGGTGAGACCTTCGACATACACGGAGGAGGCATGGACCTTATCTTCCCGCACCACGAGTGCGAGATAGCACAGAGCACGGCCTCGCAGGGCCATCCCCCGGTGCGTTACTGGGTGCATAACAACATGGTTACCATCAACGGCCAGAAGATGGCAAGGTCGCTGGGTAACTTCATCACCCTCGAGGAACTCTTCACCGGCAGCCACAAGCTGCTGGTACAGGCCTACTCGCCTATGACAATCCGTTTCTTCATGCTGCAGGCACAGTACCGGAGCACGCTCGACTTCAGCAATGAGGCGCTGCTGGCGGCATCACTGGGACTGCAGAAGCTGATGAACGCGGAGAGGACGCTGGCGAACCTCGTGCCCTCAGAAAGATCCACTGTCGATATCACCGGCACGGAGAAGGGATGCTACGAGGCGATGAACGATGATCTCAATACGCCGGTGGCTCTGGCACACCTGTTTGATGCCGTGAGGATCATCAACCTCGTCAGTGACGGAAAGGAGAAGCTGACGGCAGATGACATCACTGCTTTGCGACGAGTGTTCAGCACTTTCATCCATGACATCTTCGGACTGATGGCGGAGGAGGATGCCGGGAGTGATAAGCTGGCAGGGGTGCTCACGCTGTTGCTCGACATGAGGCAGGAGGCCAAGGCAAGGAAAGAGTGGGAGACCTCGGACCGGATACGGAACAGGCTCAGTGAGCTGGGCATCACGGTGAAAGACCGCAAGGACGGGTACGATTGGGAGATAACCGCATGAGAGCTGCTCCGGCAATGAGAAGGCAGATAAGCCTGCAACTGCGCTGGTGAGGTTGGGAGACAACAGCATGACATATGCTCCGGTAAGGGGAGGGCAGATCAGTCCGCCACCGCAGGGGGTAATGAACGGCAGATAACAGTATGACTATCACACGATACAGGTCAGATATAATAAACATAGGCAGCCTGACCATGGGTGGTGATCTCCCCGTGCGTGTGCAGAGCATGACCAACACCGACACTCTTGACACCGCTGCCAGCGTCAGCCAGTGCATACGTATCATTAAGGCGGGCGGTGAGCTTGTGAGGCTGACAGCCCA
Source organism: Bacteroidales bacterium (assembly GCA_029210565.1). Lineage (GTDB taxonomy): Bacteria > Bacteroidota > Bacteroidia > Bacteroidales > VadinHA17 > SR-FBR-E99. The sequence continues at coordinate 68,514 of JARGFQ010000006.1, forward strand.
GGGTGTCAGGGAGGCTGAAAACCTGGCCAATATAAAGAGAGAATTACGCAGGGCTGGATTTGACACACCCGTCTGTGCCGACATACATTTCAATCCTGCTGCTGCCGAAGTGGCGGCACGCCTCGTTGAGAAGGTACGGATCAATCCCGGCAACTATGCAGATAAGAGAGCCTCATTTATCAGGCATGAGCTCACTGAAAGCGAGTGGATGGCCGAGCTCGACCGCACCAGGGAGCGGTTGTTGCCATTGATCAGGATCTGCATGGATAATGGCACTGCTATAAGGATCGGGGTGAATCACGGCTCCCTCTCTGACCGCATCATGACCCGTTATGGTAACACACCGATGGGGATGGTTGTATCGGCCATTGAATTCCTGAATATATTCAGGGGGGAAGGGTTTGACCGGATAGTTGTTTCAATGAAGTCGTCCGACACGCTCACGATGGTGACGGCCAATCGACTGCTGGTCAAGATGATGGAGGAGGAGGAGATGCTTTTCCCGGTTCACCTCGGCATCACCGAGGCGGGTGAAGGTGAGGACGGCAGGATCATCTCTGCTGCCGGCACCGGCACACTGTTGGCGGAGGGTATAGGAGATACCGTCAGGGTGTCGCTATCGGAACCGCCAGAGGCAGAGATACCGGTGGCAAAAGCCATCATCAGGGCTGTGGCCGGCGAACCAGGACGGGTTGTGAAGCCCGTCGCCCCGCTGGAGCGAAGGCCCTCAGGTGATCCGTGGATGCCACAGGTTTATGTTGCCGATACAGGAGGGGTCCGGGGTGAACCGGAGCAGGCCTCTGAAGGCTCAGGAGAGTCCGCTCATGAGTCCGGAAATATTTCCGTGGATGCGGAGCGTGTCATAGATGATTCCGGTGTTTTTCCCGGTCCTCCAGTCGCTTCAGCAGATGAGTCCGCTGAAATTACAGGTGCCCCAGTACGTTTTACTGATGAGTCCGGAGCCCTTTTTGAGGGTGCGGTGCTGACCGTCGCTGCTGATCAGCTGATGACCGTGACGGGCAGAGAGGCACATGACCGGCTGCTCAATCCTCTCTTCCGCTGTGACGATCCGGAGCAGCTGGCAGTAGAGTCTGCCGCGCTGTTGGGGCGCTTCTTCATTGCACGGCATCCGGCGGGACTCTGCATCACAAACAGTGGTGCGGTGCAGGGCGAGCCCCTGAGGAGGCTGGCTTTTTCCATACTGCAGGCCACGGAGGCACGTATCACCCGCACGAGGTATATATCATGCCCCACCTGCGGACGTACAAAATTCAACCTTCAGGAGGCGGTGCGCAGGGTCAAGGCTGCCACGGCACACCTGACAGGCATGAAGATAGCAGTCATGGGATGCGTAGTCAACGGTCCGGGTGAGATGGCCGGTGCCGATTATGGCTACGTGGGGGTTGCAGAGGGCAAAGTACACATCTACCGCGGTACCGAGGCCGTGTATAAGAATATACCCGAGGCCGAGGCGCTGGAGAAGCTGCTGGAGCTCATCGGGAGCGATCAGATAAGCCGGTAACCGGAAGGCTTCCTGAGGTAAGCTCAAGAACCAGGTAACCGGGAGACCTCCCGCCCGTAGGCTCAGGAACCCGGTGATCGGAGGGCTTCCCGATTGGGAGATCAACCAGTACTGACTACATTAAACAACCAGCTTCAGACAATCCCGGAACCAATGGGATCAATTCGTTGGAGATCAACCAACCCGGTAACCCGACTATTCCTTATCAGCTGATTCTGCCAGCCTGTAATCGAGCTGCCTCTTCTGCAGGTCGGCCCTGGCCACCTCCACGCTGATTTTGTCGCCAAGCATATAGACCTTGCCGGTTTGCCTGCCCCTGATGCTGTAGTTCTCCTCATCATATTCGAAGTAGTCGTCCTGCAGCTCCCTGATGGCTATCATCCCCTCGCACTGGTTCTCGATGATCTCGACATAGATGCCCCACTCGGTCACGCCCGATATGACACCCTCGAACACCTTTCCGATCTTGTCGCTCATGAACTCCACCTGCTTGTACTTGATTGATGCTCTCTCGGCATCGGTGGCTAGTCGCTCCATCTTCGACGAATACTCGCACATCTTTGAGTACTTGTCGGGGTCGCGCGGAGCCTGTTTTTCAAGATATTTCGAAAGCAACCGGTGCACCATCATGTCGGGATAACGGCGGATGGGAGAGGTGAAGTGTGTATAGTGACCGAATGCGAGACCGTAGTGGCCTATATTATCTGTTGAGTAGACAGCCTTGGCCATGGATCGGAGGGCAAGGGTCTCGATGATGTTCTGTTCTTTCTTGCCGGAGACATCATCCATCAGCTTGTTCATGGCAGCCGGCAGACCCTTCACATTCTCGGTGTCAAGCTGATATCCAAACCGTTTGATGAAATAGCCAAATGAGCTCAGTTTTTCAGCATTGGGTTTGTCGTGGATGCGGTAAACAAAGGTCTTTCCCTTGAGTCTCTTGCCCACATATTCCGCCACCCTTTTGTTTGCCAGCAACATAAACTCCTCGATAAGCTGGTTGGCGGTGCCGAACTCGCGGAAGAGGATGCCGAGGGGCACTCCCTTTTCGCTCAGGTTGAACTTGACCTCGAGTCTCTCGAAGGCAAACGATCCCGAGGCAAAGCGTCTGCTGCGAAGCATCTGTGCCAGGTTATGCAGTGTCAGCAGCTGCTCCTTCATCTCCCCGTCGCCGGTATCGATAACCATCTGTGCATCAGCATATGAGAAGCGCATATCAGAACGTATCACCGTGCGTCCGAACCACTCACTGACGACTGTCGCCTTGCTGTCGAGCACGAAGACGGCCGAGTATGTGAGCTTATCCTCGAAGGGGTTGAGGGAGCATATGTGGTTCGAGATCCTCTCGGGCAGCATCGGTATGGTGCGGTCGACCAGGTAGACCGAGGTTGCCCTCTCCTGTGCCACCTTCTCCAGTGCCGTCCCAGGCCTGACGTAGTGGGACACATCCGCAATGTGCACTCCCACCTCCATATTGCCGTCAGGCAGCTTCCTGAGTGAAAGGGCATCGTCAAAGTCCTTGGCGTCTTCAGGGTCGATGGTAAAAGTCGGCACATCGCGGAAGTCGCGCCGTGCTGCAATCTCCTCGGGGGTGATCTCTGCCTGTAACTTCTCTGCAGCAGCCTCAATCTCAGGCTCGAACCTGTTGGGGAGGCCGAATTCGGCCAGGATGGCGTGCATCTCGGTGTCATTCTCACCGGGATTACCGAGCACCTCAATTATCTCACCCATGGGGTTCCGTGACCGCTGGTCCCAGTCCACCATACGTGCTACGGCCTTCTGCCCCTGCTTTGCCCCGTTTAGTTTGGCGAGCGGGATGAAGAGGTCGAAGGGCATGTTCTTATTGTCGGGGATGAGGAAGGCGAACTGTTTTGTAAGTTCTATTGTACCCACGAAGGTAGCGCGTGAGCGGCTGACGATCTCCGTCACCTCACCTTCGGGCCTCTTGCCCTTGTGCCGGGCATAGAGCAGCACCTTCACCTGATCGCCGTGCAGGGCGGTATTGAGGTTGCGGGCTGCAATGAACACATCATCCTCCATCTCGTCGGATATCACGAAGCCATAGCCGAACTTGGTGAGGTCTACGGTTCCGGTGATATAGCCGCCGACAGCCTTGAGTATATATTTGCCGTGGTTTCTCTCTTCCGACAACCCATCTTTTTTCATCCTGAGGAGAGCCTCGGAGAGTGCTCTTTTCTCTTCTTTTTCAGTGAACTGCAGCCGTGCGGCGATCTGGTTGTAATTAAGGGGCTGCTTCGGATTCTTTGCCATAACCGCGGTGATCATCTCAATCAGTTTCTTAGGATCGATGCCGGATTTTTTTTCCTGTTTTTTTCTTGCCATTAAAGATTGATTTTACTTTTCCAAAGATAGGTCGAATTCAGCTATCTTTCCTCTGATTATCGGGGTAACTGCCCTGTTATGCAATTGCCTGTCCATAATCAGACGTTTTTATGTAAGTTTGAGTTGATTATATGATCTATGATATCACTCTCGTCAATACCGTCACATTCGCCTGCAGTGGTTTTCCGCAGGATCAACGACGAATTTCTGTTGATTCCCCTTACAGACAACATTGCCGACATGGATTCGCTTTACAGGCTGACCGAGACCGGGGCTTTCATCTGGGAGCTGATTGACGGAGAGTTGTCCGTCGGTGATATAACGTCAAAGATAGTCGAAGAGTTCGATGTGGAGAAGGATATTGCTGAAAAAGATGCGCTGGAGTTCTTCAGTAAGATTCAGGAATTTCTTCAGTTCCGCGAGCCGTGACCGTTGATATTGTCATAGCCGGGAGGAGGATCAGGCTGCAGTCAGAAGAGGGAGTCACGCTGGTGCCTGATGAGCGGTTCAGAGCCTTTGCGGTGCCCTCTGATGTCAATCCTTATATGTTTATTGATACTGCTCCGGGCATCCTTGCCGATGCTGACCCCGGGAGTAATTATGCGGTCATTCCCTTTATGGCTGGTGAGACTGACCCTGACCTTGTAGTGGATGTTGAATTCGGTGCGGGGGAGATACCTGCCTGGGCGGTAAAGGTATTTGATGCCCGGCTGATGGAGGAGTTTCCCGGGGGAGTGAGGAACTCGGGTGAGCCCTTCTGGGAGGTGTTCAGGGATGATGAGGCTGTCCGCACGAGGGTGTTTCTGAGAGATCCGGAGAGGAGCGCCGTACTTGAGATGCCTCACGGCAAAATGCAGTGGAGAATCTTTGCAGATACCCTGCACAACGCTATAGATTCAAGATCTCCGCAGAAGCCTTATCCAACAGATCATCAGCCTCCTGATCACAGTGACAATACATCAGGGGCGCAGCCTCAAAGCGGTCCGGGGCATGACAATTCAGGAACACCCTCTGTCACGGAGGCCTTTGCTACAGAGCATATGACTCAGACTTCCGGTGATGATAAATCACGGGTTCATTCCCGAACCGGCCTTACCCCCGACAGACATGGTTCTGATCTTTCGGCTGAAGATGCCAGCGCCGACATTTCCGATATTACTGTTGATCCCCTTCCCTGGCCGCTTGACGGACTGCTGCTTTACTTCCTCTTCTCACGGGCGGGTGATATCATGATACATGGCTCGGGGGTTGTTGCCGGCGGCAGGGGCTGGCTCTTCACCGGGCGCTCCGGCAGCGGCAAGACCACCCTGGCAGGGATCTTTGACGGTGCGGACGACAGGGTCATCCACGATGACAGGCTGGTGCTGCGTCGCGAGGGCGGAAGGTGGGTGATGCACAGCACACCTGTTTACCGCAATGACGAGCCCCGCACTGCTCCTCTCGATCATCTGTGGGTTATCAGGCACGGCGCGGCCAACGTGTCGGAGCCTGTTGCCGGGGCAGAGGCGGTGGCCATGATAATGGCCAACTGCATACAGCAGAACTGGGACCCTGAGGCGGCAGCACGAATGGCGGCAGCGGCGGATGACCTGGCGGCTTCGGTGCCGGTGAGCAGGCTCTCATTTCTTCCTGACGGCACTGTTCGCGATTACCTGCTTCTGCGGGCTACAGATGATAAGACAGTTGCCGCCGGGGCCCTGTTGGAGATGCTTGACGGGGGACACGCAGTCACCGTCACCGCCGGCGGCTACAGCATGTGGCCTGCGATCAGGCCGGGTGATACGGTGGTGATCGCACCTTGTGGTACCAGCTTGCCGGAGGCGGGTGAGATTGCTGTGCTGCGGCGAGACGGAGGATATGTGATACACAGAGTCACGCGAGTGATATCCAGGGAGGGTGTCTTGCTCATCTGTACTCAGGGTGATGCTGTCACCCGTGAGGATGAGCCGGCCGGTACGGCCATGATAGCGGGGGTGGTGAGAAAAATAATCAGGTCGGGAATGGAAATACACCAGCACCGTCGCCTTCTGCCGAGGCGGGTCAACCGGCTGGCAGCATATATCGCCTCAGTCCTCAGCGGGTACTCACGTTAGATTTGCATCATACTGCCACCTGCACCCGACTAAGCAAATATCTCCCGCAGTTCCTTATTGCTTAGCTTGCCAATCCAGTTTTCTCCGGTGGCAACCGTCATCTCTGCCAGGTGTTTCTTCTGGCTGATCATTTCATCGATCCGTTCTTCAAAAGTGTTCTTGGTGATAAAACGGTGTACCATCACATTTTTCTTTTGCCCGATACGATAGGCCCTGTCGGTAGCCTGGTTCTCGACAGCCGGGTTCCACCATAGATCGTAATGGATGACATGGGTGGCAGCAGTAAGGTTCAGTCCTGTACCTGCGGCTTTAAGTGAGAGAACGAATATTCTGTCGGCACGGTTATGCTGGAACCGGTCTATCATCTCCTGACGCTGGTTGATATTGCAGCCACCGTGATAGAACAAAGGCCGGTCGCCAAAACGGTTGGAGATAAAGCGTTCCAGCAGATCGCCCATCTCCCTGAACTGGGTAAAGATGAGCACCTTCTCGCCAGCTTCAGTGATGCTGTCGAGCAGTTCAAACAGCAATTCCGTTTTACCCGAGAGCGATGGGTCAAAGTTCCCGTTTTTGAGAAAGTTGGTCGGGTGATTACATATCTGCTTTAACGCCAGTATCATCTGCAGCACCAGCCCCTGTCTTTTGAACAATGCCCGGTTGTCCGGCCCGGTAACCCCTTCAATCTCATCCATCGCCGCCTGCATTGTTTTTTCATAGAGAGCCGCCTGTGGCCCCGATAGCAGTGCATACTGATTTTGTTCCACCTTGTCAGGCAGGTCAGAGATGATGGACCTGTCTGTTTTCATACGGCGCATCATGAACGGAGAGGTTATCTTGCGGAATCTTGCCACTGCCTGTTCATCATTGAATACCTGAATAGGTTCGGCAAAGTCAGATCTGAAGGTCTTTTCATTACCGAGGTAGCCTTTGTTTGTGAAATCCATGATGGACCAGAATTCTGACAGCCGGTTTTCCACCGGTGTTCCGCTCATGGCAATGCGAATATTTGCAGGTATACTTTTTGTCGCTTTGGCCTGTGCTGTGTCATGGTTTTTTATGTTTTGCGCTTCATCAATGATCATTATCTGCCATTTCCGTTTCTTAAGAAGCTCGGCGTCGCTGCGAAGCACACCGTAAGTGGTGAGCATCACATCGGCATCAAACTGTTTTATGTCGCGCATGCCGCCATGATAAATCTGAGAAGAAAGCGATGGTGCGAATCGCTGTATTTCCGACTGCCAGTTGGTAAGCAATCCTGTGGGGACAACCACCAGGGCTTTGTGTCTATCATTTAAGGCCTTTTCTTCCTTTAATTTCATCAGGATGGAAATTACCTGCACTGTTTTGCCCAAGCCCATATCGTCGGCGATGATACTGCCGAATCCGATACGGCTGTTCCGGTACATCCATGAGTAGCCCCGTTTCTGGTAAGGCCGGAGGATCGCATTCAGTCCTGACGGCAACGGGATATCTTCAGCTGAGGTGAGTTCTCTGATCAATTCGCGCACTTCGCTGGTTAGCATAACCGGGGCTCCTTCAAAATCACCTGAAAGTGCTGTCTGGAGTAACTGATAGGAGCTCAGGCTTTTATCGGCACTGAAAAACCTATACAGTTTTTCCATTTCCGATTCACTGACGTAGATATAATTCTCCTTGAACCGGAACAGACCCGATGCGTTGGTAAGCAATCTCCTGAACTCATCGGGTGAGACAAGAGTGTCGCCCAGAGCTACTTGCCAGTCGAACGACAGCAGATCGTCAAGTCGTACGTAGCCTTGCTGTTCGGCATTTCGCCTGAGTTTTACCGTCGCCTTGGGACGGATCAGCTCCTGCAATGATTTCGGGAGCATGATCTTAATGTCCAGCAGGCGAACGGCAGGCAGCATTTCCATCAGGAACGGGGCAAATTCACTGACGTCAAATATTATGGGTTGACTGCCGCCCGAGTTAATGTGCATGTCGAGCCCCTTTATAAACGGTGAAAGCAGGGAAAGGGACTGCAATATTTTGAAACGTTGTTTTTCGTATTGTTTGTCCTTCAGGATTTTTGCAACGGGGATAGGCAGACTTTCAGCATCTGATTTATCCTCAATGCTGACCCGCACGTCAAAGCGTTCATCGTGGAGCTCCGTCACTGTTATTACCGGCTTATAGTTTTCTGTTGTAATGTGAAACCGGTCAAGCCAGACCTTCACTCCCCCGCTCAGAGCGTTCTCTCCCACTCCGGTGAATGGATAGGCCTTGTTTTTAAAGAAGAAATCTTCGAACAGATTGCCGTTTGATGGACCGGAAAAACGGGCAACCAGTTCAGTGACAACTATGGACAGCAATTCATTTGTCTGGTTTTCAAGAGGCAATAGCTGTCTGGTGCCGCTTACTGTTTTGGGCGACAGTAACAACCCCGGCGGGAGAATTTCCTCCATTTTCCCGGTCATAAGACGCACCTCGCTTTCAATCAAAGCCGGAAGCCAGCGGATGTAATATTGCCTGTTGCCAAGCTGCACTATTTGTGGGACTATATTCCCGTTGGCAATCAGATGCAATGATGCGAGGATTATTTTATGAAGCCCGGCCACCGAAGGCTGATAATCTGGCAGATGGCCGGGATTAAGCCGGTATACGGCCGTAAGGAGCTGATCCGGCTTTTTCAACGAATGGTTTTCCCCAAGGACCTGAATATTATGGTCGCTGTCAACAGATAGTGAGATAGTTGAGTGATGATTGACCTCGGGTGGATTGGTTAGGGCAGGGAAGAGAGCATCAAAATCGAGTTTCCTGCTTAGAACACGCCTGGCTGACCTGGCAATGCGCAGAAACTGCAGTGAGAATTTCTCACGGAAATTACCACCCGGGTAGAATGGCGGAGCATCCGGGAGAAGGTGCACCAATGCTTCGGAGATATCGTTGAGCGTGGAGAAATCCACACGTCCGTAGACTTTTTCTTCATCGTAGTCACTCTTTAGCCTCTTTTTTGTTTTCAGGAGGTCAGAGAGTTTCGAGATCTCAGTCTTCTTGGGGTCAGAGACAAAAATGCCCCGCTTCTTCAGCTCTTCAAGGAGTTTTACCTTGTGGATCTCGAATACGAGAAAAGGATTGTTATCAATCTCACGGCTTACCATGTAAATTACCGATGCCAGGTGCTTACATGGCACCGCCCAGTCGGGGCAGGTACACTGCATTTTAAAATCAGTCCATTGCCGGGGGAAGATTCTCAGTCCTGCCTCTTCGGCTATGGACAGCAATCCGGGGTCGAGCTCACGGTTCAGCAACCTGGAGATCAGTGCAGGTCGTTTGATGATTTCCTGCATGAATAGATCGACCTCCTCCTCGAAAAAGGGGGGGACAATCAGGGTCACCCTGTAGGGTGTGGGGCGACTGCCGGCTACTTTGGCTTTAATCACATTATCCCTGATCTTCACCTCCTTAACATATCCGTTACGGGCATAGGAGGCTCCCCGTGGCAGGCGGTTGTCATAGTCCACGTTTGCCAATGAACGCAGCCATTGCTCGCCCCACCAAGTTTTTCCGAATTGCATAACCATAATTCGACGGCTTTAATAAAGGGGATTTAAGCTGTAAAACTAATACATTGAAATTTCTTTTTACCCCATTGCCTTCTATTTTCACATGCAGCCTTCCCTTTCGCTGTCCATTCTGAAGAACAATCTGATTTTCATTTATCACCGCTTTAAGGTACTTTTGCGGAACTAAAAACCGTCAGACATTGAAAAGATTTGTCACAGAGGCATTGGCTGAGAGGATCCTGGTCCTCGACGGGGCCATGGGTACCATGATACAGCGCCACCGGCTTACCGAGGAGCAGTACCGCGGTCAGCAGTTTGTGTCGCACCCTCAGCCGCTAAAGGGCAACAACGACCTGCTCAGCATCACGCAGCCTGACATAATACGCAATATACATCTCGAATACCTTGAGGCCGGTGCTGACATCATCAGCACCAACACCTTCAACGCCAGCAGGATCTCGCAGTCCGACTACGGCATTGATGATTGTGTTCAGGCCATCAACGTTGCTGCTGCCACACTGGCGCGGGAAGCCGCGGAGCAGTATGCCGGCCGGACAGGCAGGGAGGTGTGGGTGGCAGGATCAGTGGGACCCACCAACCGCACTGCCTCCATGTCGCCCGACGTGAACGATCCCGGCGTCCGCACCGTCACCTTTGCGGACCTGGCGGAAGCCTACGGGGAGCAGGTGAGAGGGCTCATCGACGGTGGGGTCGATATCATATTGGTGGAGACGGTATTTGACGGCCTGAATGCCAAGGCGGCACTCTTTGCCATCAGCGGCGTGATGGAAGAAAAGGGGATTGAGATTCCAGTCATGGTCTCAGGCACCATCACCGATGCCAGCGGTCGCACGCTGACGGGACAGACCCTGGAGGCGTTTCTCATAACCATGTCGCACTTCCCGCTGCTGAGCATAGGGCTGAACTGCGCCCTGGGAGCCGAGCAGCTCAGGCCCTTCATCGAAGAGATATCGACGAAGGCACCCTTCTTCGTCTCGGCACATCCCAACGCCGGTCTGCCAAACCAGTTTGCGGAGTATGATCAGTCGCCCGACTATATGGGCAACATCATAAGGAGTTTTCTGCAGAACGGCTGGGTTAACATCATCGGCGGCTGCTGCGGTACCAACCCTGACCATATAAGGGTGATAGCCTCGCGGGCCGCCGGGCAGAAGCCGCGAACAGTGCCGGAGAGGAAACACATAACGTCGCTGGCGGGACTGGAACCGCTGGTGATCCGTCCGGAAACCAATTTTATTAATATAGGCGAACGAACAAACGTTGCCGGCTCCATAAAATTTGCAAGACTGATACGCGAGGGTAACTTCCAGGCGGCGCTGGATGTGGCGCGCGACCAGGTGGAGGGCGGAGCACAGGTTATTGACATCTGCATGGATGATGCCATGATCGACGGCGTGGCAGCAATAACCCGGTTTATCAACCTGGTCATGAGTGAGCCTGACATAGCCAAACTGCCAATCATGGTCGACTCCTCGAAGTGGGAGGTGCTGGAGGCCGGGCTGCAGTGCATACAGGGCAAGCCGGTGGTCAACTCCATCAGCCTGAAGGAGGGCGAAGAGGATTTCCTGAAGAAGGCACGGCTGGTGCGACGCTACGGTGCTGCTGCGGTGATCATGCTCTTCGATGAGCGTGGGCAGGCTGACACCTTCGAGAGAAGAAAAGAGGTGGCCGACAGGTCATACCGGCTGCTGACGGAGGAGATCGGATTCCCGCCGGAAGACATCTTCATCGACCCTAACATACTGGCCATCGCCACGGGCATTGAGGAGCACAACAACTACGCCGTCGATTACATAAGCTGCACGGAATATATCAAGGCCAATCTGCCGTATGCCAGGGTGAGCGGCGGGGTGAGCAACCTCTCCTTCTCCTTCCGGGGCAATAACCCTGTGAGGGAGGCGATGCACTCCGTCTTCCTTTATCATGCAATCAGGGCCGGCATGGACATGGGGATCGTCAACCCTGGCCTTCTTCAGGTATATACCTCCATCGAGCCTGACCTGCTGCAGCTGACGGAGGATGTGGTGCTTAACCGCAGGAAGGATGCCACAGACAGGCTGCTGCAGTATGCCTCGGGAATGAAGGAGGAGAAGCAGGAGGAGACCACAAAACGACTGGAGTGGAGGGATGCTGATGTGGTGAGCCGCATCAAGCATGCGCTGGTAAACGGCATTGACACTTTCATCGGGGAGGACGTTGAGGAGGCGCGGCCGCAGTATGAGAGGGCGCTGAGGGTGATAGAGGGGCCGCTGATGGCCGGCATGAACGAGGTGGGCGACCTGTTCGGGTCGGGACGCATGTTCCTGCCCCAGGTAGTCAAGAGCGCCAGGGTGATGAAGAAGGCCGTGGCACGGCTGACACCCTTCATTGAGGCGGAGATGAAGAGCGGTGAGGCATCATCGGCCGGTAAGGTGCTGCTGGCAACGGTCAAGGGCGACGTGCATGACATAGGGAAGAACATCGTGGGAGTGATACTCTCGTGCAATAACTACGAGGTGATTGACCTGGGGGTGATGGTGCCGGCGGAAAAAATACTGGAAACGGCTGAAAAAGAGAAGGTTGACTTCATCGGGCTGTCGGGACTTATAACCCCGTCGCTCGAGGAGATGGTGCATATCGCATCGCTGATGGAAGAGAGAGGCATAAAGACACCGCTGCTGATCGGCGGGGCAACAACCTCGGAGATACATACTGCGGTGAGGATAGCCCCGGTATATTCATACAACGCTGTCTATGTGAAGGATGCATCGCGGGCCGTGCCCGTGATGTCGGGACTGGCGGCGGCGGACGGCTCCCTGGGCATCTCGCTGAAGGATAAGTATGAGAAGCTGCGCCGCGACCATGAAGCTTCGAGAAAGGAGAAGAAGCTGGTAACGCTGGCGGCTGCCAGGCAGAACGGGTTGCGCACCGTGACTCCCATGCCTGCCCCGGCTATGCCGGGAGTGATTAACTCCGGGCCGGTGAGCCTGAGGACGCTGGCTGAGTATATCGACTGGACATTCTTCTTCTTTGCCTGGAAGATCAACGGCAAGTACCCTGATATCTTCAATGATCCCGTCAAAGGAGCTGAGGCCAGGAAGCTGTATGATGATGCCCTGGCAATGATTGAGAGGATCATAAACGAGGAGCTGATGGTTGCCGAAGCCCTGTCGGGCATCTTCCCGGCGGAGCGCCACGACGACGATGTCAGGCTGATCACACGTGAGGGCAGTGGATCCGGCAGCGGCGAATCTCGATCCGCCACTGCCACCGCCACCGGCGAGGCGTGGCTTCGCTTCCTGCGCAACCAGGAGGAGAAGGAGGCGGGGCATCATAATCTCTGCCTGGCCGATTTCGTGGCGGAAAAGGATGATCACGCGGGACTGTTCGTGGTGACGGTGAAGAGCGTTGAGAAGCTGCCCGCGGACATTGCCGGCGACGACTACCATACGATCATGTTGAGGATACTGGCGGACCGCTTCGCCGAGGCTGCCGCCGAGTGGCTGCACCGCGAGATACGCGTCAGGCACTGGGGCTATGCTGCCGGCGAGACTCTTACCGCAGCAGAGATGTTCAAGGTCAAGTACCAGGGCATCAGGCCGGCGCCGGGCTATCCTGCCTGTCCTGACCACACCGGCAAGCAGGTGATCTTTGACCTCCTCAGGGCGCCGGAGACAATTGGCGTGACGCTGACGGAGAGTTTCGTGATGGTGCCTGTTTCTTCAGTTTGCGGTTATATCTTCGCATCGCCGGAATCGTCATATTTCAACGTGGGCACGATAGGAAGGGACCAGCTTGAGGACTATGCTGCACGGTGCGGGATAACCGTTGAGGAGGCTGCCAGGTGGCTGGCGCCGAATCTTTAGATTTGCAATATGAAACCCACATGACTTACACATATCAAAAACATGAATTCAATTAGTTTTCAATCATGTGCGGTTGCATCTGACCTTATACATCAATTTTTCCACGGATGAAAGGACCGACAGTCATTGATCTTATCAACAGCACGAAGAAGCCGCTCTTCACGTTTGAGCTGCTGCCTCCGCTGAAGGGGCACAGCATAGAGCGTATCTACAACACCATTGAGGGACTGCTGGAGTACGAGCCGGCATATATCAACTTCACCTCGCACCGCAATGAGGTGGTGCTGGCCGAGAGGCCTGACGGGCTGCTGGAGAGGCGTACGACGCGTAAGAGGCCCGGGACCATTGCCCTTGCCGCTGCAGTGAAGTACAAGTATAATGTCAACGTGGTGCCGCACATCCTCTGCGGCGGCTTCTCGAAGGAGGAGACGGAGAACGCACTGATAGAGATGAATTTTCTGGGTATCAACGATGTGCTGGCCCTGCGCGGCGATCCTCCCAGGGGCAGCCGTGCCTTTATACCCGACCCGGGAGGTCACAGTAACACCAACGAGCTGGTGAAGCAGATAACCGATATGAACCGCGGCCATTATCTTGACCCGGATCTGAAGAACACTGCTGCAACATCTTTCTGCATCGGCGTGGCCGGTTATCCCGAGAAGCATTTTGAGGCTCCGAATATGAAGAGCGACATGGTCAACCTGAAGCGCAAGGTGGATGCGGGAGCGTGTTACATTGTCACGCAGATGTTTTTCGACAATGAAAAATTCTATGCTTTCCGTGATGCTCTGCGCGCCATTGGGGTGACGGTGCCGCTGATACCCGGTATCAAGCCTGTCTCGGCAATGACCGATGTTAATCTCCTGCCTCAGACCTTCCATATCGACATGCCTGAGGAGCTGGTTCACGAGCTGTCAAGATGCCGCAGTGATGAGGAGGCGAGGGAGGTGGGCATAGAGTGGGCGGCAGCCCAGAGCCGCGATCTCCTTAAAAACGAAGTGCCGGGGATACATTACTATACCCTCGGCAGATCGGATAACATTGCAAGAATTGTCAAAGCCTCATACTAGAGGCTGGCATCCAGCGTGTTACATATTGTCAAAGCCTCATCCCAAAAGTTTGTCAGTCAGTGTGCTGCCCGTTGTCACAGCCTCATCCCAGAGGATGGCAACCAGCCAGTCACGTGTTGTCGATACCTCGAATCAGAGGCTGATAGCCAACCCGGCACGGGTTGTCGATCTCTCGAACTAAAGTCCGAAAGCCTTTTTGATTGCTCCCACCCTGTTGAGTTCTTCCCACTTGAAGAGGGTGACCTTTATGGTCTTGTCCGGCTTCTCGTTGAATGACCTGAAGGTCTTCTCCACCGTGACGGGTGTGCGGCCCATATGACCGTAGGCGGCCGTTTCGAGGTATATCGGCTTGCGCAGCCCATACTCCTTCGCTATCATCGCCGGACGAAGGTCGAACATCTTACCGATCATTTCGGCAATCTCACCGTCGCTCTGTTTCACCTTCGAGGTGCCGAAGGTGTTCACATAGATACCTACCGGCTGTGCCACGCCGATGGCGTATGATACCTGCACCAGCATCTCGCGTGCTACGCCGGCAGCGACCATATTTTTGGCTATATGACGTGCTGCGTATGCTGCCGAGCGGTCTACCTTCGAGGGGTCCTTGCCCGAGAAGGCGCCGCCGCCGTGGGCACCGCGGCCGCCGTAGGTGTCGACGATGATCTTGCGTCCCGTCAGTCCGCTGTCACCGTGAGGCCCGCCGATGACAAACTTGCCCGTCGGGTTGACATGGTAAATAATTTTTGAATCAAAAAGCTTTTGTAAATCTTTGCCCAGTTGCGCCTTCACCCTCGGGACCAGGATATTAATGACATCCTTTTTGATCGTCTCCAGCATTTTTTTCTCATCCCTGTCGAAATCGTCATGCTGCGTTGAGACCACGATGGTATGCACTCTCTTCGGTGTGCCGTCATCACTGTATTCGATGGTGACCTGCGACTTGGAGTCGGGCCTGAGGTATTTCATCTGGTTACCCTCGCGACGTATTTCGGCGAGCTGATAGACAAGCTCGTGGGCTATGTCGAGTGAGAGGGGAAGGTAGTTATCGGTCTCATTGACCGCGTAGCCGAACATCATCCCCTGGTCGCCTGCGCCCTGCTCCTCCTTCTTCTGGCGGACGACGCCCTGGTTGATGTCGGGCGACTGTTCATGGATGGCAGAGAAGACGCCGCAGGAGTTGCCGTCGAACATATAATCGGCCTTAGTGTAGCCGATTTTATTGATGACCTCGCGGATTATTGTCTGCACGTCGATGTAGGTTTTTGTTCTGACCTCGCCGGCCACCACCACCTGGCCGGTGGTGACGAGGGTCTCACATGCGACTTTTGAGTCGGGGTCCCATGCCAGGAAGTTGTCGAGGAGTGCGTCAGAGATCTGGTCGGCAACCTTGTCGGGGTGGCCTTCGGATACGGATTCAGAAGTAAATAGATAGCTCATCTGTTTTTTTTTACGTTTAACAATGGCAGGGACGGATTGTTGAAAAGCAGCGGTTGGATACCGTTTTAGCATTTTTTTCCGTGGTTGCAATCAGCGCAAATCTGTCCACCTGTCGTATAACGGGACAAAGATAATCGTTTTCAGGCAATATTTCAAAATTGCAGGTAACAAGCAACCTGAGACCATAGAAGGTGAAACCCGCCAGGCAGAGTTACCCATATTTTGTGTAGCCCCGCACTGTATCTGAGACATTGTTGGTTGCTTAATCTTTGGATAAAAATCCACGGACAGACTCCAGCATTTTAAGCTCATCTGCGGAGAGGGGGCGGGATGGCGGAGGCGTGACATCTCCTCTTTCGCCAAGGTCATAGTAGTTATAAGCAACGGTCTTAGAATAGGATTCCTGAATAAAGCAGCATTCCGTATGGGAGGAGATTCGGATGGGATTGCTCAAAGTTTCTCCTCCATCTATGTCTGTTTTCTGCCATAATTCATAGATGTAACAGTCAAGGTCTTCAGAAACTGACATTTGGGGCGAGGGCAATGCAGCAGAATCAATATAGTGTAGCACGCTCCCATCAGGTTGACAGACATATGCTGCAAGGAATTCACAATGCAGGCTCTCCACCAAAATGGTACCTGAGAAGGGCGATTGCCCTCCCTTAACAGATGGTATATCCAACCTATCCCGAATAATATAGACAATTTCTCCCTGCATGGAACCGTCTGCTCCCTTATTCACCATTAGGAAGGAGATTGCGCCTAAAGTGAAACTGTAGGGACTAGTGGAACAACTGATGAAGTAATTCTCTTCATAATCCAGCGGGGTTACAGCAGCGTGACCGCGATACCATTTTTGAATAGTCGCTTTCTCCCATTGAGGACTTCTGAGAGGGATCATTGAATGATCTTTAGTTTCGGTATTACGTATTTGCTCCTCATAAAAAGTTCGATACTCGGTAATGGCATCCGGAATAGAACCGGCCTGAATATTGACTTTATGACCGGAGGTCAAAACTGTAATAAATGCCAGAGCAGGGATCAGTGACAGGCTGATGATAAGATTTGCTTTATTGTGAAGAAAGAATAATAATTTCATGATTACAAAAATATTCAATTTCCTTCAATTTCGATTTTAGCGCATTCACTTGGCTACTTAATTGTTTGTGCCGTTCTTCGCTTTATCATACCAGGCCTTGATTGGTTAGCCCTCTGGAAAATACAGATGATGAGATGGCTCTGGTTTTTCATGCCCCAAGTTGATTCTACGAACAATTTTTCCTTTGGCTCTCCGGGTTAATTACGCAAAATGTATTACGCAAAATGTATAATACAAAATGTATAAAAAATGTTTATATTTGTAGTTAAACAGGCTTTGTTATGATTACAAAAAATCCTTTTCCGGTAGTCGGATATCACGGACCATCAATGTTTTGTGACAGGGAGAAAGAAACTGACAAGCTTTCGGGAAACCTGCGGAGCGGGCTCAATACGACGCTTATTTCTCTTCGAAGAATGGGAAAAACAGCGTTGATATATCACGTATTTAATCAAATATTAAAAGCAAAACAGTCGATTTGTCTGTATGTGGACCTCTATCCTACCAGAAGCATTAAGGATCTTACAAGACAACTGGCAACAGCTTCGATTAATGTGCATCCTGAAAAAAAATGGGCGGGGAAACGTTTTCTTTCATTCCTGAAGGGCTTAAGGCCGGTGATAACCTATGATTCCCTGACCGGAGCGCCCGGGGTCAGGTTTGAATACTCCGCGCAGTCAGATTATGAGATTACAATCGCTGCTCTGCTGAATTTCCTGAATGACCAGGGGGCCGATATTTATCTTGCCTTTGATGAATTTCAGGTGATCGCATCATATGAGGAAGGTAATGCTGAGGCAATGCTCAGGACGATGATCCAACCCCTGAATAATGTTCATTTCCTGTTCAGTGGCAGCAACAGGCATATGATGACCGAGATCTTCAATAGTTCAAAGAGGCCTTTCTTCGCAAGCACAAGGATAATAAGCCTGCCGCCGATACCTGAGGAAAGTTACAGCCTGTTTATTGCGGAGAAGTTTATGGAAAACAAAAGAAAAATATCTCCGGAAGCAATCGGTTTTATTCTGGAGTGGACCCGCAGGCATACCTATTATACTCAGTCTGTTTGTAACACACTTTTCAGTTCCGGCGGCAGAGAAATAGATATTCATTCTGTAAAAGAAATTTGCGGAGAAATACTCGATGAACAGGAAAAGACTTTCCTGCAGTACAGGAATCTGCTTACGGGAAACCAATGGAAGCTCCTTATGGCTGTTGCAAAGGAGGGGAATGTATACAAACCCCATTCAGGGGAGTTCGTTAGCAAGCATTCTCTTGGCACACCTGCCTCAATCACAAGAGCAATTGATGCGCTGTTGACAAAAGAGATGATCTATGAGGAGAGTAACAGCAGCGGGAAATATTATTCCGTGTACGATCTCTTCCTGTCGAGGTGGCTGGAGAGGCAGTAGGGATTTTCGATTTTCGAAATGCGATTTCGCCGCAGACTGCCGTCCTCGGCCTTCAGCCCACAGTCAATCAATAAGTTATATACTGCCGACTGCCGTCCCGACCCTTCGTGTACGGGATTGAATCTCCTCCGATGTCGGAGCCTCAAACTGTTGACTGAAGACTATTTTCCGGTCAGCTGGCGGAAGGTCTCCTCGAGGCGGGCGCCGGCGAGGGAGGAGATCTCTTCAATGGGGCCGTCGGCAACGATGCGGCCGTGGTCCAGTATTATCACGCGGCTGCAGATGGCCTCCACCTCCTGCATGATATGTGTTGAGAGCATCACGGTTTTTTCCTTTCCGGCCTCGGAGATGAGGTTGCGGATCTCCACTATCTGGTTGGGGTCGAGGCCGGTGGTGGCCTCATCGAGGATCAGCACCTGAGGGTCATGTATCAGCGCCTGTGCCAGTCCCACCCGCTGCCGGTAGCCCTTGGAGAGGGCCCCGATCTTCTTCCCCTGCTCCGGGGCCAGTCCCGTGCGCTCAACTACCGAGTCGACGGCATTCTTCGCCCTGCCGCCGAGCCGGTAGATGTCTGCAACATACCCGAGGTACTCCCTGACATACATGTCAAGATAAAGAGGATTGTTTTCAGGGAGATACCCTATGAGCTTCTTCATCTCCGTGGCATCCGGTCCTGACGGTAGTCCGCATACCGTCACACTGCCGGCGTCGGCACGGAAATAACCGGTGATGATCTTCATCATGGTCGACTTGCCGGCACCGTTGGGGCCGATGAAGCCTACTATCTCACCTGCAGGGATGGCAAAGGAGACGTCATCAAGGGCTTTCTGCTGCCCGTAGCTCTTCGTTACGTTACTGACTATTATGGACATTAAGGATTTGCGATTTGCGATTTGCGATGTGCGATGTGTGATTTGCGAATGGTACAGTTAATCAGGTAATTGATTCCTAAATCGAAAATCGCCAATCGAAAATTCTACCCGTACATGAACTGCCCCAGGTTGGCAAAGGCCGATGTCGGATTCACGCAGCATACAGGTATTTTGGAGCTATTGGCAATGATCTCCTGCTCCTTTGCACCTATTACGTAATCTGCAAAGGTGATGTCCTTGGTGGTCATTATCAGGATCAGGTCAGCCTTCGTCTCGTTGGCTGTCGCCAGAGTCTTTTCGGCCAGCTTGTCAGAGGGCACCTCTGATATCTCGTATTCTATATTATTCTGAATGAGCATCCTCACCGCATAGTTGAGATTCAGGTTAGCCTTCTTGGCCAGCGACTCATCCTTACGGGTGGCTTTCAGGATGTGGATCTTAGAATCGAAGTATTTGCCCATGAAGATAGCCATGGAGAGCTTCTCCTTCTCCTCTGCACGCCAGTCGATGGGACATACGATGTTGTGATACCGCTCCTGGTCGTCAGGCGGTGCCTGTACAACTATATAGGGTACCTTCGACTTGGCTATCACCTTCAGCGCCCAGCTGCCGGTGATCTTCTGCATGCCGCTCATGCCGTGCGTTCCCATCACCACCAGTGATGCTCCGCGGTCATTGACAAATTCAGGGATCTGCTTGAAGATGGTGCCGCGCTGCACGTGCGTCTTTACCTTTACGCCGTACAGGCGCTCCACCTCGTTGCCCTTTATGTTCATGGCAGCCTGCTTGGCCTTGACACCCCCCTCGGTGGTTATCTTCTCAACAATGTGCAGAAGGCAGATATCATTGTGTGTCATACGTGATATCTTGATGGCGTGCTGCAATGCATAATCCGTCACCGGAGTAAAATCCCATGGCACTACAATTATCTTGCTGTCGACTTCCATAATGTTCGCATTTACCGTTATAAGAAGTAAAATTACCTTTTTTACGTGATTAATCAAAGAGCTGAATATCCATAGAAAAACGTTCGGAGATGGCGAAAAATTGCTTTTGTGCACAAAAACAATGCCATTTGTTAATTCTTCATTCCGCCAAGATCAACAAAATGCTATTTTTGTGAGTGTATAGGATAAAGGTATTTATGAAGAGGAAAAGAGTAAAGGAGTTGCTTTCCGGTCAGGCCACCGGAGAGAAGGTGCTTGTCAAGGGTTGGGTCAGGACCAAGAGAGAGATCAAGAATGTGGCGTTTGTGGCGCTGAACGACGGTTCAACCATCAACAACATACAGATAGTTATTGACATAAATGCTTTTCCTTCTGACCTGCTACGGGATATAACTACCGGGGCAAGCCTGGCTGTCACCGGTACCCTCGTGCCTTCGCAGGGCAAGGGTCAGAGCGTGGAGATCACAGCTTCTGAGGTCACCCTTTACGGCAAGTGTGACCCGGAGACATACCCTCTTCAGAAGAAGGGACATTCGATGGAGTTCCTGCGCGAGATAGCGCACCTCCGTTTCCGCACAAACACTTTCGGGGCGGTGATGCGCATACGGCATGCCATTTCCTTTGCCGTACACAAGTACTTCAACGACAGGGGATTTTACTACCTTCACACTCCTATCATCACCGGCAGTGACGCCGAAGGGGCAGGTGAGATGTTTCATGTCACCACCCTCGACATGGAGAACATCCCCCGCACAAAAGAGGGGAAGGTGGATTATGAGAGTGATTTCTTCGGCAAGCCAACCAACCTGACCGTCTCCGGCCAGCTTGAGGGCGAGCTGGGAGCCCTGGCGCTGGGAGAGATATATACCTTCGGGCCCACCTTTCGTGCCGAGAACTCCAACACCCCGCGCCACCTGGCCGAGTTCTGGATGATAGAGCCGGAGATGGCCTTCTGGGATATCACTGACAACATGGACCTGGGGGAGGATTTTACCAAATACCTTATAAGGTATGCTCTTGACAACTGCAGGGAGGATCTTGAGTTTCTAAACAAGATGATAGACAACGCCCTGATAGAGAGGCTGGAGTTTGTGTTGGCCAACAGCTACATGAGGCTGACCTACACCGAGGCGGTGGAGATACTGGAGAAGGCCAACCGTAAATGGGAGTACCCCGTTGGCTGGGGTCGGGACCTGCAGGCTGAACATGAGCGTTACCTTGTGGAGACTCACTTCAAAAGGCCGGTGATACTCACTGACTACCCGATGAGCATCAAGGCGTTTTATATGAAACAGAATGATGACGGCAGGACGGTGAGAGCGATGGATGTGCTCTTCCCCGGCATAGGCGAGATAATAGGAGGTTCGCAGAGAGAGGAGGAGATGGATAAGCTGACGGGAAGGATTGAGGAGCTGGGACTGCCGCTGAAGGATCTGTGGTGGTATCTTGACACCAGGAGGTTCGGCACGGCGCCACACTCAGGCTTCGGCCTGGGCTTCGAGCGCCTGATACTCTTCATGACAGGCATGTCTAACATCCGCGATGTGATACCCTTTCCGCGTACGCCGCGTAATGCCGAGTTTTAAAGTCTTTGAGATAAGTGGCAATGCTCGACCAGAAATTACAACAGAAACTGCTCCAGAAGCTTTCCCCGCAGCAGATACAGATGATCAAGCTGCTGGAGGTGCCTGCCATGCAGATGGAGCAGCGTATCAAGAAGGAGCTGGAGGAGAACCCCGCACTGGAGGAGGGTCCTGAAGAGGAGGATGTCAGGGCTGAGCAGGAGGATGATATCGATGATGAGCAGGATCAGAGGGAGCAGGATGAGTTTGGCCTCGATGATTACCTCAATGATGAGGACATACCCGACTACCGGCTGCAGGTAAACAATACCTCAAAGGATGACGACCGCAGGGACCAGATACCCTATGCATCGGGATCAACATTCCACGAGAATCTTACCTCGCAGTTCAACCTCAGGACCGACACGGAGCGCGAGGAGATACTCGGGGAATACATCATTGGTAACATTGATGACGACGGCTATCTCCGCCGTGAGGTCGAGAACATGGTTGATGACCTTGCCTTCCTGCAGAATGTCACCACCGATGAGGAGGAACTTAATGCCATCCTGAAGATCATACAGGATCTTGAGCCGGCGGGTGTCGGGGCGCGTGACCTGAGGGAGTGCCTGCTGCTCCAGATAGAGCGGAAGGACCAGTCGGTACCTGCCGTGGCTCTCACCCGTACCGTGCTGACTGATTATTTCGAGGAGTTCTCGAGGCGGCACTATGAAAAGATAATGTCGAAGCTGATGATCAGCGAGGAGGAGATGAAGAGTGTGATCGACGAGGTGCTGAAGCTCAATCCCAAACCCGGAGGAGTGGCCGGCGACCCATTCAGCAGGTCAGCACAGCAGATCATCCCCGACTTCATCCTTGATCAGACTGACGAAGGACTGGAGTTGAGCCTGAACAACCGCAACATACCCGAGCTGAGGATCAGCCGGGGGTACAGTGATATGCTCGAATCCTACTCGCGTGACAAGGCCTCAGGAAAGCAGAACCGTGATGCCATTATGTTTGTAAAACAGAAGCTGGATTCTGCAAAGTGGTTCATCGATGCCATGAGACAGAGGCAGAACACACTGCTGCTCACCATGAATGCCATACTGGAGTACCAGAAGGAGTATTTTGAGGAGGGGGACGACACCAGGCTGAGGCCCATGATACTCAAGGATGTGGCAGAGATGACAGGACTCGATATCTCCACCATATCGCGGGTGGCCAACAGCAAATACATACAGACTCACTTCGGCATCTATCCGCTGAAGTTCTTCTTTTCCGAGGGGATGCAGACCGACGCGGGCGACGAGGTCTCCACCCGCGAGATAAAGCGTATTCTCCAGGAGTGCCTCAGCAATGAGGACAAGCGCAAGCCGCTGACCGACGAGAAGCTGACGA
Source organism: Bacteroidales bacterium (assembly GCA_029210565.1). Lineage (GTDB taxonomy): Bacteria > Bacteroidota > Bacteroidia > Bacteroidales > VadinHA17 > SR-FBR-E99. Next base: position 91,659 of record JARGFQ010000006.1, read on the forward strand.
AGATACTGCAGGAGAAGGGATACCAGATCGCCAGGCGTACGGTGGCCAAATACCGTGAACAGCTGAACATACCTGTCGCCAGGATGAGGAAGGAGATAACAGGATGAGCGGGGAAATAGAAGGATGAGGAAGGAGATAACAATATGAGGAGGATGTCACGATGAACACCTCAGGGAAGTCGAGGCTGACAATTGCAGCTGAGGTGCTGTCGGTGGCTTTTCATCCCATATTCATGCCGCTGTACGGACTGCTGATAATCTACAGTTCCCCAACACTGCTCTCGTTTATCCCGCCGGGACTGAAGCATATGATCTTCATCCTGGCAGTGACAAACAACGTGATGCTGCCGCTGGCGCTGGCCGCCGTGCTCTGGACCAGGGGAGCAATAACGACATTCAATGCCCGTGACCGCAATGAGAGAGTGCTGCTTCTCTCCTTCGCGTTGCTGATGTACACCCTGTCGGCCGGGCTGCTGATGAAGATGCAGGTGCCGCTGCTCTTCAGGGCCTATTTTATCTCCCTGGCTGTAGTAACCCTCATTACCCTGATTATCACCTCGTTCTACATGATATCGCTGCATGCAGCCGGCATAGGGGGATTGATTTCACTGATTGTTTTCATGATACTTCTCTATGATATACGCACGGTATGGCAGCTGGTCACGGTGACCGTGGTCGGGGGGGCTGTCATGTCGTCCAGGCTGTATCTCAACGGACACACGCCCACCGAGGTGTGGTCCGGTCTAATGACAGGGGCGGCGACAATGGCGCTCTCACTACTCTTCCTTCTCAAGTAGCACATCCAGTGCCTTCTCCAGCAGAGGGGCAGCATCGGGCAGTTCCGCTCCGGCATGTTTTGTCTTCCGGTCTGGCGATGCAACCCCTGGCGGTTCCACTCCGCTAACAAGCGGGTTGGAATTCGTAAATAGATCAGCCGGGTTGTTGGAAAACCCTGTCAGGGCATCGGCTGTGCTGCTGTGCCGCCGGGGTGCTGCCGGCATGATATCTCTCTGGCTGACGGTCACAAATCCCAGGCGTCCGTTGAGGTACATGCCAAGATACTCCTGTTCCGTCTGGCCGGGAGTAGGAATGAGAATCGCGCCTCTGTTCAGTGACGCCAGCTCCATTATTGTAGTGTATCCTGCCCTGGATATTATCAGGGCTGCCTCAAGCAGGTAGCTTCTTATAGTTGCGGTGTCAGGGTTGGTCACAACAGTAATCTCCTGATTACCTGTGCTCTCCGGATGCAGGGGGGTTGTGCTAAGTATAACCAGTGGCATTTCCGTGACTGCGGCAGTCACCTTTTCCAGCAGTATTGATCTCTGTGGTTCGGGCCCTGACATGATCAGGCAGCAGAAGGGATGGCGGGGAGGTTTTCGGCCGGAGGTGGCACTGGCGGAGACGCTGCCGGCGGGGCTGGAGGAAGTGGCGGTGTTGGCTGATGTGGCGGTGCTGGCAGATTCGGAGAGACCGGAGGTGGCACTGGCGACTGCGACGGTGGTGCCAGGGGTGGAGGTGTCATATGTGGAGGTATCATGGGCGGAGGCTCCATGGGTGGAGGTGTCGTTGGCGTTGCGGGCAGTGGCGGGGGTGCTGACAACGGAACCGGCAGTACCACCGAATCTGGAGAGTGGCCCGCAATAGCAGATATTCTCCGGCAGCGGAAGATCGTGCGAGAGCCTGCCGGACAGGTTTGCCGGACCCGGGTAATCGGGTACCAGGCAGTGGTCAAACCTGCTGCTTATCATCCTGTGAAGCCGTACGCCCAGCGGTTCCATCAGCCTTAGCCACACCGGGAAGGCAATGCGGAGCTGGTGGGTGACATAGACTGAACAGATCTTTCGATGCCGGAATCCGAACCTGCTGTCGGATATGATCAGGTCGGGCAGCAGACGGGAAGCAAGCCGCCTGAGGTCGTAATATTCCCTGACCGACGCGACCATGATGCGTGGCAGCTGCAGGAATATACATATGTACTGTGGCAGATGACGTGAGTATCTTATTCGCAATCCCCTGATCTCCGTTACGCTGATGCCGGGCAGCTCGCTGCGGACCAGCGGTATGAGGCTTTTGTCGACCCCGAAGATCACCTCATTCCCTCTCCTCTTCAGCTCCGCGGCCAGCGGTATCATACGGCCGGCATGTCCGAAGCCCCAGTTCAGCGGGCTGATGAGTATCCTTCTTCCATCCATGCCGTTTACCCGGAGACAGATGCCGGAATCCCCAGTGCCTCCACCCTGTCAGCTATAGCATGGAGCTCACCGGCAGGCACCTTCCTGAGCTCATTGCCATCGGGGGTATCGCGGTCGATTGTATAGATCATCACCGACTGCGGCTTGAAACGGGAGATAACCTCCAGCCATGCGGAGATCTCCTCCGGGGAGGAATTGTCGATGACCTCACCGTCACACATGCCTCTCACGAACAGGGCCTGAATGATGAACGTGCCCCCGAAGTCATTCAGGTAAGACTCATAAAGTGCCAGATCGAAGGGACGCTGAGGCCGGTTCATTCTCCTGACTGTTTCAGGAAAGGCCGAGTCGAGCTTGAGGATATTCATATCGACTTTCTTCAGGGCGTCGCGAACATTCTTCCTGTGTATCATTGACCCGTTGGAGAGCACGGAGACCTTTGCCTCCGGGAAGAACTCACTGCGGATGGCGACGGAGTCATCAATGATGGCAGCAAAATCAGGATGCAGTGTCGGTTCGCCGTTACCGGCATAGGTTATGACATCAGGGGCTGTTCCCTGCTCTTTCATCAGCGACAGTTTGTCCCGGAGTGCCTCCCTTACCGCTGTGCGTGAGGGAAGGGCCTCACTGTTGACAGTGTCACCGTGTGTCCACCCGCATTCGCAGTAGATGCAGTCATAGGAGCACACCTTACGTGTGAGAGGAAGCAGGTTGATGCCCAGTGAGACGCCGAGGCGGCGGCTGCGCACCGGTCCGAATACTATGCTGTCAAAGAGAAAGGTCGGCATTGTAGCTGTAAGTTCAGGCTTCAAATTTACAATAATCCGGGCAGCTTGTTCCTGGAAGCAGGCACATGGATGACAGGCCTGGATTATAACAGTCTGCGTACCCTGGTCTCCGGCAGCAGGCGCAGGCGGTGCAGGTCGACGGGTTCGAGAAGCAACACTCCGGGCTTTTTGCCTCTCTCCAATGATCCGAGAGTCTCTTTCATTCCCAGGGCCACGGCGCCGCTGAGGGTACCCCACCGGATGACCTCATCGAGCGGCAGCTCGGGGGCGGCATCGTGCAGCAGCCTCATTTCGGTGAGAATGCTGAGGCTGTTATTTGAGGCGAGGCTGTCGGTGCCGGTGACGATATGGCCGGTGACCTCCCTGAGGAGATTCACCGGCGGCAGGGTGCCGGTTATCTGCAGGTTTGAGGAGGGGCAGAGGCAGAACCAGGTATTGCCTGCTGCTGCCAGCAGCTCAGCCTCCGGCCGCGTGATGGCCGTATTATGTACCAGTATCAGCCGCAGGCATCCGGCGGCCAGTGCAAGAGCCCTGGCGGCGTGTTCACCTGTCATCGTGCGCTCCTCATCCGACTCCAGGAAGTGTAGCGAGACCACTGAGTCAGGGGTGATGTGTGATGTGATGTGTGAGAAGAGTTCTTCCGATGATGAATACAGAGAGTGCGGAGTGAGGTGATGTTTCAGTCCTGCAGCCGCTGCGGCGGCAGAGACAGCAAGGGCCTCACCGATCCTTGTCTCAGCGAGGAGAGGGTCTGATCCGAACACCTCGGTGAAGGTGAGCCACTGTATGGTGCTTCTGCCCTTGATCTCAAATGAGGCTGTGCCATTGCTGATATCTCCGCAGGCCACTGTGCCTTCTGACACCATCATCTGCTCTGCCTTCTCTGCCGCAGCGGCTATCTCACCGGGCTGTGCGTCGCGCCGGCTGCGTACGCCGGTAATGAACTTCTGAAGTCCTCCGCCTGCCGTTATCTGTCCGCCGAGGTGTGACAGCTCGAGATGGGCATGGCAGTTGACCAGTCCGGGGATAATGATGCCGTTGTAGAACTCCGTCGCGGCTGTCTCCCTCAGATCGCCCCCGGTATCTTCAACGGAGACGACGGTGCCGTCATCGGTGGTGGTGATCACTCCCCGTTTCAGGGGTTTGCCGGCTGAGGTAAAGATATATTGTGCCGAGATCCTCCTCATGATTATTCCATCGTACCGAACTTATTTATCCTCAGGCTGATGTTGGCTATGCGCGCATGTTTCTCCCAGGTGCCGGGCTGGTTATCATGGTTGAGGAGCCACCCACGGATGCGTACTCCTGTGACTGTGTCGAGCATATTGCGTGTCTCAACACTCATGAACTCTCCTGACTTCAGAAGCCTCACTTCACGCCAGTAGTCGCGTCTTTCAGACCCGGTGCTGTCGGTGTAGCTGAAGAAGACCGTCACCCTGGGGTTCAGGCTCCTGTCATCCTCGAAGAGTTTGATGTCTGCCCTCAGCACATATTCACCCGGCGTCTCGACAGGAATGTCAAACCAGACCGGGTCACGGGTGAAGATCTCAGGGAATAGGTAGCTCGCCTGGCCCGGCCAGAGGTTTTTGGAGAGTGTGGGCTCAGCCGGTACCGCCTCCGTCATTACGTCAGTTTCAAGCCTGAGGAGGTTGGCGGTCACCCTGTCATAGAGCCTTGACAATCGCTTCGGCTTGTCGGTAAAAAAATATTTGAGTGTTGCGTCAAACTGCTCAAGAGTGTAGCCGTGGCTTTTAATGTTGTCAATATAGTTGAGGATGGAGTCTCTCTGTGCCCATGTCTCTCTCATCACCGGGATATCCAGCATGCCGGCTGTGAGGTAGGTGTCAGTGAGTATCTCAACCATATCATTTTCCGGGATAAGCATCTTTGCCGGCGGCTTGTTACTGCCGCTGTGGGTACATGCTGTCAGCATCAGCAGGGAGGCAGCAACCGCTATAATTTTCCGTGGGCTCATTGTTTGTACTTATTTGTCTCTCTGAGATATCTGCGCGAAAGGTAGTGTACCGGGTACCAGGCAGCGGCGTAACCTATCGCCAGTACTGTGGCTGCCACCGTGAAAAAGTCGGCCAAATGCATTTTTACCGGATAGGTATCGATAAGGAGCGAGTCGCCGGCGAGCTTCACTATTCCGAAGTGTTGCTGGGCGGCACAGAGGAGGAAACCGGCAAGCAAGCCAACTACTGTTCCGAAAAGGGATATCATCCATCCCTCGTATATGAAGATGCGCTTTATCAGCCGGTTGTCTGCCCCGAGGCTCCTGAGGATGCTTATGTCCCTCTCCTTTTCAATGATGAGCATTGTCAGTGACCCTATTATATTGAACGAGGCAATGATGAGGATGAAGGTGAGGATCACGAAGATAGCCAGCCGTTCGGCCTTCATCACCCTGTAAAACATCTCCTGCTGCTCATACCTGTTCTGCACCAGGAAATCATCGCCCATGAGTTCCCTGATGGCCTCCTGTGTCTTCTTCTCATCAGCCCCGGGCTTCATCTTCACCTCTATGGAGCTAACCTCATTGGTGTAGTCAAGCAGTTCCCGGGCAAAATCGATCGGTAGGAAGAGATACTTTGAGTCAAACTCCTGTTCCACGGCAAAGATGCCCGAGAGGAAGATATATTTCCTGGCAAACTCGTTTTCCGGGGTGGCGCTCAGTCGTCCCTTCCGGTCGGGGATATAAATCGCCAGCGGAGAGACAAAGTTAAGCCTCATTCCCAGGTAATTAGCCACCCCCAGCCCGGCCACGGCGTAGGGTCTTCCGTTTTCGGCCCTGAGGATGAACTCGCCGTCCCACATTGCCGTGTCAAGGTCAGTGACAGCGGTATAGTTCAGTGAGACCCCCTTGATGGTGGCTATATACTGCTGTTCGTCATAGCGAAGCAGGGCATTCTCTTCCACGGTCTCGGCGAAGACCTCCACTCCGTCTATGGAAGCCAGTTTCGTTAGAAGAAGGGTGTCAGGTGTGAACACCTTTCCACGGACGGGTGTGATACGCATTTCCGGGTCAGAGGTGCTGAAGATGCTTTTCACCATCTCTTCCAGTCCGTTGAACACCGAGAGTATGGTTATAAGTGCCATTGTACCGACAGCCACGCCGGCGACGGAGATGGCGGATATCACGTTGATGGCGTTCCGCGATTTTTTTGCGAAGAGGTATCTTTTTGCTATGTAGAGCGAAAACTTCATCGGCTTTTCCGTGCGATAACCAGCAGTCCCGTACCCTCTTCAGGCCTCATGCAGAGGTCGGCTGTGTTGAGCAGCAGGACAAACGGCATAATGGCAAGATAATAGAAAGGGAGGATAAAATAGAAGAGTTTTGATGCCGAAAGCATCATTACCGGGTATTTCATCGAGAGTCGCCAGGCTATGCTGCCCGGCGTGCCATAGGTATATGCCACGGAGACGCTGTCAAAGCCTGCACCGGTGAGCTTCTCCGTTATCTCATCACGTCCGTAACCGTCGCGCACATGTTCCCCGATGAATGAGCTGTCGTCTTCCGAGTGAACGTCAGAGCCGCCTTTGTCGGAGGGTGTCGAGATGACAAGGTATCCACCGGGGTTCAGCATTGTGAAGAACGAAGAGAAAACTGTGCGGTCCTCTTCGATGTGCTCCATCACATCGACGCAGAGAATGAGGTCGTAGCTCTCGCTGCTCTTCCAGGTAACCAGGTCTGCCTCAAGGGCATGCACTCTCTCCGCGACTCTTGAGGCAGAGAAAAACCGGTTGCAGTCGGTTACCTGTTCGCTCTTGATATCGGCTGCGGTGATCTTCCATCCGGCGAATCTCCTTGCCATCCACCAGGAGTACTGCCCGAAGCCCATGCCTGCGTCAAGTATTGATGCCGGTGAGGGTAGCTGCGAAGCCAGTTTCCTGAGTGCCTTTCGCACATGCCATGAACGGAGGAGTAGAATATTGAGAAGCAGGTAGAAGAGCCTGCGCAGCAGCTTATGTCGGTTGAACAGCCGTCCGAGGGGCTCTTTAACGGGGTCATAGTCCATCAGCCTTATTCCTTGAGCAGGTTGGTAATGTTGTCGATGTAGTCGTTGCTGTCGTCAAGGAAGAATGCTATCTCCGGTACTATGCGCAGCTGGTTGCGAACCTTGCGGCCGAGCTCGAATCTGATTTTCGGGACGCCGGCATGCAGCACTGCCATGGTCTCCTCAGCCCTGTCGGATGGGAAGATGCTGACCCAGGTTTTCGCCAGGGCGAGGTCAGGACTGACGCGCACGGTGGTTACGGAGATCATCTTTCCGGGGGCCAGCTCGGCGGTATGATGCAGTATGATCTCCGCCAGCTCCTTCTGTATCAGTCGTGCAACCTTCTTCTGCCTTGTTGATTCCATTTAAGTTGATTTACCCGGCAAAAATACAAAAATAGTTGCAGCGGCGGGGGAAACGGGATGTGATCGATTTTGGTCCGGCGCCGGTATCCTGTGGAAGGGCACCGCCAGGGGAGGGAAATTCCCGGCTACTATGGATGGCGGCATGTCTGAGCACTTCCGGCGAACCATGGTCGCGGACAGGAACGCCAGCCGCGGGCGGCGGGTAGTGGCGGGGGTAGCAGAATGAGATTGCTTCGGGGGTCCCCCTGCGACAGGCACTTCCCCCGGGGTGGGGCAGCCGGGCTGCTGCATGCATGCGGGGAGACGGCAGCCTCTTTATAGCCTGAGCAGGGAGCAAATTCGTTAATTATCCCTATTTTTGTGTCGCAAAAAAAGAATTTTTGATGGATACGGTAGTAAGCGGCATCAGGTCGACGGGTAATCTGCACCTTGGAAACTATTTCGGGGCACTGAATAATTTTCTGAGGATGCAGGATGAGAATAACTGTTTTTTCTTCGTGGCAGATTATCATTCTCTCACCACCCACCCTCATCCTGACGATATCCACGGTAACATCAGGCAGGTGCTGGCCGAATATCTTGCTGCAGGCATTGACCCGGAGAAGGCCACTGTATATGTGCAGAGCGATGTGCCGGAGGTGGCCGAACTCTACCTTCTGCTCAACATGAACGCATACGTGGGGGAGCTGGAGCGCACCACCTCGTTCAAGGAAAAGATACGGCAGCACCCTGATAACATCAACGCCGGGCTGCTGACCTATCCCGTGCTGATGGCTGCCGACATCATCATTCACGGGGCACATAAGGTGCCTGTGGGCAAGGACCAGGAGCAGCACCTGGAGATGACCCGCCGTTTTGCACGGAGGTTCAACACCATGTACGGTGTTGACTATTTCCCTGAGCCCGACGCCTATAATTTCGGGAAGCAGCTCATCAAGATACCCGGACTTGACGGAACGGGTAAGATGGGCAAGAGCGAAGGCAACGGCATCTTCCTCGCCGATACTCCCGCGGAGATACGGAAGAAGGTTATGAGGGCCGTGACTGATACCGGGCCGGAAAGACCGGGTTCCGAGCCTTCAGAGCCGGTCAGGAACCTGTTCACCATCATGGAGGTGGTTTCAGATCCTTCAACGGTTGAATATTTCCGCGAGAAGCATGCTTCATGTGAGATAAGGTACGGTGACATGAAGAAGCAACTGGCCGAGGATGTGATCAGGGTCACCGAGCCCATCAGGGAACGCATCAATGAGATACTCAATGACCCGGACTATCTGAGGAAGGTGGTGGCTGCCGGAGCAGAAAAGGCCAGGGCCAGCGCGCGCGCTACCGTCAGTGAGGTTAGGGAGATAATAGGCTACAGGCCTTTCTGACGGCCGCAGGTCATCTGCTCATCCGTGGCTGCCCACTCTTCTGACAACCGCAGGGGATGCGGTTATCACCTGCCGGTGGCTATTCCTGCAGTTGCCGGCCTTCAGACGTTCACCACAGGGGCCCTTTCAAAGGGAGCATTCCTGTCAAAGAGATACCGGTAGGTGATGTGTGTCTTGATCACCGTGGCCCCAATCTGGTCAGCGAGATGCATCATTGACGGGTTAAAATCACCTATCCAGTTTAATTCCAGTTCTTTATACGGAAAGCCTTTGGACATTGCCAGTCTGGCAAATGACATTATGAGGGCTCCCTCCACACCCTTGCGCTGATGCTCGGGGACGATGCCGAATATCAGTCCGAAGGCTTTGTCGAGCTCCTTTCTTATATACCGGTACCACAGGAATTTCAGCCTGCCAATATGGTTAAGGTTGCCGTTGAGATGCCTGACTATCTGGTTTATCTCGGGAAGCATGAGGAAGAAGCAGACCGGCTCGTCTTTGTAGAAGCCGAACCAGAGCAGCTTCTCATCGAGCACCGGCTTTATGCTTTTTAGTATGAGCCTGGCGTGGTCTTCGCTGATAGTCTTAACTCCGGGAAAGCGGGCCCATCCCTTGTTGTGGACGATCATGAAGTTACGTGCTATATCACGCATCTCGCCGCGGGTCATATACCTGAAGGTGTAGTCAGGATTGATGAAGATCCTCTCGGCCTTCTCCCTGATGACATTGCTGAGACGGCTGTCGTCAACAGGTATGTGGTATGTGTATTGCTCAAAGTAGTTTCTGAAACCGTATGACTCGAAGAGCTCCCTGTAGTAAGAAGGGTTATAGGGCATGCAGTAGTTTGGCGGCAGAAAACCGTCGACCAGCAGACCCCACCAGCGGTCGCGCTCACCGAAGTTCTCGGGTCCCTCCATGGCCGTCATGCCGTTCCCTGCCAGCCAGTTGCGGCAGGCATCGAACAGCATGTGGGCAGCATTCCTGTCGTTGATGCATTCAAAGAAGCCCATCCCTCCAACAAGATGTTTGTCCTTGTGGCCTATTTTCTTACTGTAGAAAGCCGCCACCCTGCCGACAGATTTCCCCGTGGCATCCTTCAGCAGCCACCTGATTGCGTCACCGTTTCGGAAGAGTTTGTTTGAGGAGGGGTTAAAGCCCTGCTCTATGTCTTTCATCAGCGGCCTTATCCAGTTGCTGTCACCCCTGTTGATACGGGCAGCCAGATCGTGGAATTCCCTGATATCCTTTTTGCTTTTTACTTCAACAAGCTGGAGTGAGCCAACCATTACCCCGTGAATTTCGAACAGGGCAGAAATTTAGTCAAACATTTTGTAATAGCAAAGTCCGGGTTCCTTTCCGGCCTCACTGTCAGAACTTCACCCTGGCAGAGAAGATGAAATTCCTCCCTGCGGCGACGATGCCTGATGAATAGGCTCTGTACCTCAGGTCGAGGAGGTTTTCCACCCCGGCCGTAAGGTCAACCCTGTTGCTGATGTTGTATGAGCTCTTGAGGTTAAGGGTGAACCACCCGGGCGACCAGGGGTTGCCGTTCTCGTCGGTGGCATAGAGGTACGCCTTGTCTCTCTCGCTCGGTGCAAGCCTGTCGTACGTTACGCTGCCGTTCCAGGCGGCATAGAAGTCAGCCTTGAAGTGGGATCTCTCTAAAATTATATGGGTTGTGCCGAACATTGGCGGCACATGACGCAGGGGCTCATTCTCATTATCACGGCCGCCGGTCAGGGTCAGGGCTGTCTTGATCCTGAGGAAGTAGGCAGGTTTCAGTTCTGCCTTCAGCTGTGTGCCATAGACAAGGGCATAGCCCGCATTGACCATGGCCTGTACCCGGCTCTCCTCGCCCATATATTCAACAGTTGGCTGACCGTCGAAGAGGAAGTCGCGCCTGACCATTGCGTTATCGAGCCATGACAGGAAGAACGAAGCATCTGCCCGGAGTATTTCCCCTATTACCCTGGAGGCGCCGAGGTCAATATTATAAAGATATTCCGGCTTGAGGTCAGGGTTGGGCACCACCAGTACCCCGGGGGCTGATTCGAATACCTTGCCGAGGTCATCGAGGTTCGGAGCCCGGAAGCCGGTAGAGAGGTTTGCAGTGAGTTCGGTGCGGCTGTCAGGCCTGTAGACGGCGCCGGCAGCGCCGGTGACTGAGCTGTTGGCAGTCTCGATGGTGGCAAAGGGCAGATTGTAGAAAGAGTTGTCGGCGATCTCCGAATCGAGCGAGACAAAATTATACCTTGCCCCGGTGCTGACGGTGAACTTGCTGCTCAGATTGAACTTGTAGCCGAGATAGAGTGAGAAACTGTTGTAGATATTTCTGCCATTCGGATAACGCGATCCCGCAGGCTCCGTCGCACCGGTGAGGATATCTCTCACATCAGCAGTGCTTTTTATGTTGTTTCTGACATATTCAGCGCCGTAGTAGAGCAGGTTGTTGTTCTCCTTGTTGACCTTGTCAAAATCGACATTTGCTGACCAGATACCGACTTTTTCAAACTGCTCGTTCTGGCTTGTGCTGTTTATCTTCCGGTCGTGGCGACTCTCCCGGTAATCCTGTCTTGCCACAGTGACCTTGGCTTCGTCAAATAGTGCCGAGTGTTTCTTATAGCTGACCGTTGAGCTGGTCATCATCCATATCTGGGGTCCGTAATACCAGTCGCCAAACCTGAGGGTATTGTCCCTGACCTGTATCAGCCTGTCATATCGCGGCACGTCGGACAGGCGGGAATAGTGATTTGCGAGGATCACATCGAAGTTCTTTCCTGCCTTGAAGCGCAGTTTATTGGTAGTATTAAGTTGTGAATAGCCTGTGGCGACCTGCCTGCGGGGATCGTCATTTACAATCACTGTATCACCTGTGGCGGTTCGTTCCTGGTACATGTTACGAAGGTATTCGGAATGTTTCCGCGATCCCATCATCAGGTCACCGAAGTCGGACCATGAGGCTGAGGTGAAGAAGGCCACCCTGCGTCCGCCCACGTTCAGGTCGACATGGTATGTCTGTTCACGGGAGGCAGTGGAGTAGCGGACCATCGCTTCCGCCCTGTGAAAGACGGAGTCGCCGGTAGAGAAGAGCGCCCTCTTGGTATGGAAGTCCATCACTCCCCCCAGGGCGTCGCTGCCGTACATGGTTGCTCCCGGGCCGAAGATCACCTCGGTGCGTTCTATGGCGTTGGGATCCAGTGAGATCACATTCTGGATGTTGCCCTCCCTGTAGATGGCGTTGTTCATCCGCACGCCGTCGATGTTTATCAGTATCCTGTTGGTGGCAAAGCCCCTCAGCATCGGGCTGCCGCCGCCGAGCTGGCTCTTCTGTACGAATACGTCGTCGCTGAGGGTGAGCAGGTCAGCCGTGGTCTGCGGATTGTGGATCCTGACGGAGAGGAGGGGTATGGTGCTTATGTGGTTCGGGACCTCATTGGATCTCTGTTCCCACCGGTTGGCGGAGACGATGAACTCTTCGACCTCAAAGGTCTTTATTTCAAGGCGGATTACCCAATTGGCCTGCCTGATCTCTTCCGGGGTGAAGGAGACTCTCTCGTATGAGAAATGCTGGATGAAGATCGGCTTCCCTGCCGGAAATCCTTTCAGGCTGACCTTACCCGCATGGTTGGTATAGCCGAACTGTGTTTTTGACTCATTGTAAACGGCGACATCAGCTACCGGCTTGCCGTCATCAGCGTCAAGCACCGTCACTGTCTGGGCGGTCAGCGTTGCAAAAGGCAATAGACAAAAGAGGAGAAACAGATATTTCTTCATCACTGAAAATTCAAAAGCGAAATAGGATGTACAAAAAGCATTCCACAAAAAGTAAATACGACTATGTTTCATAGCATACCCTGCGGCAGTTGAGGGAATATGGCGCGGCATAACCCGCACCACATCGCTCCGGTCATATATGCAATAGCAAAGTAATATTTTATATTTTTGAGTTCAGATAATTACCTCGAAAAAATGCACAGGAGAACAGGGATACTACTGGTTGCTCTTTTTGCAGCAGCGCTGGCTGTGGCGGCTTATTTTATACGGCGCGACAAGCAGGTGGTGGTTGTTGATCCCTGGGTGGCGATACCGTCTGACGCATTCATGGTACTTGAGACGCCTGACTTTCCGGAGCTGCTCACCAGGATCACCGATCCGGCGGGGATGATGACGAGGCTTTCCGGGCTCTCATGGGCGGCCTCGTTGCTGAAGTCTGCTGCCGCCGTTGACAGTGTCACCGGCGGGCAGGAGGTACGTGAGATGCTCAGCAACAAGAGGGTGGTCATCTCATTACACGCCGGGGAGCGTGGCAGTATCACACCTCTGGCGGTGGCAGGTACGGGCACATCCGTAACGCCGCGAAGGCTCAGCAGCCTGCTCAGCGCGTCGGGTGCTTCCGTTGCCGATGCCAGGGACCTGGGGGGCACCAGGAGGTACAGTGTCACCTACGGCAGGGGCAGCAGGGTTCAGGAGATGTATTTTGCCCTCACCTCCGGCATCATCATCGCAACGCCATCTGAAGCACTGCTCTCCGCCGCTCTTGACAACAAGAGTGCCGGCACCGACATAAGGCAACAGCAGGGGGTGTCACCGGTAGCAAACGCCTCAGGTAAGGATGCCGACAACATTTTTATTCTTTTCAGGAACCTGCCCGCCTTCCTCGGTCCGTTCATCCCTCCCGATAATATCACCAGGGTGACCACGGCAGCCATTGCCGCCGGAGGGGATATTGCAACCACCGAGGAGGGCCTTTTCATCAGTGGTTTTCTCACCACCTCCGCCACAGGCACGGGGGCAGATATGGTCAGGAAGGTGACTCCCGCCGGCAGCGGGGTGCATGAGCTGCTTCCCGAAGGAACAATAAGCTACACTACGGTCATGAGACGGGCTTCCCTCAAGGGTGAGACCGCCTCCGATGCTGCATCGGTCACGGCCAGTGACCTTGCCCTGATGCTTAGTCCGTTTACTGGTTCAGAGGTCACCACTGCCATGGTACCCGCCGGAAGAGGGAGCGAGAGGGTGAGGATCTTCAGGATGACCGACAGACAGTCGGCGGAGCAGGTGCTTCGCAAAAGACTTACCGAGAAATACCGTGCCATGGGACTGAGCGAGAGGCATTTCGTGGCGTCGGCAGGTGATGCCGACGGCGAAGAGAGGGTCCTCTACAAGATGCCATTCCCCGGCGTCGCTTCGATATTGTCGGGAGAGACTGGCAGAGGAGGCGATGACATATGGGCGACTTTTGAGAGATCATACATGCTCTTCTCAGCTTCCCCGGATGCCCTTGCAAACCTCATCAGGGAATCAGGCAGGGAGAACACCCTCATCAATGATCCGGAGTTCAGGCAGATGGAAAGAACCATGCCTTCGAAAAGCTCATGGATCTTCTATTCTTCAGGGGCGGAACTGAGGGAGATTATCAGCAGCTACCTCACAAAGGAGGCCGCTGCTGAAATCGGTGAAAACTCACTGGCAGGCATCGCAGGTGTAGGGCTGAGTCTCACGCCCAGCAACGGAATGATCTACGCAGCCCTCTCCGTCAGGTACCGCGACAGCCGTGAGCAACGCGGACAGTCTGCTTCGGGCAGGGCAGAGACCGTTGCCACAGGGGCTGACAGGGAAGCCGCACCCGGCCTTAAACTGCTCTGGAGAGCGAAGCTTGACGCTGCGGCAGCAGTGAACCCCTTTTTCTTTACCAATCACAACACAGGTGCCACGGAGATATTTATCCAGGATGAGAAGAATAATATTTACCTGATAAGCGCATCGGGCAAGATACTGTGGAAAGCACCCGTCAGGGAGAGGATCAGGGGGGATATCTTCATGATTGACTATTACAGGAACGGCAAGAACCAGCTGCTCTTTTCAGGGAGGGATTACCTGCACCTCATTGACCGCAACGGCAATTACGTGGATAAATACCCGGTGAAGATGCGCTCCCCGGCTTCCAATTCCCTTGCTGTTTTTGATTATGAAAACAACAAGGATTACCGTCTCTGCATAGCCGGCGAGGACAGGAAGATATATATCTATGACCGGGCTGGATCACCGGTCAGGGGGTGGAACATGTTCACCACCCGCGGCAGGGTAACCGACCCTGTGAGGTTCTTCAGGGTCAGAGGCAAGGATTATCTTATTGCCGCCGACGATCAGGATGTCTATGTACTTGATCGCACAGGCAACATCCGTGTTGCCCACCAGGAGCCGCTAAGGAAGGCCGGAGGGTCAGCGATAAGGCTTGCCGGTGGCGATGATAATGCCCTGATCTTCACGGCGACGAACGGCACTGTCATACGACTTTTGTTGGACGGTACGGTAAGCCGGCAGAGTACCGGCACTCTCTCAGAGAAGCACAGCGCCGATTTCACGGACCTCAACGGTGACGGCACGGCTGACATCATAATTATTGACGGCAGCAGCCTGAGGATCTTCGGCAGCGACGGCAGCGAGATCAGCACAAATGATCCTGGATCCGGGAACCTCAGGGGACCTGCACTCTTCATCACCGGCAGCAATGACAGGAGGATCGGTGTCTACGATGCCGAAGGAGA
Source organism: Bacteroidales bacterium (assembly GCA_029210565.1). GTDB lineage: Bacteria > Bacteroidota > Bacteroidia > Bacteroidales > VadinHA17 > SR-FBR-E99. The sequence goes on from JARGFQ010000006.1 coordinate 106,922, forward strand.
GATGCTCCATCTCTTCGGAAGGAACGGCAGTATTGTCAGCGGTTTCCCGCTTAAGTCAGGAGAACATTACAACATTGGCAGGGTGGTGAACAAAAGCACCTGGAGCCTGCTGATTACTGACAGCGACTCGTATCTTTACAATTACGAACTCGGCGCAGGACCGGGATAAACTTAAAACGGTCTCTCATGAAACTTGTATGAGCAAGAGCCCGTATAAGGATTTAATAGTTCAATTCATGCAAGTTCCATTCGACCAATAAAATAAAAATTGAATAATCGAATGACAAGAAAAATAATAACGGTGTTACTGTTGCTGGCTGCAGCAGCCGTCGCCAACGTGGGGGCCCAGACAAGCAATGTTCTCTACTACATGAACCTCCCGCAGAGAACCACTCTCAATCCTGCCTTCCAGCCCTCGGGCAGAACTTATGTCGGTTTGCCGGGGATATCGGACATATCGTTCAGGCTCGACAATAATTTCCTGAGTTTCTCAGACCTGTTCTCCGGAGGGGTGATATCCGACTCAACGTTTACCATCCTTGAGCCGGGTGAGGATCTTGACAGGTTCCTGGCAGGGCTGGGGGACAACAACTCCCTGGAGCCGCAGGCAGCGGTGCAGCTCTTCGGCCTGGCATTCACCGTAGGCGAGGATCTGAGAATAACGTTTGACTTCACGGAGAGGGTCGACGGAAACATGGTGCTTCCTGGTGATCTCATCAGGCTCGGCATCTCGGGCAACCAGGATTTCATGGGCAGGAACATTAACCTGTCGTCGCTCAGGGCCGATGTGAAGTACTATCACGAGATAGGGGTCGGAGCATCAAAGAATATCACTGAGAAGCTGAGGGTAGGTGCAAGGGTCATGTATCTCTCCGGCGTGGTCTCAGGCAGCCTTAAGAACAGGGGCATGACCCTGACCGTCAATGATGACTACACACATACCGTTGATGCTGACCTGTCGCTGAATCTGAGTGCTCCCTATGAATTCGGGAAGGATGAACAGGGCATCATTGACACCCTTATCTTTGATGATGAGCGTTTTCTTGAGGGTAATGACTATATGGCCTATGCGCTGGGTCTGGCCGCCAACCCCGGGTTGGGTCTGGAGCTGGGGGCAGAGTACAGGTTCAATGATATGTTCGCGGTATCAGCCGCGCTCACTGACATGGGGTTCATCAGGTGGAAGAGGGACAGGTCGGAGGTATACTCCAATACCACCTTCCAGTTCAACGGTCTGACGATACAGGATGTCTACGATGAGAGCCTCGATTTCGGCGAACTGCTCAACTGGGCTCTCGATTCGATACAGAATGCAATAGAGCTGTCGCCGGCCCCTGAGCCTTACACCACCGTTCTGCCGCTCACGGTGACAACAGGGTTCAGCTTCACCCCCGTCAGCTTCTTTACTGCCGGGCTGCTCTCACAGACAAGGTTCAGGGGAAAGCAGGTACATGAGGCTCTTACCCTTTCGGGGAATCTCAACTTTGGCAACATCTTCTCTGCCACACTGGCATACACCATGGCCAACAGGCGGTTCGACAACCTGGGTTTCGGGCTGGCGGTGAGGGGAGGAGTCGTGCAGTTTTATGCCCTGGTTGATAACATACCACTGCGGTGGAATGAGGTAGTTGACGGCACGGAGAGCTACCGGTTGCCGGAGAACTGGAATACAGTGCACGCAAGGCTGGGGTTGAATTTTGTCTTCGGTAACAGGATTGAGGAGAAGGTGTTTCCGCCTATGTGACGGTCAGCCGGCTGTAACTCCCATCTTAAAGGCAGGAACATCTTTGACGCTCACCGGGCGTAGTTTTTAAGCTCTTGTCGAGGGTATTGTGGAAGCTCACCGGGTGTAGTTCTTAAGCTCTTGTCGAGGGTATTGTGAAAGCTCACCGTGCGGATTCCTTCAGCTGTTTGGCCAGGGCATTGGCAAAGACAAACTCATTGAGCAGTTTGCAGTCTGACTTGAGTATCTGGCTCTTGTTGCCCTCCCAGCACTTCTCGCCCTCCTCAACGAAAATTATCTTTTCACCGTTCTCCATTACGGAGTTCATATCATGGGTGTTGACAATGGTGGTCATGTTCAGTTCGACTGTTATCTCCCTGATCAGTTCGTCAATCACTATGGATGTTTTGGGGTCAAGGCCCGAGTTGGGTTCATCGCAGAAGAGATAGCGCGGTTTGAGGGCTATGGCCCTGGCGATTGCCACCCGTTTCTTCATGCCACCTGAGAGTTCTGACGGCAGCAGCCGGTTTGAATCGGTGATGTTCACCCGTTCCAGGCAGAAGTTGACTCTCACCAGTTTCTCTCCGTAGGTCATGGTGGTGAACATGTCAAGCGGGAACCTCACATTCTCCTCCACGGTCATAGAGTCAAAGAGTGCACTTCCCTGGAAGAGCATCCCCATCTCCTTCCTGATCTCCTTGCGGGCGCGGAAGTCGAGCTCATTGAAGAGGATGTCACTGTACCATATGGCCCCGCTGTCTATCCCGAAGAGGCCGACTATGCACTTGAGGAACACCGTTTTACCGGAGCCGCTCTTGCCGATGATCAGGTTAGTCTTACCCGGCTCGAACACCGCCGAAACATCTTTCAGAACCTCACGTCCGCCCAGTGACTTGCTGATATTATCGACCCTGATCATGAGAGCAGCAGTTGTGTAAGGATGACATTAACGAGCAGGATGAAAACGCTGCTGTATACTACCGCCTTGGTGCTGGCACGTCCGACCTCCAGTGAGCCGCCCTCCACGATGTATCCCTGTAATGATGATACGGTGGTTATTATGAATGCAAAGAAGAGGGTCTTGATCAGGGAGTAAGTGATGTAATATGGGATGAAGGCATACTGAATACCGTAGATATAATCCGGTGAGGTAATTACACCTGCCGTCGTCCCCACGATCCATCCTCCAACGATACCGGTAATGATGCTGATCAGTGTAAGGAAAGGGTTGAAGATCAGAGTGGCAACCACCTTGGGGAGAATGATGTAGGATGCCGAGTTGACGCCCATGAGCTCGAGTGCGTCTATCTGTTCGGTGACCCTCATGGTGCCTATCTCGGATGCGATGTTCGAACCTACCTTGCCTGCAAGGATCAGGGCCACGATAGTTGATGAGAACTCCAGAATGATTGAGTCTCTTGCCCCGAGTCCTATCAGGTAGGTGGGATATATCGGGTTCTCGGTGTTGTAGGCTGTCTGCAGGGTGATGACCGCTCCCATGAAGAAGGAGATGATGGTCACGATACCTATCGACCTCAGCCCCAGGCTTACAAGCTCCTTCATTGTCTGCCTGTAATAGATGGCCGGTTTCTCGGGCCTGGAAAAGACTTTTCCAAGCAGCATCCAGTATGCCCCGAAACCTGATAAAAATCTGAATGTCATATAAAATATTTTGTCAAATTTAGCAATTATTCACTGCAGACGAAACCCGGCAGGTTTCTGACGGCAGGAATTCATATATTTGTAATAATACCCAATTGCTTATGAAGAAGAATAAAAACCGCTATCTGCTGATCATGGCCGGAGGTGTCGGAAGCCGGTTCTGGCCACTGAGCAGGAAGGAGAAGGCAAAACAGTTCCTTGACATCCTCGGTACCGGGGAGACGCTGATACAGATGACCTACCGTCGGTTCAGCAAAATATGTCCTGCTGAGAACATCTATGTTGTCACCAGTGAGGAGAGTAGTGAGACGGTCGTCAGCCAGCTTGGCATAGAGAGTGACCACGTACTTGCCGAGCCTCTGAGGCGCAACACGGCTCCCTGTATTGCGTACGGTATCTTCAGGATAATGGCTGAGGACCCTGATGCCGTCATTGCCGTCACCCCGGCGGATCACCTCATAAAGAAGGAGGATGAATTCAGGAAGGTGATGGATGAGGCGTTCAGGTTTGCCACGGACAATGATGCCCTCCTTACGCTGGGCATAAGGCCTGACAGGCCTGAGACGGGTTACGGGTACATACAGGCCAATCTCAATCAGCCTGTCAAGGGTTACGCCTCTCTTCATAAGGTGAAGGCATTCACTGAGAAGCCTGAACTGGCGATGGCAAAGCTTTTTATTGAGAGCGGCGATTTTTACTGGAACAGTGGTATCTTTATCTGGAAGGCCAGTGCCATACTCGAGGCTTTCAACAGGCATCTTCCGGATATCTATCATACTTTTTACGAAGGGAAGGAGCTCTTCAACACCTCGTCGGAGAAGAAGTTCATAAAGAGGGCTTATGCCCAGTGTAGCAGCATATCCGTTGACTACGGAATAATGGAGAAGGCAGACAATGTCTATGTCATCTGCACTGATCTCGGCTGGAGCGACCTTGGCACCTGGAGTTCTCTCTATCTGCATTCGGAGCACGACAGGAACGACAATGCCATTCTGAACTCCAGGGCGCTGACCTATAACTCGGAAGGGAACATCATAAGCCTGCCCCAGGGTAAGATAGCGGTGGTGCAGGGGCTTGATGACTACATCATCATTGACAGCGGTGATGTGCTGCTGATCGTGTCGCGCGACCAGGAGCAGAATCTGAGGCATTATCTTGAGGATGTCGGCCGGACAGCGGGGGAGGAGTATCTCTAGTCCACAGTCTTCACTCTTCAGTCGGCGCTCTTCGACAAAATAGAAAGGGTGTCTCATTTTATGATTTGAGACACCCTTCTGCTCGATTTCAATCGTTCACCTAGTATTCCCAGAGATCCTGTTCAAAGTTAAAGATTTCATTCTTTATACGTTCGGCTTCGAAGATTTGGGCAGGACCCATCTTATACTGGTTGATGTACCTGTCGTCGTAGACATTTGACTCGGCCACGATGTAACCGTTGAACCTCCGCTGCAGGAGCAGGTCCTCGAAGGAGATTCTCTGTGCATCGTTGAAGCTGTTGAAGGCCTCGTGTGTTGCCAGTGCCTGCCTGACGTCCTCATACCTGATCCAGAAAAGGCGTCTCTTCACCAGCCGTGATGTGATCTGGTCATATCCCATATATATCGGGCATATGCCAATGATCCGTACATCAAGGCGGGAATGCTTCTTGTCAAAGAACCACTCCTCGAGCAGCATCAGCTGCTTGATGTCGGCAGGATTCTCCATGTTGGTCACCGTCGAGTCACGCTCATTGCCGTAGGCGTCAACGATGGCTATGGTCATGGTATCGCGGTTCATCTTGGCTGCAATATCGTTGTAGGTTGTAGGTATGGTCATGGCGTCACCGTCGGTGGCCTGAATCCTGCCAGAGAGTATCTCATTGAGGAGAATGCCCGAAAAATTCATCCTGCCGTCAGACATCTCCGAGGTGAAACGATTATTCTCAGCATCATACCTGAGTGACGGATAGTAGAGATTCAGGTTCATCTTCTCCCTCAGGTCAACTATACGATAGAGTCTTTTAGACCATATTACGTCGGACTCACCGAGGTAGGTATAGCTGATCTTCTCGTTCCGGGGAATCTGTTTCTCATAGATATCGCCGAACGATTGTGCCATTGAGGCCGTGCAGAACAGGAGGCCTGCAAGGCCTGCCAGAATGCTCCTTTTCATGGTTTGTATCTTCATCTTTAGTTAATCTTAAGAATTATAGGGTTGAGATCCCTGGTTCTTCCGTCAGGCCCGACTGCCTTTATCTTCTCTATGATCAGCTTCTGGCCGGCGCGCAGGTTGCCTATAAGCTCTTTCTGCTTGCTGGTGATCCTGTTGCTGTTTGACTCAGCCGTGATCTCAAAGCCCCTGTCATTCACTGATACTGTAAATCCGGTGACCGTATAGGTAAGGTCGAATTCAAAGTTCTCAAGCACGGCTGCGACTACCTGCTGTGCTGCAGCGACACTTCTGAGGACATTGCCCTCCTTCATGTTGGCAAACCGTGCCTCGGGGTCGGGAAGTCTTCTCACCCTGAATTCAACAGGAGGGAACGACTGTACCTTACCGTCAATATTGGCTGATACGATGATCTGTGCTTTTTGTCCCACGCTACGGGGCTGTGCCACATATTCACCGCGGTAATTTTTGTATTTTCCCCTCTTGATATCGCCGTTGGTCATTCGTACGGTGAGCTTGTTGGATCCCACGCCCGGGACAGATATGTCAAGCGGGTTCTGTATGCCCTGGTAGAGCACATTCATTGCTGTGGGGGAAACAACCACGTTGGGCGTGCCCACAGAATATTTCTGATCGAATTTGTATGAGCGGGTACTTCCGTCGGGAGCCCTCATTTTTATGACGCCGCCCCACGACTTCTCACCCACGGAGCCTGCCCGGACTCTGTAGATGCCCCTGCCTGAGTCATCAATGGGCAGTTTGGTGGCCTGGCTTGAGGGCTCATATGACAGAGATCCGTCAGCATTGGTTGTTGAGGTATAGGGACCAACGAAGATTTCGAGATCCTGGGTGGTGTCTGTAGCGGCAACGAATACTTTTGCCTCGTATTCATTACCCTGCATCACATAAGAGGTGTTGGTTGTGACCGTAGGTATGATGTAGTTGAACTTGAAAGAGCCGGCGTCGATCTGTGTGTAGAGGAAGTTCAGGACATCGGTCTCGGCGTTTCTTACATCGACCTGCATCTTTGAAAGGATGGTTATGACGGCCACCAGCGGCAGCGTCTGGAACTGTGCGTTCACCCAGTCTTCGGTGCCGGTGCCCTCAAGGTTGACGGGGTCTTCGGTGTTGAGGATATCAAGGATGGACTGTTCGGCTCCTATATCCTTGCCCTCAAGGGTTTCGACGAGGAACTGCCTGTAATCTTCTATCAGGGCCTTGAGGTCATTGCCCTTACCATCCTGGTTTGCTCCTACCAGGACCTCTGAAGGGATGTTGTTCTCATCGATCTTTTTCACCTTGGTGATATCGATCTGGTTGTTGGGGAGAAGAGCCTCTGCATCAGGACCTTCAGCTTTGGTGATGATCTCTATCTTCAGGTCCTGGATATAACCAAAGAGTTCATCGGCACGTGCCTTAACGTCATAGGCCTTTGTCTTCCACGGTCCGGCCTTCTCCGGGTTCTCAGCCGCGGCAGCATCAAAAGTGGCATAGGTGATGTCATTCTTCTTGATGTAGTTGGCTGTTGTTTTCGTCAGACTCAGGTCTACCTTCTTGAAAGCTTCGACGGCCTCTTTTGAAACGTTAAGAGCAAGCATGGCAGTAAGGATAAGGTACATCATACCTATCATCTTTTGCCGCGGTGTCTCTTTTCCCTTAGACATTGGTAAATAATTTAGATGTTATCAGAAATATTGATGAGACCGTCATTGCTACTTCACGTTCATTGCTGCAAGCATGTTGCCGTACACACTGTTGAGTGAGCTGAGGTTTTCATTGAGTTTGGCAACCTGGTCGCGGTATTTCTTTGTGTCATCGGCTGAACCGGAGAGGTCCTGCATCAGGCCTTCAATACCCTTATAGATCACCTCGGAATTTTTGACGTGGTCATTGGTGCCGCGCAGCTGAAGCTCATAGGCAGCGTTGAGAGCCGAGAGATTCTTGTTAAGGGACTCCAGCTTTTCATTATAGGCCTTACCTCCGGTCTCGATGGTTTTGGATGATTCACCTATAGCCTGGTACACAGGGCCTGTTTCTGCCATTGACCTTGCCGTCTGTGTCACTGAATCGGAGAGGTTCATCAACGACTCGTTTGCTTTCCTGATGGTGCTGGCGTACTCATTGGTGGTAACAGCCAGGTCGCCCATGGAGTTGAGGTTGCTGGTTGTCTCGGTAAGCTTTTTCAGCCCCTGGCTCAGCCTGTCAAACACCTCGGGTGTGATACCGGCATTGGCAAGCATCTTGTCAAACTGTGACAGTCCTGCTCCTCCGCCGTAACCGCCGCCCCCGCCGCCGACAGCAGCGAAACCGACCTCTTCTCCCGAGTAGTTCGGATCAAGCTGGGGATAGACCAGCTTCCAGTCAGGCTCCTCCTTGAGAGGCTCAAAGGCCGAGAAGAAGAAGATGACTGCCTCTGTTATCAGACCTACGGAGAGGAGTAATCCTGCCATAGGATAGTGCTGTATCTTGAAAAGAGCGCCGATTATCACGACTGAGGCTCCCCAGCCGTAAAGTTTGGACATGAATGCTTTCCACTTACTTGTGTGAACAAATTCCGAAAGACCCATTATAGTAGTAATTAAGGTTAAACTGTATTAATTGTTGACTCCAATATATGTTCTTACGTTACGGAACCCTACAAATGACTTGGTTGAGTCCTGGTATTCATAATCCCTTGATGATGTCTGCATGAAGTATGCGATATCCTTCCATGAGCCGCCCCTGATGACTTTACGTTTCAGCACGGGGGGATCCTCGGGGCGTGCGTTGTATTCATAGTCGGGGTTGAGGTCGTGGGTGAAGACGTAAGATGAGGGGTGGTATGCGCACGAGGTCCACTCGGCCACGTTGCCCGACATGTCAAACAGTCCGTACTCATTTGGTTCAAATGATGCCACTTTTATGGTATAGACGGCACCGTCGTCAATATAGTTACCGCGCAAAGGCTTGAAGTTGGCCAGGAAGCAGCCCTCATAGTTGCGGGTATAGGGTCCGCCCCACGGGTACATCGAGAGGTCAAGACCGCCGCGTGCTGCATATTCCCATTCGGTCTCAAGCGGGAGCCGGTAGTTGTGAACGTCGGCAATGCCCTGCTTGCGCAGATGATCATTCATGAAGTTGGTACGCCAGACGCTGAAGGCACGTGCCTGTATCCACGAGATACCCACAACGGGGTAGTCGTCATACCCGGGATGCCAGAAATAGAGTGTGGCCCACGGCTCGTTGAATGAATAGGTGAAATCACGTATCCATGCCAGCGTGTCAGGGTAGATATTTACATTATGGTGCATGATGAACGACGAGCGGTTGACCACATCGGTAGTATTGCCCTCGAGGTCAGTGACCTGCCCTTCGTATTTCTGCTCCTTGTAGTTATACCTGGCCTTGGCTGCCTGCTTGTAGTCGACCCAGAAGTATGAGTAGTTCAGCAACCGTGTGTCTATCTGCTTGTTGGCGTTAAAACGCTCTTCAGGAGGATAGTACATGGTCTCGAGTACCGCGAGGACATTCTCATCTTCATAATCTATCTTCTCATCCCAGTTCAGGACATAGGGTTCGAGGATATTGCCTTCATCATCGGTACGGAAAAACTCGTAGCCCTCGATGCCTTCCTCGCCCAGCCTGGTTCTCAGGATGGAGTCACGCACCCAGTAGGTAAACTGCCGGTACTTGTTGTTGGTGATCTCAGTCTGGTCCATCCAGAAGGCCTCAACAGTGACAGTCTTGGAGAGGCTGTTCATGGCACGAAGCGGATCCTGATCACTCGGGCCCATTGTGAACGAACCGGCAGGGATGAAGGCCATCTCAAACGGTTCCGGCTCGTAGAATTTCTTCCTTCCCGGGACGCCTGTCAGCTCACCCGACTCGTAGGAGGAACACCCGGTAACAACAAATATTGATGCCAGAGCTAAAAGGGTTACCTTTTTCATGTGTGAAGAGTTTATTTTTTTAAGGTCACATGGAACTCTCATGTCCGGATTACCAGCTTCATTACTTTTTATGTCTCTATAACATGAGGGTCTCATATACTTTCCAATTTTAAAACGCAAATGAATTGAATCTATTCTGTCAGTTACAAAAATCTTATGCTTTTATATCTGGTGACGCTTTTTCCCAGGCCGATGTCAAAACTGTACGAAACAACGAATTCATGCGATCCGCTGGTGCCTTTTCTGATCTCCGATATCGGGAAGTCATATCCATATCCAATTTTAAGGCCGTTGTACAATTCAATACCTGCAAAACCTGTGACTGCGTCACTTATCCTGTATGAAACGCCACCCCATATCTTTTTATTGTATCTGAACATATTTGTTGCAACATATTGTGTTGTTGCGCCATCATTGACGATGAAAACTGACGGAATGAGCTCGAAGGCAGGGTTGGGGAGCTGGAAGTAGTATCCTGCGGTCAGGTAATACTGCCGGCAAACATAAGTGGCTGTTTCGGAGTATTTTATTTTAGGTTGGTTGATATGTGTTACTGAAATCCCGACATAATAATTTAGACCCTGGTAATAGACTCCTGCCGAGAGATCGAGTGCAATAAAACTTTCATCATTTTCCGGTATGAGCGGATCTCCGGAGGGCGGTGTATGGGTTGTTCCGGAGGGTATGAACCACTCGGGGGCGAGTGTCTTGTTGAGCATCCCGAGGCTGAAGCCTGCACCCAGTGTGCCTGTACCTACGGGGAAGAGGTATGAGTAGGAGAGGCTCAGGTTGATGTCATTGCTGAATCCGTACTGGTCGGCCTCCACCAAAAGTCCTGCTCCGCTGCGGAGCCCGAACAGGCTGAAGGGGGTGTTCACATTGAAGATCATGGTGGAGGGGGCTCCCGTAAAGCCTACCCACTGCTGCCGTGTCAGTGCGGTGGCGCTAACCATTCCGCTCATGCCGGAGTATCCCGGGTTGTAGGTCTGGGTGTTGAACATATAATAGCTCAGCACAGGATCCTGTTGCCCAAAGACCATGCTTACCGTAATAAAAAAGGCTGAAATGACTGTCCTGACTTTCTTCATCTTCAAGGAGCTCCTCTGCATCCTCAATAGTAACGAGTAAAATAAATAAAAAATATGCAAGCAGCCAAATCAGGTTAATTTTTACTGGCTGAACCTGAGCATGGCTCTTGTCCACCGGACGGGCACCTGGTCCCTGTTGGCCATCAGGTAGTCCTCGTAGGAGCATGCAAGGAAGTGTGGGTCGCCCTTGCTGTCGCGTATCTCTATCCACCACCGTTCTGTGATGTTGCTCTTTACGAAGATAGCCTCACTGTCGAGGTCGCTGAGAGCCACATGGTAGCGTGTGAAACGGCTGTTCATCTGGTCGCCGAGGTATGATATCTCATACTGCTTCTGTGAGAAGCCTTCCAGGAAGAACCACAGCATCTGGGCGGCGAGGTGCGATGCCTGTGACCGGTTGTCAAGGGTGGGGTTTACCTCAGTGATGACCAGTACCTTCAGGTTATCGGAGAGGCCTGCATAGCGAGCCTGGAGGCAAGCCTCCTCGCCGTAGAAGCCGTTGGCTGACGGCATCCAGGTGCCCGGCGCGTCAGACTGCCGTACGGCGCCCATATCAAAGAGTGCCGCCGTGGCATCACGGAAGAGCGGTTCTGTCTCATTAATGGCAGCCCGTACCTCACCTATGCGCATCATGTCATAGTGCCTGCGGTTAAAACGGTTCACCACCTGCTGGTCAGTGAGATAGGTCTGGTATCCGAGGGCTGAGAGGTGGGAGAGGTAGCTGCTGCTGCGGTATATCAGGTCATTCATCCAGTTGAGTGAGTCGGGCGGCCGCTTCTCCGCGGTGAAGTCGAGCCTGGAGTCAACGGATACCAGTGACCAGCTCTTCTTCTGCGACGAGAGGCAGCGGTCAATGGCGGGCATGAGAGCACTGGTGCCGCCGAGGATCACCGGGACCACATTGGCGTCAAGCAGCTGTATCAGCACGTCGCGCAGTCCGGCAAGGGTGTCGTCAAAGGAGCTGCCGGGACGCAGGTTGCCGAGGTCTGTGACCTTCATCTTTCCCGGCAGGCGGGAGAAGGAGTAGAGGCATTTCCTGATCGCATCGGGGGCATGGGCAGCACCTGTATTTGCCGAGGAGCGGTCATCAGGCACACCCACAATGGCGACGGCAAAACCATCCATATCGCCGATAGGGGCGTTGCCGGTGTTGACGGCGACGCCGTGCGAAAAAGCTGCCGCTCCTTTCAGGGGCTCTGCCTCAGGCCTGTCAAGACAAACAGGATCGAAATAGTGGTTCAGGTCGATCATATTATATATAAGGTCACTTCTTCTTTCCTCCCCTGGCGCTCTTTGTCCTGCCGCCCTTTTCTATGATGGCAAGGCACTCTTCCCTGGTAAGTTTTTGAGGGTCAGTGCCTTTCGGGATGCGGTAGTTAGCCTCGTCATATGCCAGGTATGGTCCGTATCTGCCGTTGAGTACCTTAATGTTACCGAATTCGCTGATGAGCTTCTGAGCGTCACCCTTCCTCTTCTCCCTGATCAGCTCTGTGCCTCTCTCACCGGTGATGGTATAGGGGTCATCGACATCTTTTTTCAGGGAGTAGAATTTACCTGCATGTTTCACGTAGGGCCCGAACTTGCCTATGCCTACCATCATCTCTTCGTCTTCAAAGGTGCCGATGACACGCGGCAGCGCAAAGAGCGCCAGAGCCTCCTCAAGGGTGATGGTCTCAAGAAGCTGGTCGCGCCTCAGATTGGCAAACCGCGGCTTGCTGTCGGGTGATGCCTCTCCCAGTTGAACCACCGGGCCATACCTGCTCATCTTCACCGTGACAGGCAGCCCTGTCTCCGGGTCGGTGCCCAGCTCACGCGCTCCGGTACTCCGCGCCCTGGTGGAGAGCGACTCATCCACCGACTTGTGGAAGGGGCTGTAGAACTGAGATATCATCTTATCCCATTCGAGCTCACCGGAGGCTATCTCATCAAACTCCTTCTCCACACCTGCGGTAAAGTTGTAATCGATGATGTCAGGGAAGTTGGCCATCAGGAAGTCGTTGACGATCATGCCTATATCTTTGGGAAAAAGCTTTGACTTCTCCTTGCCCGCCATCTCGCTCTTCTCGCTTCTCGTGATCTTTCCTTTGACCAGGGCGAACTGTGTTACCGTCCGCTTTTCTCCGGGACGGTCCTCGCGTGCAACGTATCCGCGCGACTGTATTGTTGAGATAATGGGTGCATAGGTTGAGGGTCTCCCTATTCCAAGCTCCTCGAGCTTCTTCACCAGGCTGGCCTCGGTATATCGCGGCGGGGGGGTGGTAAAACGCTGCAGGGCGGTAATGGTGGCAGGGACAAGAGCCATACCCCTGTCAACGCGCGGGAGGATCGTTTTTTCGTCCTCGGCAGCGTTGCTATCAAATGATTCGGTATAAACCCTGAGGAAACCGTCAAAGAGTATCACCTCCCCGGTGGCGGTGAAGGTTACAGGGGACGATGACATGCCGATGGTTACCGTTGTCTTTTCTATCTCGGCATCAGCCATCTGAGATGCGATGGCTCTCCGCCAGATCAGCTCGTAGAGTTTTTTCTCGTTATTGCTGCCTGTGGCCTCTTTCCTGTCGAAATAAGTTGGTCTGATTGCTTCGTGAGCCTCCTGGGCACCCCTGGAGTGCGTCTTGAACTGCCGTGTGCGGGAGTACTTCGCCCCGAATTCACCGGTGATAACCTCCCTGGCTGTGTTAAGCGCCAGTGTCGAGAGGTTTGTTGAGTCGGTCCTCATGTATGTTATCTTCCCTGCTTCATACAGCTTCTGTGCCACCGACATTGTCTGTGCCACAGAGAATCCGAGCTTGCGCCAGGCTTCCTGCTGCAGTGTTGATGTGGTGAAGGGAGGTGCCGGCGAGCGGGTGCCGGGTCTGACAACTATATTTTCAACGGCGAAGGTGGAGTTGCTGCACTGCTGCAGGAAACTCTCAGCTTCAGGTTCGGTTCTGAATTTTTTAGGGCACTCAGCCTTAAGGATCACCTCAGCGCCCTCACTGTTGGTCCCTTCAAAGGTGCCTGTCACCCTGAATGCCGAGTCAGGCACGAAGCTGATGATCTCACGCTCACGGTCAACCAGCAGTCGCACGGCCACCGACTGCACCCTGCCTGCCGAGAGGGAGGGCTGAACCTTCTTCCACAGTACGGGAGAGATCTCAAAACCCACCAGCCTGTCGAGTATGCGGCGCGCCTGCTGGGCATTGACAAGGTTCATGTCAACCTGGCGGGGTGACTCTACCGCGCGGGTGATGGCCTCCTTTGTAATCTCATGGAACACTATGCGGCGCGTGGAGGAGGGATCAAGGCCCAGGACCGAGATGAGATGCCAGGCTATGGCCTCCCCCTCACGGTCCTCGTCAGAGGCTATCCATACCTTCCCGGCCTTACCGGCAAGTTTGCGAAGCTCACTGACAACCTTCTTCTTGTCATGAGGGACCTCGTAAACAGGGTTGAATCCCTTCTCAACCTCTACTCCCAGGTTGTTCTTTGTGAGATCACGTATGTGCCCGAAACTCGAGACCACTGTAAAGTCCTTTCCGAGGAATTTTTCTATAGTTTTGGCTTTGGCAGGGGATTCAACTATTACCAGATTTTCTGTCATCAGAGCTTTTTTAAAAACAGGGCAAAGTAAGTGATTATGGGTACTAACTTCAAAATTATTGAATAAGATTCTGTATTAATCATTAAATTTGCGCACACATCATCAAGGTAGAATGAGGAATAAGAAATTCCGGAAAGGCATCACCTGGTTCTGGGTGATCGTATCCGCGCCGGCAGTTTTACTGCTGACGCTCTTTATACTGATAGCGGCCGGCAAGCTGGGTTCTCTTCCCTCTTTCGAGGATCTTGAGAACCCTGACAACAGTCTTGCTGCCGCTGTCTACTCCGAAGATAACGTGCTGCTGGGCAAGTTTTACATACAGAACCGTACCTGGACCGATTACGAGGAGATATCGCCCTATGTCGTTGACGCACTGATAGCCACCGAGGACATCAGGTTTTACAGGCACTCCGGCATTGATTTCAGGGGGCTCGCCAGGGTTCTTGTCAAGACAATAATTTTAGGTCAGAACACCGGCGGTGGGAGCACCATCACCCAGCAGCTAGCCAAGAACCTGTTCCTTCCCAGGGATCTCTCAAATGACCCGGCCATTGTCAGGGGTGCCAAACTGGCCGTTGCCAAGTTCAAGGAGTGGCAGACGGCAGTGAGGCTTGAGAGGAGCTATACCAAGGAAGAGATCATCACAATGTACCTGAATGTCTTTGACTTTATATATAATGCCGTCGGCATCAACTCTGCCGCCCGCATCTATTTCAACACTACTCCCGACTCGCTCAACATTGAGCAGTCGGCCATGCTTGTGGGCATGCTGAAGAACTCCGTGGCCTACAACCCGCTGCGCAACGAGGAGAGTGCTCTCCGCAGGCGCAATGTGGTCATCGGCCAGATGGAGCGGTACGGATACATCGCCCCCGATGTGGCCGACTCTGTCAGGATGCTGCCGATGGGTCTTGACCTGCGTGAAGACAGCCACAATACCGGGCTGGCGACATACTTCAGGGAGTATATACGTACCACCATGACCAGGTACGAGCCTGAGCGCAACATGTTTTACTCCGACGATCAGTATGAGGATGCCCTGTGGCGCTGGGAGAACGATCCTCTCTACGGGTGGTGCAGGAAGAACCAGAAACCTGACGGCAACAACTACAACCTGTACCGTGACGGGCTGAGGATCTATACGACCCTCAACTCGAAGATGCAGGGTTATGCCGAGGAGGCGCTCAGGGAGCATCTGTCGCAGAACCTTCAGCCGGCATTCAACCAGAGGGCAAAGAGCTACAGGAATCCCCCCTATTCCAACGACCTTAACCTGGCACAGGTAAAACAGCTCATCAACAGATCGGTGAGGCAGAGTGACAGATACCAGAACATGAGGCGTGCCGGCAGCCCGGAAGATTCAATCACGCTGTCGTTCAATACACCAATACCCATGAAGCTCTTCTCGTGGGACGGGGAGAGGGATACTGTGATGACACCCCTGGATTCGATCTGGTACTACAAGTTCTTTGTCAGGTCGTCATTCATGGCTATGGACCCTCACACGGGTCATGTGAAGGCCTATGTGGGAGGGCCCGACTTCAGGCATTTCAAGTATGATGCCGTGACGCAGCAGAAGAAGCAGGTAGGTTCGACCATCAAGCCCTTCCTCTATACCCTGGCGATGCAGGACGGATACTCGCCGTGCTTTGAGGTTGAGAACATCGCCCGCTCGTTCGATGTCAATGACTCTGTATGGATCCCCCGCAGTTCCGGCCCGCCTGAGTATCACGGCAGGATGGTTACACTCAAATGGGGGCTCGCGCAGTCAGAGAATTATATCTCGGCATGGCTGATGAAGCAGTTCTCGCCCCAGACTGTTGTTGACCTGATGCACCGGATGGGTATCAGGAGCTTCATCGACCCCGTCTTCTCAATCTTCCTCGGCACCTCTGGCCTGTCGCTCGAGGAGATGGTAGGAGCATACGGTACCTTTGCCAATAAGGGCGTCTACACCCGGCCGCTCTACGTTACACGCATTGAAGACAGGAACGGCAATGTCATCTCGACGTTCTCTCCCTTCATTGATGAGGTGATGAGCGAGGAAGATGCCTTTCTGATGACCTCTCTCCTGCAGGGAGTGGTAAATTCGGGAACAGGTCTCAGGCTAAGGGGCACCTACAGGCTCACCAATCAGATGGGAGGCAAGACGGGAACCACACAGAACCACTCCAACGGATGGTACATGGGGGTCATGCCTGACCTGGTGGCCGGTGTATGGACCGGTTGGGAGGATCAGGCCATTCACTTTGAGGATCTCTCACTGGGGCAGGGTGCCAATATGGCACTGCCGGTTGTGGGGCTCTTCCTTCAGAGGCTCTTTGCCGACGAAGCCTTTGCCCCTGTTGCGGAATCTGGTTTTGAGTCTCCCTCCAATTTCAATGTTGAGCTCGACTGTGACTTTGTCAGGGAGCAACAGCAGGGCAGTTCCCTCCGGCAGCGCGAATATTGATATTGGGAGCAGCAGCAGGGTAGTTTCCTCCGGCAGCGCGAATTCTGATATCCGGTAGCAGCAGGGCGGTTACGGGCAGGTGACCGCAGCTGCCAGCATCCCGTTCCCAGGAGTGAACAGTTATTTCAGGAGAAGAGCAGCCTGACGAGACCCTCCACCTTGTAAACCTTTGATATCTGCACTCCGGGTTGTTCCCTGATGCTTTTGTGGTAACCCGAGATCACTATCTGTTCAAAACCCATCCGTGAGGCTTCCATGATCCGTTGCTCTATCCGTGCCACCGGTCTGATCTCGCCTGAGAGTCCTACCTCTCCTGCAAATGCCGTGTGCTGTCCGACGGGTGCGTCGAGGCTGGAGGAGAGTACCGAGCTTACGACTGCCAGGTCGATGGCAGGGTCGCTGACCTTCAGTCCGCCGGCAATGTTCAGGAAGACATCCTTGACTGCAAGTCTGAACCCGGCTCTTTTCTCTAGCACGGCCAGGAGCATGTTCAGCCTGCGAGTGTCAAAGCCGGTGGTGCTTCTCTGCGGAGTGCCGTAGACGGCGCTGCTGACCAGCGCCTGTGTCTCTATCATGAATGGTCTGAGGCCGTCGACGGTGGCGGCGATGGAGACACCGCTGGCAGGATCGCGGTCTCGGCGAATGAACAGCTCCGATGGGTCTGTCACCTCACGGAGTCCCCCGGAGCCCATCTCGAAGATGCCTATCTCGGCCGTGGAGCCGAAACGGTTCTTGACGGGCCTCAGTATCCGGAAGAGGTAGTTGCCGTCACCCTCGAACTGCAGTACCACGTCAACGATATGCTCAAGCACCTTTGGCCCGGCCAGTGAGCCGTCCTTGGTGATGTGCCCTATGAGTATCACAGGCACTCCTGACTCCTTGGCATATCGCAGCAGCATGGCGGCGCACTCTCTCACCTGTGACACTGACCCTGCTGATGATTCGAGCACGGAGGAGTTGAGAGTCTGTATGGAGTCGATTATCAGCAGCTCAGGCCTGATGGCTACTGCCTGTGCTATCATGCTCTCCAGCTCCGTCTCGTTGTAGATGAAACAGGCATCGTTTTTGCCTTCCAGTCTCTTCGCACGCAGCTTGACCTGTCCTTCGCTCTCCTCACCGGAGACGTAGAGCACTCTTCTTCCTTCGGTGGACAGGGCTATCTGCAGTGCGAGTGTCGACTTGCCTATGCCGGGCTCGCCACCCATGAGTATGAGTGATCCCCTGACCAACCCTCCTCCCAGTATGCGGTCTGTCTCACCTATTCCCGAAGTTATGCGGTCGCTCTCATTCACCTCTATGCCTGAGAGGAGCTCGGGCTTGCGCCGAGGGGCGTCCCTGGTGACGCCGGGGCCGGGGGAGAGGGTTATTAGCTCCTCACGGTAGGTGTTCCACTCCTTGCATGCGGGGCAGTGGCCTATCCATTTGGATGACTCTGCACCACAGTTCTGGCACACGTAGACAGTCTTGTTTTTTGCCATCGGGGAAAAGGATTATGCAACAGGCAAATTTACTAAAAGGAGTGGATCAGCTTGCCTTATCAATGATTGTTGAGGGTAAAATCTTTCCTCCTCTCCTTCCGAAGAGTGCAAAGAAGGATATTACGCCCAGGAGGGCGATGAATACAAGCTGCGACTCATGTGACAGAGTGGCAAAGGCCAGTCCCTCCTGCAGCGGGATGCCGTAGGCAACGAGGAGGCCCCTGGAGACTATCCAGTGAAAAGCCCCAAGGCCGCTCTGCACGGGTGCAGCCATGCCCAGGCTGCCCACTACAAGCACGAAGAGGGCGCCATCCAACCCCATGCCCGCGGTGGAGTCGAGGCACAGGAGGGGGAAGTATGTCATCAGCAGGTAAACGACCCATAGAAGGAGAGTGTAAAGAATGAACTCCCACCTCTTCCTGAGCTTAGCTATCGACTTCAGCCCGTCTATGATACCGTCAGAAAACTGATACAGCATTTTGAAAAATGGTCTGTCGGAGAGCCTTTTCCTCAGTGTAAAGTAGAGAACTGTCACCAGTATCATCAGAACAAGCAGCAGCAAGGCGATCAGGGTCACGGAAAGGGCAGAGGATGAGAGCTTTGCGCTCAGGGGCGCAAAGATGCTTTCGGAGAGGAAGCTGCCCGTGGTGCTGCTGCCGGCTATCAGTGTGAGCGCAATCAGGGCCACCACCGTCAGCACATCGACAGTCCTCTCTACCAGCATTGTTCCGACCAGCCTGTCGAAGGGTATCTTCTCGCGCTCACTCAGTGCGGCACATTTTGTCAGCTCTCCCAGCCGCGGGAAGATCAGGTTGGCAAGGTAGCCGGTGGCGACAGCATGGTAAACATTGATCAGCCGTCCCTTGTGTCCGAGGGGCTCAAGGAGCAGGGTCCACCTGTGTGCCCTGATAAAGAAGGAGAACAGGGTCATGACTGCGGCAGGCAGCAGCCACAGGTATTCAGCCTTGCGCAGTGTGGTCCACAGCTCACGGAACGAGATGTCGCGGAATGAGAGCCACAGAAGCAGCAGAGCCATGGCAAGAAAGATAATGGCTCGCAGAGTTTGCTTTAGCCCTTTCTTCAACTTCAGACGAGTTTGTTGGTGGAGGTATCGGGAATAAGGATGTGTGGCCTGAAGGTTCTGGCTTCTTCGAAGTCCATCATGGCATATGACATGATTATGATTACGTCACCCACCGATGCTTTGCGTGCTGCCGGTCCGTTGAGGCAGATCTCACCCGAGCCCCTCTGGCCTGTGATTACATATGTGTCAAGTCTTTCACCGTTATTTCTGTTAAGCACCGTGACCTTCTCATTCTCAATCAGGTTTGCAGCATCCATCAGATCCTCATCGATGGTGATGCTGCCCACATAATTGAGATCAGCACCGGTGACGGTAACGTTATGTATTTTCGATTTGAGAACTTCTATCATCATTGTTGTCTGGAATGTGTTGTCTCCGTGCTGCAAAGATACACAACCTTACCTTTCAGCGCAAACCGATCTCAATATTGTCAATCAGTCTCACCTCCCCTGCCCACAGAGCTATGCAGCCGTAGTAGCTTTTTTCTGGCGACATCTCCCAGACAGATGCTACCGGTTTGAGAGTTGCATCCTCCACGATTTCAAAGTATTCAAGCCTGAAGTCGGGGATCATGTTGATCCTGTCAGCCACAAAATCCTTTATCTCTGACGGTTCAAAATCGGAAGCCATTGCTGCTGCGGCGATGAGTGTTCTGTATATCTCGCCTGCTCTCTCGCGGAGGCGGGGCAGCAGCCGTTTGTTACGGCTGCTCATGGCCAGGCCGTCGCTCTCCCTCACAATGGGGCAGGCGATGATCTCAATCTTCGGATAGTGACGGCGTGCCAGCTCCCTGATTATCGTGAGTTGCTGGTAATCTTTCTGTCCGAAGAAGGCTGCCGAGGGCCTGACGATGTCAAACAGTCTTGAGACCACCTGTGCCACGCCGTTGAAATGGCCGGGTCTGTGGGCTCCCTCCATCACCTCCCCTATCTCACCGAGATCGAATACCCGGGTATCAGATTCGGGATATATCTCCTCCACCGAAGGTGTAAAGACAAAATCATTCTCTCTCAGTACCTCGGAGAGCATCTGCAGGTCAGCCTCTGGGGTGCGCGGGTATTTGACCAGGTCTTCAGGGTCATTGAACTGCGTGGGGTTGACGAAGATGCTTACGGCAACCATGCGGCAGCACTCCGCCGCTGCCCTGACAAGCGACAGGTGACCCTCATGCAGGGCACCCATGGTAGGCACCAACCCGGGCTGCCTCAATTCATGAATCCTGTAGTGTTCCCTGATCTCCTTGCCTGTTGCAAATACCTTCATTGCCTCAAGTTATTGGTCAGAGTCCTGTTTCCGCAGAGGAGAAGGACGGCTATTTCAATGCAAAATAACACCATTTTCCTGGTAACCTGTTGAAATTAAGCTTGGAAATTAATTCTATTTTTTTTATTATCTTTGCACTTTGACCAAATCAAGGTACATCGGGAGGTTTTAATGCAAAGCAGAAGGGTATTGTTTGTTTCACAGGAGATCATGCCTTACCTTGGTGAGACAAAACTATCAAGGATCAGCCGTGATCTGCCGCAGGGCATACAGGAAAGGGGGAGGGAGATCAGGACGTTTATGCCCCGATATGGATCGATAAATGAGCGGAGAAACCAGCTGCATGAGGTTATCCGCCTATCGGGGATGAATCTTATTATTGATGACACTGACCATCCGCTTATAATTAAGGTGGCTTCTATCCAGTCTGCAAGAATGCAGGTCTATTTCATTGACAATGAAGACTACTTTCACCGCAAGCATACCGTGGCTGATGCCGCCGGCAAAGAGTATGAGGACAATGATGAGAGAGCCATCTTCTTCGCCCGTGGCGTCATCGAGACGGTAAGAAAGCTTCGGTGGAGCCCTGATATAGTGCACTGCCACGGGTGGCTCACCGCACTTGTACCGCTCTATCTGCGTCAGCTCTATTCTGATGACCCCGTTTTCAGCAAGCTTAAAAGCATCTACTCAGTATACAACAACGGTTTTATAACACCTCTGAAGCCGGACCTGACAGTTAAACTTGAAGCTGACGGCATTGAGAGCAGTGCTTTGGATGTTATAAGAGAGAGTGCTGATTACATCAGCCTCACCAGGCTGGCTGCGGAGAATTCTGACGGTATTATCTTAGGCTGTGAGACGATAGATGTGCAGGTCATGAAAGAGGTAACAGGTCTGGGGAAACCGATGCTTGAGTACCAGGGTGAGGAAAATTATATTGATGCTTACAATGAGTTTTATGACAAACTATTGCCGGACGCCAAAAAACAGTAGAAACAACGGCATTGCGACCGTATTTCTAAAATATATATTTCCACTTCTTGTACTTCCTGCTCTGATCTTTTCGGCGTGTGCAGAGGACCCGGCCAGGATCGGGATCGGCCTTCTGCCTGATGACGATTTCATTGAGGTATATGCCACAGACACAATAGCGGTCAAAGCCTATACGATGTACAATGAGCTGTCTCTCTCATCCGACAGTACCAAGATGATTGCCGGGGGCGTCTACGACGAATATTTCGGATCTACATACTGTGACTTCGTCACGCAGCTCAGGCTGATGGACTCATTGCGCAAGTCAGCCATTAACATTGACTCGGTCTTCATCACCTTCTATACTTCAAAGGTCTCGGGCGACACTGCAGCATTGCACTACCTGAGGCTATATGAGACGGGTACCGAGCTCACCGATCCGGATGTCTATTATACGGGTCAGGATCCTGACACGATCACCTTCCTGGGGGAGTACCCCATGCCGGTGCTGAAGGCTGACTCGCTCTATTCGGTCAGGCTTAACAATTCAGTTGCGGAGTACCTGTTAAGGGATACAGCCCAGTTTCGCCCTGCCACCAATTTTTACAAGGAGTTCTTCAAGGGTCTCTGGTTTGGAATTCGCAGTGAATCCAATCCGGTACTTATAACCCTCAATGCGGCAGACAACCCTCTTGCCATCTCAATCTATTACCATGATGATGCAGATGTCAAACGATCCTACTTCTTCGTTGCCACCGAGAGGGCGGTGAATTACAACAGGTTCACCCATGACCGCACTACCGCCGATCCTGAGAAGGAGGTGAAGCATGTCAACGATTTTGTGCTTGATACTGCCGTATACCTCCAGACCTACTCAGGGGTATATGCCCGCCTCGAAATGCCATCGCTAGCCTCATTCAGGGGAACTCAACGGATTGCCGTCAACAAGGCAAGAATATACGCCCCGGTGCATCTTGACGGAGAGACCTACACCGAGGAGGAGATGCCCGGACAGATTTACCTGAGGTACCGCGACAGTGAAGGCCAGGAGCTTCTGGTGCCTGACCTGCTGCACGACATCAGTTTCCTGGACGGCCGCTATGACCTTACAGGCGGTTACTACAAATTCAATATTACAACATTTGTCCAGCAGTACCTGGAAGGAACGGTGGAGTACCCCTCCGTTGAGCTCTTCTTCCCCCTCTCAGCTGAAAAAAATGTGATCTTCAGGGCTAACGGAAACGAGCCTGCCATCAAATTCGAGTTTGCATACACAATATATTGATTAACCATAAGTTAAATCTTAGTTAACTTATCTGGAAATCATTTTATGTGCGGTATCGTAGGTTATATAGGCTCACGTCCTGCCCGTGACATTGTCATTAATGGGCTCAAGCGTTTGGAATACAGGGGTTATGATTCAGCAGGCATAGCCATTAGTGACGGTGAGCGGACGGAGATCTTCAAGTGCGCCGGCAGAGTCCGTGATCTTGAGGAGATGGTTGTGGGCAAGGATTTCGACGGCTCCGTTGCCATGGGGCACACACGCTGGGCCACGCATGGAGAACCCAATGAGATAAACGCTCATCCGCAGGTCTCTTACCGTGGTCACTTTATCGTGGTCCACAACGGTATAATAGAGAACTATTCACGCATCAAGAGGCATCTTGAAAGCCGTGACGTCCGGTTCACCAGCCAGACTGACACCGAGGTGCTTGCCAATCTTATGGAGCATCTCTATCTTGAGGGGGACCTCTCCGCCGAGCAGGCAATCATCATGGCGCTGAACAAGGTGGAAGGAACATACGGGATAGCTGCCTACTGTCGCGATGAGCCCGGCAAGCTCTTCGCCGCCAGGCTGGGGTCGCCGCTGGTGATAGGTGTGGGCGACGGAGAGAACTTCATAGCCTCTGACGCAACACCCATTGTTGAACATACACAGAGGGTCATATACCTCAATGATGACGACCTCGCTGTCATAAGGAAGGATGAGATGGTGCTCAAGGCCATCAGGAACAAGCATGTGGAGCCTGACATCAAGGAGGTGGACCTGACGATCGGCGAGATAGACAAGGAGGGTTATCCTCATTTCATGCTCAAGGAGATATTTGAACAACCGCGGGCGATACATGATACTTTCAGGGGCAGGATACTGCCCAACCAGTCAGGGCTGATGCTCGGCGGGCTGCACAATGTATTTGAAACCATAGCTTCGGCCGACAGGATCCTCATCGTGGCGTGCGGTACCTCGTGGCATGCAGGTCTCGTGGGTGAATACATCATCGAGGAGTTCTGCCGCATTCCGGTCGAGGTTGAATATGCCTCCGAGTTCAGGTACAGGGATCCGGTGATAAAAAAGGGTGACATCGTGCTGGCCATCAGCCAAAGCGGTGAGACAGCCGATACCCTGGCAGCCATACGGCTTGCCAAAGAGCGGGGAGCGATGGTGCTCGGCATCTGCAATGTTGTAGGATCATCGATATCGCGCGAGACCAACGCAGGTGTCTTCACACATGCCGGTCCCGAGATAGGGGTGGCCTCAACCAAGGCCTTTACCACACAGGTGGTGACACTGGCCATGATATCCTTTGAGATGGGATACCGCAAGGGACTTATCGATGAGGCGCGGTACCGCGAGCTGATAGGTGAGTTGATATCTCTGCCCGAGAAGGTTGAGAAGGCCCTCCAGGTGAATGACAATGCGCTGGAGCTTGCAAAGATATACAAGGATTCTACCAATGCACTATACCTGGGCAGGGGCCTGCTCTATCCTGTGGCCCTGGAGGGTGCCCTGAAGCTGAAGGAGATATCCTACATTCACGCCGAGGGTTACCCGGCAGCCGAGATGAAGCACGGACCGATAGCCCTCATTGATGAACACATGCCTGTTGTGGTTGTGGCCACAAAGGAGAACTCCTATGACAAGATAGTAAGCAACATACAGGAGGTCAAGGCAAGAAAAGGCAAGGTGATAGCTGTTGTCACTGAAGGTGACCAGGTGATAAGCCGCATGGCCGATTACGTGCTGGAAGTGCCCGATGTAGCCACTGTTTTTGCCCCTGTGCTGGCGGTGGTGCCGCTGCAGCTGCTCTCTTACCATATTGCCGTTCTGCGCGGATGCGACGTTGATCAGCCCCGCAACCTGGCAAAATCTGTCACTGTAGAGTAAAAAAAGAAAGGATATCATGGCTGACGGATACAGAAGTCTCAGCATAGGCGAAATAAGGGGCCTTGAAGCCGCGGGATGCAGAAGCAACTCCTGGGAGAGTGTCTTTGTCAAGGAGCCCTTCAATGCAGAGAGGATACAGAATGTAACCTTCACCGGTACGGTCAGGCTGGGGCACTTCAACGGCATTGCGCGCGAGAGATGCGGGCTGCCGCTGCTGCATGGCATAAAGAATGCGCACATACACAACTGCACGATAGGTGACAATGTCACCATTACCGACATCACCGGGTTCATAGCCAATTACGATATAGGCGAGGGAGTTGTGATCAGGAACTGCGGTCATATCTCAACCGAGGGCCGCACCTCCTTCGGCAACGGCACCCGCGTGGCGGTACTCAATGAGACGGGCGGGAGAGAGGTACCCATATGGGACCGGCTGACCTCCCATATGGCTTACATAATCACCCTGTACAGGCACAGGCCTGCGGCCATTGAGGTGATAGAAAAACTGATAAGCGACTACACTGAACAGGCTAAGTCAGACCGCGGCGAGATAGGGGCAGGGTCATATATTGCCGGATGCGGCACCATCAAGAACGTGAAGGTGGGCAACGGCGCCGTGATAGAAGATGTATCACGGCTGGCAGAGGGGTCGGTAAACAGTACCTTCAAGGACCCTGTATTCATAGGCAATGACGTGATCATGGATCACTTTATCATCTGCTCCGGATCAAAGGTCAATGATGCTGCCGTGATAGACAAGTGCTTCATCGGGCAGGGATGCACCCTCTCAAAGCAGTATTCGGCCGAGAACTCACTCTTCTTTGCCAACTGCGGCGGATACCACGGCGAAGCATGCTCCATCTTTGCAGGGCCCTTTACCGTCACCCATCATAAGTCGACACTGCTGATAGCCGGCATCTTCTCATTCATGAATGCCGGCAGCGGATCAAACCAGAGCAACCACATGTATAAGCTCGGGCCTATACACCAGGGTATCATGGAGAGAGGGTCGAAGACAACATCCGACTCATATGTGCTGTGGCCATCGCGCATAGGTCCCTTCACGCTGGTGGTGGGTCGCCATTATCATAACGTCGACACTACGCAGTTTCCCTTCTCGTACCTCACCGAGGTGAGCTATGAGTCACAGCTCATACCGGGGATCAACCTGCGCTCCGTGGGTACCATCCGTGACGCACAAAAGTGGCCGAAACGCGATGCCCGCAAAGACCAGAAGAAGCTTGACCAGATAAACTATAACCTGCTCTCTCCATTTACCGTGGGCAAGATGATGAAGGGGAAGGAGCTGCTGCGCAAGCTGCTCGGTGAGCATCCCGGTCAGGAATTTATCTACTTTGACAGGATGAGGATGAAGAGCTCTGCAGCGGAACGCGGCATCACCCTGTACCAGATGGGTATAGACAAGTTCATCGGCAACTCGGTGATAAAGAGGCTGGAAGGGACAGAATTCAAATCTGACGATGAGATTCGTGCCAGGATGAAGCCCGAAGGCAACGAGGGCAGGGGCGACTGGATAGATATGTCAGGACTGATCACCCCGCTGAGCGCCATTGAGGAGCTGCTCTCATCGATTGAGAAGCGGGAGATGAAGAACGCCGATGCCGTCAACAAGAGCTTCGAGTCGATCCACAAACGCTATTATGAGCTGGAGTGGGCATGGGTCTATGACCGCCTGCCGGAGGAGACCGGCAAGCCCAACGAGGAGCTTACGGCCTCCGATATCGTTGAGATAGTGGAGAGGTGGAAGAAAAGTGTGGTTGATCTTGACAGGATGCTCTACGAGGATGCCCGCAAGGAGTTCACTCTCTCATCCATGACCGGATTCGGCATCGACGGTGACGATGAGGTCAAGAAGCGCGATTTCGAACAGGTGAGGGGCGACTTCGAGAAGAACAGCGTGGTGCTCGCCATCCTCGATCATATCAGGGATAAGACGGAACTGGGGGATGAGTTGATTGCAAGACTCATGCGTAATAATTCTACAATACCTTAATGCCTACGGCATATTATTATGGGGTTAACGCCTTGTGCTACAATACTGTAATGCCTACGGCATACGGCTAACGGGGCAGGCTCTACGGCATATGATTTTCTTTCGGAAATCGGAAATCGGAAATCGCAATTCGCAAATTCTACCTGCTGCCATACATCTCCTCGTAGTACCTTGAGTAGTCGCCCGAAATAATGGCGTTCAGCCACTTCTCATTCGCCAGGTACCAGTCTATGGTTATGGCCAGTCCCTGCTCAAAGGTCACCGAGGGTTGCCATCCCAGTTCCATCTGCAGCTTGTTGCTGTCAATGGCATAGCGGAGGTCGTGGCCTGCTCGGTCGGTCACGTATGTTATCAGTTCTTCCGAGCTGCCCGCGCTCCTGCCCAGCTTCTCATCCATGATACGGCAGAGGAGGCGTACCAGGTCGATGTTCTTCCACTCATTGTCGCCACCAACGTTATATGTCTCACCCGGGGTGCCAAAGTGGAAGATGATGTCAATGGCTGCTGCATGATCCTCCACATAGAGCCAGTCGCGTATGTTCTCGCCCTTACCGTAGACGGGGATCGGCTTATTGAGCTTTATGTTGTTGATGGTAAGAGGTATAAGTTTCTCGGGAAACTGGTTCGGACCGTAGTTGTTGGAGCAGTTTGAGATCACAAAGGGTAGTCCGTAAGTATTTCCGAAGGCCCTCACCATATGGTCTGAGCTGGCCTTGGAGGCCGAGTATGGGCTGCGAGGGTCGTAGGGTGTCTGTTCGGTGAAGAAGCCACCGTGCTCCAGCGAGCCGTACACTTCGTCAGTGGAGATGTGGTAAAAGAGCTTGCCGGCCTTTGTGGCGGGGGTGACGTCGCGAAACGCCGCCAGAAGGTTGACGGTGCCCATTATATTGGTTTGTATGAACTCCTCAGGTGAGGTGATCGACCTGTCTACGTGCGACTCAGCTGCGAGGTGAATGACCCCGTCAAACCTGAACTCATCGAAAAGGTCGTTCACGGCCTTCTTATCCACTATGTCAATCTTTCGGAACCTGTAGTTGGGCTCCCTCTCGATGTCGGTGAGGTTGCAGAGGTTACCTGCATAGGTGAGCTTGTCAGCGTTGACAATTGAATACTCAGGGTATTTTTTCACAAACAGCCTGACGACGTGTGATCCGATGAAGCCGGCTCCGCCGGTAATGAGTATGCTTCTTGTCATGATTCCTTGTTTTTCAGACTGTTCTCCCAGCGCCATGCTGTCTCCATGGCCTCCTCGAGGGTTATCTCCGTCTTCCAGTGCAGCTCCCTGTTGGCCAGTGACGGGTCAGCCCATATCTTTTCAATGTCACCGGCCCTTCTGCCGGTAATAGTGTATTTCAGTTTCACACCCGTGGCTTTTTCAAAGGAAGCTATTGCCTCCAGGACGGAGACACCCGTGCCCGTGCCCAGGTTAAAGACCTCGTAGTTGGTTTTGTTCTCTCCTGCTATGAGCCTTCGCAGCGCCATCACGTGTGCACGTGCCAGGTCAACCACATGGAGGTAGTCGCGTATGCATGAACCGTCAGGGGTGTTGTAGTCATTGCCGAATACCTTCAGCTCATCACGCAGCCCTATTGCCGTCTGGGTGATGAAGGGCACCAGGTTCTCAGGTACGCCGCGGGGCAGCTCGCCAATATGTGCCGTCGGGTGTGCCCCTATGGGGTTGAAGTAACGGAGTGAGATGGCCTTCTGATGCGGCCTGGCAGCCATGGTGTCACGGATGATGATCTCGCCGGCCTGCTTGGTATAACCGTAAGGTGAGGCGGCTTCCTGAACGGGTGATGACTCCGTTACCGGGAGCACTTCAGGCTCGCCGTAGACGGTGCATGACGAGGAGAAGACCATGGCCGGTGTGCGATGCTGATCCATCACTTCCAGCATGTTGATGAGTGAGAGGAGGTTGTTCCTGTAATACTCAAGGGGCTTTTTCACCGACTCCCCCACCGCCTTGTAGGCGGCAAAGTGAACAACGGCATCTACAGGAGCCTCGGCGGTAAATATCTCATCGAGCTTTGCCCGGTCACACAGATCCTCATTGTAAAAGTGCGGTCTGACGCCGGTGATGGCATGGATGCCGTCGAGAACGGAGACCTCTGAATTGTATAGGTTGTCAATTATAACCACCTCATACCCCTCAACTATCAGCTCAACGGCTGTGTGAGACCCGATGTAGCCGGTGCCTCCGGTGACTATGATCTTTCCTTTCATTAGATTAATTGATTCTTATTTTATTGGTCTAATGGAACTTACATGAAGAAATTAATCATTTCCCGGTGTGAGTTACTGCTCATGTAAGTTGCATCAGAGACTCCAGTATGTCAGCCATTTCATCCTGTTCCTGTATATCCCCTTGAGATCTACCAGTATACCTTTCTCGTTCAGCAGATCAAGGAAGAATGTCTCATTGAGGTCAAGATACACTTTATGGGCCACTGCCACGATTATGGCGTCATATTTTCCCTCGGGGCCCGGCTTGAGTTCAATGCCGTATTCATGTTTAACCTCCTCCATTGATGCCCCCGGGTCAATCACGTCAACCTCCACGCCGAAGTCGCGCAGCTCGTTGACCACGTCAATCACCTTTGAATTACGGATGTCGGTGACATCCTCCTTGAATGTCATTCCCATGATCAGCACCCTGGCTTTGTCGGGGCTCTTGCCTGCAGCTATGAGCTTTTTGACTGTCTCCTTGCCGGCGAAGGCGCCCATACTGTCATTGGTGAACCTGCCTGAGTCGATCATCTGCGGATGATAGCCCATCGCCTTGGCCTTGTATGAGAGATAATAAGGGTCGACGCCAATGCAGTGGCCTCCGACCAGTCCGGGATAGAACCTGAGGAAGTTCCACTTCGTCCCTGCAGCCTCAAGCACCTCGTATGTGCTGATGCCCATCCGGTTGAAAATGATGGAGAGCTCATTCATGAAGGCGATGTTGATGTCGCGCTGGGTGTTCTCAATGATCTTGGCTGCCTCGGCTACCTTTATCGACGAGGCCC
Organism: Bacteroidales bacterium; assembly: GCA_029210565.1. Taxonomy (GTDB): domain Bacteria; phylum Bacteroidota; class Bacteroidia; order Bacteroidales; family VadinHA17; genus SR-FBR-E99. Next base: position 136,504 of record JARGFQ010000006.1, read on the forward strand.
TGTGCACCCCCGCCTCGATTATCATCTCATAGGTCTTTGCGATGTTCTCTGCCGACTCAGCGTCACAGCCGCTGGTGACCTTGACGATCTTCGTCAGCGTGTGGTTCTTGTCACCGGGGTTGATGCGCTCGGGCGAGAAGCCCACCTTGAACTCGTCAGGGTACTTCAGTCCGGAAAACCGTTCCAGCACCGGTATGCACTCTTCCTCGGTGCAGCCCGGGTAGACGGTCGATTCGTATACGACATAGTCCCCCTTTTTAAGAATGCGTCCCACGGTCTCTGAGGCCTTAAGCACCGGACCGAGGTCGGGCAGGTTATGCCTTGTCACCGGGGTGGGGACGGCTATAATGTGGAATGAGGCTTCACGCAGATCTTCGGGGTCAGAGGTGTACTTTATGTCTGCTCCCTCGAACGCCCCGCGCTCAAGCTCATTGCTGGGGTCGATGCCCTGTTTCATGAGCTCCACCCTGTCGGGCCTGATGTCGAAGCCAACGACGCTGATCTTTTTTGCAAACTCAAGTGCGATAGGCAGCCCGACATAGCCAAGGCCTATAAGTGAAAGTTTTGTCTCCTTGTTTAAAAGCCTGTTATACATGTTATCTTTTTATTAATGGGTGATATTCTCCTGATAAGACTGAGAGGGCGGAGTTACGTATCTGGTATACCGTTTCGATGCTCTGGCGTGCATCTTCCAGGCCGTACCCGTTACCCCTGAGGATCTCGCGGTAGGTTACAGTGTGGAGATCGGTAAATCCTTCGGAGAACTCCAGCTCCTCACCGTCTACGGTTATGTTCCTGTAGGTTCTTTTCCCTGCCTCCCTGACAGAGGGGGGGAGGTCATTGGCGTCGAGGCTCAGGAACCATCTCACGCGGGCATTTTCAAGCTCCAGGAAACCTGAGGCCTTGTTTTTGTCTAGCAGATGCACCCTGTTGAATACCACGGGGCCGAAGATCCACATCAGCATGTCAAAGAAGTGGACTCCGATATTGGTGGCTATACCGCCCGATTTGTTTACATCGCCCTTCCATGAGATCTGGTACCAGTGGCCCCGGCTGGTGACGTATGTGAGGTCGATGTCGTGCTTTTGGCCGGCATTGCCTGCTGCCATCTTTTTCCGCAGGTCGATGATCACCGGGTGGTACCTGAGCTGCAGTATGTTATAGATCTTGCGGCCCGTCTCCTTCTCTATCTCCTGGAGTGCATCGATGTTCCAGGGGTTCAGCACCACCGGTTTCTCGCAAATTGCATCGGCCTGGTGCCTGAGGGCAAACCTGATATGTGAGTCATGCAGGTAATTGGGAGAACAGATGCTCACATAATCGAGCTGCACGCCGCTTCTCTTGAGCTTGTCGACATGCCTGTCGAACCTCTCAAACTCAACGAAGAAGTCGCTCTCGGGGAAGTAGCTGTCGAGTTTCCCCACGCAGTCGAACTTGTCAAGGCTGGCCAGCAGCCTGTTGCCGGTCTCCTTTATGGCTTTGAGGTGCCTGTCAGCGATGTAGCCGGCTACCCCAATGAGCCCGAAATTTTTAGGTTTGTTATGCATCAATAGAGATATGAATGGCTGTTATACTATACAATTTTTGTTACCCTTTCTTCATGCAAACGGTATCTGTCACCGCTTTCCGGGCAGACGGCTATGCCGTCGTCGCCGAAGGCAAGTTTGTGACCGTATTCGGAGACCCATCCGGCCTGGCGCCCGGGATTGCCTATCACCAGGGCATAGGGCATGACATCTTTGGTGATGACGGCGCCTGCACCGATGAGTGAATATTCACCTATCTCGTTGCCGCACACGATGGTTGCGTTGGCGCCTATGGAGGCGCCGCGCCTGACCATGGTGGTCACGTACTGGTCGCGCCTGATGACGGCACTGCGGGGGTTTGTTATGTTCGTGAATACCATTGAGGGTCCCAGGAAGACATGGTCCTCACATATAACTCCGGTATATATCGATACATTGTTCTGCACCTTCACATTATTTCCAAGAATTACACCCGGTGAGACGACCACGTTCTGGCCAAGATTGCACCGTTCTCCTATGACGGCATCCTTCATGATATGGGTGAAGTGCCATATCTTCGTACCGCGGCCTATGGTGCACCCTTCGTCGATCACCGCCGTCTCATGTGCAAAGTATTCCTTATCCATCTGAGTGATTATTTGTATTCTGACCTTATGCAGCCGGTGATATAGCTGAGCTGTTCGTCGTCAAGCTCCGTATGCATGGGTAGCGACAACACCTCCCCGGAAAGCATTGAGGTGACGGGGAAGTCATCGGGGCTGTAGCCGAGATAGGCATAGGCCTTCTGCATATGGAGGGGCACCGGGTAATAGATCATGGAGGGTATACCCTCGTTCTCGAGGCACTCGCGGAGGCTGTCCCTCTTTCCTCCGGCAATCCTGAGCGTATACTGGTGAAAGATATGAGTTGAACGCTCTGACCTCAGGGGCACAGTTATACCCTCCAGTTCTGCCAGCTCCCTGTCGTAGTGAGCTGCAGCTCTCTGGCGCGCTTCGCTGAAGGCATCAAGATGGCGCAGCTTGACACTCAGTATCGCCGCCTGGAGGGTATCAAGCCTGGAATTGACGCCTATATGGTCATGATAATACCTGATCTTCATCCCGTGGTTGGTGATGCTTCTTATCAGCGCTGCCAGCTCATCGTCAATGGTGAAGAGCGCCCCGCCGTCACCGAAGCAGCCAAGGTTCTTTGAAGGAAAGAATGATGTACATCCGATGATGCCCAGGGTGCCGGCCTTCTTCACGGTGCCGTCGCTGAACCGGTATTCTGCCCCCGTAGCCTGGGCGGCATCCTCTATGACATGGATCCCATGCTCATTGGCAAGGGCCAGTAACGGTTCCATATCGGCACACTGCCCAAAGAGATGGACAGGAACGATAGCCTTCGTGCGAGATGTTATCGCCTTCCTGACAGCCTCAATACTGATGTTGAAGGTGCCGGGGTCAGGCTCCACAAGCACCGGAGTGAGCCCCAGGAGCCCGATGACCTCGACGGTGGCGATGAAGGTAAAGTTGGTAGTGATGACCTCATCCCCGGGCCTGAGGCCGAGAGCCATCATGGCGATCTGCAGGGCGTCGGTGCCGTTGGCACATGAGATGACATGGCTGATGCCAAGGTAGCGCTGCAGCTCCTCCTCAAACTGACGGACGGCCGGTCCCCTGATGAAGGCAGTTGAACTGATGACCCCGGATATGGCATTGTCAATGTCGGCCCTATACCTTTCATACTGCGACCGGAGGTCAACCATCTCTATCTTTTTCATTGTCTGTGCGTCTACTGAAAGCGAAGATAACAGAATTTATTTTAACCCTTTTTTTTGCTCCGGCATCAGCTTTCTTTTTTATCTTTGTTCATTATTGTTTCTACATGGCGAGGGATATCAGCGGATACATAAGAGAACTGCTCTTCAGTCACGATTGTGTCATTATACCGGGGTTCGGTGCATTCATAGGGAACTATTTCCCTGCACGCATCGACCGCAGCGAGGGGATGTTTTACCCCCCGTCACGCAAGGTCACCTTCAACCGCCATCTCACCGGCAATGACGGGCTCGTGATAGGGCACATCTCCTCCCACCTGCAGACAGGTTACGGTGAGGCACGCGACATTGTCACCGAGTGGACCGACGAGTTGCGAAAGAGGATTATGACCGGCAATCCAGTCACCCTGGAGCACCTCGGCACCTTTTCTCTAAACCATGAAAGGACAATAATCTTCGACCCCGACCTGAGCGTCAATTACCTGCTTACATCATACGGTCTCAGTGCCTATCACCGGCATCCGGTGCATGGCTTCGATGTGCGCAAGAGGGTGCTTGAGAAGCAGCACGAGCCTGCCGTCAGTCCTCCGTCAGTACGGCGCCTGCTTACCAGGGCCGCAGTGATAATCCCGGTTCTTGTGGCGCTGGCGCTGGTACCTTTCAATGACCATCTCTTCAAGGGCAGGATGGAGGAGTCGACACTCAATCCTCTTGCCAGGGCGGAGCTGGAGTATAACCGTGAACAGATTGATGCCGGCGCTGTGGCGGTGATAACGGATAGCGGCCTGATAGGGGAAGAGCCCGCGGCACACCTGATAACAAAAGGAGAGTCCGGGACAGACAAAAACATAACCCGGGTGACAGCTGCGGGTCAGAAAATTGCTGCAGAAGAGCCTTCTACAGGCCAGCCGGTTACGGTTGAGACTATGGGTTTGCAGAGTCCTCCGGCTGTCGATAACTCAAAGCCTGCAGCAGCTCCATCTGAGACTACGGCATACAGCAGTGCAAAACCGGAACGACCGGCAGTGGTGGTTCATGAGTACAGGTACCTGATGATAATAGGCAGCTTCCAGGGTGAGGACAATGCCCTGACCATGGTGGATAAGCTGCGCAAGCTCGGTTTTGACCCGGAGGTGGCCAGCGGCCCTGACGGGTTCCTGCGTGTCAGTGCAGAATCATTCGGCACCCTCGAAGAGGCACTGACGGCACTGGGAGACCTGAAAAAGGATTTTCCGGGGGCGTGGGTGCATAAAACCAGATAACAGTCGGCACTCTTCAGTCTTCAGTCTACAGTCCATAGTGATTTATAGTTTTCATATTATGGTCCTTAGCGACTGCCGACTGATTTCGACTGCCGACTGCCGACTTATTTAATGGTGCTTCCGTTTTTTATCTTCTCCTCCGGCGCAACAAAGACCAGCTTTCCGTTCTCGTCCTCGGCCAACAGCACCATCCCCTTTGACTCGATGGCTTTGATGGTGCGGGGTGCCAGGTTGACGATGACCGCGATGCTCTTTCCGGGTAGCTCCTCAGCGGTGAAGTGCTCCGCGATGCCTGAGACTATGGTGCGGACGTCGATGCCGGTATCGACCTTCAGCTTTATCAGCTTTGTGGTTTTGGGCACCTTCTCCGCCTCCAGGATGGTAGCGGTACGTATATCCATGCGGGTGAACTCGTCGAAGGTGACATCCTCCTTCTGAGGTGCAGCCTCCGCTTCACTGTTCTCGTTGGCTTTTTTGGTGTCGAGCAGTTTTTTTACCTGCCGTTCTATCTCCGCATCCTCAACCCCGGAGAACATCAGCTCACCGGCAGAGACAACATGTCCGGGGGTGAGGAGGTCAGACCTTCCGGCCTCATTCCAGTGTCTTCCGGTGATATCCAGCCATCCGCGCAGTTTGTCCATCGAGAAGGGAAGGAAGGGCTCAAGCAGTATAGCCAGGTTGGCTGTTATCTGCAGGGAGACGTACATTATCGTCTTAACGCGGTCGGGGTCAGTTTTGACCACCTTCCACGGTTCAGTGTCAGCCAGGTACTTGTTGCCCAGGCGTGCCAGGTTCATGGCCTCGGCCAGTGCCTGGCGGAAGCGGAAGGCCTCGAGGTTGCTCTCCACGTTCTCACGGCATGTAATGATAGACCTGACCGTCTCACGGTCGTACTCAGTCATCTCCCCCGGTGCCGGCACTTCACCCTTGTAATAGTTGTTGGTGAGTACCAGGGTGCGGTTGACGAAGTTACCGAGAATAGCCACCAGCTCATTGTTGTTCCGGGCCTGAAACTCTTTCCAGGTGAAGTCGTTGTCCTTGGTCTCCGGGGCGCTGGCACAGAGTGCGTAGCGCAGCGAATCCTGCTTGCCGGGGAAATCCACGAGATACTCATGAAGCCACACGGCCCAGTTCCTTGATGTCGATATCTTGTCGTTCTCGAGGTTTAGAAACTCATTGGCAGGCACGTTGTCGGGAAGGATATAGCTTCCATCAGCCTTCAGCATGGAGGGGAAGATGATGCAGTGAAAGACGATGTTGTCCTTTCCTATGAAATGGATCATCCGTGTCCCGGGGTCCTTCCAGTATTTTTCCCAGTCGGGTGTCAGTTCCCTGGTGGCGGAGATATATCCTATAGGAGCGTCAAACCAGACATAGAGGACCTTCCCTTCAGCTCCTTCCACGGGCACCGGAACGCCCCAGTCGAGGTCGCGGCTCACCGCCCTGGGCTGCAGTCCCTGGTCGAGCCACGACTTGCACTGTCCGTATACGTTTGTCTTCCACTCGGTATGCTCCTCAAGGATCCATTTTCTTATCCACGGTTCATACTTGTCGAGGGGAAGGTACCAGTGGAGGGTGTCGCGCATCACAGGTGCGCTGCCGCTGATGGTTGAGCGGGGGTTGATGAGGTCGGTGGGGCTGAGTGAGGTGCCGCACTTCTCGCACTGGTCGCCGTAGGCATTCTCATTGACGCAATGGGGGCAGGTGCCGGTGATATATCTGTCTGCCAGGAAGCATCCGGCCTCCTCGTCATAATACTGGCTGGCGCTCTTCTCGATGAACTCCCCCTGGTCATACAGCTTGCGGAAGAATTCCGAGGCTGTCTCGTAGTGTATCTTGTTGGAGGTGCGTGAGTAGATGTCAAAGGCGATGCCGAAGTCGGCAAAGGCTTTCTTGTTAAGCTCATGATAGCGGTCGACCACCTTCTGCGGGGATATGCCCTCCTTTCGGGCCTTCAGTGTGATGGGCACGCCGTGCTCGTCGGAGCCGCAGATGGAGATCACATCTTCTCCACGCATCCTGAGGTAGCGGGTATAGATGTCAGACGGCACGTAGACCCCGGCCAGGTGCCCGATATGTATCGGTCCGTTGGCATAGGGGAGAGCGGAGGTGATAAGATGGCGCTTGAATTTCTTCATCAGGAATGAGTGTTGCTGAGTTTAACCCGGCAAATATAATGAATTTAGAGAACAGCAGGGTGGGAGTTCACCCTTCCTGGCCGAAGGCAGTGAGCACTTCCTGCATGTAGGTGCGCGATACGGGTATGACCGATGGCGGGGCTGTGTCAAGCTCGAGCATCAGCCCGTCCTTCTCACGGCGTATCAGCTTCACCTTGTCGATGTTGACGAGATATGACCTGTGACAGCGGATGATCTGTTCCTGCTTCAGCTCATCCTCCATGGCCCTGAGGGTATTGCGCAGCATGAACCTGGACACCTTGCTGCGGGCCTGGTACCAGATGGTCACATAGTTGTCGCTTCCCTGGATCCAGAGTATGTCAGAGCGCTTGAGCGACATCCTGAGGACACCCTTCTCGTCCCTGAGGGGTATCATCGGCTTCTGGCCGGTGAGATCAGGCTGCTCCATGAAACCTGTAAGCTTCATCTTGCTGTCGCGCCATGAGAACCAGAGCCAGAGGAAAGTGTAGGGAAGCAGCAGTGTCAGCGAGGTGTTCTGAACTGACCTGACCAGGAGCTCCGCAATGGGACGCTGATCGTGCAGGATCACCACCTCGAACAGGGTGAAAAAGAGAGCCATTGCGAGTATCTCCGCCGCCACCCATACCAGGTAGTGCCATATCCTGAGGGTGCCTCCCCGTCTGACAAATTGGTACATTATTATACGGCTGACGGCAACCACCAGCACGCCGGCCAGGATCACCCCGCTGGCATAGAGCAGGAGGGTAGGTTTTGAGGCCTCAAACCAGGTGGCTACACCGAAGGGAGTGTAGAGGTTGAGAAAGAGCAGTGCAAAGCCGGCCGTGAAGAGTATCGTCGTCACGATATTTCCCTTTTCAGTAAGGTAGCCGGGCAGCTTTTTGCTCAGGTCAATATTCATTGCATCAGTTGTCATTACAAAAGTAACACTTTTGGTGATCTGCCGTTTTCCGACCTCTGACAGCCGGGATATTTCACCCCCGAATAGGCTTTTTCACCCCCCGGTGAGGGATTCCGGCCCGCGGCAAGGCAGGAGGAACCTATTTTTTGTAAGCACCTGTACAATCCCTTTTGTTTGCAGAAAAATCAGGTTATGGGTTACAGTGCCAGTGAGAGAGAGTTTACAGCACATTTCAGGGGAGGAGTGACGGAGGGGATTATTCCCGGCAGCGGTCTAAGGATCACTGAAGAGCTCTTTCATTCGTCGTGCAGCTACCGTTATTCAGATGAGAGCAAGGTATCTTCTGTCTTTCGCACACTCTTCAGGTCGGGAGAGCTGGAGCATGCCAACGGGGAGTTCCGTTATTATATATTGACCCCGGGCAACGCAGACGGCAGGGGTGCAATAGTACTCCTGCACGGTCTCAATGAGCGGAGCTGGAACAAGTACCTGCAGTGGGGCACGAGGCTGGCTGCTGACACCGGCAGGCCGGTGGTGCTCTTCCCCAGTGCATATCATATGAACCGGTCGCCGCGCAGCTGGATCGACAGGCATCTTATGATGCCACTGGTGGCGGCGCGGACTTCCCTGCTGCCTGACACCCGGTTGTCAACCTTTGTCAATGTTGCCCTGAGCACGCGTATGTCACTGTCGCCGCAGCGTTTTCTGCTTTCAGGATACCAGACGCTCATTGACATAGCAGAGCTAAACGGATCAATCAGGGAGGGATCTCACCCGGCGCTGCCCGGCGGAGGCCCTGTAGATATCTTTGCATATTCAATAGGGGCACTGGCAGCCCAGGTGATGATGCTCTCCAGACCCTCACTCCTGCCGGATGAAACCCGTGTGATGCTATTCTGTGGCGGCAGTGCCTTTGGCCTCATGAACGGCACATCAAAGCTGATAATGGACAGCAGGGCGTTTGAGAGGCTGGTCTCCTTCTATCTCTCGTGGCCGGGACGAAACGGCCCTCCCGATGACGGCCGGTTCATGCAGATCATGAATGACACCCCGGAGGGTGAGGCGTTTTACGGGATGACATCGCTCAGCAGGCTAAAGGAGGTCTCCGGCACGCCCTTCAAAAACAGTGACGGAAGATTCAAGGCTGTCACCTTTGCCGGCGACAGGGTCATACCCGCCGAGGCTGTCTCTGCCACCCTCAGGGGCGCCGACGTGGAGATATGGCAGCCTGAGTATCCCTTTACCCATGAGAACCCCTTCCCGCTGCTGGCCGGAGAGCAGTCGCAGGCCGTTGACAGCACCTTCGACAGGCTGTTCGGGATGGCGGCGCGGTTTCTCGCACGGTGATTTCTGTCAGGGTGCGGTGTGGTCTTTCACAGGGTGAAGTTTACTGCATCTGGCGAGGTTTGCCTTAATGTATTTTTATCTGCCCGCAGCACAGGTTCACTATCGGGATTTTTTCGGCCCGGGCGCGGATTCACTATTGGAATTTTATCTGCCCGTCGTACGCTTTTTCTCACTGGATTTTTCTCTTCCTGCGGTAAATCGGGTGATTTTATGTATGTTTGATACTGTCACCATTCAGTATCAGCATATGAAGTCAATAATCATACCCCCCTGGCTCAGGGAGGGCGACCGGATAGAGATCATCACCCCTGCGAGTCATATTGAGGAGGATGTCGTGCTGCAGGCGGTGCAGATGCTTGAAGAGTCGGGCTTCCGCATCACGCTGGGCAGTCATGTCTTTACCCGTCACGGTCCCTTTGCCGGCAGCGATGATGAGCGACTGGAGGATATCCAGAGGGCTACCGACGACACGGAAGTGAAGGCTGTCCTCTGTTCCCGCGGTGGTTACGGCATGTCAAGGATCGTCGACCGGATCGATTTCTCCGCACTAAAAAAGAGCCCAAAGTGGTATGTCGGCTACAGCGACATCACCTCGCTGCACCTATGGCTCAACACGGTATGCGGGATAGCGTCGCTTCATGCCGAGATGCCTCTCAACTACTCCGATCCGGCATGTTCGTCGCTCTGCTATGAGACTATGGTGCGAGCCCTCAGCGGCGAGGCTATACCGGTGACATGGACTCCGCCGCATGAGGCGTCGTTCGAGGTGTCGGGCGTGGTGACGGGAGGAAACATCTCTCTCATCTACAGTCTTAACGGCACTCCCGCGCAGCCTGACACCGGGGGGGCGATACTTTTCATTGAAGAGATCGGCGAGCAGTTTTACCATCTTGACCGGATGCTCACCTCAATGCGGATGACGGGTATGCTGAAGGATCTTTCAGCACTGGTTGTGGGAGGGATGGAGAAGATCACCGAGGGAGAGCATGTCTTCAACCAGACTATTGAGGAGGTGGTGATGAACGTCGTCGGAAACTACGGATACCCGGTGCTCTTTGGCTTCCCGGCGGGTCATATAAGCGACAACAGGGCGCTGTACCTGGGGCGCGCTGCGCAGATCAGCCAGTCGGGCCAAGAGGCTGTCCTGAGCTGGCTGTAAAAAAAAGTCTGAAGGTCAGAAGGTCAGACGTCTGAAGGTCAGAGAAGGTTCTGCGGTTCCCGATACGCTTCGCTATCGGGACTTCGTATCCGCCAGGTAGCGGATACTCGCTTGCGGTCCTGCGGTTCACAAAACACTTGCCGATCGGGATTTCGTCCCTGCGGGTCTCAATCTGAAGTCCCCGACACAAATGTCGGGATTGAGACTACGACGCAGGAGTAGTCTCAAACTGCCGACTGTGGACTGGAGAGTGCGGACTGAGTCAGAATGCTGCCAGCAGCAGGTTGATATCCTTTGAGAGTATCCCGAACTTCTGTCCCAGCGCCTCGTTGGTGAGGATGCCGTTATAGATGTATACCCCGTCGCGCAGTCCGGTATTGAATTTGAGCATGGGTGTTATGCCTCCTGCATCGGATATCTCCTGCATCAGTGGTCTGAAGACGTTGCTCAGGGCTATGGAAGCTGTCTTGGGCACCCGTGAAGGGAGGTTCCATGCAGAGTAGTGTATCACCCCGTGCTTTTCATAGATGGGGTCTTTTATTGCCCGCGGCTCTGCTGTCTCCACGCATCCGCCCGTATCTATGCTGAGGTCCACTATCACCGATCCGCGCTTCATGCCCTTTACCATCTCCTCGGTGACATAGAACCACGGCATGAGTATGTTGGTTGAGAGCGCCCCTATGAGCACGTCGGCCGATTTCAGGGCTTTCTGCAGTACCTGCGGATGGAAGGTGGATGTGTATAGTCGCTGACCGAGCAGGTTCTGAAAATTACGCAGGCGGTGCACCGAGGTATCGAATACCCTCACTATCGCACCCAGGCCCAGGGCTGCACGGGCAGCGTATTCACCGGCGGTGTTGGCACCGATGATTACCACCTCCGTGGGAGTCACCCCGGTCACTCCGCCAAGCATTACCCCCTTTCCTCCGGAGGTGGTGCTGAGGTATTCCGAGGCGAGGAGAACGGACGTGATGCCGCTGATCTCGCTCATCGACTCCACGACTGGCAGCATGCCGTCACTGTCCCTGATATTTTCGCTTGCCAGCGCCGTCACCCGCTTGCGCATCATCAGCGCAATGGTTTCCTCGTTCATGGTGGCAGCATTCATGAAGGAGATCACTATCTGTCCGCCCCTGAGCATGGAAGCCTCCTCGCGTGTAAACGGAGCAATCTTTATGACAAAGTCGCAGCCATATATCTTCTGAGACATGTCAGTCACCATGGCCCCGTTGTCACTGTATTCCCTGTCACTGAATCCTGCAGCCACTCCCGCTCCCGTCTCCAGGAAGACATCGTGGCCGGCATCGGTGAGTATCTTCACGGCTTCGGGAGTGAGTGCAATGCGCTTCTCATCATCAAGAACGTCATGCGGCATGCCTATCGACATATGACGTCTGCCTACGGTCTTTTCAATCAGCTCTTCCTGAGGCATGAAGGCGCTTCTGGCAGGTTCACTCATCTGGCTTCGTTTTAAAGGTTTAAACGGAAGAATATATTCGGCATATCAAAATTAAGATTTTAATCGAACGGAAAGCAGAGAGAGGCTGATAATTCAGAGGACGGGTGCCGCAGGTGGTGCGGTGAGGGTCTCCGGTAGTGCGGAGAGCGTCTCAATGACCCTGCCGCCGTCGGCGGTGACGGTGATCGACACTCTCAGGGTGTCAGGCGGCAGAAGGGGTTCAATGAGTTCAGGCCACTCCATGAAGCAGGGAGATTCGGAGTCGAAGTACTCCTCAATACCGAAGTCGAGTACCTCTGAGATTTTACTGATACGGTAAAAATCAAAATGGTATACCGTCGGGCCGTCGGGGCGCATGTACTCATTGATGAGCGTGAATGTGGGGCTGGTGACGGTGTCGGTAACGCCCATCTCCCGGCAGAGGGCCTTGATGAAGGTGGTCTTGCCTGACCCCATCTGGCCGTAAAAGGCAATAATCCTGCTGCCGGACGTCTCCCTGAGGAAATGCCTGGCTGCTTCGGGCAGACGACTCCTGTCACTTATCACCAGCTTCATGAGGCAAAAATAATCTTTTTATACTGGCTCAAGCAGAGCCAGAGGAAGCATCATCTCCTGCAGGGAGACGCCACCATGCTGGAACGAGTCGCGGTAATATGAGACTATTTGGTTATAGTTGTTGGGGTAGACCAGGAAGTCGTTGCCGGTGGCAAAGATGTACTTTGAGGTGATGTTCGTCATCGGCAGGCCTGCCTTTGCCGGTGCGGTGATCTCAAACACCTCGCGGGGGTTGTAGTCGAGGTTTTTTCCCGTCTTGTAGCGCAGGTTCATGGAGGTATGCCTGTCGCCCACCACCCTCACGGGTTTCTGCACCTTTACCGATCCGTGGTCAGTGGTGATGACCACCCTCGCACCCCTGGCGGAGATAATCCTGAGGAGCTCAAGCAGCGGAGAGTGGATGAACCATGAATGTGTGAGTGAGAGCCAGGAGGCCTCGTCGCCCGTCATGTCACGAAGTACATTCACTTCCGTGCGGGCATGGCTGAGCATATCAACGAAGTTATATACAATGACATAGAGATCATGTGTCAGCAGCTGTGACGCCTTGTCATTCAGGCTTCTCCCCTCGGCGTCAGAGCTCACCTTGCTGTAACCCCACCTGCATGTGATGCCTGCTCTCTGCAGATTTTTGGCCAGCAGCTTCTCCTCGTTGAGGTTCTTGCCCTCCTCCTCGTGGTCGCTGATCCAGTATTCAGGCATCATCTCACCGATGGATGCCGGCATCAATCCCGAGAATAGTGCATTGCGCGAGTACTGCGTCGTCGTCGGCAGTATGCTCATATAGAGCTCTTCCGACACCGTACGCATTATCTGCCTCAGGTCCGCCGCGATCGTCTGCCACTGGTCGAGGCGCATGTTGTCAATGATGAAGAAGAAGAGGGGCGACCCCTGCCTGACCAGGGGGAATATCCTTTTTGACATCACGGCGGGGGAGAGGAGCGGCTTATCATCCGTCTCTGCTGACATCCACCCCAGGTAGTTGCCCGATACATACCTGGCAAAGGCCCTGTTGGCATCGGATTCCTGCATTCGCAGTACCTCCATCATGCCGGGGTCTGAAGATCTGGCGAGCTCCGCCTGCCAGAAGGTGAGCTTGCGGTACAGGTCGCTCCACTGCCCGAAGGTTGACGATGCAGAGATCATCTCCGATATTGCCCCGAACTCCTCCCTGAAGAGAGTGGTGGTCTGGCGGGTGACGATGTCGTCAATGTTGAGTATCCGTTTCAGCGAGAGGAGTATCTGCTGCGGCTTGACGGGCTTGATGAGATAATCGGCTATCTGTGACCCGATGGCGGCATCCATGATCTCTTCCTCCTCGCTCTTGGTGATCATGACCACAGGGATCGACGGCCTGACAGACTTGATACGGCGGAGCGTCTCAATACCGCTCAGTCCGGGCATATATTCGTCGAGGAAGATAATGTCATAGGGTCTCTCCATGACCATGTTAATGGCATCATTGCCGGAATGGCATGTCTCAGTCTCAAACCCCTTTTCCCTAAGGAAGAGGATATGAGACCTGAGCACTCCCACCTCATCATCGACCCAAAGTATTCTTATCTGGCTCACCGTCTCACCATTATGTTACCTGACCGCTCCATATTCCTTCCTGTAAAAGATGAGATATCTGTCAATGTCCTTGTCCTCCCTGAATTTCTCCAGGTTATCGCGACTGATCTGCCGGATGGATACAGCGGCACTGTCGGCCTCACGTATGTGTGTTGCAGGATCGAAGGCGGTGATCCATGCCTCAGCCTCCGCTGCATCACCGAAGGGCCCGGTGGTTATCAGGATGTAACCCCTGTCTACGGCGGTACCCTCGGTGGTGTAATTCATATCGGGGTAGGTATCGAGGTTATAGTTGATGACGTCAAAGACCATCTGGTTCATGTTTGCCGCGGCATTGCCGGCGATGATCATCACCCAGTGAGGCTGCCGGCGATCGGAGTGATATATCTCTTCAGCGATGCGTATATCTTCAGCCTCTTTCACGGCCGGCATCTCCCTTCTGAGGAAGTCAGTTATCTCGGCGGCCCGTCTGCCTTCATCAGTTGCGGGGTATCTTGCCACCAGCGAGTCCAGTTTTTCCTTGTAGGCCATCTCGCCCTCGATGGCACCGGTGGCCATGGCATCGAGCAGCATGAACTTGGGCGTCAGCTCATGTTCCGGATAGAGTCTTGCGGTCTCACTGCTGATGGCCTGTGCCACGGCATATTGTTGAGCGGAGAATGCCTCCCAGGCTTCCTCGTATTTTCTTGCGGCAATGGCAGCCTGTTCCTGCTGTCTTCTGACGTAGTCAGGGTCGGAAAGGATCAGGGCAAATTCCGTATCGGGGTATGAAGCCAGCAGTTCGGATCTACGTCTCTCAGCCCTGGCGGGGTCACTGTCACGCAGAAGCCTGTAGAGTTCGTAAAGGGCCTCTGCCTTTATCCTGTCGTCATTGCCGGTGCGTGATGCCTGCTCAAGCGACTCTGCTGCCTTGAGGGTGTCACCCAGGCGTGAGGCCAGTATTTTACCCTCGCCGAGGAGTGCCGTGGCACTCCTGCTGACGGAGAGTCTCATGAGTGAGTCGGTGAGGGGCAGGTCACGAAGGTAATACTCCTGTGTCAACGCGGGTGCCACCGCGGTGGTGTCACCGGCGCCGTTCTGTTCTCGTTCCTCTGCCGCAGTGCCGTTGCTGAAGGCGGCGCGTGCCTTGTTTGCACGCCTCCAGTTGTCTTCGAGCCTTCTCTCACCCCAGCGGCGCCTGAACTCTGTACGGCCGAAAGTGAGTGCCGACTGGTTGTAGAAGTACCAGCCGCCCTCGGCAGTGATGGCCCCGCGGTAGCGCTGCTCATTCTCATAGTACTGCCCCATGTTATACCTGTCGCTGCCGTCACCGGAAGCGGCTTTTCTCTGCTCTTCCTCAGCCGTCCGCATTATCCCTGCGATTAGTGCATCGCGTTCTGCCGGGGTCATGGAGGCCACCCGGCGGAGACTGTCCTCGGTCACTACCACGTTGTGAAACTCTGCATACTCACCCAGGTCGGTGGTCCTGTGACTGATACGGTCGTAGCCGGGAAACTGCCTGTCAATAAGGTAGGTGGCGCTGTCATAATAGTTCCAGGCGGTCATATAGTCAGGCACTGAATAGTAGTGTTCACCGAGAGCGAGGTATGAGCGTGCCTTCTGCCGGCTGTTGACGGTGCTGCTGGCTGCTGCCTGTGCCCAGAGCTTCAGGGCTTCTTCACTGTTGCCCCGTCGCATCTCCAGTTCGCCCAGGGCGAAATAAATCTGGTCAAGGTAATCAGTGTTCTTGGAGTCGCGCAGCATCCTGCGGAGCGACTTCATAAGGTCTTCAGCGTCACCCCGGGATATGTCGGTCACCCCCGCTAGGTTGATGCCTGCATTGAACTCGAGGTCATACGGCGGGTTCATCCTTATCACCTGGCTGAAATATCGTGTTGACAGGTCGTTGTTGCCGGCAGCCCGGCATACCTGGGCAAGCAGGTAGGTGAGCCGCACCCGGGCATCCTTGTCGCTGGTGTAGTCTGTTGCGCCGGTGAGGGGGGGGATGGCATCTCCGTACCTCTCCTGTCTGAGCAGGATGTCAGCCTCTGTGGAGTAGTACATGGCTTTCAGCGGACGCGACAGACTCCCGGGCTCGCTGACGGTATGCAGCAGGCGGGTGGCCTCGGCATAATTACCCTCCTCGGTCTGTATCCGTGCCATCCAGATGCCTGCCTCGGTGACGATTTCCGGGTCACTGGCTATGCTTATGGCAAATGAGAAGGATGTACGGGCGGCCATGAAGTTTTTCTGATGGAACTGTGCCTTGGCCATGAGAATATAGGCATCATCAACCCATTCATTGTACTCCCGCCGGTTGTAGAACTCCTCGCTGCGCTCGTCATTACCCCTGCGCTTTGTCTCATCAGGCCTTGCAGTGATGGAATGCAGCGCTATTACCTTTGAGGCCTTCTGTATGGCACGTTCCATATCTGAGGAGGCCGCCCTGGCAGACTCGGGGGCAGAATACTCGAACACAGGTAGTAATTCGCTGTAATCATCACGGTGTGAAGTTTTTATCTTCTCCAGCCCGGCTCTGTAGGCTTCGTTGCCATTAAACCAGATGTTGTATTTTGAGATGAGTGAATGGTAGAAACGGCTTGAGCCGGTGTTCTTTTCCACGGAACATCCGGCCAGGGTCAGGGTGAGAAGGATGATCACCGCTGCATGATATACCGAGCGCCTCACTCTCAACAAAGAGGGTTTATATTGATAACTTCACAGGTGTGCCAAAAGTATTCAAACTTACACAAAAACGTATGATTTTGCACAGACAGATAAAAAGCAGGGTCAACGCCCCGGTTTATTCAGTAGCGGTGAGGAGTGGAGGTCAGAAACCTGCCGGTGCTGTAAACTCACGCGGCCGATCTCACTTTACTTCCACCCTTTTCGTGGGAGCCATCTCCGCATTGCGTTTTTCAACTCTCTGTATGACCGACTCCGCCAGGGAGAGGAAGGCAACTCCCGTGGCGCTGTCATTGAGTGCATCAGGGGTGCCGGCATCGCCTCCGTCGCAGATGCTCTCAACGATGGGTATCTGACCCAGGAGATCAGTTCCTGTCTCGGCAGCCAGCCTGCTGCCGCCATCCTTTCCGAAGATGTAGTACTTTTTATCCGGCAGCTCGGGAGGGGTGAAGAATGACATGTTCTCAACCAGCCCCAGCACGGGAACGTTGATGGACTCACTCCGGAACATCGCGATGCCCTTTCGGGCGTCGGCAAGAGCCACCTCCTGCGGTGTTGTCACCACTATCGCTCCGGTGACAGGCACCTCCTGTACCAGTGTCAGATGAATGTCGCTGGTGCCGGGAGGGAGGTCGAAGATGAGATAGTCAAGCTCACCCCAGTCGCCCTGTCCTATCAGCTGCTTGAGAAAACTGCTTGCCATGGGTCCCCGCCATATGACAGCATCGGATCCCTTGATGAAGAAGCCTATGGATAGTACCTTAATACTGTGTTTGACCATCGGGATGATCAGATCTCTGCCCTCTTCCTTACGCACCTCGGGCCGGTAACTTTCAGAATCGAGCATGCGCGGCACGGAGGGCCCGAAGATGTCAGCATCGAGCAGTCCTGTGGCATAGCCTTTGCGCGCCAGCGCCACCGCCAGGTTGACGGCAACGGTTGACTTGCCCACTCCTCCCTTTCCGGAGGAGACGGCAATGATGTTCTTTACTCCGGGAAGAACCTCCCGTTTCGGGACGGTCATCTTCTCAACCACGATCCGCGGTTTCACCTCTATGGATGAGATGACGGTGTCAGGACCGAGTGCTTCTTTTACCGCCCTTACGCAGTTGCTCTTCAGTGAGCTCAGAAAGGGATCGTTGGATTTCTCGGGTACCAGGACGATGGCTATACCCTCATCCGATACCGAAATGTCACCGACCATTCCGAGTGATACGATGTCACTATCCTTATCTGGATGGGAGACCTTTCTTAGTGCGTTGAGAACCTGTTCTTTTATGGACATGATATTTGGATTTGCGATTTGCGATTTGGATTTGCGATTTGCGAATATATACACTAACGTTTTCGTTTTGGCTATAGTTCAAGAGAGGGGTCCCAGAACCGCTCCCTGAACTCCAGCACTGTGTCGTTGTTTATGGTGAAACCCTCATTTTCAAGTAGTTGTTGCATTGTCGATGAGTTTCCAAAGTGGTGTTTCCCGGTAAGCATCCCGTTGCGGTTCACCACCCTGTGTGCCGGGATGAACCTTTCGGATGAGTGTGACGTGTTGAGTGCCCAGCCCACCATGCGGGCAGCACCGGCCGTGCCGAGATACCTTGCGATGGCGCCGTATGAGGTTATCCGGCCGTGGGGTATCATGCAGGTTACATCGTACACACGGCAGAAGAAGCTGTAGCTGTCACTCTTACCGGAGCGGACTGATGATTTCTCTGTCATGGGGAAGTCTGAATGTAAGGTATGTGATAGGGAGTCCCTGTTTGAGGAATATCTTTTCGTAGTGTGTTCTGATGGTGAGCAGGGGATCGCCCGGTTTTTCCCGGTATAGGTCGGTAACTGCCGTGACTCTCTCCAGCCCGTTGATTTCGGTCACCGACATTGTATAATCGAAGAGCTCCCTGTTGTCTGTCTTGAGGTGTACGAGACCCCCGTCCCTGAGATATTGCCTGTAGAGGTTCAGGAAGGCCGGTCCGGAGAGCCTCTTCTTCTCTCTCTTTCTTTTTGGCTGCGGGTCAGGGAAGGTGAGCCAGATCTCATCTATCTCTCCGGGAGCAAAGAAGGAGCCTGTAAACTCTATCCGCGTTCTCAGGAAGGCAGCATTGGGGAGTTTTATCCGGTGACTCTCCCTGGCCCCTCTCCACATCCTCGCTCCCTTGATGTCTATGCCGATGAAGTTTTTGTCAGGCCAGCGTGAGGCCATCGACACGGTATACTCACCCTTTCCGCAGCCCAGTTCGAGAACGATGGGGTTGCTGTTTCCGAACCACTCACTGTGCCATCTGCCCTTCAGGCTGTGATCTTTCCTGAAGACCTCCTCAAATGATGGCTCGATCACATGGTCGAAGCCTTTCATCTCAGCCCACCGTGCCAGTTTGTTCTTTCCCAAAGCCTCTCTTATTTGACCTGTTCTTCTCTCAGTGTGATCTTGATCCCGAGGTCGTGTACACCCTTAAGGAGGGTGTCTCTCATTCCGTGAATGACCCTGAAGCTGTAGTCTCCAGCCTCTGGAAACCAGACGTTTGACTTATAGGGGATGGTCAGATCGCGCAGATCCCCTGCCCCTCTGCCCAGCCACCTGCCCTGACCGTCGGCGACCATTACATGCAGCGTGTCTGTGACCGTGGTGCCGGAGGGGAAGGAGGTGATAACGAAGAGATAGATGTTGCGGTAGGGATAGTCGGTGGATGTGCGCAGTGAGAAACGAATATCATAGGTGCTGGCCGTGTCAGTTACGGCACAGGCATAGTCGGCAGGTTCATACATGCTCCATATCTCTTCCTCCATCTTATGATTGTCGGAAAAGATTGTGCCGCGGGTGCAGGAGAGGGTCAGCAATGCCAGCAGTGCCGCAGTAAAAATCAGATTATCTCTTTTTCTTCTCATTGCGCCTTGGATATGGTCTCTGTCTGCCCCTCCGCTCACGGCTGCCGCTCTTTGTTTCGAACCTCTCCAGACCGCTGTTCTGAAGGAGCAGATCACTGTTGCTGCCGGAATTCTTTTTCACGTTGCCATCCAGGAGAGTGTCGGGTTTGATCCCTTTCCTGTTGAGCAATATTATCTCCCGCACCCGTTCCACTGGCACAGGGGTGAGATTGACCGCGGTGCGGGGGTCAGTAGAGTACCAGTAGATGCCTGTATGGACCTCCATCTTAATGAAGTGGGCAGTGCCTCCGGCAAGTTCCAGGGGTATCTCACGTGAGGGAAAGTTCTTTTGTGCATCAATGTAACAGTCGAGCTCATAGCTCAGACAGCACTTCAGTTTCCCGCACTGTCCGGCAAGCTTCTGTGGATTGAGCGACAGGTCCTGGTATCGGGCGTGTGAAGTAGTCACCGACATGAAGTTGGTGATATGGCCCGAGCAGCATAGTGCCCTCCCGCAGGTGCCTATGCCGCCGATGCGGCCGGCCTCCTGACGCGCTCCTATCTGCCTCATCTCGATGCGTATGCGGAACTCTTCAGCCAGCACTTTTATCAGCTGCCGGAAGTCGACCCTCTCCTCAGCCAGGTAATAAAAGATAGCCTTGGTCTTGTCTCCCTGGTACTCCACATCGCCTATCTTCATCGCCAGCCCCAGGTTCTCAGCTATCTTTCTTGACCTCAGCATGGTAGTGACCTCCAGCTTTTTAGCCTCCTCCCACTTTTGGAGGTCGGCCGGCCTGGCCTTCCGGTATACCTTCTTCATCTCTTCGATGACAGGTCGTATCTTCAGTTTCTTAAGCTGCTCGGAGACAAGGAAGCCGGTCATGGAGACATGGCCTATGTCATGTCCGGGTGAGGCTTCAACGGCTACAATGTCGCCCACCTCCAGCCTCAGGTCATTGACATTGCGGTAGAACCCCTTGCGGGTGTTCTTGAAACGAACCTCCACAACCTCATTGTGGCGGGGGTCAAAAGGGAGGTCGGCAAGCCAGTTGTATTCATTGAGCTTGGTCTCCCCCATATTGTATTTTATCTCCGGTACTGCAGGCTCGTCGCCCTCACGGTGATTAATATCTTCGCTGATCATGTTATCAAGTTCTGACTTCCGGGTGTAGAGACAATATCATACTTCTCCGGAAGTTGATTGCAAAATTAGCAATAAATGGGCTAATTACAAGGGAATTCAGGCTCTCACCTGATAAGTCGCATTGTTCTGAGCGCCAGGTCAAGGAAAATCATTTTCGTGTTGCCGTTGCTCTCAACATGTGCATAGGCAAGATTGAACTCCTGGTTCAGGGCGTTGATATTTGCTTCGCTGATGAAGGGGTGAAATTTTTCCGAGAACTCATCTTCGGCACGTGTGAGGTAAACCATCTTTTTCTCCTTTCCACCGAAATTCATGACGAAGTTCTCCCGTATCATACGGAGGGCATAGGAGAGGAAGCTCTTCTGCCGCTCCCTTCCGATGGCAGCCGTCTCCTCTGACCAGGAGACCAGCATGTGGATGTCCCTCATATAAGCCGTGCGCATCAGGCCGGTAAACCGGTCGAGATGTACGGCGGTCTCATCATCTTCGCGGATCAGCTCCATGGCTCTGACCATATTGCCGTTAGCTATCCCTGCTATCTCCGATGCACGTACCGGGTCTATGCCGTGAGTGGCAGCGAGGTATGCGCTCATCTCTCCGGCAGGGATGGCCGGTATCCTGATATGCTGGCAGCGTGAGGCGATGGTAGGCAGCAGCTTGTCATCCTCCTCGGATACCAGAATGAAGAGTGTCCTTGCCGGGGGCTCCTCTATCATCTTCAGAAGCTTGTTGGCCGTCTCGGGGTTCATCTTCTCGGGAAGCCAGATGATCATGATCTTGAAGTCCGACTCGAACGATTTCAGGCTCAGTTTCCTGATTATCTCCGCTGCCTCGGCAACAGGTATCAGGGCCTGCTCGTTGGCTACCTCCATCGCCTCTGTCCAGGTGCTGAGTGAGAACCAGGGCGACTTGAGCACCATAGCACGCCACTGTGTGATGAAGGTGTCGCTCACCGGTTCGGTGCCCGATTTCTTCTTAATGACCGGAAAGACAAAGTGGAGGTCGGGATGAATTAGCTTGTCATGCTTGACACAGGAAGGACATATGCCGCAGGCATCCTCCGTGGTGCGGTTCTCGCAGCTTACGTACCGGGCAAAGGCCATGGCAATGGCAAACTTGCCGCTGCCTTCGGGTCCGTAGAAGAGCATGGCATGGCTTACGCGGTTCTCCGCTACGGAGCACCTCAGCCTGTCAATCACTGCCTTCTGTCCGGGTATCTGTGAAAAGTCCATCTCTCCTGCTGCTGACGCAGGACAAAAATAGTAAAAAATAAAGTGAATGTCGCCCGTCAGCGCACTGCAAGGGCAGAGTCATAATCAGGCTCCTGTGCCTCCTGTCAGAGCGCTGCCACAGCAGCAATCGGGCTCCTGTACCGCTCTTATCAGAGAGCTGCCACAGCAGCGACGCAGTCAGGTTCCTGTACCGCCTGTCAGGGAGCTGCCGCAGCAGCATCGGGATCAGACTACTGTGGTTCCTCTCAGAGAGCTGCAACAGCAGCGTCGTAATCAGGCTCCTGGGCAATTTCGGGCACCAGCTCCGTATATTTTACCACTCCGTTTTCGTCAATAACTACGATGCTCCGTGCATACAGTCCGGTAAATGCACCGTCAACGATCTCCACACCATAAGCTTTTCCAAAGTCACTGTCACGGAATCCGGAGAGGGTAATGACATTATTGATTCCTTCTGTTGAACAGAACCGGCCCTGAGCAAAGGGCAGATCCTTTGTGATGGCCAGAACGACAGTGTTGTCCCAGCCAGCTGCCACCTCGTTGAACTTGCGTGCTGCAGTGGCACAGACACCCGTGTCAAGGCTCGGGGAGATGTTAAGTATCACTTTCTTCCCGGCAAGCTCATCAAGTGAAAGTGTTCCGAGATCTGATTTTACAAGAGTGAAAGAGGGAGCCTTGCTGCCCTTTGCAGGAAGTGATCCTGAGGTGTTTACCGGGTTACCCCTGAGTGTGATTTTTGCCATAGTTTTTATTTTAAAATTACAATTTTCAAACGTTAATCAATTGTTTTTCTGTTGTCAGAAACCTGCAAGCCAAATAATAATCAAATCACCTGAGAGACCTTGACAATGCAGGTTTCATTTCGCTTAATGAACAAACAGAAGCCGGGAAGGTTCTTCAAATTGATTAACTTTGTATTCCTGAAACAGAAAACCAATAACAAAATAACAGACGATGAAACTGATTGACAGCTTTGATTTCAAGGGCCTCAGAGCCATTGTGAGGGTCGATTTCAATGTGCCGCTTGACAAGCAAACCCGTGAGGTTACTGATGACACCCGGATACGCGGTGCTCTCAAAACCATCAAAAAGATAACCGGTGACGGCGGCTCTGCAATACTGATGTCACATCTCGGTCGCCCGAAGGGTCCGGAGGAGAAATATTCGCTTAAACCGGTGCTCCCTGTATTGGAGAAGCACCTTGGCATGAAGGTGCTGTTTGCCCCTGACGCTCTCGGCGAAGAGGCAGCAGCAATGGCTTCTGCCCTGAAACCCGGGGAGGTGATGATGCTCGAGAATGTAAGGTTCTATCCCGAGGAGGAGGGTAAACCGGTGCTGCCTGAGGGAGCAACGGATGAGGAGAAGAAGGCTGCCAAGGAAGAGCTGAAGGCAAAGCAGAAGATGATGGCAGAGAAGCTTTCAACATATGCCGACGTCTATGTCAATGATGCCTTCGGTACAGCCCACAGGGCTCATGCCACCACGGCTGTCATCGCTGACTTTTTTCCTAAGGACAAAAGGATGTTCGGCTTCCTGATAAACAGCGAGCTGGCAGCGATGGACAAGGTGCTCAAAGAGACGGAGAAACCTTTCACGGCCATCATGGGCGGGGCAAAGGTCTCTGACAAGATTGCTGTCATCGAAAACCTGCTTGACAGGGTTGACAACCTCATCATCGGAGGAGGAATGACCTATACCTTCATCAAGGTGATGGGAGGCAGGATAGGCAACTCACTCTGCGAGGACAACAGGCTGGAGATGGCCAAGGGGATTATTGAAAAGGCCAGGGAGAAGGGAGTGAACCTGATATTCCCGGTCGACAGCGTCAACGCCGACAGGTTTGACCCGGAGGCCAACGTTTATATCTCGGCCATCGACAATGTAAACGACGGATGGATGGGACTCGACATCGGGGATGAGAGTGTGGAGCTCTTTTCAAAGGTGATAAGCAATTCGAAGACCATACTCTGGAACGGCCCGATGGGTGTCTTTGAGATGACCAAGTTCGATGACGGCACCAAAGGCATTGCCCAGGCAGTGGCTGAGGCTACAGATAACGGTGCCTTCTCGCTTGTCGGCGGGGGCGACTCCGTTGCGGCAGTCAACATCATGGGACTTGCTGACCGGATCAGCTACGTCTCCACCGGCGGCGGCGCCATGCTTGAATATATGGAAGGCAAGAAGCTGCCTGGCATCACAGCCATCAGGGGAGAGTGATGAGACCCTGGCTCATTTCGTCACTGGACCTTGCCCATCAGGCGAGAGTGATGAGGCTGTGGCTCATTCCGGTACTTGCCCTCGCCCTTATGGCAGGAGGATGCAACAGGGATGATCAGCAGTTTTCGGGAACGATCACGCTGACCAATGAGCTGTATGACGGTGACCCCTATTATTATGCGCTGGGGCTTTCGTTCGATGAGGCAAAGGCAGTGCCGACGCTCCCCGACCAGTATAGGGCAGACATAACCCTGATGGCCGGGACAATCCCGGGCGGCACCACCGTGGAGCCGTTCCTGTCGGCCAACACCCTCGAGCCGGCCTTTGCCCTTAAGGGTGAATATGCAACAGAGAGTGACGCAGTCACCGCATTCCGCGCGCTGAAGGATGTCAGCTCACTGTTGTGGGAATTCTCATTCCTGGACCTTGCCGCCCCGCTGAAAAAAAACCAGGTCTGGGTGGTGAGAACACGAGATCATACCTATGCCAAGCTCAGGATCATTGATGTCGTCCTGAATACCACTGTCAACCCTCCCCTGGCCTCCTGCAAGCTTGAGTGGGTGTGGCAGCCAGACGGGACGGCAACATTCCCGTAGCCGTGATGAGAAGAGATTTGACTGAAGAGATCTTCAGGGTCGCTGACAGTCAGTCGTTTGAAAAGACGGCCCTGGAGACATTCCGTCTCCAGGCAGCAGAGTGTCCCGTCTACCGTGAGTACCTGCAACTGCTGGGTACCGACGTCGGCAGCATCAGTGACATCCTTTCCGTGCCCTTCATGCCTGTATCCTTTTTCAGGGATCATAACGTTTTTACCGGGGAGGGTGCGCCGGAGCGGATTTTTACCAGCAGTGGCACGGCCGGCATGCGACGAAGCAGCCATGCGGTCAGAAGCCTGGCGCTTTACAACGAAAGCCTTGAGCGTACCTTCAGGCTCTTCTACGGAGATCCTGCAGGGTATGCGATAATGGGACTGCTTCCCTCTTACCTGGAGCGGGAGGGGTCGTCACTCATCTATATGGTGAACAGGCTGATGACACTCTCGGGCAACAGTTACGGGGGCTTCTTTTTAGACGAACATGAGGCGCTATTGAAGGCCATTGACCGTGCACGTCTGGCACGACTGCGGGTGATGCTCATCGGTGTTACCTTTGCGCTGCTTGACATGGCAGAGAGCCACCCCGCAGATCTTTCAGATGCTATCATCATGGAGACGGGCGGCATGAAGGGAAGAAGGAGGGAGATGATAAGGGATGAGGTGCATGAGATAATCAGGGAGGCCTTTGGAGTGACAACGGTACATTCGGAGTATGGCATGACTGAGCTGCTCAGCCAGGCTTACTCTGCCGGAGGAGGTCTCTTCAGGACCCCGCCCTGGATGAAGGTTCTGATACGCGACAGCCACGACCCGATGTCACACAGCGTTGCTGCCGGTGCTTCCGGAGGCATAAGTGTCATTGACCTCGCCAATATCTGGTCATGCTCCTTCATAGCTACGGCTGACCTGGGACGCATGCACGGAGAGGGACTCTTCGAGGTGCAGGGACGTTTTGACGAGGCAGACTTGCGGGGGTGCAACCTGCTGGTATCATAGTGATGACCCCGGGCGTCAGAGGCAGGGTAGGAACAACGGCTGGGGGCTGAGTCAGAGCAGGGACAACGGCTGGGGTCAAATCCAGAGTATTGATCAGGGCATGAGTCAGAGCACGAGTATGCCGTCGAGCCAGCTGAACAACTTATTGCGCTCCTCCTCTTCGCACCTGTCGAGGCTCTGGGCACACATGAAGATGATACGGGAATCCCGTTCACAAAGATCGATCTTGCTTTCAATGTAACCGGGTCCGCGGTTTTCCGGTTTGAGATAGGTCACGGCAGGAGGAGCAATGTTCCGATTGCCGCTGAGCAACTGCAGATGGTTCGACAATGAGATGAAGGTGAATTGCACCTGGTTACGGAACCGGTATGAGAGGTTTTTCCTTAGCAGGGGCTCGTTCTTTGTGAAAAAATCCTCCACAGCTTTCCTGTTTACCGGATGCGGAGTATGGCTGTTGGTGAAGTACCTGTATCTGAATCCCAGGAGTGCGGCGGCATTCCACTGTCCCAGGTGAAAGGAGGCCCTCGGCTCAAAATCGCGCCTGCCGGCAAGATGCCTGTTGAAGGCTGTCCTGATGCGGTTCCATAGAGCCCGGGGTCCGGCAGAGGGCACCCACCTGCCCCTCAGTACCGGCCGCCCATCCGTGAACCACTCCCCGGGTGTGATGCTTCTTACCAGGAAAGTGTCATCATTGAAATAGACAAAATTATCTGCAAGACCTTTGATCCTCCAGATCATATGGGCAATGGTGATGCTGTTGAAAGTGGGGAGACACTCTTCGTACCCCCTGAAAATCTCCTGGTGATCGACTATCCTGACTGAACCGGAGCGCCCGGGAAAATTTCTCTCCACATCTTCATGCACTCCCGGATCCTGGCCGTCGGTGACAATGAAGATGTTACGGATGAACGGGGCAAAACGCAATACTGACAGTACGCAGTACTTGATCTCGTGGGAGGAGGCAAAGCGTGTTGAGTGGGCACCGGAAGAGACCGGCAGATCACTCCTGCCGATATACCTGCTGCGCTTCTCCGCCAGCTTCGGGTCACTCCCGTCGACCCAGGCTATCACCACGTCAATGGGATCACCCGGTGACACCCCGGAGCTCTCTTTTGTATGGGACGCTTCACTTTTCATGCGGCACTCTTATAACTGTGTCCAACGAGTCAAAGATTTTTAATCCCTGCCGTAAACCGCCGGCAGATTTTTAATTTTCATGGTTCAGTTTCAATACACTGTCGAGCCATCTGAATAACCTGTCGCGCTGACCGCTTCCCAGCATCTCCATGCTCTGTATGCAGACCGATTTTATCCGCGGGTCTTTCCTGCAGCGGTTTATCCTTCTGTTGAGACGTGCCTCAGAGTACCAGGGATGGAAATAACCGAGGTTCAGCCTCCCGAAATTTCTGTTGCCGCCGAGGATCTCAAGATGGTAAGCCACCGAGGTAGCAAGCAACTGAGCGGCATCCCTGAAGCGGTATGAAACAGTTTCCTTCAGCAGTTCTTCGTTGGTACTGAAGTACTCATCAAGGGTGCTGACTCTCATGGGGTGCGCCGTGTGACAGTGAAAAAAATAGCGCCATTTCATGCCCACAAGTCTGGCGCTCTGCCACTGACGGATGTAAAACGATATTTTGGGCCGGTAATCCCTGTTGCGGCGTATATGCCTGTTCAGCAATACCTTCCATGCGATTCCCGCAATCTTTCTGACGGGCGGCAGTAGCCACCTGCCCCGCAGAACAGGCTTGCCGTTGATGAACCAATCCTCTTCGGGTGTCTCCCGTATCAGGATAGTATCATCATTGAAGTAGATAAAATTTTCCGACAGACCCTTGATCCTCCATAACATGGCAAGGATTGACGAGCTGTTGAAGGTGGGCAGGTACTCTTCATAGCCCCTGAATATCTCCGTGTGGTCAATGATCTTCAGGCAGCCCGCCTTTTCCGGGAAAGTTTCCCTGACCTCATCATCGAGGCCGGGGTCCTGCCCGTCGGTTACAATGAAGATGTTTCTGACAAAGGGGGCAAATGTCAGGATTGAGAGGACGCAGTATCTTATTTCGTTTGATGATGCGAAGCGTGTCGGGAGGGCTCCGGGGTGCGCAACGCTTTTATTTTCCTGTGCCAGGTAACGCTCCCTCTTCTCCGTAAGCTTCTGGTCACTGCCGTCGACCCACAGTATCACCGCGTCAATTGGTCCGCTTCCGGCAGGATTTCTGTTATCTGACATTGTTTTGTTGTAAATTTACGGCTTTATCTATTTTTATACAATGGTAGCCAGAAAATAACAGACGGATGTCCCGGGGCAGTCGAAAAAAGATAGCAGCAGTATCAATGGTCAGGAATGACCAGTTCTTTATTCAGAAATGGATCGACTATTACGGCAGGGAACTTGGTCATGAGAACCTTTATCTTTTTCTCGACGGGCACGATCAGCCGTATCCCAAAGGCCATGAAAACATCAATGTCATCAGGATTCCCGGCCAGAGGCTGAGCAGGTCAAGGGGCGACAAGAACCGTATTGACCTGATCTCTAACTTCTCCGGGGCCCTGTTTCTGAGATATGACCTGGTCATTGCACATGACATCGATGAGGTACTGGTGGTTGATCCCGACCTGAAGCTTTCGCTGGCCGACTATCTTCAGCGGCCGGTGAGACATGCCTCCCTCTCAGCCCTCGGGCTGGATGTGGGACAGAACCTCGAATTGGAAAAGCCCATTGACCCTTCACAGCCGTTTCTCGAGCAGAGGAGCTTCGCCCACGTATCGGCGCGCTATACCAAAGCCGTGGTGGCTACCAGGCCACTGAGGTGGGGCTCGGGGTTTCACAGGGTCAGGCACAGGAATTTTCACATCGACCCCAATCTTTTCCTGTTTCATTTCGGGATGGTGGATTACGCAATCTCGCAGCAAAAGATGGAGGATCAGTCGTTGCTCAACGCCGGCTGGCGCGGTCACCTTGACAGGAGGTATGAACTGTTCGACCTGGTCACAAAGAAGAGTCCTGTAGACGGTGACACCTTTTTCCGGCAGGCAAGGAGGAGAGAGAGCCTGTTCCGCCCGCTCTTTGCACTCAACAAGCCGGGGATGCTTCCTGAAAAGCCGGTGATAAGAATTCCGGAGCGGTTCAGGAGCATAGTTTAAAACACCCCACGCAATCAGATATTTCTTAACCAGCAGGTAACATGAGGTTCAAATACAGACTAAGAAAGGCATACAGGAAGTTTATATTCAACCTCAGTGCTTCCGAGAATCCGCTCTGGCTGGCTTGGTGCAGGCATAATTACAGGCCCCGGCCCGGCACCATTGAGGTGTTCCTCGATGAATATTCCAGGGGACACAAGCCTGTCACCTTTCTCCAGGTGGGAGCCAATGACGGCTTCATCAATGATCCGCTGCACATGTTCATCAAGAGGGATAACTGGCGTGGGGTGCTCCTGGAACCACTGCCCGATGTTTTTAAGGAATATCTTTCCAGGCTGCACAGGAAGAGGCCGGAGATCACTGCAATCAATGCTGCCCTGGACCGTAACGACGGCACGAGGCCGTTCTACAGGCTCGCTATAAGCAGGGAGCGGTGGGCTCACGGACTGTCAAGCTTTGATCGCAGCGTACTGGAGAAAAAGCTCAGGGACGGCAGCATGGAGAGGAACATGCGCAGGGAGGGAGTGACTCTTCCCGACGATCTGGACGAATGTATCATCACGGATGAGGTACCCACCGTCAGCCCGGAGACGTTGCTGAAGAAATTTGAAGGCCGGGAACCGGATCTGCTGGTAATAGATACTGAGGGCTATGACTATGAGATATTGAAAATGATGGACCTCGACAGGATAGCTCCGGAGGTGATCATCTATGAGGAGATGCTCTTCGATGAAAAAACCGCCGCGGAGTGCCGGGAGTACCTGAGGAGTCACGGCTACTCATGCCGGTCGATCAAAAGAGACGTGCTGGCAGTGAAAGGGCATTCGTCACCGGAGAGCGGCACAGGAGATGGATGCTGACGCCGACATAACCCGGGAAAATATTCATCATAGCGGCACAGGAGATGGATGCTGATACTAACATAACCCGGAAGAATATCCACCGCGGGATTTACATTGCCTCCTTATGCCTCATAGCAATCTTCCTGCCATCATCACGGTACATGCTGACGGTGAGCGAGATCCTCCTGGCTGTCAACTGGGTGGCAGAGGGCAGTTTCAGGACCAGGTTCAGCAGGCTGCGCTCTGACAGGGCAGCCATAGCCTTTATACTGATCTACATTCTGAGTGTTGTCGGGGTAATATGGTCCGAAGATCCGGTTTATGCATTCAGGCATGACCTGCTCCACAAGCTGCCCACGCTGTTCATGCCACTCATTGTGGCCACCAGCGTCCTGCCCGGAAGGAGGATGACCAGGGTGATCCTGCTACTCTTCATCTCATCGGTAGTTGTGGTTTCATTCATCGGTTTCTTCAGCAGGCTGACAGAGCCGGACGCTTCATACCGTGAAGCCTCACCCTTCATTCCGGGACTTTATCTAGGACTGATGGTGATCATTGCGGCTTTTCAGCTGCCGCTGCTGGCGCGGGCGGGTGCGGACAGGATGCTGAGGATGCGGCGTGGATCGCGAAAGCTAACTGTGAGGAAATCAGACACTGCAGGTGAGAGGCCGACGCCGGAAATGGATGAGAGGGGAAGGGAATCGGACATTATCGGCAAGAAACCGATACCGGCGTCTGCCGACAGGGGAGATAGGCCGATGCCGGGTAAGATGCAGATGAGTGAAAGAGCCGATGTCGCAGAAGGATCCTTGCCGGCACCGGACGATGAGGTAAATCTGCCTCTGCCGGCATGGGTGATCACCGGAAGCAGGAAGTTCTTCGTTGCAAGTCTTGCCATCTCCGCCTGGCTCATCTTCTTCCTCTTCCACCTGAGGACCCTTTCCGGAGTTGCCTCATTCGCTGCTGCCCTGATCTGCCTGACAGCAGTTCTTGCAGCAAGATCAAAAGGAATACTGTTAAAGATTTTCCTGCCTGCCCTGTTAATCATTGTTACTGCACTTGCGGCAGGGCCGACGGTCACCATCTGGAGGCAGACCCATTCAGAGACACCGGTCATTTTCAACAGCCTGGACAGCCGTACGAGCCGGGGCAATCCTTACCTCCATGATACCTTAAATATTATAAGGGAGAACGGCAACCCGGTCTACCTCTACATTGCCGACGGTGAGCTGAGGGAAGCATGGAATGCGAAGAGTACCGTTGATTATGACGGTACCAATCTGGCGGGACTGGAGCTCAGGGCTACACTCTTCAGGTACATGTCATCACTCGGACTGCGGAAGGACGCAGAGGATTTCATGAGTCTCAATGACAAGGATATAGCAGCGGTGGAAAGAGGCGTCACAAACCATCTGAACCTCAACCGTCCCGGCTTTTATGTAAGAGCCTACGAGGAGATGATGAGCCTGTACCTCTATTATGAAAGCTCACGGCAAATGACTGAATGGGGCTCCCTGACAAAAAGGATTGATCTCTGGAGGGCATCATGGGAGGCATTCAGGGAGCGTCCGCTACTGGGATGGGGAACGGGCAGTATCCTGCCGGCGGTGGAACACGGGCTTCAGAAGAACGGCTCCACCCTGTCAGGACTCAACATGAAGCCGCACAGCCAGTATCTGTACATTATGGTTACGCTGGGAGTGGCAGGACTGATCATCACGGTGCTTCTCTACGCCTTCTTCGTTGTCAGGAGGCAAGCACACAGATCACTCATATTCATTCTATTCCTTGCAGTCTTCCTGGTAAATTTCCTTGGCAACAACTCCCTGGAGTCACAGCCGGGTCAGGACCTTTTCGTCTTCTTCTCCATGATATACGGATACTTTTATCTGCATGCCGAGCGGCAGGAGTGATTTAGAGCCCCAGTTTTGTTCTTACTGCCATCGGCAGGGCATCTTTGTGGACCATTACAAATATGGTCTTTGCCCTTACGAAGTTCTCCGACATGTTCAGGTAGCCCCCGTGAGGATTCCTGTTGGTGCCCCATGAGTTTTTGGTTATATAGTATTTCGTGCCGTTCTGGTCCTTGACGATCCCGGTGAGATGCATCAGGTGGTCATCAGTTGTGACGAAGGTCTCATAACCTGCCTGGCGTACCTCCTGCGTGACATCTATCTCCGGGTAGGGCTTGTCAAAGCTCAGTCCTGCCGCCCGGTCAGCCGTCCTGCTTTCAAAGCGGGCACGGTCAGTGCCGGCAAGGTTGTCGATTTTAGTCAGGTCGGGGTTGACGGCCACGCCATTGGCATGAGAGAATCCCCTCTCGCTTACGTCGCCGTCCCAGTTAACAGTATAGCCTTTTATAAGAGCAGTGTCAATTACCATTATCAGCTCATCGAGTGGGACATTGTGGAAGCGGTTCATCTCCCAGTTGTCGGGCACCTCTATCAGACCTTCAATATAGAAGGGGAAATGTGTGAAGGAGGTTATATGTACATAATCGTCCATCTTCAGCCCCAGGCTGGCGGCAAAGGATGCAGGGGTGTAGCTCTGGCCTTCATAGGTGAATGTTTCGGGTGTTTCTCCCAGGTAGACGTCGAGGATGGCACCGGTCACCTCCTGTGATTCGGGACTCATCTTTTTGAGCTTCACAGGTACGGCAGCCACGGCGTCAATATAGGACTGCAGCTCGCGGTGGTTGTGTATGGGAGAATCATAGCTGATGCCGGGGTAGGCTTCATCAGGCATGATGCCGTCCTCATCGAAGACCCGCAGCCATGAGGGTGAGAGGCTGCCCGGACCGAGGTTGCCCTTGCCCTGACGCAGGTAGTTGTCGTAAACCCTGTTCTCATAGGTTTTCCTGACGACGTACATCTCCGAGAGGTCAAATTCGCCTTTGCCCATACGGAGAAGCTCCGACTCCATGAAGGAGGTGGTTGCAAAGCACCAGCAGGTGCCCGTGGCCGACTGGTTCTTGACTGAAGTGGCCGGAAGAGAGACCACGGTGGTGAATTTGTAGCCTTCAGGAGCAGGGGGCTCCTTTTTGTTCTTTTTCTGTGACTGTAGCGGTGCGGCTGCCAGAAGCAGCGCGACGAAAGCAAAAAGCACTTTTTTCATTCGATTATTTTTTTATTATTTCAATGGTCGGATGGAACTTGCATGTAGTAAAATAATCATCTTCATTTGAGGGATGCTACTCATGTAAGTTTCATATTCTTTTCGTTTGTTTATGCCGTTATGAATGAACCAAAATTATCCAAATATTCTGAAAGGTCAAATGTTGTTCAACATTGAGGCATCGGCAGCCTGTGAGATCATATTTTAAGGGGAGACAACCTGTAAATGGAGTGATCCGTTGCCCGACGACTGTTTACGTGGTGATGTAAACTGAATTCACAGGGTGGGATAGAAGGCGTTTTCTATATGGTCTATCCCCGGAACGGGGTCATCAAATATTACAGTGATAATGTCAAACCTGGCCTCTTTGGCGATGCCGTTGCGTTCGATGTAATTCGAGGCAGCATAGATGATGGTTCTTTGCTTGGGTACATTCACCGCCTCGGCGGGATGCACCTGGTAACCGGCCGAGCGGCTCTTGACCTCAACGAAGACGATGAACTCGCTGTTCTCGGCAATGATGTCTATCTCTGTGCGTCCCGATCTCCAGTTTCTGTCGCGGATGGTATATTCGTGCTGTCGCAGGTATCCGCAAGCCAGCTCTTCTCCCAGGTCGCCAAGTGCGGCTTTGTCGTGCATCTCAGATCTCTATCAGCCTGTTCCTGATGGCGTAGAGGATCAGGCTGGCGGTATTTTTTGATCCGGTCTTTGCCAGCAGGTTGGCCCGGTGCTTGTCGACGGTGCGCTTGCTGATGAAGAGAGCGCCGGCGATCTCATGGTTGGACAGCCCCTCGCATATCTTCAGCAGTATCTCTTTTTCCCTCCTGGAGAGGCTTGAGCTCTTCTCTTCCTGTTCCCTGTTTTTGATGCGCCTGATGACGTGGTAGAGCAGCTCCTGGGAGAAGTAGTTGCCGCCGCGGTAGACGGCAATCACTGCATCATGCACCTCCGAGATATCGGAGTCCTTGAGGATGAAACCCCTGGCTCCGGCTTCGACCATCCGGTAGTAGTATTCCTCCTCGCCGTACATCGAGAGGGCGATGACGCTTATGTCAGGATGGAGGCGGGTTAGTTGTGCCGTTGCCTCCGCCCCGTCCATCACGGGCATGCTTATATCCATCAGGACGATGTCTGCCGGGCAGGCTTCTATTGCCTTCAGCAGTTCCTCGCCGTTTGATGCTTCGGCCACCACCTCAAATTCGCTGTAGGCGCCGAGGAGGATCTTCAGCCCGTTGCGGAAGAGCTGATGATCGTCAGCCAGTGCTATTCTAATCTTGTCCATACATCTACAATACCTTAATCCCCGATACGCCTTCCCGCTATTGGGGCAGGCGCTACGCGGTATGACTGCCGACTGCCGACTGCCGGCTGGCCTACTGATCCACCCTGATCAGCGCGCTGGTTCCCTTGCCCTTTGCGCTTTCCAGGACGAAGACGCCGTCGACGGAACGTACCCTGGTTTCGATGTTGGGGATGCCCATACCCACTGCCTCCTCCGAGGAGAGCTTCTCCATGTCAAATCCCCTCCCGTTATCAAGGTACTGCAAGGTAATTATTTTTTGGTGCCGGTGAAGGTCGATCTCGATCTTTGATGCCCCGGAGTGCTTCATCGCATTGCTGATCAACTCGCAGGCAGCCCTGTAGATCACCACCTCCTTGTCGCCGTCAAACCTTTCTCCCTCCATGTTGGTGCGGAAATCTATATTTACGCTCCGGGTGCTGTTAATCTTTGCAGCAAAGGTGCTGATGGCGCTTGCCAGCCCCAGGTTTGTAAGGACATGAGGACTCATGTTGTTTGAGATCTCCTTGATGGTGTTGAGCGCCTCATTAACGACATGGGAGGTGTTGTTGAGTATCTCCGTTCCGACCGGGTCAGTCACCCTGTTGGTGAGGGCCGAGAGCGACATCTTCACCGTTGAGAGCAGCGGCCCCAGTCCATCGTGCAGGTCCTTGGCAAATCTCTTCTTCTCGGTCTCTTCTGTATTGATTACTGCGTTCAGCAGCCTGCGCTCCGACCTGGTGCGGTCTATCTCGGCACGCTTGAGGGAGTAGAAGAGCTCCCTTATAAGGATAACCCCGGTGATGATCATCACGGAAATGAGAACGTTCATCCATTCGTCAGCCATCATCAGCTCAAAGGAGGGTTTGCCCTGGAAATACTCAATGAACTGTATCAGTGTCCGCACTGCCATAAGCACAAAGGAGGAGGAGAGAAGGATCCATGAGACCCGGTACCGTGTCAGCTTCATGAACCGCAGCGCTATGCCTGCAGCTACTATTTGTAGCACGATGGAGATGAACAGGGCGATCAGGCGTATCATTGCAACAAAAATTTAATTTCTGTAAAAGTAGGAGTTTATTACCTTTGGGGTGCCAAAAAGCGAAAATGAAAGACTCATAACCTATTCAAAACGCGTTAAAAAGTTGTTAATAATAACGAAATGTCAATTCTGTCTTATTCTCCGGGTAGCAGTAATTTAACGATCGGCCCCCGGGGCATGGCGTATCTATGGCAATTAACTAATCATTAATAATTTACAACGAACAACAACCATAAACCTTCTAACTTTACCAATCATGCGAAAACTAAAATTCATTTTCATGCTGTTGTCTCTGTTCCTGGGGACAGCCACCATGATGGCGCAGACAACGACCTCGACCCTCAGCGGTAATATTACCGAGGATAACGGTGATCCTCTGGCAGGGGCAACAGTCATTGCCACCCATCAACCATCAGGCACGAAGTACGGTGCCATTGCAAACAGCCAGGGTCTATTCTCCATTCAGGGTATGCGTCCCGGCGGCCCCTACACGGTTAGTGTGAGTTTCGTCGGCTACAAGACCATGGATTATACTGACATCACCCTCTACCTGGGAGAGACTTTCAACATCAATGCCAGTCTCACAGGCACAGTTACGGAAGTGACTGAGATTGTAGTTGTCGGAGCAAGACCCTCAAAGTTCAACACCACAAAAACGGGTGCTACCGTCAACATTTCAAATGAACGGATGATATCGTTACCCACGATTAACAGAAGTATCAACGATATGGCGAAGTTTTCTCCCTACAGCAACGGGATGAGTTTCGCCGGTGGTGACGGGCGTTCGACAAACTTCACCGTCGACGGATCCAACTTAAACAACAACTTTGGTCTGGGCAGCAACCTGCCGGGAGGGGGCAACCCCATTTCGCTGGATGCCATCGAAGAGGTACAGGTTGTCATTGCTCCTTTTGATGTTCGCCAGACCAACTTTATCGGTGGTGGTATCAATGCGATCACCAAATCTGGTAACAACACCTTCAGGGGATCGGCCTATACCTACTATGTAAATCAGGATATGCGCGGCAACAAGATTGGCGACTATGACTTCGGCGACAGAGCTAAAGAATCCAACTCAATCTACGGTTTCACGGTTGGTGGTCCCATCATCAAGAACAAACTGTTCT
Organism: Bacteroidales bacterium; assembly: GCA_029210565.1. Classification (GTDB taxonomy): domain Bacteria; phylum Bacteroidota; class Bacteroidia; order Bacteroidales; family VadinHA17; genus SR-FBR-E99. The sequence continues at coordinate 172,458 of JARGFQ010000006.1, forward strand.
TCTTCGGTAACTTTGAATATGAGAGTAGTCCGCAGCAGGTTATCCGCTGGCGTGCCTCAACTGACGGCGTCTCGGATCAGCAGACCATTTCACGCACGACTGAAGAAGATCTTCAGACTGTATCAGACTACCTGAGATCCAAATACGGATACGAAACAGGATCCTTCACAGATTTCCCCGCCAATGAATCAAACCTGAAGTACCTGGTTCGGCTCGACTGGAACATCAATGATGCCAACAAGCTGAGCGTCCGTTTCAATCACACAAAGAACGCGGCATGGAATCCTCCTAACGGAAACTCAACCGACGGCAGCTACCGTGACCGTAAGAAGTACCGTGTAGGAGAATATTCAATGTCCTACGCCAATTCGATGTATTCAATGGACAACATTGTTAACTCCGGATCACTGGAATTGAACAGCCGGTTCTCCAACAACATGTCGAATCAGCTGCTGGTGACCTACTCCGATATCCAGGATGTCCGCGGGTCTACTTCCGAGCCGTTTCCGTTCATAGATATTATGGGTGGTGATCTTGGCACAGGCGTTGATGCACTGGCACCCTATATCTCCGCCGGATACGAGTTGTTTACATGGAACAACGGTGTGAAGAACAGGATTATCACCGCAACAGACAACTTCACCTATTATGTGGATGCTCATAAACTGACTGCAGGTGCCAGTTTTGAATACCAGATGGCTGACAATAACTACATGCGCAGCGGTACGGGTTACTACCGCTATTACAGTTTGAGTGATTTTCTCAGTGGAGCAGCACCTGTTGACTTTGCGCTGACCTACGGTGCCAACGGCGAGCTTGTTCCTTCCAATGCCGTCAAATTTACTCAGATAGGAGCCTATGTTCAGGATGAGTGGACCCCGGTACAGAATTTTAAACTGACGGTCGGTTTACGTGCTGACAACATTACTTTTGTTGATGATATCATAACCAACAATGCCATCCTGGCTCTCGATTTCGGCGGCCGCCACATCAATACCGGAGAATGGCCCACACCGAAGATCAACCTCTCACCGCGCGCCGGGTTTACATGGGACGTTAACGGGGACAGATCACTGGTGGTTCGCGGTGGAACCGGGATTTTTACCGGTCGGCTTCCGCTTGTATTCTTCACCAACATGCCTTCGAACGCCGGCATGAACCAGTTGCTGATGAAGGTTCAGACCCGTTTCAACTCAGATGGTACCGTTAGCGAACGTGATCCGCGGTTAGACCTTCTGACAGGCGACATGCTGACTGATGTTTCTGCAATGATCGACAGGCTGGATTTCCAGACAGTGGTAACCCCGGAAGACGGCAGCGTACCGAGTTCAATTGCAGGTGTGGATCCCGATTTCAGGATGCCCCAGGTGTGGAAAACATCGGCAGCTGTTGATTATAAAATTCCTGCAGATTTCCCGTTCAACCTCACAGCCGAAGGTATCTTTACCAAAAGCATAAACGCTATCAGGCTCGAGAATTACCTAATAAGAAATCCGGATGCGACCTGGGATAAATTTGCAGGACCAGACAACCGCTACATCTTCCCGACAGATTACAGGTACTACACCTCAGTCAGGGATGCTGCTGTGCTTGTCAATACCAACAAAGGCTATGGCTACACCCTGAACCTTACCCTCAACGCCGAGCCGGTTGAGAATCTCGATATCATGGCTGCCTATACCAGGACAGAGATGAAGGAGGTTTCCGGCATGCCGGGCAGTAATGCCAACTCGGCATGGTCAGGCCTTATTACTGTTAACGGTCCGAACAACGCCACCGTACAGCGGTCGCAGTATGTGGTTCCCGATAAGGCTATTGCTGCAATAACTTATCGCATTCCTTACCTGAATGATCATATGACTTCATCATTCAGCCTCTTCTATGCAGGTTATACACCTTACGGTAACAGCTTCACCTATTCGAACGACATGAACGGTGACAACGTGACCAATGACCTGATCTATATCCCGAAAGAAAAGGGTGAAATACGTTTCGTATCGGCTGCCGATGAAGATGCATTCTTTGATTTCATGGAGCAGGATAAATATCTCAGCAGGCACAAGGGAGAATATGCTGAGGCTTATGCTGCACGTGCACCCTGGGTGAACAGGTTCGATTTCCGTTTTGTACAGGACTTCTCTGTCAAAGCCGGTAACACCAGGAACACCCTTCAGCTGACTGTTGACGTGCTCAACGCAGGCAACCTGCTGAATTCAAACTGGGGAGTCCATCAGAACATGGCTGTCAGCAACTACGGCGCCATTCTGAAGTATGAAGGAGCTGAGATTGGAAATGTTCCTACCTTCTCAATGGTGAAGGTTGATGATGCCTACCCGACCCAGACCTATGATACATATCTGAATATCAGCCAGGTATGGAGGTTGCAGGTTGGACTGCGCTATATCTTCAACTAGACGCAGATTTACACTGAGATAATGAAGAGGGCGCCATAATCCGGCGCCCTCTTCATGTATTAGGCCCGCTACGGGGCGCCAAAAAGAGAAAATGAAAGACTCATAACCTATTCAAAACGCGTTAAAAAGTTGTTAATAATAACGAAATGTCATTTCTGTCTTATTCTTCGGGTAACTGTAATTTAACGCTCTGGCCCAAGGACAAGACGAATCTATCGTAATTAACTAATCATAAATAATTTATAACGAACAACAACCATAAACCTTCTAACTTTTCCAATCATGCGAAAACTAAGATTCATCTTCATGCCCTTGTTACTGTTCATTGGAACAGCCACCATGATGGCCCAGGTGACAACATCAACCCTCACTGGCAAGATTACGGAGGCCGACGGTCAGCCGCTGCCGGGTGCCACGATTGTTGCAACCCACGTGCCTTCCGGAACCCTGTATGGTGCTGCGGCAAACAGCCAGGGTCTGTATTCAATCCAGGGTATGCGTCCCGGAGGACCATATACGGTTAATGTAACTTTCATCGGCTACCAAACCCAGAGCTACACTGAGATTACCCTGTCGCTCGGAGAAAACACAACCCTGAACTCGACCATGGTACCAACCACGACCGAGATGACAGAGGTTACCGTGATTGGTTACGCGACATCAAGATTCAATACCACGCAAACCGGTGCAGTGACGAATATCTCAAATACCCAGATAGCTAATTTGCCGACAGTGAGTCGCAGCATTACAGACGTTACCCGCCTTTCGCCCTATGGAGGCAATGGGATGACCTTTGTCGGCTCAGATGGTCGTACGGCTAACTTTACAGTGGATGGAGCTAATTTCAACAACAACTTCGGTTTGAGTTCTGCTCTTCCCGGTGGAGGCAACCCTATTTCTATTGAAGCTATCCAAGAATTACAGGTTGTAATCGCTCCGTATGATGTTCGTCAGACTAACTTTATTGGTGGTGGTGTAAACGCTATCACAAAATCCGGTACAAATACCTTCAAAGCCAGTGCCTATTCTTATCACAGAAATGAAAACATGCGCGGTGATGCTGTTAATGGCGTGCAAATCCCAGGTGCGCGTGAGGTTGACCGCAATACAACTTATGGTTTTACTTTTGGTGGACCTATCATCAAAAACAAATTGTTCTTATTTGTAAACGGTGAAATGGCTAAAACACCAACCGTTGTCACTCGTTGGAGAGCTTCAACGGATGGTGTTGCTGATCCGGACAATTTTATTTCACGCACAACAGTAAGCGATCTTCAGGCAGTTTCTGATTATGTTAAAAGTAAGTATGGGTATGAAACGGGATCGTTTACAGATTTCCCTGCTGATGAAAACAACTACAAACTTCTTGCGCGTTTGGATTGGAATATCACGGACAAACATCGTATGGCCTTGCGTTATAACTACACAAAAAACCTTTACTATAATCCGCCAAACGCTTCATCTATGGACGGGGGTACTCGTATGTCTGAGGCAAGAATGTCACAGGCCTCAATGTCGTATGCAAACTCGATGTATTCTATGAACAATCTTGTTCATTCATTCTCTTTTGACTTAAACAGCCGTTTGTCCGATAACTTATCCAACCAGGTACTGGCAACATTCTCAAAACTTGACGATTTGCGCGGATCAACTTCCGATGAATTCCCTTTCATCGATATTTTGAAAGACGGGCAAGCCTATCTGTCTCTGGGGTATGAGCTTTTCACCTGGAACAATGCTGTTCACAACAATGTATGGAACATTAAAGATGAGTTGACCTATTATTCAGGTAGCCACAAAATTGTCGGAGGTATCGCATATGAATATAAGATGGCAGATAATGCTTATATGCGTAACGGTACAGGATACTATCGCTACACAAGTCTTGACGACTTCTTAAACGAAGGAACACCTGAAATTGTAAACTTAACTTATGGTTATGGTGGAGAGAGCAATCCTGCAGCCCGCATAAGAACAAACAAAATTGGAGTTTACGGGCAAGATGATTGGAGCGTAGCTGCAAATTTCAAACTTTCGTATGGACTTCGTATCGATGGGCTTTTCTTCGATAATAATGATTTGATAACAAACAAAGCTATTCTTGACCTTGATTATTCAGGTCGTCATATCAATACAGGAAAATGGCCTGCAGCAAATCTCATAATCTCTCCCCGCATAGGTTTTGCGTGGGATACATTTGGCGATAAGAGCCTGAAAGTTCGTGGAGGTACCGGTCTTTTTGCCGGTAATTTACCGCTTGTATTCTTCACCAATATGCCTACCAACGGTGGAATGGTACAGTATCAGGCACAGATAAATGCAGCGAACGCAGCAAAAAATGGTTTCATAATGGATGAATTTGCCGGCGGTCTTTTAACTGATGCTGACGGAAATGCCAATATTGCTGCACTTTATGATAAGTTAACATCATTGGGATATCCTTCAACGATTTCTCCTGAAGATGGGACAGTTCCTTCTGCTATTGCGGCTGTAGATCCAAATTTCAAAATGCCGCAAGTATGGAAAACGTCACTTGCTGTTGACTACGCACTTAAAACATCTTTCCCATTCTCTGTAACGGTAGAAGGAATTTACAACAAAACAATCAACGGTGTTACTATTTCTGACTGGAGTATTCCAAATGTAGGTGGTTTCGCCCGTTTCAACGGTGCTGACAATCGTCCGATTTATCCTGCTGGTTATCGTACCAACACAAAAGCCTTTACGCTGGAAAACACAAGACTCGGTTATGGCTGGTCAGGCAACATTACCTTCGATGCTCAACCGGCAGAATGGATCAGCGTGATAGCTGCCTATACACACATAGTTTCCAAAGATGTAACAGGTATGCCGGGATCTAATGCAGAATCTGCATTTACATACGTGCCCACGGTGGAAGGCCCCAACTTCATCAGATTGCATAATTCCCAATACACCACACCCGATCGTCTGGTGGCTTCGCTTACTACCCACGACAACAGCGGTAATCACTATAGCTTTATCTATGAAGCATGGCATGGTGGAGCGAAATACTCATACATGATGGTTAACGATATCAACAGTGACGGTTACAACTACGATGCAATCTATGTTCCAACCGACGCTGATGTGGAAAGCGATCAATTCCGATTTGTTTCGGCAGACGACAAAACCCGCTTTATGGACTATGTTCATGCCAATAGTTATTTGAAAAATCACCAGGGGCAGTATGCAGAGCCCTATAGCGTTTACTCTCCCTGGGTTCATCGCATTGACTTTGGCTACAAACACGATTTTGTTTTTAATGGAGGCAAAGACAAACACAGGCTGCAACTCAGCCTCGATCTCAAAAATATGTTGAACCTGTTTAATTCTGAATGGGGCGTCGGCAAATATCTGAATCCGGCAATCGGTTCGGAAGCTCGTATTCTCAAATATGAAGGTGTGGATGCTGATGGTGTGGCTACATTCTCCACACCCTCTTCAATCAATGGTGATACCAAAACATTCACACCAGGCTACACATTGGGTCAGTGCTGGTATGCTTTAATCGGCATCAAATATATTTTCAACTAATAAAAAGTACAGGCAATATGAAATTAAAATACTTTTTCCCATTATTCATCGCGTCAGTTGCCCTGATGGTAAGCTGTGACGATGAATTCTCTGTGACGTTGCTTGATGAAATTCAGGTATCGTCGTCATACGTGTCTATCCCGGTAGCGGGTGGTTCTGCATCCATTACCGTAACAGCCAATGATAGCTGGACAGTAGATAACAGTTTACAATGGCTGACTATCTCTTCAACCTCTGGCAGTGCCGGTGAATCAACGGTTACGTTTTCAGCTGAATCTACCCTGGATGGTCGCACCGGAGAGGTAAAAATTCAATGTGGAGACAAAACTCAGAGAATAAACGTCATCCAGGGTTTGGCGACAGTTGAATCTGCCACCTGTGCTGATGTAATTGCCGGACCAGACAGCAAGACCTATCTGGTAACCGGGGTTTGTACGGCAATAACCAACACAACTTACGGTAACTGGTATTTAGAGGATGCAACAGGTTCAATTTATATCTATGGTACTCTTGATGCGAAGGGTGCTACGAAAAACTTTTTAAGTTTAGGACTTGAAGTGGGTGATGAAGTAACTGTTCAGGGACCAAAAACTACCTACGGAACAACGGTGGAATTGGTAAATGTAACGGTTATCACAATCAACAAATCACTGATTAAAGTTGATTCTGTTGAAAACGCAGTACTTCCTATCGAAGGTGGTGAATTTATTGCATACCTTACCTGCAAAGGACAAGGCGTATCGGTAGAGATTCCTGAAGATGCCGAATCCTGGTTGTCAATTTCCTCCATTCAATCGGAAGGAACGTATGCTGTAGTGAAATTCAAAGCCTCTGCCAATACAGGCGGAGACCGCGGAACCACAATCACATTCCATACCACTGACGGGACTAAAGACTATTCTTCACAAACATCACTTAGCCAGACAGGAGCGATTGTGGAGGCATCTATTGCCGAGTTTCTTGCGGCTGAAGTTGGTGACACTCAGTATCGCCTGGCAGGTGTGATAACCAGTATTACCAATACCACATATGGCAATTTATACCTGAGAGATTTCTCAGGTGAGGTCTATGTATATGGTATTCAGGATTTCAGTACCAAAGGTTTAAAAGTGGGTGACATCATCACTATTGTCGGAAAACGTGCCGCATATAATGGAAATCCACAAGTAGGCTCTGCTGTATTGGAAAGCTCTATTCCTGTAACAACGGCAACCATTGCAGAGGTGCTGACTAAACCTGACGATGCCAGTACATACTTTATGGTAACCGGTGAAATTACATCGATTGCTAATGCGGATTACGGTAATCTTTATTTGAAAGACGGCGACAGTGAAATCTACGTGTATGGCTGTTATCCGGGTTATGGTGCAACTGGCGACGATAGAAAATACCTGTTAGCTGACAAAGGCATTAAAGTTGGTGACACACTAACAGTAATTGCAACAAAGGGTTCCTATAACGGAGTAAATCAACTTAGGAATAGTATTTATTTCAGCCACGTAAGCGCGAAGTAAGTAATTCGAAACTTTAACCATAAGTAATGTGACACGCAGCATAAGTTGCGTGAGAGATAATAAAAGGGGCTGCCTCAAAGCGAGGCAGCTTTCTTTTTTATCAGCGTGCCGGGCGTGATAAATGGCCGGAGGTCAGGTTGTCGGACATGAAGAGCAGTTTGCGAGACATGGACAGATGGCATCCACAAAGTTCATAAAAGTTAATATGTATGTTGATAAAAGAGGTATTTTCTTCTTGTCTCCTCTGACCGGCTTGTCTATTTTAGCAAAACCGGTTCATTCTTACGGAAGGTAGATTAAGTAACTTATTATCAAACTTTAATATTTTTTTGAGATCCATGGAAGATTCATTTGTCCATACAGTCCCTGTCGCCCTTAACGAAAAGGAGATGTCAAACAAGGAGGAGCAGAAAGTGCCAAAGGAGGAGACAGCAGGGGAGAAGAAGAGCAGGTCAGCGGCCCGCAGTACAAAAAAGACCTACACGTACGACGAGGCTATAAAAGCGACTCGCGGATACTTCGGCGGCGATGACCTTGCTGCAAAGGTATGGGCAAGCAAATATGCCCTCAAGGACTCTTACGGCAATCTGTACGAGAAGAGCCCCGACGACATGCACCGGAGACTGGCTTCGGAAATTTACCGTATCGAGAAGAAATACCCGAACCCCTTGCCTGAGGAGACCATCTACGAGACCTTCAGGGATTTCAGATATATCATCCCCCAGGGCGGGCCGATGACCGGCATAGGCAACGACTTCCAGATTGCATCTCTTTCCAACTGCTTTGTCATTGGTAACAAGGGTGATTCCGACTCCTACGGCGGCATCATGAAGATAGACCAGGAGCAGGTACAGCTCATGAAGCGTCGCGGCGGCGTAGGCCATGACCTCTCCCACATACGCCCGAAGGGTTCCCCGGTGCTCAACAGCGCACTCACCTCCACAGGGGTCGTGCCCTTCATGGAGCGCTATTCCAACTCCACCCGTGAGGTGGCACAGGACGGCCGCCGCGGGGCGCTGATGCTCTCCATCTCCATCAAGCACCCTGATGCCGAGAGCTTCATCGACGCCAAGCTGGAGGCAGGCAAGGTAACCGGAGCAAACGTCTCGGTAAAGATAACCGACGAGTTCATGGATGCTGTGGTGAACGGCAAGGAATTTCGTCAGCAGTACCCCATCAGATCAGACAACCCGAAGTTCGTAAAGGATATCGACGCCAACAAGCTGTGGAACAAGATTGTACACAACGCGTGGAAGTCGGCTGAACCGGGGGTTCTCTTCTGGGATACAATCAGGAAAGAGAGTGTGGCCGACTGTTACGCCGACCTCGGATATGAGACGGTATCGACAAACCCGTGCGGCGAGATACCCCTCTGCCCCTATGACAGCTGCAGGCTCATAGCCATCAACCTCTTCAGCTATGTCAGGGACCCCTTTACCCCGGAGGCCTCGTTTGATTTCGATCTCTTCAAACAGCATGTTCACCTGTCACAACGCATCATGGATGACATCATCGACCTGGAGCAGGAGAAGATCGATGCCATTATCGCCAAGATCGATGCCGACCCTGAAGACCCGGAGTTGAAGCGGGTGGAGCGCAACATGTGGCATAACATACGGCACAAGACAGGCGAGGGAAGACGCACAGGTATAGGCATCACCGGCAAGGGAGACATGCTTGCCGCACTCGGACTGCGTTACGGCACCGATGAGGCTACCGAATTCTCCGTGAACGTTCACCGTACCCTGGCCGTGGAGGCCTACAGGGCATCAACGATTATGGCAACAGAGAGGGGGGCCTTCCCGATATATGACAGTGAGAGGGAGAAAAACAATCCCTTTATCACACGCCTGCGTAAGGCTGACCCGGAGATGGTTGCTGAGATGGAGAAGAACGGCAGGCGCAATATAGCGCTCCTGACCATAGCACCCACCGGTTCCACCAGCCTCATGAGCCAGACTACCTCAGGCATTGAACCGGTCTTCATGCCCTTCTACAAGCGGCGTCGCAAGGTCAATCCCAACGACAAGGATGTGAAGGTAAGCTTCGTGGACGAGGTGGGAGACCACTGGGAGGAGTTTGTGGTGTTCCATCACAAGTTCATCGACTGGATGAAGATAAACGGATACAACTATGAGGAGGTGAAAAACATGTCGGAAGGAGACATCAATGCTATCGTAGCCAAGTCACCCTACTACAAGGCCACGGCCAATGACGTCGACTGGGTTGCCAAGGTCCGAATGCAGGGGGCCATTCAGAAGTGGGTGGATCACTCGATCAGTGTCACCATCAACCTCCCGGCCGAGGCAAAGGAGGATCTTGTCTCCGAGCTATATCTCACCGCCTGGAAGGAGGGATGCAAGGGGGCAACGGTATACCGCGACGGATCCAGGGCAGGGGTGCTCGTCTCCAACAGCAAGAGGGAAAAGAAAAACGAATGGTCGCCGTTGAGGCCCAAGGTTCTTGAGGCAGACGTGATCCGCTTCCAGAATAGCGAGGAAAAATGGATAGCCTTCGTAGGACTGAAGGAGGGAGTCCCCTATGAGATCTTCACCGGCCTGCAGGATGACGAGATGTTTCCCATACCCAAGAGCATAGTCAAGGGACGGATCATCAAGAACAAGGATGATGCGGGTAACACCCGGTATGACTTCCAGTATACTGATAAGTACGGTTACAAGAACACCCTGGGCGGACTGTCACACATGTTCAAGCCCGAATTCTGGAACTACGCGCGCCTCATCTCCGGCGTTCTCCGTTACGGCATGCCGGCCAAGGACGTGGTTGAGCTGGTCTCTTCAATGAAACTCGACAGCGAGTCTATCAACACCTGGAAAAACGGGGTGGAGCGCTCGCTCAAGCGGTATATCCCCAATGGCACAAAGGCCAAGGGCAAATGCGAGAACTGCGGCTCCACAAACCTCGTTTACCAGGAGGGATGCCTGCGCTGCACCGACTGCGGGGCATCGAAGTGCAGTTGATTCAGTCGGCAGTCCACAGACATTATTTAAAAGGTTGGGACGGCGGAGTTTGCCAGTGACAGTTCTATCTCCTCCGGGGTAGCCTCATGGTCGGGCAGGTAATCTTCAAAGTACTTCTCGTAGGCGGTGATGTCAAAATGACCATGACCGCTCAGGTTAAAGAGTATGGTCTTTGAGACACCCTCAAGATCAGCCCGGCGTGCCTCATCAAGAGCGCCCGCGATGGCGTATGACGACTCCGGAGCAGGAAGAATGCCTTCTGTCCTGGCAAAGAGCATGGCCCCCTCAAAGCACTCGCGCTGCATCTTGGCTTTCGCCTCAACAAATCCGTCCTTGCGCAGCTGGCTTACAAGCACCCCGGCACCGTGATAACGCAGACCCCCGGCGTGTATCTTGTCGGGGATGAAATTATGGCCCAGCGTATACATCGGCAGAAGAGGGGTCATGCCCGACTGGTCTCCGAAGTCGTAAGTGAACTTACCCATGGTCAGCTTCGGGCAGGAGGCCGGCTCAACGGCCACCAGCCTTGTCTGCCTGCCGTTCGTCAGGTTCTCGCGCAGGAAGGGGAAGGAGATGCCTGAGAAGTTGGAGCCTCCGCCAAAGCAGCCTATCACCACGTCGGGGTAGTCACCGGCCTTGTTGAACTGTATCAGCGCCTCCTCACCTATAATAGTCTGGTGGAGGATGACATGATTGAGCACGCTCCCCAGTGAGTATTTGGTGTAGGGATCCTGGGCGGCGATCTCCATAGCTTCTGATATGGCGATCCCCAGGCTACCCGGTGATTCGGGGTCGAGCTCAAGCACCTTTCTTCCGGCAACTGTCATGGTGCTGGGCGATGGAACCACCCTCGCATTATAGGCGTTCATCATGAGCTTGCGTCCGGGCTTCTGCTCGTAGCTTACCCTGACCATGAATACCAGCAGCTCCAGCCCGAAGTGGTTGCAGGCGTAACTCATGGCACTGCCCCACTGGCCTGCTCCGGTCTCCGTGGTTATGCGCCTCACACCCTCCATCTTGTTGTAGTAGGCCTGTGGTATGGCGGTGTTAGCCTTGTGTGACCCGGAATAGTTACCACCCTCGTACTTGTAATAGATCTTGCTCTTCGTGCCGAGAGCCTTCTCGAGGTTATGAGCCCGGAAGAGGGGAGAAGGACGGAAGGTGCGGTAAAGATCGAGCACCTCATCAGGGATCTCAATATATCTCTCTGTCGACACCTCCTGTTTTATCAGCTCCATCGGGAAGATGACCGAAAGGTCGTCGGGACCCACTGGTTTGCCGGTGGCGGGGTGCAGCGGAGGCAAAGGCTTGTTAGGCATGTCTGCCATGATATTGTACCATTTGCGGGGCATTTCGTTTTCTGTCAGCAGAATCTTTGTGATCTTTTCCATTTTTTGAAGTTTTTGAGGTTAGTAAAAAAAAAAGGCGCGCTGTGATCAGCGCGCCCCTTTGCATAATTATACTATACAGGTTATATAACGACGTGATTCACAGACTCATCTTTTGAGCTGCACCAGCGCCAGACATATAACGTGAATTGTTGCATCGATGCAAACATAGTGAAAATTCAATAACGCAGCTGCCCGAGTAAAATATTTTTTTCGTCTGCCGTCAGTTTTAACTTTTATTTTGAGTTGTGCCTTGCCGCCAGAACCTCTTCGATATCCTTCATATTTACCGACTTGGCCCTGAGGAGTACCAGCAGATGATAGAGCAGGTCGGCAGCTTCATTCTTGAATAGGTCAATGCTATCATCCTTTGCTTCAATTACCAGTTCAACTGCCTCTTCACCAACCTTCTGTGCGATCTTGTTGATACCCTTGCGGTACAGTTTGTTTGTGTACGAACCAGATGCGTTTTCACTTATCCTTTCGCTGATAATCTTCTCAAGGCTGTAGAGGAAACCCTGAGTCTCCCGGTTGCCGAAGCAGGAGTATGTTCCCAGGTGACATACAGGACCTGCGGGGACCACCCTGACCAGCAGGGCATCCTGATCACAGTCGGCCAGCATCTCAACTACGGTCAGAAAGTTACCGGAGGTCTCTCCCTTGGTCCATAGCCTCTGCCTGCTCCGGCTGAAGAATGTGACCCTCCCTTCGCTGAGGGTTTTCCTGTAGGCCTCCTCATTCATATAGCCAACCATCAGCACCTGCATTGTGGTGCTGTCCTGTATCACGGCCGGGACCAGGCCGTCTCCCTTATTGAAAGTGATATTCATCATATAATAATTTATTTTTAATGGTATGATAGCCTGTCCCGATTTATCGGGAGAACCTCCATATAGTTGATTATTATATTATTGTGTTTATGTATGCAAATACATGGAGGTTTCATAGTCTTACGTTTATATTGTTCTTCTGAAGGTATCTTTTGAGGTCAGGTATAAGTATCTCGCCGAAGTGAAATACTGAGGCAGCCAGGGCTGCCGTGCACGCTGTCTCTTCAAAGACCTTTCTGAAGTGTTCCATGGTGCCTGCGCCGCCTGAGGCAATTACGGGGATGTTCACCCTGTCGCTTACGGCAGAGGTTATATCTGTTGAGAAACCCTCTTTTGTGCCGTCGCTGTTGACGGAGGTGAGGAGGATCTCACCTGCACCCCGCTGCATGGCCTCCTCAGCCCATTGCAGTGCCCTGACTGTGGTGACCTTCCTGCCACCGTTGATGCAGACCCGCCACTCACCGTCAATGAGTTGTGCGTCAATTGCCACCACGATGCACTGGCTGCCAAAGCTGTCGGCCAGCCTGGTTATAAGTGCAGGATAAAGAACGGCAGCGGTGTTGACGCTCACCTTGTCAGCCCCGGAGCTTATCAGGACCGACACATCCTCTTTTGTGCTGATGCCTCCCCCGACGGTAAAGGGGATGTTTATGGCGTTGGCAATCTTCTCAACAAGGGGTGCCAGTGTCTTTCTCTTCTCATGTGTTGCCGTTATGTCGAGGAAGACAATCTCATCCGCAGCCTGGTCAGCATATGCCCTGGCCAGCTCCACCGGGTCACCGGCATCCCGGAGATTGACAAAGCTCACCCCTTTAACGGTACGCCCATCCCTTATGTCGAGACACGGTATAATTCTCTTCTTCAGCATAATGCAGCCAGTTCTTTCAGTGATATCTTACCCTCATAAATTGCCTTGCCGATGATGGTTCCTTCACATCCTGCATCACGGAGGGTCATTATATCCTCTTCCGATGTTATCCCTCCGCTTGCAATTAGTGAGAGGCCCTCTATAGCGATTATCGCCCTGTAGATGTCGAACGAGGGGCCCTCCAGCATCCCGTCTTTTTCAATGTCAGTGCACATCGCGTAGATGACGCCTTCCTTCCTGTAGCCCTGCAGAAAGCTGATGATGTCAATGTCAGATTCGGTGAGCCATCCTCCGGTTGCCACCTTCCTCTGCCGGAAGTCGGCGCCGAGGATGATCCTTTCGGGGCTGTATTCCTGCAGCCATTGAAGGAAGAGCGCAGGTTTTGTTACAGCTATGCTCCCGCAGGTTACCTGTGAGGCTCCGCAACTGAATACAGTGCGCAGATCATCGTCTGACCTTATTCCCCCGCTGAAGTCGACCTTCAGTCCTGTATTGCTGACTACGGTATCCAGCACCGTGTGATTCCGGATCTTCCCTTCCCTGGCACCGTCGAGGTCCACCATGTGGAGGTATTTTATTCCGTGTTCTTCCATCTCCTTTGCCACATCAAGAGGGTCACTGTCGTAGATAGTCTTCCTTGAGTAGTCGCCCTGAGCCAGCCTGACGCAGGCGCCGTCCAATATATCCATGGCTGCAATTATTCTCATAGCTCGGTGAAGTTTTTAAGAATCCGGGCTCCCGTCGCCGCTGATTTCTCCGGATGAAACTGGGTGGCATAGAAGTTGTCTTTGCGCATAGCCGCAGAGAAAGGCAATCCGTAATCGCAAACGGCTATGGTATTGCCGTTGACTCCTGCATAATAGCTGTGGACATAGTAGACATCGTCGCCCGTCTCAACTCCCTTGAACAGCGGGACGTCACCCAGGCTGACAAAATCATTCCATCCCATATGGGGGACCCTGGCTCCGTCAGGAAATCTCCTGACCTGTGTCTCAAATATGCCCAGGCCTTCAGTGTCGCCCTCCTCCGAAGAGGCGCACATGAGCTGCAGTCCCAGACAGATGCCCAGTACGGGCTGCCTAAGTGAGACTATAGCCCTGTCAAGGCCTTTCTCCCTGAGATGTCTCATGGCCGAGGCTGCTTCGCCCACACCCGGAATAATGACTTTCTCCGCACTGCTGATTATATCAGGGTCGTCAGTGATCACGGCATCATGTCCCAGTCTCTTCAGGGCCACCCGGACTGACATGATGTTCCCGGAATTATATTTTAGTATGGCAATCATAACTGTCCCTTTGTTGATGGCAGGAGGCCGTCATCTGTCCTGGTGACTGCCATCCTCACTGCCCTGGCTAAAGCCTTGAAGATAGCCTCGGTCATATGGTGCTCATTCTCTCCCGCAGCATGAACATGGATGTTGCATTTTGCGGTGTCACTGAATGATCTGAAAAAGTGTGAGAACATTTCAGAGGCGATATTACCCACCCTCTCCGACCTGTAGACGGCATCCCATGTCAGCCAGGGCCTCCCCCCGAAGTCGAGTGTCACCTGTGCCAGCGAGTCATCCATCGGAAGGGTGAAGCCATAACGTCCGATACCTTTTTTGCTTCCAAGGGCTATATTAAAGGCCTCCCCGAGTACAATCCCCACGTCTTCAACAAGATGGTGCTCATCGACCCTGAGATCTCCGGTCGCTTTCAGGCTGATATCGATGCCCCCGTGGCGTGCCAGCTGATCCAACATATGATCCAGGAAGCCTAAGCCGGTATTAATGTCGCTTCTGCCTGTTCCGTCGAGGGTTATATCAGTCTCAATCACAGTCTCGTTGGTCTTTCTTGTTACGGATGCACTCCTCGGTATCTTTTTCAGGAACCGGCGGATCTCATGCCAGTCGGTGGTGCAGAGTGCGGCCTCACCATTTTTCTCCCTGCTGATCCAGATCGACCTGCACCCCAGATTACGGGCAAGTGCGATGTCAGTCAGACGGTCGCCGATGACATATGATGATTTCAGATCGACACCCTGTGCAAGATACTGTGTCAACATTGCCGTTCCCGGCTTGCGGAATGGAGAGTTCTCTTCCTCGAAGGAGCGGTCTATGAACTGTGCCGCAAATTTCACTCCTTCACCTTCGAGGATGGAGAGCATCTTATTATGAGGAGCAAGGAACGCTTCTTCGGGAAATGCCGGGGTCCCCAGCCCGTCCTGGTTTGACACCATAACCAGTTCGAAATCTGTCTCCCGGGAGATAGCTGAAAGGGCACCTATTACCCCCGGCATGAATTCCAGCTTCTCCAGGCTGTCAGTCTGCTGGTCGTACGGCTCTTTCAAAATGGTACCGTCCCTGTCTATAAATAATACTTTTTTCATATGCGATATATTTTCATACTTGTTTGTGATTTGGATCAATCATTTAAGCTTCATATTTAAAATAGTTTCATTCCTGATTGTGATTGCAATCGTGTGAACTTTATATGTTTATTTTGCTCAGTTCATCCAGGAGCCTGTTGTTCTCGCTCCTGGTGCCTGCCGTAATGCGCAGGCATCCGGCTATTTCGCGGCTTCTGTTCCTGACTATGATGTTCCTGCCTGTCAGTTTGTCGTAGACAGTGTCGGCGTCCCTGACCTTTACAAGGAGGAAGTTTGCATCAGAGGGCCAGACCTTTTCAACGACGGGTATCGTCACCAGCTTTTCGGCAAGCCTCCTGCGCTCATCTATCAGGGTCCCGGTCTGCACGTTTATTGGTCTGATGTCTCCGATTCTCTGAAGTGCAGCCTCCTGGTTCAGGGTACTTATATTGTAAGGAGGTTTTATCCGGAAGAAGTATTGCAGGATGTCAGGTGATGCAAATGCCATCCCTATCCTTGCCGCCGCCATGCCCATAGCCTTGCTGAAGGTCTGCATGACGATCAGGTTATCAAAAAGAGCGATCTTTTCAATGAATGAGGGTTTATCGCTGAAGTCGGAATAGGCCTCGTCAAGCACGACAACGCCCCGGAAATTCCTGATGATGAACTCAATCCTGCCGGGATCCATGCTGTTGCCGGTCGGGTTGTTGGGGGAGCAGATGAAGATCAGTCTTATGCTGTTATCATCAAGAAGAGGTGTTACGGCCGGGATATCAATATCGAAGTTTTCATCGAGTGGCACCCTGATCACCTCAACGTCATTGACTGCTGCTGATACCCGGTACATTCCGTATGTGGGAGGAAATATCACCACCCTGTCGGTGCCAGGGTTACAGAAGATCCTGTAGCAGAGATCAATCACCTCATCGCTTCCGTTACCGAGAAATATGTTCTCTTCAGGCACACCCTTCAGGTTGGCTACGGCCGCCCGGAGTGCCCGCTGGCGTGGGTCGGGGTACCTGTTGAGCGGACCGAAGGGACTTTCATTGGCATCGAGGAATATACCCTCCTTTCCTTTATACTCATCCCTTGCGGATGAGTAAGGCACCAGGGCCCTCACGTTAGGCCTTACCAGTTGATCTGTTCTGTTCATCTTCAAGATATTTTAGTCTTACTGACACTGCGTTCCTGTGTCCCCCGAGCATCTCAGCCCCGGCCATCAGCTCAGTTGCCGGGCCTATCTTCATTATGCCGTCAGCAGTCACCTCCTGGAAGAAAATCCTCTTCATGAAGCTGGCGGTTGAGAGACCGCTATAGCTTCGGGCATATCCTCCGGTGGGTAGGGTATGATTAGGTCCGGTCATATAGTCGCCCGTACTCTCGCTGCTGTAATTCCCCAGGAAAACTGATCCGGCGTTTACTACTGCTGCGGCATGGCGGTGCGCGTCGGCTATTGCCAGGATCAGGTGTTCGGGGGCATACCTGTTACTGACCTCCAGGCATTCATCAATTGTTTCAAGCAGTATCAGGGAGCTGTTCTCCAGCGACTGCATGGCGATACTGTTTCTCTCCAGCAGTGCTGCCTGTTTTTCAATTTCTGCTTCCACCCTGTCCATCATGATCTTGCTGTCGGTGAGCATGATAACCTGGCTGTCGGTGCCATGTTCCGCCTGTGAGAGCAGGTCTGCAGCCACAAAGGGAGCGTTGGCGCTCTCATCGGCTATGACCAGCAGTTCACTGGGACCGGCAGGCATGTCTATTGCCGTTCCCTCGAGCTGAACAAGTTCCTTGGCCCTGGTGACGTAGCTGTTTCCTGGGCCGAATATCTTATGAACTGCGGGGATCGACTCAGTACCGTATGCCATGGCAGCTATAGCCTGTGCCCCGCCTACAGTATAGATGTCAGTCACACCGGCCAGCGAGGCTGCATGGAGGATGAGCGGACTGACCCTGCCTTCTCTTCCGGGCGGGGTGCAGATGATGATATCGCGGCATCCTGCAAGCCGTGCAGGTATGGCCAGCATCAGCACGGTGGAGAAGAGCGGTGCTGTGCCTCCGGGAATATAGAGCCCCACCTTCTCAACGGGCACATCCCGACTCCAGCATTTTACGCCATCGGCCGTGATCACCGGCGCCGAAGTCTGCAACTGTGCCGAATGAAAGGAGGAGATGTTTGCATAGGCCTGACGCATGGCTTCCCTGAGCTCCGGGGCAATATTTTCTCCGGCCTCCTTTATGGTGGCCTCAGACACCCTGAAGGATGCAGGGGCATAACCATCAAACTTTTGTGAGAATTCCCGCAGGGCGGCATCACCCTGTGCCCTGACCATGTCGAGTACCTCCCTGACGGTGCCGTCAATA
Source organism: Bacteroidales bacterium (assembly GCA_029210565.1). Lineage (GTDB taxonomy): Bacteria > Bacteroidota > Bacteroidia > Bacteroidales > VadinHA17 > SR-FBR-E99. The sequence continues at coordinate 190,718 of JARGFQ010000006.1, forward strand.
TCTTCGTTACCTGCCGGCGGCCTGCCCAGGGCTGCACTGATGTCAGCCTGCGCCGGGTAGATACGTCTCTTCATCACAGTATCATTTTTTCTATGGGTATTACCAGGATGCCCTCTGCTCCTGCCTCCCTGAGCTGGTCTATCCTCTCCCAGAACTCATCTTCCTTTACCACGGAGTGGAGGCTGCACCATCCCTTTTCTGCCAGCGGCAGTATAGTCGGACTCTTCATGCCCGGAAGGATCCTGCAGATATCCTTAACGGCCACTTCGGGTGCATTTAGCAGGATATACTTGTTCTCCCTGGCGTTCCTGACAGCCCTCATACGGAAGAGCAGCTTCTCGAGTATCTTTTTCTTATCGCCGCTGATATTCCGGTTAGCTATCATGACTGCCTGGCTTTTCATGATCGTCTCCACCTCGCGAAGGCCGTTGGTTATCAGAGTGCTGCCGGAGCTGACGATATCGCAGATCGCATCGGCCAGGCCTATACCCGGTGCTATCTCCACGCTGCCGCTCAGCTCCTCAATCTCAGCATTGATATTTCCTGAGGCGAAATACTCACCGAGAAGTACAGGATAACTCGTGGCCACCTTTTTGTTCATGAAGAATTCCGGGCCGGTGTATGCCTCGTCCTTCGGGATGGCCAGGCTGAGGCGGCAGCCGGCAAACCCCAATTGATCAAGGAGATCCACATCTTTCTTCTTTTCACAGACTGTGTTCTCACCCACTATCCCTATGTCGGCAACCTGCTGTTCAACGTACTGGGGGATATCATCATCACGGAGAAGGAGTATCTCAACGGGGAAGTTGCCTGCTATGACCTTCAGGCTGCCTGACCCGTTGGTGATCTTTATGCCGCACTCTTCAAACAACTTGCGGGAGCTCTCACTCAGTCTTCCGCTTTTCTGGATTGCAATTTTCAGTATGCTCATTTAACTTTTCTGTTTGACTGAGCAGACCTTGCGACAACAAAAAACCCGCCTGATCTGCTCAGACGGGTTTATGATATTCAGTGTTCACCACACACCAATTTCATCTCGCCTGAGAGCAAGTATGAGAATGATGATGATGTAGTTTGTTCAAAAACATTTATTATTACTTCGGCACAAAAATAGTAATTATTTGATCACGGCAAAGGCATGACAGTAATATTAATTTATCTGTTTCTCTGACTTTTTAACTTTCGTACAGATTGTTATCCTTATTGTAGATCCCAAGTATCTCCAGGTTCATTGTATGTTCTTCAAGTGCATTGACTATATGGTCCATTTTTGAAACAGTGCTCAGTTCAAGATCGACATAGAACATATACTCCCAGTTCCCGTTCAACCGGGGAACAGACTGTATCTTTGAAAGATTGATATCCATCCCGGCAAGTATCAGCAGAACCCTGGCAAGTGATCCGGGTTTGTGGCCTGTGGCAAAACAAACCGATGCTTTATCTCCCACAGTCAGCATTAAAGATTCATTACCTATAATGTGAAACTTCGTATAGTTCTTTTTATATGTTTCTATGCCCCCGGCAAGCATTTCAAGACCGTATATATCAGCTGCACTGGCTGATGCGATAGTGGCTGTCCCGGCAAGTTCCTGTTCACTTATAATCCTGGCAGAACCGGCAGTGTCATCGGTTTCGATCAATGTCACTCCTTTCAGAGTATTAAGAAATTCCATACACTGGGCGAGAGCGATTGGATGAGATCTGATCTCACTTAACGAGTCAATTGTTGTTCCGGGAAGTGCCATGAGATTCTGCCTGATCCTGAGTCTTATCTCGCCAAGTATCTTAAGACGCGACTCCCTGATAAGGTTATAATTGTAGAGTATGCTTCCTGCGCGGGCATTCTCTATTGCCATAACAGCGTATTCAGCTCTGCCCCGGAGCACCGCATTAACAGTTTCATCGAAGGTTGGGCATGGCACCAGAATAATTCTTTCATCTCCAAAAAAGTCATTTGCCGCCACCTCGTGGAAGCTGCCCTTTTCGCCCTGAATGGCTACATATATCTGACGATCCATTATCTTATGTGCTCCGTGGGTTCAATTGTGCAAAATATATTCTGATATCCAGTCGCCAACCATATTGGTTGAGCAGGGGTTACTTCTGTCCAGATCTTCTGTTACCATCCCGGCTTCAAGAGATTTTTCAACTGCTCTTTTCAGGGCTTCTGATTCCCCGGTAAGATTAAGTCCTGTTTCGAGGAGCATTGCTGCCGACAGGATTGTGCCGAGGGGATTGGCGATATTCTTACCTGCTGCCTGGGGATAGGATCCGTGTACAGGTTCAAAGACAGATGTTGAGGATCCGATTGAGGCTGATGGCAGAAGGCCCAGGGAGCCTGTGATCACGCTTGCCTCATCGGACAGGATATCACCAAACATATTTTCGGTAACAATAACATCAAACCGCCCCGGATTCTGGATTAACTGCATGGCAGCATTGTCGACGAAGAGAAAGTCCATTTCTATTCCAGGGTAATCATGAACGATCTCTTTTGATGTTTCACGCCACAATCTTGATGTTGCCAGTACATTCGCCTTGTCGACTACGGTGACCTTTCCCTTTCGCTTAAGGGCATATTCACAGGCAAGCCGCACAACACGTTCAATCTCAAATTTACTGTAGACGCAAGAATCGTATGCTGTTTTCCCGTCTTCAGACCTGCCCTGAGGTTTTCCAAAGTAGATACCGCCTGTCAGTTCTCTCACCATTAAAATATCAACTCCGTCGAGAATCTCTCTTTTCAGAGGCGATCTGTCAAGTAATGAAGGGAATGTTGTTACCGGTCTTACATTTGCATACAGTCCCAGTTCGCTGCGCATGGCAAGAAGGCCCTGTTCCGGTCTTACCCTGGCTGACGGATCATTATCATATTTCGGGTCACCGATGGCGCCAAACAAAACCGCATCAGAGGCTTTGCATTTTATGAGGGTCTCATCAGGAAGGGGTGAACCCGTCTTGTCAATGGCTGCTGCTCCAACGAGAGCATATTCGTAATTAAATGAATGGTTGAATTTCTTGCCAACCGCATTCATTGTCTTAACGGCTTGTTCAATGACCTCAGGACCAATCCCGTCACCAGGCAGAACTGCTATTTTAAAATCCATGTATTGATTCTGTTAATGTGATGATTTTCTTACTGTAATCATGATTACCGATTATATTCAGCATCTTTTCGGTAGCTTTTATTGCCGACTCAGTCTGATCTGCATCCAATCCTTTTGTCCTGAAATTCAAGCTTCCGTAACTCCACGATATGACTGTTTCAACAAGCGCATCCGTCCTGCCTCCGGGTGGGATTGTGACAAGATAATCTGTAAGTACCGGAAATCCCCTTCCAAGGCTGTCATATATTTTCCTGATGGCTTTCATGAAGGCGTCATACTGCCCGTCACCTGAAGAGGTCTCTTCATACAGACTGCCGTCGATCTCGATCTTTACGCTGGCAAAAGGTCTAAGCCCGTAGGAGAGTGAGAGAGAATAATTTTGTATGAAGACATTATAGTTTGTCCGGTTTGTACCGAGAACATCGGCGATAATGAATGGAAGATCTTCTGTCGTGACATTCTCTTTCTTGTCGCCCAGTTCGATAACCCTCTGTGTTACTTTACTCAGCGATTCCCGATCAAGTTCCAGCCCGAACTCCTCCAGGTTTTTTCTTATTGTTGCCTTGCCGGACATCTTGCCAAGAGCATATCTCCTGCGTCTCCCGAATCTTTCGGGAAGGAGTGTACTGAAATAGAGGTTATCCTTATTGTCCCCGTCGGCGTGTATGCCTGACGTCTGGGTAAATACATTATCACCTATGACAGGCTTGTTCACAGGTATTCTGATGCCGCTGTATGATTCCACGACACTGCTCACACCTGTTATTTCACCTTCATCTATGCCGATCTCAGCATCGGTATGGTCTTTAAGAATTGCAATCACACTTGACAGCGGCGCGTTGCCAGCTCTTTCTCCAAGACCGTTAACAGTAGTATGGATGCCCTTCACGCCAGCTTTTACTGCTGCAAATACGTTGGCGGCGGCCAGATCATAGTCGTTGTGAGCATGAAAATCAAAATGGAGCGAAGGGTAACGTTCAACCAGCCTTCTGCAGAAATCTGACGTCTGGTCAGGGTTAAGGATACCGAGGGTATCAGGAAGCATAAACCTTGCAACGGCATCATCCTTTAGGTGATCAAGCATGTAAAATATATAATCCTGAGAGTTTATCATCCCGTTTGACCAGTCCTCCAGGTAGATATTCACCGTTATTCCTCTTTCATATGCCCTGGAAATTACATGTTTAATTTCCTGAAGATGTTGGTCTGCACTCTTCCTCAGCTGTTTTTCAAGATGACGCCTTGATCCCTTGCAAAGTAAATTGACAACCTTCACCCCCGCTTTCTCAATCCAGTCAAGCGAAGTCTCACCGTCGACAAAACCCAGCACCTCTATTCTGTCAATCAGATCATGTTTCCTTGCCCATTCTGATATTTTGCATGCAGCCTCAAATTCACCTTCCGATACTCTTGCTGACGCCACTTCAAGCCTGTCGACCCTGAGTTCTCTGAGCAGCAGGGTGGCCATATGCAATTTCTCCACAGGTGAATATGAGACACCCTGTGTTTGTTCGCCGTCGCGAAGAGTCGTATCCATTATCTCAATCCTCATCCCGGGCCTCCTCTGCTCTTTTCATATTCAATAATCCTGCTTCTCATATTTACCAGGAAACTGATGTTGTCAAGACCACTGAGCAGGCATTGCTTCCTGAAGGAATTTATTGCGAAGGGGACAGACATACCGGTCTCATCAGCCGTGATAATCTGCCGTTCAAGGTCAATTTTCACTATTATACCAGGATTCGCTCCTATCTGTTCAGTCAGGTCACTGAGCATACCGGTAGGTATCTCCACCGGCAGCAGTCCGTTATTAAGTGCGTTGTTCCGGAAGATATCGGCGAAGGAGTCAGAGACAACCGCCCTGAAGCCGTAGTCGGCGATAGCCCATACCGCATGTTCGCGGCTGGAGCCACATCCGAAGTTACTGCCGGCGACAAGTATGGATCCTCCGTATTCTGGCCGGTTGAGAACGAAATCCTTTATTTCATTGCCATTCTTGTCATACCGCCAGTCGCGGAAGAGGTTTTTACCAAATTCTTCTCTTGAAGTAGCGCTCAGGAATCTCGCAGGTATGATCTGATCGGTATCAACATTTTCGAGGGGCAGGGGGACACATGTTGACTCCAGTATGGTAAATTTTCTTCTGTTCATTGCCTGTCGGTTTTATCAATCACAAACCCGTATCAGTTTCCTCGGGTCTGTTATCCTTCCAGTAACTGCAGCGGTAGCAGCGGCAAGCGGCCCCGCAAGGATTGTCCTTGCCCCGGGACCCTGTCTCCCCTCGAAATTACGGTTCGAGGTTGAGACTGCATATTTCCCTGGAGGTATCTTATCATCATTCATTGCAAGACATGATGAGCATCCGGGCTGTCTCATAGCAAACCCAGCCCTTTTAAATATTTCTGTAAGCCCTTCCTCTTCTGCCTGCCGTGCAACTTGCTGTGATCCGGGCACTATAAGTACCGTTACTCCCGGGGCTTTTTGCCTTCCCTCCACCATAGAGGCAAAAGCCCTGAGATCTTCTATGCGGCCGTTGGTGCAACTACCCAGGAAGACATAGTCCACAGGATAGCCCAGGAGCTTCATTCCCGGTTTAAAGTCCATATACTCAAGTGCCTTGAGAAAGGAGTCGTTGCCGCCAGGTCCAGGCTGGTCTGCTTCAGGTATTTTTCCATCGACAGCCATACCCATTCCCGGGTTTGTCCCCCAGGTTATCATTGGCGGTACAGAAGAGGCATCAAACTCCAGTTCCCTGTCAAATACCGCGCCGGGGTCAGTCCGCAGTGAGAGCCAATTCTCAGTAAGGCTTACGGCTTCAGGGTTTCTGTTGAATGAAGGGATTCGTGAGAGGTAATCAGCGGTGATCTCATCAGGTGCTATCAGGCCACCGCGGGCTCCCATTTCGATGCTCATGTTGCAAATGGTCATTCTGGCCTCCATACTCAGGCTTTTTATAGCCTCTCCTGCATATTCGACGAAATAACCGGCGGCACCGCTGGTGGAGACGGAAGAGATAATATATAGGATCAGGTCTTTGGATGTCACCCCTTTACTGAGTTCTCCGTTGACGGTTATCCTCATTCTTCCGGGTCTTGCCTGAAGGATGCATTGTGTTGCCAGCACCATCTCCACTTCGCTGGTACCTATGCCGAATGCAATGGTACCAAAAGCTCCGTGGGTTGATGTGTGACTGTCGCCGCATACTATAGTCATCCCGGGCAGGGTTTTCCCCAGTTCAGGGCCTGTGACATGGACGATGCCGTTATTATGATGACCTATGCCGAAGTACTCGATCCCGGCTACCCTGCAGTTGTCTGCCAGGGCTTCCACCTGTGCCCGTGAGACGGCATCCCTTATCGGAAGATGCTGATCTGTGGTGGGTATGTTATGGTCTGCCACCGCTGTGGTCTTCTCAGGCCTGAAGACCCCGATGCTCCGTTGCCGAAGGCCCAGAAACGCCTGGGGGCTGGTGACCTCATGGATATAGTGGCGATCGATATATAGCACATCCGGTCCGTCCTCAACAGACTTCACGGTATGTGCATCCCAGATCTTGTCAAACAGTGTCCGTGGTTCCATTGTCAATCCTTGAAACAGCATCAATGAATGCCTCAACGGAGGCAGTAATTATATCCGTGTTTGCCGAGAAACCGTAAAAGATCTTTCCCTCATGCTCAACCTGGATATGCACCTTGCCGATGTCGTCGCTTCCCCGAGTAATTGCCTGTATCAGGAACTCCTCGAGGTGTACATTCTCATGGATCAGGTGTTTGACGGCCGTCAGGGCGGCGTCGATAGGACCGTTCCCCGGGGCGGTGGAAGTATGCACCTCGCCGTTGATCCTCACGCCTACTGTTGCCACCGGGGTGACCGAGTTGCCGCAGAGAACCTGCAATGTCTCCAGCTTAAGCCTCTTCTCACCCCTGAAGACCTCTCCTGACAGGATCTTAATATCCTCGTCATTGATCTCCTTTTTCTTGTCGGCAAGGATGAGGAAACGGTGATAGATCTCATCAAGCTCCTCCTTCCCCAGTTTAATGCCCAGCAGGTCGAGCCTGTGATTGAGAGCCGCCCTGCCGCTGCGGGCCGTGAGGATTATTGAAGATTCCCTTATGCCCACCTCCTTAGGATCAATTATCTCATAGTTTTCACGGTTCTTGAGAACACCATCCTGGTGTATTCCTGACGAGTGGGCAAAGGCATTTCTCCCGACAATAGCCTTGTTGGCCTGTACGGGCATGCTCATCAGTGTGGATACCAACCTGCTGGTGCTGAATATCAGCTTCGGATTGATGCCGGTGGAGAGCTTCAGGTCATGATGGCTCTTTATGATCATTGCCACCTCTTCAAGCGATGTGTTACCTGCCCTCTCGCCAATGCCGTTGATTGTCACCTCCACCTGGCGGGCTCCGTTGATGATACCCATCATTGTGTTTGCGGTGGCCATCCCGAGGTCATTGTGGCAGTGTGTTGAGATGACTGCCTGGTCAATGTTCGGGACATTCTCGACGAGGTATCTGATTTTGGCGCCGTATTCCTCCGGGAGGCAATAACCCGTTGTGTCTGGTATGTTTACCACTGTGGCCCCTGCTTTTATGACAGCTTCGATCACCCTGGCGAGATAGGCGTTGTCACTTCTGCCGGCATCTTCGGCGTAGAATTCCACGTCGTCAACAAATTTCCTGGCGTATTTAACGGCATCGACGGCTCTTTTTATTATCTCTTCCGGCGTCGTTTTGATCTTGTACTGAATGTGGTAAGGTGATGTACCTATTCCTGTGTGAATCCGCTTTCTCTCTGCAAACCTGAGGGACTCGGCTGCCACCTCTATGTCCTTTTTCACGGCTCTTGTGAGGGCACAGATGACCGGGTTACGGACGGCCTTTGATATCTCGACCACCGAATTGAAGTCGCCCGGACTCGATACGGGGAACCCTGCCTCGATCACATCCACTCCCAGTGCCTCCAGCACCCTCGCTACTTCAATCTTCTCAACCGTGTTGAGCTGGCAGCCTGGTACCTGCTCACCGTCACGGAGGGTCGTATCGAATATTATTACCCTGTTGTTTTCCATAATATCTGTTTCGTGATTGTTATTTCTGAGGTCTCAGTTTTCTCACTGCCGTTCCTGTTCTCCAGAGCTCTGATCCGCCCATCTCCTTTAGCTCCGCATCGAGTTTTTCGCGGTAGTCGGCTGACCCGGTTGAAGTGAGTACCCTGACACACTCTTCTCCTGAGCTGACTTTGTCATACAGATCCCTGAAGACCGGCAGTGTGGCCTCCCTGAACTTCGGTTTCCAGTCGAGAGCGCCGCGCTGCGCCGTGGCGCTGCAGTTGGCATACATCCAGTCCATCCCCTTCTCGTCAACAAGCCGTATCAGGCTCTGCGTCAGCTCCTCCACTGTCTCGTTAAATGCTTCCGACGGTGAATGGCCATTATCGCGCAGCACCTGGTACTGTGCCTCCATGATACCCTCGAGGGCGCCCATGAGCACACCACGCTCACCTGTAAGATCACTGAACACCTCCTTCTCGAATGTGGTGGGGAAGAGGTAACCTGAGCCAATGGCGATGCCGAGGGCAATGGCACGCTCTTCAGCCCTGCCTGTATGATCATGAAAGACGGAGTAGCTTGAGTTGATGCCGGCGCCGGCGAGGAAGTTGCGTCTTACACTGGTTCCTGAACCTTTCGGAGCACAGAGGATGACGTCTATATCCGGAGGAGGAACCACACCGGTATGTTCCTTATATGTGACGGAGAAGCCGTGAGAGAAGTATAGCGCCTTGCCTGTCGTAAGACAGGGTTTTATCCGGGGCCAGAGGGTCCTCTGAGCAGCATCGGAGACAAGGTACTGAATGATGGTGCCTCTCTCTGCCGCCTCCTCAATACCGAAGAGAGTTTTCCCGGGAACGAACCCGTCAGCCACAGCCCTCTCCCAGTCATTTTTGAATTCGGGTGCCTGTCCTATAATTACGTTGATGCCGTTGTCTCTCATGTTCATAGCCTGTGCCGGCCCCTGGACCCCGTACCCTATGACGGCCACAACTTCATTCTTCAATACTTCACGTGCTTTTGAGAGCGGAAACTCTTCCCTTGTCACAACACTCTCTGTTACTCCTCCAAAATCGATCTGTGCCATAATTGTCTATTGTTAGATTAGTGTAATTCAGTTAATTATATACTTCAAGTTTTTCAGGTCCTCCCCGTTCAGCTTCCTCCATCTCTTTGAGGTATGCATTCAGCTCCTTGACCTGTCTTGTTACAGCTATCCTGCCCGACCTGACGAACTGAAGCACGCCGCATGGTTCAAGAACGGCCAGGAGATCAGTTATCTCCGCCCTGTTGCCACTCTTCTCCACGACGATATATTCAGGTGTCACTTCAAGTATGCGGGCATGATGTTTCTGCACGAGATCGCCAATCATACTGCCTGACATCAGCCCCCTGGAGGTGACTTTATACAGTGCTATCTCCTGGCATATTATCTCAGGGGAGGTGTGCACGAATACCTTGATGACATCGACCAGTTTTTCAATCTGTGTGGCAACCTTATTCACCATGTCAGGCGTAGTGGTGACCACCATGGTAAGCATCTGAACACCTTGGACAGCAGATTCCGAGGCAGTAATGCTTTCTATGTTTATCTGTCTCCGGGTAAGGATAAGGGTTATCCTGCTGAGGATTCCTATATGATCCTCGGTAAAAAGCGATATTGTATATTCCTGCTTCATGATGATTATCTGTATGTTAGTGTGACTTCTGAGACTGATGCCCCGGGTTCGACCATAGGAAGGATATTTGCCTCCCTGCCTATGGCTACCTCAACCAGGAATGGGCCTTCGGCAGCAAGCATTGTCCCTACTGCCTGGCTTAGCTCCTCACGGCGTGTCACGCTGCGTGCCTGGATGCCGTAGGCTCCGGCCAGGGCCACAAAGTCGGGGTTTACCATTTCAGTAGAGGCGTACCTTCCGTTGAAGAACATCTCCTGCCATTGGCGTACCATGCCCAGGAAGCTGTTGTTGAGGAGAATTATTTTGACGGGGATCTGATACTGCATTATGGTTCCCAGCTCCTGAAGCGTCATCTGGAAGCCGCCGTCCCCGATAAAAGCAATAACAGGTTTGCCGGGATTTCCTGATGCTGCTCCCAGCGATGCCGGGAGGCCGAATCCCATGGTGCCCATCCCGCCTGATGTCACCAGGGTGCTCTTCTCACTGAAACGATAATAGCGTGCCACTGCCATCTGATGCTGCCCCACGTCAGTGACGATGACCGCATCACCTTCCGTAATGTCCGAGACTGTCTTCACCACTTCCCCCATTCGGATCTCATCCTGGCCGGGCTCTGTCTCCGGCCTGATCACCTTTTCATACTCCACCCGGTCGAGGATCCTGAACTCCCTTATCCATTTCTCACGGCTCTTCTCACGCAGAAGTGGAAGGAGAGTCGTAAGGACTTCCCGTGCATCATTGTTGATCTCAAGGTCGACCCTTACATTTTTATTGATTTCCGCCTTATCAATCTCAATATGAATTATCCTGGCTTCAGGTGCATACTTTTTAAGGTTACCGGTAACCCTGTCATCGAAGCGCATGCCTATTGCGATGATGAGGTCTGCCTGGTTGGTTAGGACGTTGGGTGCATAGTTGCCATGCATGCCCAGCATTCCCACGAACAGCCTGTGCCTCTGCGGGAAAGCCGGCAGTCCGAGAAGTGTTGCTGCAACGGGGATACCTCCCTTTTCAGCAAGGGCTTTCAGTTCATCCGCGGCACCGGAGAGGATAACCCCGTGGCCTGCCAGGATAAGGGGTTTATCCGCATGATTGATCATTACGGCCGCTGATTCAATATCCCTGATATGAAGAGGGATGACCGGGTTATAACTTCTTATGTATGTGCATTTCCGGTAGCTATAGCTGAGATTTTCAAATTGTGCATCCTTCGAGATATCTACCAGCACGGGGCCCGGACGGCCCGACCTGGCGATGTAAAATGCGCGCGCAATGGTGTCAGGAATATCGGCCGCCTTTTTGACCTGTGCATTCCACTTGGTCACGGGCATCGAGATGCCGAGTATATCAGTCTCCTGAAAAGCGTCGGTGCCGATAAGTCCTGATGTCACCTGAGCCGTGATGAATACCACCGGTACTGAATCGAGGAAGGCATTGGCTATCCCTGTCACGAGGTTTGTGGCCCCCGGTCCTGATGTGGCGAAGCATACTCCAGGTCTTCCGGTTACCATGGCGTATGCCTGTGCGGCGTGAGCAGCTCCCTGTTCATGACGTGTCAGTATGTGCCGGAGCCTGTCGCTGTAATCAAGCAGTTTATCGTAGACAGGCATGATTGCTCCTCCCGGATAACCGAATATTGTATCAACGCCCTCTTCAATCAGGCATTTCAGCAGCGCTTCAGCACCCGAAATCTGCGATCGCTCGCTATCACTATTCTTCATATTGGTTGTCTTTGTCTTGTCGTTCGACATAATGAAATTCATTAATCTGGCATTCCGAAAAACCCGGGATTTTGTTTTAATTGCTTATGTGCTTGTGCCTTCGGAATCACGGGGCGTTATAAGTCATTTTCAGTTTTCAGACTATCCTCACTGCCCCCCGGTCTGCCGAGCTCACGTGGGCAGCATATACCTTCAGCGACGGCGAAATGACCCGGTTTCTGCCGGCAGGGCTGAACGCCTGATCTCCCTTTTGGTCTTCTTTGCGACGCCTCGCCTCCAGAGTCTTTTCAGCGACTGCCAGGTTAATGAGCCTCCCCGGTATGTCGATCTCAATTATATCGCCGTCATTGACCAGGGCAATTGCTCCTGCGGCTGCGGCCTCGGGTGAGACATGGCCCAATGATAGTCCTGCGGTTCCACCCGAAAAGCGTCCATCTGTTATGAGTGCGCATTTTTTATCAAGCCCCATGGATTTAAGGTAGGAGGTGGGGTAGAGCATTTCCTGCATGCCCGGCCCTCCACGCGGACCCTCGTAGCGGATCACCACCACATCACCCTCTTTCACCTTACCCGTCAGTATCCCGGTGACAGCTGTCTCCTGTGAGTCAAAGGTCACCGCCCTGCCGCTGAAGCTGAACATTGAACCGTCGATGCCGGCTGTCTTCACTATGCATCCGTCCGGTGCCAGGTTGCCGTAAAGCACTGCCAGTCCTCCGTCAGTGTTATATGGATGGTCAGCATCCCGTATAGCCCCGTTGACTCTGTCCATGTCATGTTCAGGGTAAAGACCAGAGGCAGTGCCTCCCAGGGTGCTCCTTATCCCTCCCGGGGCACTCAGGAAGAGCCGGTGAGCCTGTGGCAGGACGGTCGGCCTCATAATATCCCACTCGTCAATAGCTTGCCCCAGGGTCGGGTAGTCTGCTCTTCTCACTGAGCAGTCGAGTAGCCCGGCACGTTCCAGTTCGCCAAGTATGGCAAAGACCCCTCCGGCACGGTTTATATCCTCGATGTGAAACGATGAGGAGGGGGAGACCCTGCATATGTTGGGTACTCTCCGTGAGAGTTCATCAATGTCTTTCATGGTAAAATCAACTCCGGCCTCCTGGGCAATGGCAAGGAGGTGGAGGACAGTGTTGGTGGATCCCCCCATCGCAATGTCAAGTGTCATTGCATTGATGAAGGCTGCTCGTGAGGCAATGGAACGTGGCAGTACGGATTCATCCCCATGTTCGTAATATTTCTGTGCCAGTACTGTTATCAGCCTGGCGGCCCGGGTAAAGAGCTGACTCCTGTTGGTGTGGGTGGCTACCACGGTGCCGTTGCCCGGAGGTGCCAGTCCGAGAGCCTCCGACAGGCAGTTCATTGAGTTGGCGGTGAACATGCCCGAGCAGGATCCGCAGGTGGGGCAGGCCGACCGTTCTATCTCAAGCAGGTTTTCATCAGTGACGCTGTCGTCAGCTGCAGCCACCATGGCATTGATCAGATCAACAGCTTTTCCTCCTGCCCTGCCGGCCTCCATAGGACCTCCGGAGACGAATACCGCAGGTATGTTGAGGCGCATGGCAGCCATGAGCATCCCGGGGGTGATCTTATCGCAGTTGCTGATGCATATCATGGCGTCAGCACAGTGGGCATTGCAGACATACTCGACACTGTCGGCAATAAGTTCACGCGAGGGGAGTGAATAGAGCATACCCCCGTGGCCCATGGCTATGCCGTCATCGATGGCTATGGTGTTGAACTCAGCGGCGAACATGCCGAGACTCTCAATCTCCTTTTTTATTAACTGCCCGATATCATGAAGATGCAAATGACCCGGAACGAACTGTGAGAATGAATTGACGATGGCTGTCACCGGTTTCCCGAACTGTTCCTCCTTCATGCCGTTCGCACGCCAGAGGCTCCTTGCCCCGGCCATGTTCCTGCCGGTCATTGTCTTCAGGCTCCTGAGTTCTCTTTTCATTGCTGAACTGCTTAAAAAAAGCTTCCCGGTTTTCCGGGAAGCTTTCGTATACTATTATTCTTATCTATATATTACTCCCCGATTATGCGCTCGAAGCGATAATAAGAATGAGGGCAATAATAAACAGTGAAATGTGGTTCATAAACTCTAATTGAAGTGACAAAAGTAACAACATTTTTTAATGGCCAAACAAAAAAGAATAAAATATTTAATTTTTAACCTCTGTTAATACATATTTAATAATGGATGGGGCAAAAAAGATTCAATGTTTTAAGATGCCCAGCTCTCTTCCTACCCTGGTGAAGGCTGCGATGGCTTTGTCGAGGTGCTCCTGATGGTGTGCTGCCGAGAGCTGTACCCTGATGCGTGCCTTGCCCTTGGGGACTACCGGGTAGTAGAAGCCGGTGACGTAGATGCCTTCATCGAGAAGCTTTGCCGCCAACTCCTGTGACAGCCTGGCATCATAGAGCATCACGGCACAGATTGCTGACCGGGTGGGCTTGATGTCAAAGCCGGCCTCCAGCATCCTGTCCATGAAATATTTAGTGTTGAAATGAAGCTTGTCCTGCAGCTCATTGGTCTCTGTCATCATCTCAACCATCTTTATACCTGCAGCAGCCACGAGGGGAGGTATGGAGTTGCTGAAGAGATATGGCCGCGAGCGCTGGCGCAGCATCTCGATGATCTCCTTCTTGCCGGTGGTGAATCCGCCGATGGCTCCTCCGAATGCTTTGCCCAGCGTGCCGGTGATGATCTCTATCTTACCCTTCAGGTTGTAAAGCTCGGTGACACCGCGGCCTGTATCACCCACCACGCCTGCTGAATGAGACTCGTCGACCATGACCATGGCGTCGTATTTGTTTGCCAGCTCATAGATCCTGTCAAGCGGAGCCACGTTGCCGTCCATGGAGAAGACACCGTCGGTGACCACCAGCCTGAAGCGCTGTTCCTGTGCCTGCTGCAGCTGCGTCTCCAGGTCTTCCATGTCGGCATTCTCATAGCGGTAACGCTTTGCCTTGCAGAGGCGCACCCCATCAATTATGGAAGCGTGGTTAAGGGCATCGGAGATTATGGCGTCTTCGCTTGTCAGAAGTGGCTCGAACACACCCCCGTTGGCATCGAAGCAGGTAGCATAGAGGATGGTATCCTCGGTGCCGAAGAACTCAGCCAGTTTCTGTTCCAGCTCCTTATGGAGGTCTCCCGTACCGCATATGAAGCGTACCGATGACATACCGTAGCCGTGAGTATCAAGTGCATTTCTTGCCGCTTCAACCAGCTTTGCATTGGCTGACAGTCCCAGGTAGTTGTTGGCGCAGAAGTTAAGCACCCGCTGACCGGTGTCAAGAGTAATCTCCGCACCCTGCGGTGAGACAATGACACGTTCTTTCTTGTAAAGCCCTGCTTCCTTTATCTCGTGGATCTGTGTCCTGAGATAATCCTGGTATTGATTGTACATCTGAGAGAAGAATCACTTAATTGGATGCAAAGATCGCGTTTTACAGTGATTATTCAATGACGATAATCATCTCCCGAAGATTAAAATGGCACGCATTTATTATCGAGCGTCAGGGTATCCGCCACAATATTTCCGGACTTTTAGAGTCCGAACTTTTCGATTATCTGTTCTTTGGTAAGACCCGGTACACCCAGTTTCTTACCCACTTTAATGAATTTCTCAAGGGCTGCATCTAGGTGATGCATCTCATGGCCCGCGGATATCTGGGTTCTGATCCTGGCCTGGCCGTTTGGAACCACCGGGAAGAAGAAACCTATGGCATAGATACCCTCGTTGAAGAGTTCCTTTGAGAAATCCTGTGACAGCTTTGCATTGAAGAGCATAACAGGAACGATAGGGGTATTACCCTCCTTGAGAATAAAGCCTGCCTCTGTCAGTCCTTTCCTCCAGAATGCCGCATTCTTCTCCAGCTTGTCACGTCTTTCAGTGCTGGCCGAAAGGATATCGAACACCTTCAGGACCCCTGACACTATTACGGGAGCGATGGTATTTGAGAAGAGGTAGGGACGTGCCTTCTGCCTGCACATCTCCACGATCTCCTTTCTTCCCGAGACACATCCACCGGATGCTCCGCCCAGCGCTTTGCCGAAGGTGGTGGTGATGATGTCAATTTTGCCCATGACATTGCAGAATTCATGTGTCCCGCGGCCAGTTTTACCTATGAATCCGGTGGCGTGGGAGTCATCCACCAGCAGCAGCGCATCATATTTCTCGCACAGGCGGACCATCTCATCAAGCTTTGCCGTGTCCCCGTCCATTGAAAAGACCCCGTCAGTGATCACCAGCTTAAGCCGTTTGTCTGAGTGGAGCAGTAGTTTTTCTTCGAGATGCTCCATGCTGGAGTGCTTGAAGGTGTCATGCTGGGCGCTGCATAGCCTCATGCCGTCAATGATTGAGGCATGCACCAGCCTGTCGGAGATCATGATGTCCTCACTGGTGAGTATAGCCTCAAAAACACCCGCGTTGGCATCCATGCAGGATGGGAACAGTATTGTGTCTTCCGTGCCCAGGAATTCAGTCACCCTGTTTTCAAGATCACGGTGTATATCCTGTGTGCCACAGATAAAACGTACGGACGACATGCCGTAACCTCTTGACTCAAGACCGTCATGAGCAGCCGTAATAACCTCAGGGTGGCTTGAGAGGCCCAGATAATTGTTTGAGCACATGTTGATGACCTTCTTCAGGTCTGAGCCTGATGGAAACTCAACCTCAATATCGGCGGCCTGGGAGCTGTGGATGAAGCGCTCCTCCTTGAATATGCCGGCGTTTTTGATATCTGCCAGTTGTGACAGATAAAGGTCCTTTGTTTTTTCAGAGTAACTCATGATGGCTGTGATTTATTTATTCAGATACTGGTTTACCAGTGCCACAATGTTGTTTACGCTGTCAAATGCCTCAGGCGTAGCCTTGCTTGGCGGGATCTTGATCTTGAATTTGTTCTCGAGGAAGACGAGCAGTGACACCATCGAGAACGAATCAACGTAACCGCTGGAAATAAGAGGTGTCTCATCTGTTATCGTAGTGTCATCATCATCGATGTACTCTTTGATGACATAGTTCCGGATCAGCTCCTTCATCTCATTAAGATTATTCTCTTCCATAACATATTCGTTTTAAGGGTTATAATTGCAAGTTGCCATAAATCTTACTCATCTTGACGATTAATTTTCACAGCTCCGGGATGCCGATTTCGTTTGAGGGTTATATCTGCAAGCTCGTGATATTCAGTCATTTTCGAGAGTTGAAATGTCTCCAATCTCCTCACCCCATTCCCTGGCATGAAGCACTCTTCTCATGATTTTTCCGCTGCGTGTTTTCGGGAGGCTCTCCATGAATTCAACTGCCTGCGGCATTGCCAGCGGGGAGAGCTTTTTGCGGATGAAGTTCATGATCTCAAGTTCAAGGTCAGGGCCGGTAGTAAAACCGGGTTTGAGGGTGATAAATGCTTTTACCACCTCCATGTTGATCTCATCGGGCTTGGATGTGACGGCTGATTCACCTACGGCAGGATGTTCGAGCAGTGCCGATTCAACCTCGAACGGGCTCACCAGGTGCCCGCCGGTATTAATTACGTCGTCATCACGTCCTATGAACCAGTAGTAGCCTTCATTGTCGATGCTCGACCTGTCGCCTGAGAGGTACCATCCGTTAACAAATTTTTCCCTGTATTTCTCTTCATTCCTCCAGTATGTCCTCATCATAGCTGGCCATCCGGGCCTGAATGCAATCAGGCCGGCATTGCCGGGCTCCTCGATGGGGGTATAGGTGACCGGATCAAGCACTGCTCCCGTTATTCCCGGGAAGGTCTTTCCCATGGAGCCGGGTTTAATCTTCATCCCGGGGAAGTTGGTGATCATTATAGACCCTGTCTCCGTCTGCCAGAATGTATCGTGGAATTGTTTTCCGAACACCCTTCCTGACCATATGACGGCTTCCGAGTTGAGAGGTTCGCCGACGCTTGCCAGGTGACGCAGGGAGGAGAGATCAAACTCCTTCACCAGCTCGTCTCCGGCTTTCATCAGTGACCTGATGGCGGTGGGAGCCGAGTACCATACCGTTATTTTATAATTCTCAATAAACCGGTACCATGCCTGGGCGGAAAATCCGGTATCCAGGACACACTGCGTCACCCCCAGGCTCCACGGTCCGATTATTCCGTACGAGGTGCCGGTCACCCAACCCGGGTCAGCAGTGCACCAGTAGATGTCATCATCACGCAGGTCAAGAACCCATTTTGTGGTGAGGTACTGTGACATTATGGAATAATGGACGTGCTTTACCCCCTTGGGCTGACCGGTTGTGCCGGAGGTGTAATGAAGCAGCGAATGGGTTTCGGCCCGGGTTGGTGCTATTTCAAATTTCTCAACAGGCTCAGCGTTTTCAAGGCTGAAGAGGATCTCTCCGGGCTTGAGTTCAGAGGGCTTGATGCTGTCGACAATGATAACATATTCCAGGCCTGGCAGTGATGCACGGATCTTCCTCACCTTGGACAGGTGCTTCTTCTGGGTTATGACAGCCCTGGTCTCCGCATTCTCGAGCCTCACAAAGAGAGATTCATCCCCGAAAGCGGAAAAGAGTGGCTGGACGATGGCGCCCATCTTCAGTATCCCGAGGAATGAGAGGTACAATTCGGGGATCCTGTCCATAAAAAGACAGACCCGGTCACCTTCAGCGATTCCCTGACTGCGGAGGAAAGCACCGATAGTATTTCCCGCCAGCCTGATATCATTGAAGGTATACTGCTTCCGGGTGCCACCGAACTCCTCATAGTAAAGGGCAATTTTGTCGGCCTTGCCCTTCTGGCATATTCTGTCGGAGCAATGCCAACCTATGTTTATAATGTCTCCGGGAGTGTATTCGAGCTCTTTTTCTGCAATGGACCAGCTGAAGTCCCTGGTCAGTTCTTCATACGACGGATGTTCAGACAACATAGATGTCAGGTATATTTATACACAATGACATCAAGATAATACTATTTTGTAAAACAGCAATTTCGTTCAGGGAATTTTGAGGTCAGGAACTTCGCTTTCTCCCATGCGATTATCTCCTCAAACCGATTGATTTTCATTTCCTATAATATTGATTTTGAGACTTTACGGACTTTATAGGCTTATGTCTCCCAGTTTAAGATCACCTTACCGCAGTTGCCCTCTTCCATGATGTCAAATCCCTTCTGGAAATCGTCAATATGGAAACGGTGTGTAATGATAGGATCAAGATTGATTCCGCCGATGATCATCATCTGCATCTTATACCAGGTCTCCCATAGCTCACGTCCATATATTCCCTTAAGGGTCAGCGCCTTGAAGATGATATCGCTCCATGGGACCTCGAAGTTAGAGGGGAGGATACCCAGTAAGGCAATATTGGATCCGTTATACATATTTTCAATCATTTCGCGGAAGGCGGCAGGTGAGCCTGACATCTCAAGCCCGACATCGAATCCCTTCATGTGGAGGGGTTCAAGGACGTCGTGTATTTTTTCTCCCTTTCCGGGATTGAGGACCATTGTTGCGCCCATCTTTCTTGCCAGTTCAAGGCGGTAGTCGCTCAGATCAGTGGCTACCACATTACGGGCGCCGGCGAACCTGGCGATGGCAACAGCCATGCTGCCTATCAGTCCTGATCCGGTGATCAGCACATCCTCACCCAGAAGGGGGAATGCCAGGGCAGTATGGGTGGCATTGCCAAACGGGTCCATAATGGCTGCCCAGTCATCGGGGATGCGGTGATCAAGCAGAACCACGTTACGTGCCGGCACTTTTACATACTCTGCAAACGAGCCGTCGATATGTACTCCTATCCCAACCGTGTTTTCGCATACATGCTCTCTGCCCCGGCGGCAGTTACGGCAGGTGCCGCAGAAGAGATGACCTTCACCGGTGACCCTGTCGCCCACCTTTACATTCGTCACGCCGGGGCCGGCTTTGTCGATATAACCCATATACTCATGGCCTATGGTCATGGGGACCCTGATGGTCTTCTGAGCCCACTCATTCCACTCGTAGATATGCAGGTCCGTACCGCATATCGCCGACTTTTTGACTTTTATGATTACATCATTGTATCCGGGCTCCGGCACAGGCACTTCCTGCATCCATAATCCCTTGGTAGCCTGAGCTTTAACAAGAGCCTTCATCTTTTTCATAATGGTGATCAATAAACAGTTGTATCGTAAATGTACGATAAATACAAATCATATAAAATGATTTTTGCAGCGTTGGGATTTATACTTTACCCGTGCCTGCACCATTTGTTATATCTTTGTCACATATAGGCAGATAGTCCTGGCATAGTGCGGGCGCCATCTGCCCGGGATGAATAATTTATCAATTATGAAAGACAGGAAAATACGCGTGCGCTTTGCTCCCAGTCCCACAGGACCGCTGCATATAGGCGGTGTGCGAACGGCTCTGTATAACTATCTCTTTGCCAAACATCACGACGGGACATTCATACTGCGCATCGAGGATACAGATCAGACACGCTATGTGGAGGGTGCCGAAGAGTATATCATGGATGCCCTGAAGTGGGCCGGCATCAAACCGGATGAAGGGGTAAGGGAAGGAGGTGCCTTTGCCCCCTACCGGCAGAGCCAGAGGAAAGGCATCTATCAGCAGTTTGCCCTGAAGCTTCTTGCATCGGGTGACGCCTATTATGCCTTCGACCTGCCGGAGGAGCTTGAGAGGATCAGGAAGGAGTATGAGTCTCGCGGGGAGACCTTCAACTACGGCAGTGCCACCCGCATGCAGATGTGCAACACACTAACCCTCAGTGATGAGGAGGTGAAGATCAGGATGGCTGCCGGAGAGCATTATGTTATAAGGTACCGCATGCCTGAGAACGAGGATATTCATTTTTCCGACCTGATCAGGGGCGATATCGTGGTTAACAGCTCCACCCTTGATGACAAGGTGCTGTTCAAGTCGGACGGTATGCCCACCTACCACCTGGCCAACATCGTTGACGATCATCTTATGGAGATCTCGCACGTGATCAGGGGTGAGGAGTGGCTGCCGTCGCTGCCTCTTCATGTCATGCTCTACCGAAGCTTCGGATGGGAGGCTCCTCTCTTCGCGCACCTGCCGCTGCTGCTCAAGCCCGCAGGCAAGGGTAAGCTTAGCAAGCGCGACGGCGACAAGATGGGTTTCCCGGTTTTTCCCCTCTTCTGGCCTTACGGCGAGACGGCCACGGGATACCGTGAGGAGGGTTATTTCCCGGAGGCATTCGTGAATATGCTCGCCCTGCTGGGCTGGAACCCCGGGACCGAACAGGAGATATTCTCAATGGAAGAGCTGATCGCCGGTTTCTCAATAGAGCGGGTGGGAAAATCAGGTTCGAGGTTTGATCCCGAGAAGGCGAAGTGGTTTAATACCCGATATTTTCAGATGAAGAGCGATGAGGAGCTGGCGGAGCTCTTCATGCCAATAGTAGAGGAAAAGGGATTCAGTCCCGGTCATGACACCCTCGTGAGTATTGTCTCACTGGTAAAGGAGCGTGTGGGATTTGTGAAGGAGCTGTGGAATGAGGCTGACTTCTTCTTCGTCGCTCCGGATAGCTATGACCCGGATGTTGTAAGGAAGAGATGGAATGCCGATTCGCCCCTGCAGATGAGGGAACTGCGTGAAGTTGTTTCAGGTGTGAAGCCATTTACCTCGGAGACTCTTGAAAAGAGAGTCAAGGAGTGGATTGCCGGAAGTCCCTATAATACCGGGACCATTCTCAACCTGTTCAGGCTCCTCATGGTTGGGGCGTCAAGGGGTCCGCACCTGTTTGATATCGTCGGGCTGACAGGCAGGGATGAGACCCTTCGCCGTCTTGACAACGGTATCCGCAGACTGGCACCGGCACTGTCATGAATCCCGGCAGGGGCATAAAATACATCGACTTTCACACTCACAATGCCACTGGAAGTGGTGATACCATCACTGTCATGAACCTGATGGCCGGTGACGGGGTGCCTCCTGACTTCCCTCCCAACACCCTCTTTTCCGCCGGCATACATCCGTGGCAACTGACAGATGACAACCTTGCGCATCTGATGACAGAGCTTCTTCTTACCGTGGCGCATCCGCATGTGGCGTTGATAGGAGAGTCGGGTTTTGACCGCCTCAATGGTGGGCCACAGGAGGTTCAGTACAGGGCGTTCATCTTACAGGCGGAGTTGGCCATGGAAATGGATAAACCCATGGTGATTCACTGCGTGAAGGGATGGAATGAGCTGAGAAGGGCACGGAAGGAGATGAAGCCGGCCCGGCCCTGGGTCATTCACGGATTCAGGGGCAATGGTATACTGGCGGCATCGCTGGCGGATGAGGGGTTCTGGTTCTCGCTGGGAACCGGTGGATTGAAACCTGGCGTGCTGAAGGCTTTAAGTCCTGAGAGGATACTGCTTGAGACCGACGACTCCGGAGAGCAGATTGCAGAGGTATATCGTCTCTTTGAGTCAGTGGCAGGATATGATGCAGAAGTGGCAGAAAGGCTGATGCGCAGAAATTTCAATGCACTTTTAAACTTCAGGCTGTGACCGAGGGATGGCTTTCACGCACGGAGATGCTCCTGGGCCCTGAGGCGCTGGAGAAGATGAAGCAGTCACATATACTTGTGGCCGGATTGGGAGGGGTAGGCTCCTGGGCTGCGGAGATGATATGCAGGGCCGGGGTGGGGGCCATGACCATCATCGACGGCGATATAATCACTGCTGCAAACAGGAACAGGCAGCTGCCGGCGCTGACATCAACCACAGGACGGAAAAAGGCGGAGGTGATGGGAGAGAGGCTGACGGATATCAATCCTGAGCTCCGCCTGAAAATAATCCCGGAGTTCATACGTGATCAGCGGATGATAGATATACTTGAGGAAGACAGGTATGATTATGTGGTGGATGCCATCGACACCCTGTCGCCGAAGGTCTTCCTTGTATATCATTCGCTCAGACTGGACCTGCGGTTGGTCAGCTCCATGGGCGCAGGGGGGAAGTACGACCCCACAGCCATCAGGGTGGCTGATATCTCGGAAACAAATTTCTGTAACCTGGCACGCATGCTCCGCAAAAAGCTTCACAAGCTGGGGGTACATGAAGGTTTCCTCGCCGTATACAGTCCTGAGGTGGTTGACAAGGAGCTTATTGTCCGCGGCTCTGAAGAGAGCAACAAAGCCTCCAGCGTGGGAACAATGTCCTATATGCCCGCCGCCTTCGGTATCGCCTGTGCCTCGGTGGTCATCAGAGAGCTGGCAGGCATTACTGAGGCTTTCCGCCTGGTTTAGATGGTATGCTGTATCTTTATTGCAGGGGTGGAATAACCAGCACCTGTCCCGGATAGATGAGATCGGGATCTTTGAGCATAGGCTTGTTGGCTTCAAAGATGACCGGGTATTTACGGGCGTCGCCATAAACCTGTTTGGCGATCTTTGAGAGGTAATCACCCTTCTTGACAGTGTAGAACTGTTTTTCGGGCTCAGGAGGCGCAACCGGCTCCGGGGTCATTACCAGCAGATGGTCCTCAACGGCAGAGATGCCGTCAACGTTGCCTGCGGTGACGATGATTTTGTTCTTGTTGGCCCAGGTGTCAACCTGCCCCGTCAGAATCACCCTTTCGTCGTCAACGGCAACCTTTACCTTGCTGACGTCAAACCCAAACTTTTTGATATGTTCAGCGATCATCTCCGCTTTTTCCTCTTCCCTCTTATCTTCCGACTTGAAGATTTTCGTGCCGGCGTTTTTGATGAATGAAATTAGTCCCATAATTGTTTGATTGATTACACTACTTCAAAGGTTATTTTCACGTTTACCCGGTATTCGGTAATTTTGTTTTTCACTACCACCGCACTCTGCTCCTTAACGTATGCGGAGCGTATTTCCTTTACGGTTTTGGCTGCCACGTTAACTGCGGA
This sequence comes from Bacteroidales bacterium, assembly GCA_029210565.1. GTDB lineage: Bacteria > Bacteroidota > Bacteroidia > Bacteroidales > VadinHA17 > SR-FBR-E99. The sequence goes on from JARGFQ010000006.1 coordinate 214,154, forward strand.
AGCTGTTGCTTCTTCCCAGCTTACAGGGGAAGAGGCAAGAATCTCGATAACTTTCAGTACTGCCATAATTTGCTGTTTTATTGGGTTATAATTAATATTTTGGAATAGCCTGTCACAATGCAATGAACCTGTAAGATAGTATAAAAAATCGTGATTTACTAATATCCCGGCTCATAATTTAGCCGGTCTGACTGTCGGAAATTCAAGACCTTTTGTATATTTGACTCAGTGTTAACCTGATCTAAAAAATCATTAAAAAGCTTGACTATGGGAATTGTGAAAGAATTCAAGGAATTTGCCGTTAAGGGTAACATGCTTGACATGGCCGTTGGTATTATCATCGGCGGCGCCTTCGGCAAGATCATCACCTCACTTGTTAATGACGTGCTTATGCCACCGTTGGGTCTTCTCCTCGGGAAGGTCGACTTCAACAATCTCAAGGCGATCCTGCAGACGGGGCAGGAGGCAATAACTGAAGGAGAAGCACTGGTTCAGCCTGCTGTATCGGAAGTGGCTATCAATTATGGCCTGTTCATCCAGACTATAATTGACTTTGTGCTCGTTGCCCTGTGTATCTTCTTTGTGATCAGGGCGATGAACAATCTCAAGAAGAAGGAGGAAGCAGTTCCTGCACCACCTCCGCCTCCGAGTGAAGATGTTGAGCTTCTCAAGGAGATACGTGATCTTCTTAAAAAATAGTCCGTCGCACAATAACATGCAAGTAAAATTGTTTGCATATTTGCAAACGATTTGATTATGGCAAGAATACGGAAATATTACTGGTGGCGCAGGTTCTTCCCCGACAGGGGCTGAATCACGGCACTGTGCAATACGTTCAGAACAGAGGCTGCGGTGGATAACTGCGGCCTTTTCTGTCTGTCAGTGAGCAAAAGAAGAGCCGGCCTCAGGGGCCGGCTCTCTTACTCCGGATAGTGCCAAAAGAACCTGTGTCTGAAAGATCATTGGATGTAAAAATTGTACTCGTAGGACAAACCATTTTCACGCAACCACCTGCGAAGTGCTTTGGCGATCTTTCTTTTCCGGAGCAGGACTATTCCTATTTCTTCCGCTGTTATCTGATAATAGGTCTTCATTTTTACTGCCGAGATTCAAAAGTCAAATTCCTCTCAAACCTCAAAGCTAATTTACATCAGAAGGAGCCGCCGGCAATGCTCATTTTGATATACAGGCTCCGGCTGTTGATAAACAGCGGTTTACCTTACACATTGTGCAGGCAGGAGAACGCGGATCTGTGCTGAGGCCGGTCTGGCCGGCTACCGGAAGTTCTTTGGTGCCGGGAGGAGAGTGAGGATGGCTGCCGGGGACGTTCAGGTCCTCTACCGGAAGTCCTTCAGGTATTTGTAGAGCTCTCCGTCCGTTGAGAGTATTATTGTTGTGGTAGTGTCAAAGGTCATGCGGAAGGCCTCCATTGACTTCACAAAAGCGTAGAGGTTTCTGGATGAGGAGGTCTGGTCATAGGCGTCGGCATATATGGCCGCTGCTTTGGCGTCAGCACGGCCCCGGATCTCTTCAGCCTTACGGAATGCCTCGGACTGAATGGTCTTGAGGTCACGCTCCTTTTCACCGTTGATCTTGGAGGCTTCACCCTGGCCCTCCGATCTGAACCTCTCGGCGATACGGTACCGTTCACTCTTCATCCGCTCGTAGATCTGCGTCCGTACCTCCTCTACATAGTTGAGTCGCTTGATGCGTACATCGAGGATCACAATACCAAGGTCGCTCACCTTCTTATTGGAGGATTTGAGAATCATCTCCTCTATTTTGAGTCTTCCGGTCTCGATGTCAGAGAGAGTGTCTCCCGTCTCCTCTCCTATCAGTCCGGAGGAGATAGGGGTTCTGTTGGTGGAACGAACGATCTCCTCGAGGTTGTGACCGGCGATATAATCACGTGTCTCTCCGTCGAGAATGTCAGCCAGCCTCGATTGTGCACCTCTCTCATCGGTCAGTCGCTTGAAGAACTGAAGGGGATCGGTTATCTGCCATCTGGCATAGGCATCGACGAAAATGAATTTTTTATCCTTGGTGGGTAGCTGGTTGGGGTCGCCGTCCCACTCCATATAGCGCTTTTCGAAGTAGTTTACCTTCTGGATGAAAGGCATCTTCAGCTTCAGGCCCGGGGTAATCTTCGGTTCTCCTACAGGTTTCCCGAACTGGGTTATGACAACCTGTTCCGTCTCCTTGACCATAAAGACGCATTCCAGGATGAGAAAGAGAGCCACTGCGAACAGGGCGAAATTTACTATGAGTTTTGTGTTTTTTGCCGGCATGGGTCAGTTGTTTGAGGTGAGTTGCATCTGAAGAAGTGGCAGCACGTTGTTGCCGCTCTCGTCGGTAATGATCTTGTGCCCGAGCTTTGGTATGACCTCCGCCATGGTCTCAAGGTATATCCTTCTCTTGGTCACTTCCGGGGCCTTGATATACTCGAGGTACAGTGCATTGAACCTGGAAGATTCGCCCAGAGCATTATTGACCCGTTCGGTGGCATAGCCTTCGGCGCGCTGTATTGTCTCTTCCGCCTGGCCTTTAGCCTTTGGTATCACCTTGTTATAATCAGACCTGGCCTGGTTTATCAGTGTCTCCCTCTCCTGCTGTGCCTGGTTGACATCGTTAAAGGCGTCCTTTACAGGGTCAGGAGGGTTGACATCCTGCAGCACCACCTGTTCTATCCTGATGCCCAGTGAATATTCGCTGCACAGCTCCTGCATCTTCTGGTGTACGCTGGAGGCTATCTCAGACCTCCCGACGGTAAGCACCTCGTTGACCGTACGGTCACCTACTATCTCGCGCATGGAGGCCTCGGAGATATCACGCAGGGTTGAGACCGCTTCTCTCACCTTGAAGAGAAACATGTAAGGATCTACTATGCGGTACTGTACTATCCATTCAACATCAGCCAGGTTCAGATCACCCGTCAGCATCAGGGATTCATCAACAGTACCCTTCTTGGTATATTCGGATTTTATGCCTGCCTCAACAGTACGGAAACCGAATTCCTCCTTCTGCTGCCTCTCGACAGCCACCTTATAGAGCCGTTCAATAACGGGTGCCTTAACATTCAGTCCCGGCTCAACCTGCCTCACATATTTGCCGAAGCGTGTAATGACACCCACCTCTTCGGGACCGATGGTGAAGAGTGAGCTTACCAGCAGGATGAATGCGATGAGGGCGATGGCAGAGTACCGGACATAAAGCCCGTTCTTACCCTTGAGGGAGTAGTATTCTCCCGGTCTGCGAAATGTCTGTGTTGTCAATCTGTCGTTTTTTACTGAGTTACAATCTTAATCATTTTTCCTGCCGCGATCTGGTCGTTAAGTTCCAGGTTGTTAAGCAGCGCAAGCTCCTCCCACATTTCCTGTTTCATACCGTAGTAGCTGAAAGCACTGGCGACGGTGCCAGAACGCTGGACCCTCTTGACGGCTATCCGCTGCGGCTTGACATTGATCCTGTAGGAGTCTGTAAGCTTCGCGAATGTCTTCATTGAAGACTCCATAGTACTTACATAACTGTTGAAATCGGCTTCAGTTGACACACCGTGGAAGACGTAGATCAATGAGCCGTATTCTATAAAGTAAGAGAGGACCGTGTTTGTGCTCACCGCACCGGTCGACTGGTCCTTGGCCTGCTGCATGGAAAGGGTGATTATTGCCGGTAGGCCGTTGACGGTTCTCCTTTCCGCCCGCTGCAGCTGAAGACCGTAGGCGGCCAGTGTGCTGTCGACAGCTGACTGGAGTGTCTTCTGGTTTGCGAGGGTGAACAGTAACAGTGCCCGGCCGCCCTGAGGCTGTACGGTAACCTGCGTGGGTGCGTTGGTAAGCTTCCATCCGAGAGGGAATGAGAATTTGAATCTCAGCTCCGGGTGATAGAAGGTGTTGTCATCGGTGTAGCCCTGCTTGGGGTCCTCGCCATATATCATGCCGTCAATCAATTGCAGGTATGAATCTGTGTTGACCTTGTATGAAGGCAGCTTCAGGCTGTCCTGCCAGGCCCTGCTGAGCTGCATGACAGCGTTGTACCGGTCGCCCGGGTCGGGGTGGGTTGAAAGGAAGGTGGGAACACCGCCCTGTGATTGAGCCATGTTCATCTTGTTAAGCACATTGAAGAAATCGGCCATCTTTGTTGCGTCAAAACCCATCTTCGAAGAGTATTCACAGCCAAGAGCATCGGCCATGCGCTCGTCGTCACGGCTGAAGCTCAGGAACAGCAACTCCATACCCTGCATGGCATACTGGGCGTAGTTGGCAAACTTCTCGGAGGCGATCATTCCTCCTATCAGAAGCAGTGTGCCGAGCTGTTGTTTGGTCTGCTGGCTGACGGAATGGCGCGCGGCAACGTGCCCCATCTCGTGCCCAAGCACCCCCATGAGCTCAGCTTCGTTATTAAACTGTGCCAGGATGCCGCGGGTAAGGTATATGAAGCCACCTGGCACAGCAAAGGCATTCACCACCGGCGAGTCAACAACCTTTACATGGTATTCAAGGTCGGGCCTGTGGGAGATCTTGCCCATCTCCGTGCCTTTCGACTGTACGAGTGCCTGAAGGTTGGGATCATCATATACCCCGAATGTGGCCAGTACCTGCGGGTCATAGGAGATGCCGAGGGCTACCTCCTGGGCTTCCGACATGAGCATGATCTGCTTCTTCCCGGTAACAGGATTGACCGCGCAGGATACTGCAAGGAGCATTGCTGCAGTGAGCAGTACCATACCTGACAGGATTTTGTTTCGTCTCATTTTCCCGGATTTATTAATTATGATACGATCGGCATCGGTATTCCGTTGCCTGAAACAGAGGTCAACCTTCAAATTTAGTCAAAAATCCTGTAAAAAACAAAAGCCGCCCCTTCTGCGGAGCGGCCTTCGCTGTGCCGTCGGTTTCCGGGTCAACCGGTTACCTGTTCCTTAGCCTGAAATTTTGTACGGTTTTGTTCCCTGGCCTGATGACTATTCCCTCATAGCTCAGGGTGTCATAACCCTCTTTGGCTGCCGTGACGGAGTATGTGCCGGCCGGTACGCCAATTATGGCATAGTAACCCAGTGAGTCTGCGAATGCCGTGGCGACAACGGTATCCTGTTCCAGCCATACGATGGCATCGCGGATGGCTGCATCAAGGGTGTCAGTTACGATGCCCTGAATCCTTCCTGCCGAGGTCATATTGGCTGCCCTGATGACCGGTTTGAAGATGAAACCGTTATTGTTCCGCATATTACCCCTGAGGATGAATGATCTTGAAAGATCCATATCGAGGAGGAGTTCTGCCGTAAGACCGTCAGACACTTCCAGGAAGGGACTGATATGTATCTTTATACCGGTCTGGCTGCCGCTGGGAACCTTAACGCTGTAGGGATCATCATTATCCTTCAGCTTCAGTCCTGCCTCATCCACGTAAAGCCTGACCTGGTCATATTCACCTGCCGGGACCTCAAGGTCGAGCAATGTTTCCGTGACACCGTTCCTGAGGTCAATCAGGTCAAGCGTCACTGTTTCTTCTGAGAGGACCATCCACGGAGTGCCGTCGCTGATACCGTCACCCACCTTTTTTATTTCAACTTTTGTAATAGTTACAGTGGCAGATTCTATACCGCTTAATTCAAACGGATCATCAGTCATTTTTATCACCAGCCTCCCGTCGCCGGCATTGTCCTTCGTCTCGCTGCAAGCGCCGGTGATGAGAAGGAATGCTGCTGCCGTAAGTAAAATCAATGTCTTTTTCATAACTGTATGGTTTATGGTTTATTTAACGGGGATGCAAGTAAAGAGTCGAGTATGAAGATTTGATGAAATTCATCTCCGAAAAATCCTTTCAAGGATTGAGCGCCGGCGTTTTCCGGCCTCTTCGTAGAGGATCTCGTCATCGTCAAATAGATCTATCAGTCTGTCAAAGAATGTCTTCTCCCTGAAGTCAGGGCAGAGGAGTGCTGCTTCCAGCTCCGGTGGCAGTTCGGGAAATGGCACATTGATCTCTCTCATGAGCTCCGGGTCGCGCTCTGCCTTCTTCAGAGTCATAGCCACCAGCGGCAGTGCCAGGGCACTGCCAGAGCCATACCTGCCACTGTTGAAGTGTACCGCGGGGGTGGAGGCTCCCACCCGGCTCACTATAACCAGACCTGGATTGAAGGCTGCAAACCATGCGTCGGCATAGTTCTGTGAGGTTCCGGTCTTGCCTGCCAGCGGTATCCTGACACCGTAGACGCTATGAATGGAGGCGCCGGTGCCCTCCCTTATGGCTTTCTGAAGCATGGCTCCCATCAGCAGGCTTGACCTTTCGGATATGACCTTCTCGTCAGATTGCGGAAACTCATTCTTCCAGAGTATGTTACCTTTGGAGTCGGCGATTGATTTCACAAAGTGGGGTTTCACCGCCATCCCACCGTTGGCAAAGGATGCATAACCCTGGGCTACCTCCAGAATGCTGGCCTCGGCTGTTCCCATGGCCAGTGCGGGAGTGTTGTCAAGCGGGAAGGAGAAGCCCATCTTATTCCACTGTTCTTCCACCCTGTCAAACCCTATGAGCATGAAGAGGCTGAAGGTGGGTATGTTCATCGATTGTGCCAGTGCACCTGCGAGGGAGTATTTGCCACCGAAGGAGTGGTTGTAGTTTTCAGGACTCCAGTCCTTAAAGTCTGAGAGGGTGACCGAGTCATTCTCGAGATAACGGCACGGCTCCATCCCGTCTTCTAGGGCGGCGGCGAAGATGACAGGCTTGAAGACTGAGGCCAGCTGCCGCCGCGCCAGTATCTGGTCATAGGGTTGCAGTCGGTGATCGATGCCGCCGACCCATGCCCTGACGGCACCCGTTGACGGATCGAGGGCGAGCAGCCCGGCATGCAGGGTGGTCATCATTTTCCTGAGGCTATCAGGGATATCCCGCAGGGATCTCCTGCCCGATGAAGTACCGTACTGCTCGTCGAGCCTCTTCTGCATGCGAGGCATATGTACTGCGAAGGCTTCATTGGCCGCCTGCTGCAACGGAAGGCTTAGAGTGGTGGTGATGACCAGGCCCTCTCTTTCAATATCCCACTCCCTGCCACGGAAGGGAGTAAGATCGCTCAGGATGCGCCCGGCCTCATTCCTGACCCTGACCATAAAATAGTCGGCCGGACCCGCAAGATCAATCTTGCTGTAATCAAGCTCCAGCGGCAATGCACAGAGGGAATCAGCCTTGCGCTTATCAAGGTAAGCGTACCGCTCCATCTGGTGCAGCACCACATTCCTGCGCCTGAGGGCATTGTCGGGGTGCAGACGGGGATTGTAAAGGGTGTTTGCCTTGAGCATGCCGATGAGCACCGCAGCTTCCTCCCTTTTCAGCTCGGGGGTGCTCTTGCTGAAGTACCTCTGCGAGGCTGCCTCGATGCCGTATAGGTTCTCCCCGAAGGAGACAGTATTGAGGTAAAGGGTCAGTATCTCCTCCTTGCTGGATACTTTCTCAATGCGCCGGGCCAGCAGCGCCTCCCTGGTCTTGTTCAGGAAGAGCGGTAAAAGCGCATAGTCCTTCCTGCCATACATGTTCTTGGCCAGCTGCTGTGTGATGGTGCTGCCGCCACCCGCACTGTGGTCGCGAAAGAGGATGGTCTTGAAGATGACCCTGAAGAGGCTCCTGGTGTCAATGCCGGAGTGTTCATGGAAACGCACATCTTCAGTCGCCACCAGCGCCTCCGTCACGTGAGCGGGGATCCCGTCGTACTCTATGACCGTCCTGTTTTCGGAGTAAAACTTACCGATCATCTCCCCTTCGGCCGACAGCACAACGGAAGCCGTCGCATTCTTATAGTTGAGCAGTTGCCTCTTCCCCGGCAACCGCCCGAAAAATCCTGCCTGGACGGTGAGGATGAAAACCACCGGAATAAGAATAATGATGCCGGCGACAGTCAATGTTATTTTATGCCCTCTCTTCATCAACCGGAATAAGTATTGGTTTTTATATGGAACATTGCGTAAAAATAGCTTAAATTGTATGGAAAACTTAAACAGTGATTCCGGCCTGTCAAACCTGACTGGTTATTCTGACAATGGAAGAGAGACTGCTATACAGGATTCATATCACCGGGATGGTGCAGGGTGTGGGCTTCCGATGGAGTGCCGCCCGGGAGGCATGGAGGAGGGGTATTACCGGATATGTAAAAAACCTGGCCGACGGCAGTGTATATATCGAGGCTGAGGGCGACAGGGAACAACTGGCCTCATTTGCTGCCTGGTGCAGGAAGGGCCACGACATCGGATATGTTGACAATGCCGACGTGAGCGAATCGGCTGCGGTCGGCTATGCTGAATTTCGCATTGAAAACTGACCTGACAGGGAGTGTCAAAGCCGAAAACCGGAATATCTTCAATTTTGGTACGTTGGTCAAACGGGGGCTGATGAACATCAAAATTGATTAGGTGTTATGAATAATAGGTCATAAATTTGACAAATAAATGCCGGTAACGAGGAGCCGGATTGGAGAGTGGCATAATAATTGCACTTCTTAGCGTATTAAAGCAACCTATGGATAAAGGAACTATCGGAACGAATCCGGACGTTTTTAACGACAAGGCTATCAGGAAGGTAAGCCCCAAGCGACTGTCCCTGCAGGACAGCGGGCTGATGCACCTTTTTGAGGAGTTGGACGTTGAGGTACGTCAGCATCTGATAGATTACCTGGACCGTATGGGCCTCATCTCGGAATCGGGAGTCCTGGTCATCCCTTCATCACGTCACTACTTCTATGACGCCGAGGATATGAAGGGGATAAAGACCGTCATCACCCTAAAGCAGCTGAATCACATCAGGGAGATACGTGATTTCCTGAAGCAGATCACCGGCTTGCTACCTGCCAGGAGCAACTTCATAGGCTGTTTTGTAGACAACAGGTCGCAGAACGGCTATTCCGACAAGGAGGGCTACCTGCAGAAGCTGGAGCATGAGAAGGCTGAGGTGTATGAGAACGGCATTGAGTCGAGGATACCCTTCGTAAACCGCATGTACAACTTCATTGACGCCAAGACCAACAGGTACCTGACCAAGCGAGCTGTGGCAAGCCTGCTCAAGGAGGTCGGGCTGGAGCTTGTCAGCATGACAGAACTGAACGGTCTTACCTATTTTCACACACAGAAGAACAAACCGGCAGCATAGGCGCCCCGGCTTCTTCCCTCTATTTTACCTCAAATTCTACAGAAGCGGGTTTGCCTCGAGCCAGCACCTTCACATGAAAAAGGTGATGGGTTTATCTAATGTTCCGGCAGGAACAGGGCGTTGAAGAGCAGCTTGTATGCTGCCTGTGTCGAGGCCCTGAACTGCGGGTTAAAACTGTAGAGAACAAGCTGACCCTTACCTTTTTTCAGCCATATCATTGCCGGGACCCCGGCCAGCAGCCCCTCCTTTTCGCAGTAACCGCTCATCAGTATCTCCTTTTCGGGAAAATGTCCGATGACCCTGCGGTCCATGTCAAACCTTGGCACGGTGGTTCTGAAGAGGGGATTGCCCCTGTAGAAGACGCCAGCTGATGACGGCATGCCGTAAGCGAGTGGATGATTCTCCTTCAGCTCAAGGCGCACCAGGGCGCCGGGGATGCTGAGGCCATCCCTCCTGGCCTGGTCGGCGGTGTTTGCAAAGGGCAGCGTAAACTCCTCGGTGGTGCCGTCAACAGTCATAGCCAGGAGGCCGGTGAATAGATCTGTTGACTGTCCCCAGGCGATGACCCTGCCGCCGTTGTTGATGAAGAGCAACAGCTTCTCCATTCCCTTCTTGCCCATTCCCTTCTGGTAGTCAGGGTGGTAGCTGCTCATGTATGCACCACCTTCTGAGCCGGGCTTGCCGTTCATGATCATGTTTTTCTGGGAGTTTGGGAAAATGATTATGTCAAACTCCCTTTCGAGGTCTGCGTTGGCGAACTCACCGGGACGGATAATCTTGTATGGGATTTTGTAAGTGTCAAAAAGATACCGTGTCCATCCGGCGTCCATGTCGCTGAAGTAGGTCTCAACGAGGGCAATCTTCGGAATCTTCACCTCTGAAGCCGGCAGTTTGCCTGCACCGCCTGCATAGACCGGTTCCGTGCACGCCTCCTTTGCAATGGCGCCAAGGGCTGTGGCATCACCGCCGCTGATGACGAAGCTGCCTTTGCCTAGAAGCCTGCCATCAATTGTTATGGCGTTCTCAAGTCGACTTACCTTCATCCCTTTCTGAGCAGCAATGAAGGCAGCCATGAAGCTGCCGTTGCTGGTTGCCGGGAAAATGGCGGGCAGCCTGAAAGAGCCCTGTACAGGAGCATAATCTTCATCAAGGAGTGTGATCTTGCCTTCAAACGCCTGGTCGCGGGAGGTGATCTCATATGATGTCAGTCCCCTGTGCAGCGGCAGAGACCAGCTGGTAACGTCGTACGGTCTTATCACCTCTCCGCCGGGGGAGTAGTGTCTTACAGGGAACTCCTGGCTCTCCATCACCTCCCTGACAAAAGAGCGGAAAGGCTGTGCCAGCGGGTAGACAAAGTCGCCTGCCTTAAGATTGATGCCGTCAAGGGTATGGTCAGCTGTAAGCCGGTATCCGTTGACGCCGTGCTCCCGCATCAGGTTGACGAAGCGGATGAGCTCACTCTGGTCGGCCTGTGCGGCAGGGACCACATAGTAATAAGGCGGCTCGCTGCGTCCTTTTTCGACCTCCCTGCGGCAGATATCGTTCCTGAAGCGGAGGATGTCGCTGCGGTGCAGTGAGGCTGTTTTAAGGATGGAGAAGGTCGATTCGATCTCGAGCCTGACGATATCACCCAGTCGCCACCACCCTCCCGGCCAGGGCACGGGGAAGTTGATGCTCTTGTCATATTCCGAGAGCCCCTTGCCGCTGGCCTGCAGCTCATTGGGTTCGATATAAAGTGGTGATGCCACCTGCACGCTGGCGGCTTCGGTTAGCATACCAATAACATTTTTCCAGATGCACGTCTCGGTGGAGCCGGGCCAGTACATGTCAAAGATGGTCTTCTGACCGACGCCTGTCAGGCCGGCACCGGTGAGGTCACGCAGCATGTTGGTGCCGAAGACCCCTGTCCACGACCAGAGCTCGCCGTCAACATTCTGGGCAATGGGGTCATGTGCCGGCGGCACGTAATAGCGGATGCCCGTTGAGCCCATCTGGTGCTTCTCAACCATCACCTGCGGAAACCAGTCGAGGTTGTATATGCGTGCAATAGCCCTGGTGTCCTCCTGGGTCAGGCTGATGAAGTCACGGTTGTTGTCGTGACCCACATACTTGTGATAGACCTGCGGCAGCGAAGCGCCGTCATACTGTGTGCCCCTGTATTTCTTGTAGTTCTCAACCACAAGGTCCATTCCATCAGGATTATGGTTGGGCACCATCATGTAGACCACATCGTCAAGGTATTTTTTTACCAGGGGGTCGGATGAAGTGACCATCTGCCATGCAATCAGCGGTGCGGCCTGTGATGGCGCAACCTCTGTCGAGTGCATCGAGAGGGTGGCCAGGAAGAAGACCTTGCCGTCAGCGATAAGATCCTTCCTGCGGTCTTCAGAAAGATCAGGGTTGAGAGCAAGTTCCCTGTTTATCTCGCGAAGTTTTTGAAGGTTTTCAATGTTCTTCTCTGAAGATATAAATACTATATACATCTTTCTGCCCATCGGACTCTCTCCTATCTCCTCCATGGCAACCATGGGAGAGGCCTTGTCAAGCTTCATGAGATAGTCTGTCAGTTCCTCATAGGTAAATAGGTTGTAGTCTGAGCCTGGCATAAATCCGAAATGTTTTTCGGGCTGCAACGGGGAGAGCTGTGCCTGTGCGGGACGGAGGCACAGGAAGAGGGTGCAGATGATCAGCACGGTGACTGAAAAAGAACGGGTTTCTTTCATGGTACGGTATTGATGAGGGATGAGTTTCATTTTATAGGTTGACTCACTTTTTGATTTTTGCCGGCTTCTCTGTTGTTTTACCGGATGTCTCCTGACGATTCAGTCCCACACGTATCTCCATGAGCCGTCGGGCTGTCTCTTCCAAACGGTGTGGAAGATGCCTGTTGATTCCCTGGTTGTCGCTGTGCTGTCGGGAATGGCAAGGGTATATTTACCCCAGGTGTATCCGAGATCACCGGAGACGTATACATAGTCAGGTGTCCATTGCAGCGTGGTGCCTGGCCTGAGGTTTTCAAGGTAGTAGTCGCGGATGGCTTCGCCTCCTTTTATCAGCCTGCCGCCACGGCTTATTACCCCGCTGTCGGCGGCATAGTGAAAGAAGGCGGCAGCGATGCCCTCTTCCTGTGCCATCAGAGCAAATGCTGCTTCAGTATCCAGTATCGCTGCCTCATCCTCTTTGACATTGCGACTGTCAGGAGAAGAGCATGCCATTGTCATAAGCATTATCAACAGCAGTGATTGTCTCATATTTTTTATCGTCCGGGTACAAATTTTATGATTTTTTCGAGATTTGCGGTACATAGCTACTGACAGGTGGATTACAAGTCAAGGTACAATATTCATGATAGGAAGCACGTACGCAGTATGGATTTGTCTTGCTTAACTAAACTGTCCAAGGACCTGAAGAACTATTTCTATTTTACTTCCGTTTATATTCAATGGCTCCCAGATCAACCACTGGTTGACCGTCGCCATTGCCATCAATCACCCGGTCTTTTCCTGCAAAATCGTCTCCTCCGCCAAGTATCCCATGGCCATATTTTGTCCCGGCATCGATTGCCGGAGATTTCTCCTGCAGTTTGAAATTTGAGTCGAGCAGAGGATCCTCTATAATTTTATTTTTCACCGTCACAGCATTGTTAATCGTGCTACTTGTGTTTCGTGCAATATTATTGGAGACAACGACTGAAGCCCCAATGCCATCAGGCTGAAGAAGAATCCCCGGGAAAGAATAGTCCGGATCATTGTCTATTCGTAAGTCAATGCCCGCTTTACTTTTACACCAGTTGTTCCAGAAAATATTATTATAGATTATGGCTGATGCGTCGTTGGCACATATTCTTACACACAATCCCGCGCCGGTGGTACAGTTGGGAAAAGCCAGGGTTGAATTTTCTACCAGGGTGTTGTTTATAATTTCAATGTTTCCCTCCTGTGTTTCAACATAAAGGCCACCTCCATCACCAGCCGTCCGGTTTCCTGAAAAGATGTTATTGTAAACACCAATGAACGCTTTCTTATCGCCTGCCTCGGCCTTTTTGTTTCCACCTGAAATCATGGAAAGGCCTCCGCCCTGGGTGTCATTGTGATTTTTCCGGAATAAATTGGCATCAGCAATGATTTTTCCTGAGCCATCCATCGCAATTACAGCAGCACCACTGCCCTTTCCTCCCGAGTTATCCGTAAAAGTATTCCTTGAAATATTGACATTAGATTCTCTTCCTGCTACCCTAAGGGCTCCACTTATTGCGCCAAGATTATTTTCGAAAGTGCAATTAACAACCTCAACAGTCCCGTTTGGAAATACATTTGCATTTAAGGGGGCTTCTCTTGTTGTGCGATTATTGATAAACTTGCATTTCAAAATGAAACTTCCCCCTAAATTATTTGAGATATCAAGCGCGGGACAACCACGGAAATTCGTAAACTTACATTCTTGAACGGTGGCAGAGGCCCTTAAGCTACTTATAGTTACGGGGGACCTTAGACTATCGAAACGGCAAGAGATTACATTTATAAAACCCCCGCCAAGGTTTGTTCCCGACCTGGCGTACAAGGATGGTCCATGCGAACCATTCGTGCCAAGAAATTCACAATCCACAACTTTGATGGTCCCTTGTTTTGTCCCGATGGCTAAACCGGCGGGACCGGAAGAAGCTCCACCTCCATTGCGGAAGGTAATTCCTTTAACTGTTATTAACACGCCCATATCATTTTTTAACTGAGCGCTGGAGAGCCAAAGTTTGCGAACGCTTTTGCCGGCATCAATAATAGTCTTGCCCATACCGGCACCGACAATAGTTATTGGATATCTTTCTTCCTGAGCAACTTTGGGCTCAGGCAATGGAGCATAAGTCAGATCCTGATCCAATACGGAGAGATCAAATACACCTTCGCCAATCTGGATAACATCAGGGCTTCCATTGTTGGCTGCCAGGTTTAATTCTGTTTGAAGCATTATTAAATCAACTACCTGAGTGATCTTTTCCTTTACCTTGTCTATATCTTGTGCAATCAGGCACTGGCCCAATGAAAGAGCAAAGCACAGGGAAACTGCTTTTTGTTTAAGAATTGATTTCATATTTACCTCCAATCTGCTATGATGTTGTTTCGAGTCTCCTTGTTTCATTGTCCTATCCCATTCTTCTTCTATCAAAAATCAAATGGTTTTTTTCTCAATGTCAGTCTGCCCATTGACGCAAGATAAGACTACCGGAAATGTCAAAAAAATCAGGCTCACGTTTTTCACTCCATAAGATTTCTTTATAATCTATAGCAAGTTAAGATAAAGCAAAGAAAATGACAAGTTAGCCCTAACGGGCGTCTGATCTCCTGGCACTGTAGGGAAGCCCCGCCCCGCATGAATAATCAACTCTGCAGCAGAGGCGCCGGTCTGATAATGAATGTTGGCTGTACCAGCAAAGACACTGTTGATGACCGGGCACAGCAGCTTCACGGTATGTACCTTGCGAAACATTGGCGTGGACCTGATGCGTACGATAAGGTGGGATCCGGTCACAGAGACCTTTGTGGATGACCTCGTTGGTGCTGCAGCGAAGAAGCTGCATTATGACTACCGTGAACCCTGGAAGCTGATCTGATTTGTCCGGATTCTCTTTGTTGTTCCGCCCCCGATTCTCCCGATAAATCGGGATTCTCGGGGCACGGTAGGGTTTCCCGACGATCCGCCTGACGGCGTATGTCGGGATGATCTCCTCGCCCTATCGTCGCAAAAAAAGCCGCATAAGTGCGGCTTTTTGTTGCTCCGCTAGGGCTCGAACCTAGACTTTCCTGATCCAGAGTCAGGCGTGTTGCCAATTACACCACGGAGCATTGTTATGCGGCTGCAAATATAAAATATTTTCCGCGGAATATTGTTATAACGCAGTTTTTGCGCAAACAATATGCTCTTTGCGCTGCACTCCCGGCTATCTGTTCATCCGGGCCCAGGTGTCCTTCAGCCCGACAGTGCGGTTGAAGACGAGCTTGCCGGGCCGGCTGTCATAATCGACACAGAAGTATCCCACCCTCTGGAACTGAAACTTGTCGAGCGGCTTTGCTTCAGCAAGTGAGGGCTCCACCTTGCAGCCGGTGAGTATGGTCAGCGAATCGGGATTGAGGAATTCCCTCGGGTCTACATCCCTGTGCCCTGAAGGATCCTCATCACTGAAGAGCCTGTCATAGAGTCTCACCTCGGCATCGAGGGCGTGTGCTGCAGACACCCAGTGGAGGGTACCCTTAACCTTACGGCCGGCCTGCGGTCCGCCGCTGCGGCTCTCCGGATCATAGGTGCAGTGCACCTCGGTGACCTCCCCGGCATCATTCTTCACGACCCCGGTGCATTTTATGATATAGGCTCCCTTGAGCCTCACCTCCTGTCCAGGGGCAAGACGAAAGAACTTATGAGGAGGATTCTCCATAAAATCATCCTGTTCAATGAAGAGCTCCCTGCTGAAGGGCACCAGGCGTCGGCCGTGGCTCTCATCTTCAGGATTGTTCTCTATATCCATCTCCTCGGTGATGTTTCCTGAATAGTTGATGATGATCACCTTCAGGGGTTTGAGTACACCGAAGACCCTGGGGGCACGCTTGTTCAGGTCCTCCCGTATTGCATACTCAAGAAGGGAGACATCATTGATGGCCTCCACCTTAGTGTAGCCTATCAGGTCAACAAACCGCCTGACCGACTCCGGGGTGTAACCCCTGCGGCGCAGCCCGCACAATGTGGGCATGCGGGGATCGTCCCAGCCTCTTACCACTTTGTCCTTCACCAGCTCAAGCAGCTTCCGCTTGCTCATGACCGTGTAGGTGAGGTTGAGGCGATTGAATTCTATCTGTCGCGGACGGTAGTCGTCTGCCTTGAGCTGATCGATGAACCAGTCGTAGAGCGGCCTGTGCACCTCGAACTCAAGGGTACAGAGTGAGTGGGTGATCCCTTCAAAGTAGTCACACTGCCCGTGGGCGAAGTCATACATGGGATAGACCTTCCACTTGCTGCCGGTACGGTGATGCGGTGTCTTGAGAATGCGGTATATAATCGGATCACGCATGTGCATGTTGGGCGAGGCCATGTCAATCTTTGCCCTGAGGACGCGACTGCCCTCTTCAAACTCTCCCTCGTTCATGCGGTAGAAGAGATCGAGGTTCTCCTCCGTGCTTCGGTCACGGAACGGACTGGCAATGCCGGGTTGTGTGGTGGTGCCCTTCTGCCCGGATATGGTATCGGCACCCTGGTCATCGACGTAGGCCAGACCGCGTCTGATAAGCGACACTGCAAAGTCCCACAACTTTCCGAAGTAGTCAGAAGCGTAGAATTCGCGGTCTTCCCAGGTGAAACCGAGCCATTGGATGTCTTCTTTTATCGAATCAACATATTCAACGTCTTCCTTTGTGGGATTGGTGTCATCAAACCTGAGGTTGCACTTGCCTCCGTACTGCTCCGCCATGCCGAAGTCGAGACAGATGGCCTTGGCATGTCCGATATGCAGGTAACCGTTCGGTTCCGGCGGGAAGCGGGTGTGCACACGGCCGTCGTTTTTGCCCTCACTCAGGTCCTTCTCTATCGCTTGTTCAATAAAGTGTTGTGATTCGGGTTTTAATATTGATTCAGATTCTTTCATGTGATTTTTTCAATTGAGAGTACAAAAATAGGTGTATTTGAGATAAGTCCTGCACCGGAGGCAGATGATCGAAGCTGGCGGGACGGGAGGTGAGGGCTACCTCTCCAGCTCAACGCTGACCCTGCCTATCCTGCCGCCCATGACAGGATTGAGCTTTGACACCTTTACGGTCGCCTTGATGATCCCGGCCATCTCCCTGTAAAGAGCATCAAGAATTCTTGATGCAATATGTTCCAGGAGGTTTGATGTGGTCTCCATCTCCTTCTTCACCACTAGATATGCCGCCTGGTAATTGAGGGTGTCACTGAGCTCATCACTCTTCCCTGCCCTGTCAGTGTCAGTCTCAATTGTCACATCAACCATGAAGTGATTGCCCACAATCTGCTCCTCGCGATAGTGTCCGTGGAAGGCATAAAACTCCATATCCTCAATCCTGATCACTCCCATAACTCTTTTTATTTATGTGTTAAATAATTAATTATCGGTAACATACATAAAAATCAGATATTATCGTGCAATATTTTATAAAATAATTAGGTTTATAAAATAAACTGGTTTATATTTGCCGAAGAGATTTTTCAGTTCATTAATGTAAAAGTAACAAAAGCCATGGAAAATGAAGAAAAAGTGATGAGCGGGGAGGAGAGTCTCCGGGTCATTACTGAGATGATCAACAAGACAAGGGTTAGCATTACACAGAGCAGTTTTCACCTGTTGTTCTGGGGCTGGCTGATATTTGCATGCAGTTTCTCGGAATTTCTTCTCTGGAAGCTGACCGACTGGACCAATGCCTGGTATGTCTGGCTTTTTGTCATCCCGGGGGTATTTGTGTCGCTGATCTACGGGTTTGTCAAAGGAAAGAGAGAGAAGGTCTTCACATACGGGACCTCCATTTACGTCTGGACATGGATGGCGTTTCTGGTCTCTTCAGTAATACTTTTTATCGTATTCCCTGTGGAGACGGATAGCGTAAGTAAATATATGCTGCTGATAGCTGCGATGCCGCTGTTCATCTCCGGGGTTGTACTGCGTTTCAGGCCCCTCATATGGGGTGCCGGAGCCTTCTGGATACTGGCGCTGGTGGCACATTTCGGTGGTGAGACCGTCTCGGGGCTGGCGATGCCGGTGGCAATGATTGTAGGGTATCTTATACCCGGTTATTTACTCAGAAAAAGGGCCAGCCATGACACCTTTCAGGGAGCTTGATCCGTTGCTGCATTCGCAGCTAAGGCTGGCGATAATGTCGGTGCTGATAAGCGTCGACAGCGCCGGCTTCAGTTACCTGCGTGAGAAGACCGAAGCGACAGCGGGCAATCTCAGCGTGCAGATAGGGAAGCTGAAGGATGCGGGTTACATCTCGGTAAGCAAGAGTTTCGGCGAGAGTTATCCCCAGACGATGTGCAGCATCACCGAACTGGGACGAAAGAAATTTGCAGAGTATGTGGCGGCACTTGGGGACTATCTGACGATGGGCGATTGAAGATTTGCGATTTGCGTCCCGACACTCTCGACTTCATCGGGACAGGTCCGTGTACGGGATTGAGCCTCCTCCTGCTTCGTCGGAGCCTCAAACTGCTGACTGCCGACTGCCGATTGCGGACTGAAGACTGGCCTACTGCCTGCCTGTGAATCCCAGGCCTGCGCCCTGACCAATTGTCCAGTACGGGGGTGAGTAAACAGGTCCTCCCTTGACCGGGCACTGTGTGGCATCAAAGGAGGGGTCGAGGTCGATAAAGTCAAACCCTCCCACACCGGCTGCAAAATGGACCGCACATGCCAGTGCAAGGTTTGTCTCGACCATGCAGCCGATCATGAGTTTAAGGTTGGCGCTCCTTGCCACGGCAGCAATATCCAGTGCCTCTATTATACACGACTTCATTAACTTGATGTTAATGGCATCAGCGCAGCCCGTACGTACAACGTTGATGGCATCCGCCCGGGTGAACACCGACTCGTCGGCGCCAACCAGAATCTCGGTGTTGTCGCGTACATATTTCATCCCGGCAAGGTCAGATTTCAGAACCGGTTGCTCAAACATCACCGGGTAGATGTCATGTTTCACCACCTCATTGATGAAGCGCAGTGCTGTTTTTGGGTTATAGCCCTGGTTAGCATCAATAAGCAGTCCGCATTCAGGGGCACCGTCTTTTATTGCAAGTACCCTGTCAATGTCCTCCTTCATGTTAACTCCCACCTTTGTCTTAATGATCCTGAAACCCTCGGATGCAAGTTTTATCGCCTGTCTCTTTGCCTCTTCAGCAGGTACTATCGCGATTGTGTAATCAGTCTCTATTTTGGTTTCAGTTCCTCCCAGTAAACGGTAAAAGGGAATCCCCAGCGTTTTTGTGTAAGCATCCAGAAGGGCCATCTCGATGGCGCACCTGGCGGCCGACTGGGCCCAGAAGGCACTCTTAAGGGTGTAGGCAATTGACCTGTAGTTATTTATATCCTGACCGACAATGAACTCACGGCAGCTGTTCAGGGTACCAAGGATGGTTTGCTGGTTCTCACCGTTGATGGTCATTATTGGTGCGGCTTCCCCGTAACCTTCAATACCGTTCTCAAGTACAATTCTTACAAATGCATTGTCAAGGTTTGTCATCACACCCAGGGCGATCGGAAACGGTTCCATCTCATAGTTGATGGGATCAGCGAACATCTTCGTGATCTTCAGGCCCTTCGCGCCCTGCTGACTTTCTGATTGGCTCATACCGCCCGGCAGCATGCTGCCGCCCAGAACGGTTGCCGTTGCCAGTCCGCCTGCGGTTAACCCGCTCTTTTTTATAAAAGCTCTCCTGGTACTCATTACTTAACTGAATTGATCTGCGTGCTTAAATTTACTCTTTTCTGCGGATCGATCAGTCCCGGGAGGCTTTTACTTTCCCCTTTTATGTTATGGAATCATGTTGTCCATTGCTCCGAGTACGAATACCAGCGGTGCGTTCCAGTTAATGGCTATCTCATTTGTGGAGTAGCTGCACTCGTTATCGGTGTATGACTTTGCCGGGAACGATGAACGCGGCACCGGCGGCTGGCAGTCGTTCATCACCACCGTGTTGGGTCCTCCAGCCAGGAAGCCCGGCACCGGTTCCGGCACACCGTCGGCGCCAGACGGACGGTGGTGTATATTCATCGGGGAGAGTGCACCGAATCCGGTCACAAAGCAGTATCCTGCAGGGTTGGTGCCAAGCAGCCAGTTGACATCGGCCTGGAGCGAAGGCATGTATTTGGCATTGTTCGTCAGCCTCATAGCGATTATCTTGATGAGAGCCTGGTTTGCCACATCGGAGTTGCTGCCCCAGGCAAACTGGTCGAGGCTGATGAGATAGGGCGAGGATGCCGACTTATCAACCAGCTCGTTGGCATAGTCTATGATGAGGGTTTTTGATGCCTCCCGCAGCTCTGTGAACGCAGCACTTTCCGACAGTGCCAGGGAGATTAGTCCCAGTGTGGCCGACTGGTTCCAGGAGGGATTGACAGCCTTTATGCCTTTTAGAAATCCGGCTTCGGGAGCAGTTTCCTGTGCCAGTGCCCGTTCTGCACGGGCCCAGAAGAGCTCGTCATAGAGGTTGTTGTCGCCATATGCTCCCGTAGAGATATCCGGCGGCTGCATGTATATCATGGTAGGATGGGCCTCTGCCCAGCTCATGGCTCTGTCCGATGCTTCGAGGCACCCGGCTGCCAGGGTGCAAAGCTCTTCTGACGGATCATCAGCAAAGACGCGGTATGCCATCGCCGTCACGGCAGCGAAATCGAGCGCGGCAGCAGTGCTCTTCTGGACCACATAGCGGGTCTCTGTAGCCTCATGGGGCATGACGAATCCGCTGAAGGACTTTGTTGTAAGCTTGTGATATACTCCTCCGTCATACGGGTCCTGCATGGTGAGGTACCACCTCAGGTTGTACAGCAGTTCATCCACCAGGTCTGCAATATCATTGTCGCTCTCAGGAATGTTGAGGTCGAGGGCGCGGCAGTAGTCAGGGTACTGCTGGTAGAAGAGCAAAAGGGTCCAGTTGGTGATGCTGCTATTGACGACATACTTGTTGTAGTCGCCGGCGTCATACCATCCGCCGGGACTGGATATGACAGTGCCGGCCGGCCTCTCCGCCGAGGCAGCCGACGGGTGAACAATGACGGCGGTGTCGGGATGGCCTGCGGGACGTGCCCAATTGGTCCCGTATCCATCAGTGATCTCCTGTCCTGAGCGGTTAAGGTAATACGATTTCACCGAGGCTTTTGTGATCTCCCTGTAGACATCATCACCGATGCTGAAGGGTGCGGAGCAGCGCTCCGTACCCTCCAGGCAGAGCCTGTATGTTCCCGGTCGCGTTAGCTCTGAAAAGTCGGCCGCGCGAACGGTATCGCCTGAGAGCTCCCAGTAGCCAGCTTCGCCGGCGGTGCCCGCAAAGACTTTCTTGCCGCTCACCGCATCGATGATCTCAAATTCGGCAGCCTCATCTCTTATGAGAGCCACCTTTGGTGCTTCGGGACGGTATCCTACCTGGTTTACCAAGAGTGATTCGGTGTCAGACGGTGATGCAATCCTGGCTTTCTTCAGGGATGGGTTGCCGCAGCCTGATGCTGCAAGGAGCACCAGGAGCGCCGGAGTGAGGATGGTCAGTAAAGTTTTCATTAGATTAATTAATTCTTATATTATTGGTCTAATGGAACTTACATGATGAAAATAATTATTTCATGGTGTGAGTTACTGCTCATGTAAGTTTCATTTGTATAAAGATTATTTATCTCATTGGCAGAATGAAACATTAATGTAAGGTAGTATATAAATACTTATGCGGGCTGTTGCTCCGGTAAGTCTCATATGATTACATTATCACTCTGACATTGTGTTCGGTTCCTTCCGGGAAGAGCGGCAGCAGGGATGAACCGTGTTTTTTGCCGTCAACTGTTATCTCCCAGGCTCCCTTCATCCTGTGCTCCGGGTTCAGCACCTCAATGTTATAAATTGCTCCCCGGAATTTACGCCTGACGGTGAAGCCGTCCCAATCGGCCGGGATGCACGGTTCAATGATCAGCCCGTCATAATCGGGCCGTATGCCCAGGATGTAGTTGGTGACCGCGTAGAGGCACCATGCCGCAGTGCCTGTCAGCCAGCTGTTCTTCGCCTCGCCGGGAAGAAAGGCATCCTTGCCCGCTATCATCTGTGAATAGACATAGGGCTCTGTCCTGTGCAGGTCACTTATCTCCTCAAGGTATGAAGGTGTGATCCTGCTGTAGTAGTCGAAGGCCCTGTTGCCGTTGCCTGTAAGGGTCTCGGAGATGATAACCCAGGGATTGTTGTGGCAGAAGATGCCGGCATTTTCCTTGTAACCCTCGGGATAGCTCGATATCTCACCAAGCTGCAGAAAGTATTTTGTGAATGCCGGGTTGTTCAGCACTATGCCGTATTCGCATGCCAGGTGTTGGTTGACGGAGGAGAGTGCCTGCAGTGCCCTGCCGTCTTCCAGTCCGATGCCTGCCATGATGCACATGCCCTGGGTCTCGATGAAGATTTTACCCTCCTCGTTCTCCTTGCCGCCCACCTTGTTGCCGTAGAAGTCATAGGCACGCAGGAACCATTCGCCGTCCCACCCGTGCGTGTCGATGGCCTCAGCCATGCTCCTGATATGCTGCTCTGCTTCGTCAGCGAGCCGATCTTCGCCTCTTCTCCGTGCAATGGCGACGAAGTCATTACCGTAGAGCACGAACATGGCGGCTATGAAGAGCGACTCCGCCTTGCCTCCCTTCTGGTTTTCGGTGGTTTGGAAACTCTCATCCGGGTTGTTGGAGAAGCAGTTCAGGTTCAGGCAGTCGTTCCAGTCGGCCCGTCCTATCAGCGGCAGGCGGTGAGGTCCCAGGTGATTCACAACATGCCGGAACGACCGGTTCAGGTGCTCGAAGAGGCTCGCGGCATTGGCGGGGTCATTGTTGAAGGGCACAGTCTCATCGAGTATCGACCAGTCGCCTGTCTCTTTTATGTATGTTGCCACCCCGAATATAAGCCATAGCGGGTCGTCGTTGAAGTTGCCTCCTATCTCGGCGTTGCCTCTCTTTGTCAGCGGCTGGTACTGATGATATGCGCTCCCGTCATCGAACTGGGTGGAGGCTATGTCTATGATCCTATCCCTGGCCAGTTGCGGTGTCATATGAACATATCCGGCAAGATCCTGGTTGGAGTCACGAAAGCCCATGCCGCGGCTGATGCCCGACTCAAAATATGAGGCACTGCGTGACATGTTGTAGGTGACCATGCACTGGTAAGGGTTCCAGATGTTGACCATGCGTGAAAGGCGCGGGTCGGGGTGGTCAAGCGAGATCACCGAAAGCTGCCGCTCCCAGTAATCTGCCAGCTCCCTGAAGGCGGCGTCAACCTTCTCCACGGTGTCATACCTGCCGATCATAGCCTTTGCCCTGGTCTTGTTGATCACCTTTGGCGCGATGAACTTCTCATTATCAGGATTCTCCACATAACCGAGCACAAATACCAGTTCCTTTTTCTCTCCGGGTTCGAGGGCAATCTCAAGGCAGTGTGATGCCACCGGCGACCATCCGTGTGCGATGCTGTTGCGCGGTTTGCCTGCAAAGACCGTATCGGGACGGTCGAACCCGTTATAGATACCCAGGAAGGTCTCCCTGTCTGTGTCGAACCCGGCAACGGGTGCATTGACAGAGTAGAAGGCATAGTGGTTACGGCGTTCGCGATACTCGGTCTTGTGGTAGATCACTCCCTCCTCAACCTCCACCTCTCCGGTGGAGAGGTTGCGCTGGAAGTTGGTCTGGTCGTCGTGCGCGTTCCAGAGACACCACTCGAGGAACGAGAAGAGTCGTATCCGCCTTGCCCTGCCACTGTTGTTACGGAGGGTGACGCGCTGCACCTCGCAGGTGTCATCCAGCGGCACGAAATAGAGCAGATCGGCCCTCAAGCTGTCCTTCTCCGCACCAATGGCGGTGTAACCCATACCGTGCCGGCATGAGTAGTCGTCAACATCGGCCTTCACCGGCTTCCAGCCGGGCGACCACACGCTGCCGTTGTCATTGATATAGAAGTATTTGCCGCCGTCATCCAGCGGCACATTGTTGTACCTGTAGCGTGTCAGCCTGCGGAGACGGGCATCGCGGTAGAAACTGTATCCGCCGGCGGTATTTGAGATTATGGAGAAGAAATCTCTGTTGCCGAGATAGTTAATCCACGGGTAGGGGGTCCTGTAGCTGGTAATTACATACTCCCTGCTGCTGTCATCAAAATGGCCGAATCTCATATCAGGCTTAGTCTTTTAGTTTATTCCACCAGGTGAATTTCAGTATAACGGTAGTGACTATCATGACTGCCGTTGCCACGTAGAACTGGGTCCATTCACGAAGGACCAGGAAGACCGGGAAGGCCATCAGCGAAATCTGCCACACTATTCCCACGACGATGTTGAACATGTCTCTCCAAAAGTCGCGGTTTGCCCTGAAGGAGGGCTCTTCAGCCAGGACCATTCTTTCAACGGGCTTCCAGAAACCCCAGGGTCTCACCTGCCTGTAGAACTTCTTCAGTGTCTCGTCGTCTTCCTTTTTTGTCAGCAGTGATCCGAGCACGCTGCCGATGAGGGAGATCAGGAAAATGACAGGGAAGGCATTCATGCTGAAGTTCTCTGTCAGCGGCCAGTTCTGCAGTATATCAAGGTTGAGCATTGGCAGGAACAATGCTGCAAGCACTCCGGAGAGCATTCCCCAGAAATAACCGTAGCCGTTAAAGCGCCACCAGTACCATTTCAGGAAGTTGGGGGCGGTGTATCCTCCCCAAAGGGCTGCGGTGATCCACAGCACCACGTCATTTATTGATGTCACCAGGAAGCCCACAATGATGCCGATCACGACTATCAGCAGGGATGCGGCGTAGCTCATCCTCACGTATGTTTTTTCACTGGCGTGGGAGTTGATGTATTTTTTGTAGATGTCGTTCACCAGGTAGGCCGGTGCCGCGTTCACCGTGGCTGCGAAGTTGCTCATGAACGCTGCAATGAGTCCTGCCAGCAGGAACCCCAGCAGCCCGACAGGCACGTAGGTGGCCAGCACCTCGGGCAGGATGCTCTCGAAGTCAGGCTCAGTGAGCGAGCCCGTATAGAGCTTGTCGAAGTTCACCAGTGCGAGTATCGTCAGTCCGGCTACCATGAAATAGCGTGTGGGGTTAAGCACCACGCTGACCAGGGAGCTCATCTTGGATGCCTCCTTGGGATTTTTGGTGGCCAGGATGCGTTGCATGTCGTAGTTGGGGGCTGGGCCGGCGGCCGAGACGAGTATGCCCTTGAAGAGCATCATGACAAAGAAGAGGCCGAAGAGCTCATACCCGTCGGTCTTTATCCAGTCGTTGAACGTATGAAGCTTGGGCGATGCTGCTGAAGATATGGTATGCCAGTCGAGTCCCGTGGTCCTCCCGAACCAAAGGCTCTTCCATCCTTCGGGTATCACTGCATTGAGGGCATCAGGGGCGATCTGGTTGATGGCGATGATGCCCACGGCGATGGAGGCGACGGTGAGGATTCCGTACTGTATCACCTCGGTGATGACCACGCTGAACATTCCTCCCTTGACCACGTAAAATGTTGTGATGGCCATCAGGATCAGGGCGTAGAGGTTAACGTTGATCTGGGGGTGAGCCAGGACGTACTCCGGGTTGGAAACGATGGGTGGCAGGAAGGCGGCAACGAACTTGCCGATGCCCTTGAAGCCGTAGGAGAGGAAACCGATGACGCTGACGATGGCAAAGATGACCACAATGATGTGCGAGAGGTTGGAGGCACGGCCGTCACCGAAGCGGGTCCTGATCCATTCGGCGCCCGTCATGACGTTGGAGCGTCTCAGCCACGATGAGAGGTAGACCATCAGGAATACCTGGTTGAAAACAGGCCAGAGCCAGGGTATCCAGAGGCTCTTGAGCCCGTAGACTGAGAGCCAGTATACCAGCAGCATAGTGCCGGCTATGTCAAACATCCCGGAGGCGTTGGAGACGCCCAGGAAATACCACGGCAGGCTGTTGCCGCCGAGGAAGTAGGACTGTATGTTTTTTGAAGCTCTCTTTGAGACCCAGTTGCCTATAAATATGGTAGTCACCAGGTACAGAATGACTATGCCAAGGTCAACGATGTGTAGATTCATGGTTTTGCAGGTTGGTTATGGAGTTCAGATAATGAATGAGATACGACCTTTTCTTGTCTTTTCGTACACCTCCCGGCTGAAGAGATAATACTGTGCGGGTTTGTGGGCCACACCCTGCTGTTTCTTCTTCAAGGGGATTACATAATGCATCTGTGCCACTTTCTTCCTGAAGTTGCGCTTGTCGAACGATGTTCCCAGCAGTGCCTCGTAGAGCTTCTGAAGCTGTGAAAGAGTGAAATAGTCAGGCAGAAGCTCGAAGGCTATCGGTTCAACCTTCACCTTCCTCTGAAGGGCCTGAAGAGCCTCATAAAATAGAAACTTATGGTCAAAGGCCATCTCCATCTCGCTGACCCTTGCCACCGGAAACCACGATACGTTCCTGTCTTTAAGCCTGAGTGTCACCTTTGTGTTGTCTATCAGGGCCAGGTAGCCCACAGTAACAACGCGATCGGCAAATCCCTTGTTGATATGTTCGAACCACACCTTGTCCTTGGGTGCAGAGACACGGTCGAGCTGTCCGTATGCACCAAACTGTTCAAGGAAGATGTTATCGAGGCCGGTAAGACCTTTCAATATGCGGCTGGCCGCACTGTCCAGGTCCTCATCCTCGAAGATGTGATATCCTGCAAGAGTATGGTCGCTGATGAGTATTTTCCCGTTTTTTTCATCTTTTAGCTCTCTTTCGACCAGCAGCACATTCAGCTTTTCGAAGTCAAATCCGAACACTACACAGTCGACCGAGATGTTGGGTACTATCTTGTGGGATATCATTTTATTATACCTGGTAAGTGATAAAATGACTTAGTGTACAATGTAGGATTTCAAAGATATTGTAAATAAATGTCAGAATCAACAGGGGAAGCAAAAAAGGCAGCGGAAATTTAAGGGCAACCTGGTAGTTAAATGATACATTATTATATATATGACTCCACCTGCCCGGAGATATGCATGTGCAGCTCCCATGCAGGGGATATGTTAAGACAGGTTATTTATACACATTGTGTAATATGTACACGAACCTTGTTAGATTCTGCCATAAATGACACAGGAATAATCAAATTATTATAACAAAGAGACAAAAAAGTATCAGTGTTACGCTGAGAAGAAGGGTTAACTTTAAAAACCTAAAACTGTACAGCTATGCAAAACAAACTCTTTAGACTAACTTTTCTTATTTGTCTGGCAGCTGTCATGTCATCATCAGCTCTTTTCGGACAGCAGAGGACTGTCACCGGGAGGGTGTTGGATGAGACCAATGCTGCCTTGCCCGGAGCCTCGATAGTGGTGAAGGGGACGACAATAGGAACTGCCTCTGACCTGAACGGAAATTTCTCCTTTCAGGTGCCTGCGGATGCCACCACGCTGGTTGTCTCATTCATAGGGATGGACAGACAGGAGATACCGATTACCGGGGGGGCCATGACAATTGTTATGAATATGTCAGCCGAGGAGGTTGACGCCGTAGTGGTGATTGGATACGGTACCATCAGAAGGTCAGAGGTGACATCTGCCATCGCCTCCGTCAAGACGGAGGATATTCAGGACCTTGTTGTTGCCGGTGTTGACCAGGCCTTGCAGGGCAAGGTCGCAGGACTGCATGTGATGAATAACAGCGGCCAGCCCGGCGGCGGCGTCTCCGTCAGGGTAAGGGGTATCACCTCGATTAACAGCAATGACCCGCTGATAGTCATTGACGGTGTACCCTTCACATCCAACAACGTTGAGAACACAGGCTATGACGGCCTCGGCGGCTCTGACGGACAGACGCAGAACAGCTTTCTGGCCACGCTGAACCCCAATGACATTGAGTCGATCGACGTTCTCAAGGACGCCTCGGCGCAGGCCATCTACGGATCACAGGCTGCCAACGGTGTTCTGCTCATAACCACGAAGAAGGGCAAGGCCGGTGAGGGCAAGATAACCTATGATGCCTCCTACGGACTTCAGCATGTTACCAGGAAGCTGGATGTCATGAACCTCCGCCAGTTTGCCGAATACCAGAACAGCGTCATCGCCGAACTGGGGACAGGCTACACCCCGACGGAGGAGTTCGCCGATCCCTCCCTTCTCGGAGAGGGAACCGACTGGCAGGATGCCATCTTCCGGCAGGGTTACACCACCGACCATCAGCTTGGCATTTCAGGAGGGAATGAGAAAACCAACTATTACTTCTCTGCTGGCTATTTCGACCAGCAGGGTATCCTGATAGGGTCCGACTTCAAACGCTATTCAACACGCTTCAACCTCGACAGCCAGGTTAAAAGCTGGCTCAGGGCAGGGGTAAGCTCCAACATAACAAGGAGTATCCAGAATGTAACCCTCGCCGATGCCGCCGAGAGTACCATCTGGTGGTCAACGCTGCAGAACCCGCTCATTCCGGTGAGGAACCTCGACGGCACATGGGCAGGCAACTACACTGTCGGCGGTTACAGTTACACAGCCGACAACCCCGTTG
The DNA here is from genome assembly GCA_029210565.1 of Bacteroidales bacterium. GTDB lineage: Bacteria > Bacteroidota > Bacteroidia > Bacteroidales > VadinHA17 > SR-FBR-E99. The sequence continues at coordinate 242,503 of JARGFQ010000006.1, forward strand.
CCACAAGCAGCAGCAGGGGCAACAAGACAACCCAGAGCCAGATATTCGGTAATATCTACGCTGATATCATCTTCATGGAGGGACTGTCGCTCCGTAACGAATTCTCATACCAGCTCGGGATGCGGAACAACATCGCATTCCAGTATGAGGCCAATATCGGAACGAGGTCACTTCAGGCACAGCTCTATGACAACCGCAACAACTCCTATTATTATGCAGTCAGGAACTACCTGAACTTCAACAGGACCTTTGGCAAGCATAAAGTCGCCTTCACCGGCGGCCATGAGGCACAGTACTCATACTGGGAGCAAATGGGAGGAAAGAAGGTTGACCTCCAGAACAATATCCTCGACATGAATGCCGGCGGTACGGACAAGACCACATGGGATCTCACCGGCGGCAAGGGCGACTGGGCCATGGAGTCATACTTCGTGAGAGGCAACTACACCTTTGACGATCGCTACTCCCTCTCACTGAGCTACAGGGCAGACGGCTCGGCCAACTTCGGTCCCAACAACAAATGGGGATACTTCCCCGGCGCATCTGTAGGATGGACGGTCACCAACGAGAAGTTTGCCGCAGGATGGGACAAGGTGATGAACTACATGAAGATCAGACTTGGTGCCGGGTCAGTGGGTAACCAGAACCTGCCCGGAGGCGCACCCAGCCCGCCATATACCTCCAATGTGAACTTCTGGCCCGGACCGGTAGGGTTCGGACAGGTGGGTACCGCTTCTACCAACTTCATAGCCGGGATAGCCAATCCCGATCTGGGATGGGAATCGGTGATCACCTACAACGGAGGTGTTGACTTCGGGTTCCTGAACGGAAGGATCGACCTGACGGTAGACCTTTATAAAAAAATCACCTCCAACATGCTGCTCTTCAGCACCGGCCCCGCCCTTCTGGGTGTCGGCGATGCATGGAACGACCTGAAAGCGCCTATCGGCAATGTGGGACAGATGACCAACACCGGTATCGACGTCAGCCTTCTTACCCGTAACATTGTCAGGCCCGATTTCGCATGGAACACAACAATCATCTTCTCGCACTACAAGAACGTGCTTGACAAGCTCATTAACGAATCATCCTCCATCGACGGGAAGATCTATTATGACAACTACCTGATTTCCCATACGGTCCCGGGTTATGCAGTGGGAACATTCTGGGGCCTGGTGACCGACGGTCTCTTCCGTACCGAGGCAGAGCTTGCCAGCTCTTACCCACAGTTCGGTTCGGCAGTTGCCGAGAACGAGACCTGGCTGGGCGACGTGAGGTTTGCAGACCAGAACGGTGACAAGATAATTGACTCAAAGGACCTCACCTTCATCGGCAGCCCGATCCCTGACTTCACCTTCGGTATCACCAACAACTTCAGGTATAAGGATATTGATCTCTCCATCTTCCTGCAGGGAAGCTACGGTGCTGAGATATTCAACTTCATGAAGTGGCAGCTGGAGAGAATGAACAACGTCTACTACAACCAGTCGACCGCAGTCATGGATCGCTATACCGCAACCAACAGGGAAGGTGAACTGCCGCGTTTCTCCAACACCAACACCAACAACACGGCCATGTCAGACCGTTATGTTGAAGATGGATCCTACCTGCGTGTCCAGAACATCACTCTCGGATACAGGTTGCCAAAGTCTCTCGTAAACAAGGTGAAGATGAACAACCTCAGACTCTATGTGACGGTTCAGAACCTTTATACCTTTACCAAATATACGGGTTACGACCCGGAGGTTGGTTCCTACAACAACAGTATCAGGCTTATGAACGTCGATGCCGGTCACTATCCCAACCCGCGCACGATCATGGGCGGTGTGAGTGTTGAGTTTTAATGACTAAAAAAAATGATCATGAAAAACAGATTTATATACGTGATTTTGATACTGGCAGCAACACTTGCATCATGCAGCGAGTCGTTCATCGAGCGTCCCTCTCTTTCGGGTCTGACGGTGAGCAACTATTACAACACTGCTGATGAGGTCAGGGCTGCAACCAGTACCATCTATTCAGGGCTGGCCTGGTCAGGCTATGAAGCCCGTGCCCTCGACTGTATCGGTGAGATACTGTCAGGGAATGAACACACATGGAACGGTGATGATACCCCCTTCCAGGAGATGACGGTGTCAGCCACCTCGGTGCGTCTTTCTGACTCATGGAAGGCCTTTTACAAGGTAAACGGCTGGACAAGTTCACTGATGGCCACTCTTGAACAGAAGAAGGCTGAGGGCGGCGACCCGGCGATTCTCGATCCGGCGATAGCTGAGTGCCATTTCCTCAGGGGAACGGTCTATTTCTATATCGCCCGCATCTTCGGCCATGCTCCCATCGTTACCGATCCCGGAGCCATAGCCCTGACAGGCGACTTCCAGATCCCGCGTTACTACCAGGAGGATGTGCTCAGGTTTGCGCTCGAGGAACTGCAGCTTGCCGAGGCAGGACTTCCCGAAACCGATGTCCCAGGCAGGGTTACCAAATACTCGGCCAAGGGGATGATGGCAAAACTCTATCTCTATCAGAAAGATTACGAAAATGCGAAGCTGATGGCAGGAGAGGTGATTGATTCAAAACTGTTTGACCTCTTCCCCGACTATCGGGCCATGTTCAACTCGAGTGCCAACAACAACAACATTGAGACACTCTTTGCGGTACAGCATCAGTGCACCATGAACCCGTGGGGTTCGGGCAACCAGCTGAACCCTGACCGCGGTCCTTCCAGCCTGCAGACCGACGAAGCCAATATGTGGGAGCTTTACAGACCCTCGCTTGACATCGTCGCTGCCTATGAGCCCAACGACAAGCGCCGGGCAGGTTCGGTGATGGAGCACGGCTGGACAATGCCCTCATGGAAACCTCAGAAGCTGCCACAGAGCGACGGTTCTTTCACGGTCAATGATGCTGCATACAATGAGTTCATGAAAGACGGTTTCAGGTATGACACCGTTCAGGCAACCAACCAGGGAGGCTCACTCAACGGCACCAGGTCAACCATCGCCAAGTATGTCGTAGGCCCCGGCTCAAAGTATGGTGGCGAGCAGGTCATCGGCATGAATACCGGCATCAACTTCATGATGCTGAGGTTTGCCGATATCCTTCTCATCTATGCCGAAGCGACTCTTGGTACCAGCGAGTCAACAACCGATGTTTCAGCCCTTACGGCTTTCAACAGGGTTCGTATCCGTGCCGGACTGCCGACCAAGGATCTGCTTACTCTTGATGACATCATGAAGGAGCGGCGTGTTGAGTTCGCCTTTGAAGGTGATTACTGGTTCGATATCACCCGCCAGGGCTACGATAAGGCCAGGGAGATAATCGAAGCTCAGAACAGGGGTACCATACCCGGTAATCCGTTCTATGTGACCAACTTCACACCTGACAAGATGTTCCTTCCGATACCGGCCTCCGAGGTGCTTCAGGACCCGAAGCTGGATGATGAGCCTGAACACTATTACACCAAATAGCCATGCCAGATATGAAACTTGCATGAGTATAAGTCCGCAAAGGAATATGATTATTCAATTCATGCAAGTTCCATTCGACCAATAAGATAAATAATTAATAACGGATGAAAAAGTTAAATTATAAAAGGTTCTCAGCATCCATGCTGGTGCTGGTGACCATCTTTACCGGCCTCTTCTTCCAGTCGTGCGAAGATACTGATGAGCAGCCGGCGCCGGAGATAATGTATATCCGCAAGACAGATCCTGCAAAGTCTGATTCGCTGGTTGTCCATGCCTTCATGGGTGACAATATTGCGATCATAGGCAAGAACCTGGGCAACGTGGATGAGATCTGGTTCAATGACCAGAGGGCAGCCCTGAACCCCAACCTTGTTACCGAAACATCGATCATCGTCCAGGTGCCCGAAGTGATTCCTGCTGAGGTGACCAACAAGATGACCCTGATCAACAGTGACAAGGTGAAGAAGTTACAGTATGACTTCGGAGTGGATGTTCCCGCTCCGCTGGTTGACAGGATGGTTTGTGAGTATGTTGCGGACGGCGAAACCGCCGTCATCAAGGGCAACTACTTTGTTGATGACCCGGCATCACCCCTGACGGTACTATTCCCGGGTAACATTGCCGGAACCATCGAGAGCTTAACGATCAATGAGATACGTGTGACAGTACCTGCCGGCACCGGTCCGGGCCAGATACAGGTCAAGTCGCTCTACGGAACAACCCGGTCACGCTTCTTCTTCCGCGATGACAGGGGCATTATCCTGAACTTCGATGATCTGACGGCAGCCGGCGGATGGCGCTCGGGTGTCATCGGCAACTCAAACCCCGAACCTGTAGACGGCAATTATGTAAGGTTCTCCGGGGCCCTGGCCGGCGGTGCCGGTTCAACCTGGAACGAGGATGGCTTCAGCTTCAACCTCTGGCCTTCAGCCAACGGGCGTCCTGATGTGCCAGTCTATACCGGTGAGCTCAAGGACGGTCAGATAAAGTTCGAAGTGAACGTCGTCGCCCCATGGCAGTCGGCAGCACTGCAGATGATCTTCACGGCCTACTCCGTCAGCGGCACAAACGGCTATATTGCTGATTACAGCTATCCGAGAGGACTGTGGAATCCGTGGAAGGAGACAGGCTCCTATCAGACTGACGGCTGGATCACGGTTTCATTCCCCCTGTCAGATTTCAACTACACATTTGACGGGGCTGAAAGTGCCAACAAGCTCATGGCTGACATGATAAGCGGCCTGACCTTCTATGTATGGCACGGCGGTGTGGCCGGAACGGACTGCAACCCGCACATCTGCATAGACAACATACGTGTGATACCGAAGTAATCAACCGAAAAACGATTTGCGATGCAAAAGATTCAAATACAATTCCGCAACTGGACGCTGCTGTTCACGACACTTTGCGTGGTCAGCACCGGTCTCCTCTTCAACTCCTGCGAGGGAAAGGAAGAGGTTGACACCAAGGCAGCCCTTTATAGCTTCGGGCCCATGCCCATAGCCCGGGGGGCAGAACTGAAATTCATAGGGGTAAACCTCGACAAGGTGACGGCTGTGATACTGCCCAACAATATCACTGTCACCTCATTTACCAAGAAGACGCCAACCCTGCTGACGCTCACTGTCCCTCAGGAGGCCATGCCGGGTTATGTTGTGCTTAAGACCCCCGACGGCGATATCACCACAAAGACGGAGATAGGTTATTCAGAGCCCATATCAATAGCCAGCTTCACACCCGCCACTGTCAAGGCTGGCGATGAGCTGACCATCGCGGGCGACTACCTCAACCTGGTGGGAGAGGTGATACTGACAGACCGTATCACCGTGGTTGAAGACGATTTTACCAGCCACAGCCGCACGGAGATAAAGCTGATCGTTCCCGCTGAGGCCCAGACCGGCAAGATAGCCGTCTCGAACGCTGCAGAGGAGCCCATCATTGTATTTTCTGCCAGCGACCTCACAGTGACACTGCCGGCCTTTACCTCGGTGACACCGAACCCCGTCAAGGCAGGCACCGCGCTCACGATAGCCGGCACCAACCTCGACCTGGTTGAGACCGTCACGCTCGGTGGCAACAAGGTGATTGCCGCGGCAGACTTTACAAGCCACACTGCCACGGAGATTGTGATCAATGTGCCGGATGACACCAAAGACGGCAAGGTCATCATGATACCTGCCTCGGGTGTTGAGGTTGCAACTGCCGATGACCTGCTGATGGTGATCCCGACGCTGAGCGTCACCCCGGTGACACTCAAGAACGGACAGGACATCACCGTTACCGGAACAAATCTCGACCTTGTTGATCATGTCACCTTCGGGGGCGGCACCCAGGGGACCATCAAGGACGGCGGCACCGCCACACAGATACTTGTAACAGTGCCTGACGATGCCGTCACAGGAACCGTGAGCTTCTTCACAAAGGCAGACAAGCAGATCGACGGACCCAACCTGACAATGATAGATCCGGTATTCACCTCCTTCAGCCCGACATCGGCGAAGGCAAACACAGATATCGTCATATCAGGAACCGACCTGGACCTCGTCACCGATGTGGTCTTCACCGGTGATATGAAAGGGACGATCGGTGCCAGGACTGAAACCTCGCTGACAGTGACGGTTCCTGTGGGAGCCAAGACAGGCATAATAACACTGGTTGCAAAGAACAAAACGGAGGTTCAGTCGGCAATCGAATTCACCATTCTTGCCAACCTGCCGGTGTTTGATTCATACACAGAGTTCCGCGGTGAACCCGGAAATATCCTGACCATCAACGGCACCAACATGCTTCTGGTGAAAGAGCTGGTCTTCCCGGGAAATGTTCCGGCGACAGCCTACGGTGTCAAGACAGATACGAAGATTGAAGTCTATGTGCCCGTGGATGTGACACGCGGTTACGGCACCATAAGCCTCCTCACATATGAGGGCGAGGAGGGAATCTTCCCGGAGATATTCTTCGGCGGTACCGATCCGGTTGTTGATCCTTCTCTCATGATCAACGACTTCGAAGTTGGAGCTGATGGTCACGATCTTGGCTGGGACAACTGGGGTGGCGCCGTTGAGCTGGGAAGCGACCCGGCAATAGCAATCTCCGGTAACTACATGCACGGAGTGCTGACTGCATTGAACGGCTGGACATGGATCTGGGGATGCAACCATGATCAGTTGCCCAAACCCTCGGTAACCAAAGCCGATCACTACCTCAAGATGGATGTCAATATCACCACACCGTTCGCCCCGGGAACAGGCGCCTTCACCATGAAGCTTGCCGGCACGGACATCGATATAGGCCATCTCGGCATACAGAATGATGACGGCAGCTGGTCGACTCCGGGATGGATAACCATCACATTCGATCTGGCCACCTACCCGGCACTTCCCGACGTCATCCCTTCAAGCGGTGACTGGGGCATGACCCTATGGACAGGTGTGGATATGGATCTCACCGGCCTCTATGTTGACAATATTCGGTTTGAGCATAAATAATGGTGATTGATTAGGTAAGTCATTTAGTCAGAAACAAAGGGTATCTCGGATTTTATCACTAAATTGAGATACCCTTTGTATTTAAAATAAGTGTCAACCACCTCTGCATATGAGATTTAGTTTCAGGATACTGGCCGGTGCAATTTTTCTGTTGACCGGATGTGTCATTGCTGTTGGGCAGGGCACGAAACAGGAAGCCGAAAACGGCACCCTGACAGGCAGCCTGTCAGTGCAGTCATCCGTAGCCGGCTTTTCGGGGACGGGATATGTAGGTCTTTTTCAGGATGAAGGTGACAGGGTCACCGTCAGCTTTGCACTTAAACAGGGGGCATGGTATAAAATATATGTAGGATATGCAGGCCCTTACGGCGACAAGAAGAATATCCTCGTCATCAACGGCAACAGTGCAGAGCTCTCCTTCCCGGCCTCTGCTGCCTTCACCGAGGTATCATTCGGGAGGGCATGGCTGAAGGAGGGAAGCAATACCCTCTCCCTGACCAAGAGCTGGGGCTGGTTCCTCGTCGATTATTTCCGCATAGAGCCCGACACCGAACCTGAGATAACGGTGCAACTGCCTTATAACCTCTCTACCCCGTCGCCTCACACGGAGACACGGAGACTCTGGAGCTACATCATGGACAGCTTCACTCACAGGATACATTCAGGTGCCATGAGCCTCAACGCGAAGGAAGAGGCTGACTGGCTCCTGGCACAGACAGGCCGATACCCTGCACTAATCGGACTCGACTTCATGAACCATACCCGCAACTACAGCTGGTTTGACAAGTCGGTACTTGTTAATGAAACGAAGAACTGGTACAACAGCAACGGCCTGGTGACTATCTGCTGGCACTGGCGCGATCCGTTACGCACTACGGACGCATTCTATACCGCCGATACCGGTTTCGATGTCTCAAAGATTACAGAGACCACCTCACCTGAGTACCAGGCCATGGTGAGCGATATAGACATCATCGCCGGCTACCTGAAGCAGTTGAACAGTGAAAATATTCCCGTCCTGTTCAGACCACTGCACGAGGCTTCCGGAGGGTGGTTCTGGTGGGGAGCAAAGGGCCCGGAACCCTGTAAAAATCTCTGGAGACTCATGTTTGACCGTTTGGTTAATCATCACGGACTGAAGAATCTGATCTGGGTTTGGACCACCGACGCGGCGGCCAATAATCTTGAATGGTATCCGGGTGATGAGTACGTTGATATACTGGGAGCTGACATTTACGCTGCTGACGGCGACTTCAGCTCGCAGGTGCTGACATACAACGCCATCAAGGAAAGATTTGGCGGCCGTAAGCTGATAACCCTCAGCGAGAACGGTCCTGTTCCGGACCCTGACTTACTTGTTGCCGACCGGGCACACTGGTCGTGGTTCATGCCGTGGTACGGCTCATTCATCCGCGACGGGATTAAGAACCCGCTGTCGCACTGGCAGAAGGTGATGGCCCATGAATACGTAGTCACCCTCGACGAGATGCCTGATCTGAAGAGTTATCCGCTCAGTGATGAGACTGACTACAGCATGTACCCGCAGGGATTCTTCATGGCCGAATGGCAACCGCGGACGGCAATCGTACCGGATTACAGTGAGGTGCAGCCGGTGACCGATCCGGTGACGGTGGCCGTTACCGTAGATCTCAGTGACACCGTCACAAAGGTCTCAAAGTACCTCTTCGGTGACAATGCAAACCTCTGGACCGGTACCATGTCTGACAATGCCACCCTGATGAAGAACATGGCCAACCGTGAGATGGGGGTGCTGCGCGGGCCCGGGGGAAGCATATCGGATGTCTTCTTCTGGAACCTTGATGTTGACCACCCGCCACAGGATGTGCCTGCCGCGCTTGCAACCGATCCCTCAAACACCGGCTGGCCCTGGTACGGTCACAGACCCCATCCATGGGAAAATTGGACGATGGATGTTGATTCCTTCTATACTATCCTCGGCAAGACCAACTCCACGGGCATGATAACCGTTAACTACGGTTATGCAAGGTACGGCACCCGTGACAATCCCGTGGCACAGGCTGCACACATGGCAGCCGACTGGGTGCGCTATGATAACGGCAGGTCTAAGTTCTGGGAGATAGGCAACGAGGTGTTCGGCAGCTGGGAGGCAGGATACCGTATCGACCGGTCACTGAACAAGGACGGACAGCCGGAGTATATCACTCCGTCACTTTACGGACAGCACTGCAGGGTCTTTATCGACTCGATGAGGGCAGCGGCACTGGAGACAGGTGCTCATATCAAAATAGGAGTCGTGATGGTTGAGGGCTCCGGCACCCATGCCTCGTGGAACGGCGCTGTGGCTGCCGAGGTGGGTGACATGGCTGATTTCTGGTCGGCACACAGTTATTATACTCCCTATCATCAGGATTCCGATGTTGCAACAGTTCTGGCATCTCATACAAAGACTGAGGGCTATATCAATTATGTTTGGACCACGGTTGAAAGTGCCGGTATGCCCAGGCTGCCAGTCGCACTGACAGAGTACAACATCTTCGCCATAGGCTCCAACCAGGCTGTCTCACATGCCAACGGCATGCATGCCGTGCTTGTCACCGGTGAGCTGATGAGGTCAGGCTTCGGGGCTGCCAACCGCTGGGATCTGGCCAACGGATGGGACAATGGTAATGATCACGGCATGTTCGCCTATAACGAGCCGGATGTTCCTGATTATACCCCTCATCCGGCCTTCTTCCACCTCTACTACATGCGCAGGTATACCGGTGACGTGCTTCTTAACTCCTCGGTAACGGGTGCTCCCGGCGTGGTGGTCATACCAACCGCATTCAGTTCGGGACATCTGGGTGCTTCGATGGTTAACACCACCAAAGTGCAGAAGGTGGTGCGCCTTAACCTAAAGGATTACAAGGTCGGGGAGAGGTTCTATACCTATACCCTGACGGGTACTGACGGTGAGGACTTCTCACGTAAGGTATTCATCAACGGCGCCGGTGGAACTTTAGTGGCCGGCGGACCGGAAGAGTATGAGAGCATTGAGGCAAGGGCAACAACCATTGGTGATGAGATACGAATTGTGATGCCTCCTCTCTCGGCAGTATACCTGCTTGTTGAACCCGGCACAAAAACGCTGATAATAAACAATGAGGTGACTGCGGTGGAGGCTGTCAGGGCTGAAGAGAATATTGTCGTTTACCCTAACCCGTCAACGGGATCCTTTACTGCTGCAAACCTGGCGGACAATATAATCCGGATCGAGATCAGCGACGGTCGCGGCAGTGTGGTGTACCGCCGTGAGACAGAACCGGGTGCCGGGGCGATAACCATGAATCCAGGATTACACAGAGGAGTATGGCTCATCAGTTTCTATTCGGGTGACTACGTCGTCACCAGGAAATTAATCATTAAATAAGAGCATGATATGAGGAAGAAACGAATAATTGGCGCACTGACATCTCTGATTGTCACTATGGCACTGTTCTGTCACTCATGCACTACTGCACCCTATGAAAGGACAGATGAGGGTGTTGAGATTCGTCTGCCTGACAAATCGGACTTTCCCGGACAGGCCATCCGGCTGCAGGTTATCACTGACCGCATCATAAGGGTGACCTCAGTGCCCTCCGGCGATTTTCCGGACAGGGAGAGCCTGATGGCTGTTCCTCAGCCGGAACGTGAAGCTGAGTTTACACTGGAGAAGGGAGAGGGACAGATCACCCTCGCCACCTCATCGGTCAGTGCCGGGGTGTCGCTTCAAACCGGCGAGATAGTCTTCACTGACAGTGACGGAATGGTATTCGTTGCCGAACAGCAGGGCGGAGGCCGCTCCTTCACCCCGGTGACGGTGAAGGGACAGAGCTGCTATGCCGTGAGACAGCAGTGGGAGTCGCCCCCCGATGAAGCACTCTACGGGCTGGGAGCAAACCAGACCTCATTCATGAACCTGAAGGGGAAGGATGCCGACCTCTTTCAGTACAATACTCTTGCCGTCGTGCCCTTCCTCATCTCAAACCGCAACTACGGTATCCTGTGGGATAACAACTCCAGGACAAAATATGGTGACATCCGCGACTGGAGTGACCTCTCAGGCATGAAACTCTATGGCAGTTACGGTAATGAAGGCGGGCTGACTGCCATATATGCCGACAGGAAAACGGGTAAGGAGTCCTTCCTGATCCGCCAGGAGAACGGGATAAGCTACCTCTACCTGCCTGACATGGCAAGATTCCCGGAGGGATTTAACCTTGCAGAAGGCAGGGTTACCTGGGAGGGAGAGTTTGAACCTGACACCTCCGGAGTGTACAAGTTCGTCTTTACCTCTGCCGGTTATGCAAAGCTGTGGATAGACGGCGAGTTGCTGTTTGACCGCTGGCGCCAGTGCTGGAACGCATCGTCGAATTACTTCTCCCTAAGTCTTGAAGAGGGTAAACGCTATCCGCTAAGGATAGAGTGGATACCTGACGGGGGTGAGTCGTTCCTGGGGCTTCAATATCTGCCGCCACTTGACGATGAGGAGCAGCAGAGAATATCATTCTGGTCGGAGGTGGCTGATCAGGTCGATTACTATTTCATCAGTGGCGAGAGCATGGACGGGGTGATCAGCGGGTACCGCACCCTGACAGGTAAGGCTCCGGTGATGCCAAAGTGGGCCATGGGCTTCTGGCAGAGCCGCCAGCGCTATACGACACAGGAGGAGCTGCTGGCTGTGGTGAAAGAGTACAGGGAGAGAGGGATACCCTTTGACAATATTGTGCTCGACTGGCAGTACTGGCCCATAGAGCGATGGGGAGACCATCAGTTTGATGTAACCCGTTTTCCCGATCCGGAGGGGATGATCAAAACCCTGCACGACGACCTCAACGCACGGATCATGATCTCAGTTTGGCCCAAGTACTATGTAGGAACGATCAACTATGAGGCCATGAACAGCAGGGGATGGCTTTATAAACGTAATGTGGAAAAAGGCCAGAAAGACTGGATTGGTTATGTCTCCACCTTCTATGACGCCTTCAATGCCGATGCCCGCAGGGCCTTCTGGGAGCAGATTGACAGCTCACTCTACAGCAAGGGCATCGATGCATGGTGGCTTGATGCCACGGAGCCTGACATATGCTCCAACCTGCCCATGGATGAGCGCAAGGCCCTGATGGATCCTACAGCCCTCGGCCCGGCAGACAGGTATTTCAATGCATACTCGCTGGTACAGGCACAGGGTGTCTATGAAGGTCAACGCGAAAGTGACCCGGAGAACAGGGTCTTCATCCTTACCCGCTCGGCCTTCGCAGGCCTTCAGCGTTACTCCGCAGCCAACTGGAGCGGCGACATTGCGGCACGGTGGCATGACATGGCAGCCCAGATACCATGCGGACTCAACTTCTGCATATCAGGGATACCATGGTGGACCATGGATATAGGAGGCTTTTCGGTGGAGAGCCGTTATCACAATCCGAATCCCGCTGACCTCGAAGAATGGCGTGAGCTGATGACACGCTGGCACCAGTACGGGGCCTTCGTGCCGCTCTTCAGGTCGCACGGTGAGTATCCCTACAGGGAGATCTACAACACTGCCCCTGCCGGTCATCCTGCCTATAACACTATGGCAGAGTACAATAAGCTGAGATACAGGCTGATGCCATATATCTACTCACTTGCAGGACATGCCTGGCTGAATGACTACACAATCATGAGAGGACTGGTGATGGACTTCAGCCTTGATGCAGGGGTATTTGACATCACCGACCAGTATATGTTCGGCCCGGCACTAATGGTGAATCCCGTCACAGATTACCGGGCCAGGTCGCGCAATGTATACCTGCCCGCAGCATACGGCTGGTATGACCTGCGCACCGGAAGGCACTTCGATGGCGGGACAGTTACGGAGGCTGATGCACCCTATGATTATATGCCGGTGTTCGTCAGGGAGGGATCCATAATTCCGTTCGGACCGGAGATACAACACACCTCGGAGAAGCCGGCCGAACCAATTACACTGTGGGTATATACCGGTGCCGACGGCAGCTTTACCCTCTATGAGGATGAAGGTGATAACTACAACTATGCAGATGGAGCCTACTCCCTGATACCGTTCAACTACAGCGAGGCTGACGGTACGCTTACAATAGGGGCCAGAAGCGGCGGGTTCGAAGGCATGCTTCAGAACCGAACCTTCAATGTGGTTGCAGTATCAGGCAAAAAACCGGTGGGGCTCGACTTTGAGAGGGCCCCGGATACCACTGTTTACTATTCAGGTCAGGAGATAAAAGTTTCGCTGAAGAGATAACAGGGTCTAAGTGTAGCGGATATAAAGGAGATGTTAACTGATAGTAATAATATGATAAAGAGACTATTAACGGCTTTGGTCGCTCTGCAGCTCATATACAGTGCGGGCAGTAGTCAGAGCATTGTTCCTGCCGAGTGGAAGTTCATAACGGGTGACAAGTCCGAGTATATAGACTCGGCACTGAATGATTACTGGTGGAAGGATATCTCTCCTCTTGAGCTGTGGGAGTCGCAGGGATTTCCGGGGTATGATGGCTTTGCATGGTACAGGGTGAAGGTGGTCATCCCCGTCTCGATGAAGAGGAATGCCTACAGGTATGATGGCCTGATGCTCAACCTGGGGAAGATTGACGATGCCGATGAGACATACTTCAACGGACATCTGGTCGGGAATACGGGAGTGATGCCTCCTGACTACTCAGGCGCCTATGATGTTCCCAGGTCATATCGTATTCCTGCCGATTATGTTCAGTGGGGGAAGAAAAACACCGTCGCCGTAAGAGTGTATGACGCCGGCGGTGGCGGAGGACTCTACGGAGGACCCGTCGAGCTGACCAACAGGGGCAATCCCGATCTTCTAACCCTGAACACGGCCTTCACTGAAGAGGATATTGTTTTTCGCGGATCACCTGATGTTACCATCTCAGTCACGCTAAAAAGCGAATTCAGGAAAAAATACCGGGGGGCGCTGACTCTGGATATAGTCACCGATTTTGGTGAGAAGTTTGTCTCGAAGTACCAGGAGGTGGCTGTCAGGCGAAACACTACTGCCACGGTTGCGTTCCGGGTCAGGGATCTTAAGCCGGGATTCTACAAGGCTACCCTCTCTCTTGAGAGCAAGATGGGCAACAAGAAATTTCACTTCAATTTCGGGTATGAGCCGGAGAAGATTGTCTCCCCCACAGATGCGCAACCTGATTTTGACGCATTCTGGCAGAGGACTAAGGCCGAGCTGGCAGCTGTGGATCCGCAGTACAAACTGATACGCATCGACAGCCTCTGCACTGAAAAGCACAATGTTTATCTCGTTGAGATGCACTCTCTGGGCAACGCCCTGATCAGGGGCTGGTACCAGGTTCCGGTAAAACCCGGACGCTATCCTGCAATCATGCAGGTACCGGGTTACAGTTCGGTGATGGTACCGTCATACATCAACTACGGTGATGACATTATCGGTTTCGGACTGAATATCAGGGGTCACGGTAACAGCACCGACGATGTGAATCCCGGCTTTCCCGGGTATATCCTCACCAACCTTGAGGACAAGGAGAAGTATATCTACAGGGGTGCTTACATGGATTGTGTCAGGGGGATTGACTTTCTCTGCTCGAGGCCGGAGGTTGACGCCTCCCGGATAGCCGTGGAGGGAGCAAGCCAGGGCGGGGCCCTCACCTTTGCCACTGCGGCACTGGATAACGAAAGGATAGCGGTATGTGCTCCGCAGGTGCCCTTCCTCTCCGACTTCCGCGACTACTTTCGGGTTGCGGTCTGGCCCGGCAATGAGTTTACAGAGCTTGTGGAGGGCCTCAGGCAGATGAGCTGGGATCAGGCATACTGCACGCTGAGCTACTTCGACATAAAAAACCTGGCGCCGAAGATCAAAGCACCGCTGATAATGGGCGTGGGGCTGATGGATGAGGTATGCCCGCCACACATCAACTTTGCTGCCTATAACCAGGTCACCGGCGAGAAGAGATACATAGTCTATCCCCAGGCAGGTCACGGATTACCGGATGATTTCTACCGTGCAAAAATGGAATGGATACGTGATAAATTCGGAATGACACAGTAAATATTCTTATAGAAATGAAGGGAAGAACTACATTTATCAGCAGGCTGATGCTGACGGCTATTGTCGCGGCCATGCTGTGCGCCTGTGCAAAGACAGACGTGCGCGAACGGCTTAGTTTCAACGAGGGATGGAAGTTTACTCTCGCGGGCAGTGATGATGCCCGGCAGGCCGGTTTTGACGACAGTAGCTGGCAGGCAGTAGACCTGCCCCATGACTGGAGCATCGAGGGTGAATTCAGTGAGTCACACCCTGCCTCCCCGGGAGGCGGAGCACTGCCTGGCGGCATCGGATGGTACCGCAGAACCTTTACCGTGGATCCCGAAAAAAAGGAGAAGATCATCTGCATCGAGTTTGACGGCGTCTACCGTAACAGCGAGGTGTGGATCAACGGCAACTTCCTGGGCAAGAGACCGTACGGCTACAGCTCCTTCAGGTATGAGCTCACTCCCTTCCTTCACTATGGCGAGGAGGAGAACATCCTGGCAGTGAAGGTCGACAACTCACAGCAGCCCAACTCAAGATGGTATTCCGGCTCCGGCATCTACCGCAACGTGTGGCTTGTCACCACTGAGAAGTTAGCTGTTGATCACTGGGGCACATACGTCACCACACCGGAGGTTAGCACTGAGTCGGCAATGCTGAGGGTGATCACGGAGGTGAAGAACTCAACCGGTGCTGCGGCTGAGGTGATCCTCAGGACAACGGTGCGCGATGACGCCGGCAGGCGAGTAGCATCCGCAGCCACTGACCCTGTTGTGATCAACGGCAACGTCACCGCGGTGACGCAGGAGATGACTGTCAGTAACCCACGCCTATGGTCGGTGGAGAGTCCTGTGCTTTACCGGGTGGTGACCGAGGTCCTGAGCGGAGGCAAGGTGACTGACAGGTACGAGACAGTAACAGGAATACGCTCTTTTGTTTTTGACAGTGAGAAAGGCTTTATCCTTAACGGCAAACCAATGAAGATACTGGGGGTCTGCAACCATCACGACCTGGGATGCCTGGGGGCGGCGGTGAACACCCGTGCCATTGAGAGACAGCTTGAGATACTCAAGGCGATGGGGTGCAACGGCATACGCACTTCTCACAACCCTCCGGCACCGGAGCTGCTCGATCTGTGTGACCATATGGGCTTCATCGTGATGGATGAGGCCTTTGACGTGTGGAAGGTGAGCAAGACGGAGTATGACTACCATCTCGACTTTGACGATTGGTACAGGAGGGATCTGGAGGATATGGTGCTGCGTGACCGCAATCATCCATCCGTCTTCATCTGGAGCATCGGCAACGAGGTGATGGAACAGTGGGAGAGAGACGGCAGCGGTGAGGCCCTCAGCACGGAGATGGCCACTATCGTCAGGGCCCTGGATGACACCAGGCCGGTGACGGCAGCATGCAATGACCCCGCACCCCATAACCCTGTCATTGCCTCCGGGGCCCTCAACCTTGTGGGGTTCAACTACCGCGACACTCTCTGGGGTCGTCTTCCGGAAGCCTTTCCGGGTGGCAGGTTCATCGGCACGGAGACCACCTCGGCACTGGCAACCAGGGGCAGCTATGACATGCCCTCCGATATCATCCGCCGCTGGCCGGTGAGGTGGGATCAGCCCTTCATGGACGGCAACGCCGACCTTACATGCTCAGCCTATGACAACTACTCGGCACCGTGGGGCACAACACATCGCGACAGCTGGAAGCTGATACGCGACCATGATTTCCTGTCGGGCATGTACATATGGACAGGATTCGACTACCTGGGTGAGCCTACCCCATACTGGTGGCCGGCACGCAGTTCATACTTCGGTATCATAGACCTCGCAGGCTTCCCTAAAGATGCATACTACATGTATCAGAGCGAATGGACCGACGAAACGGTGCTGCATCTCTTCCCGCACTGGAACTGGAATCCGGGGCAGACGGTGGATGTGTGGGCTTACACCAACTGTGATGAGGTGGAACTGTTTCTGAACGATACCTCACAGGGCAGGAAGAACAGGAGTGATGAGGAGCTGAACATGGTGTGGAGGCTGCCGTTTGAGGAGGGGACTCTGCTGGCTGTCGGTTACCGCGACGGCAGCGAGGTGATGCGGCAGGAGGTGAAGACTGCCGGTGAGCCTGCTGCCATAGTGCTTACCCCTGACAGGAAAGAGATTAAAGCCGATGGCTCAGACCTCTCGTTCATAACAGTGACGGTGGTCGATAGTGATAATGTGCCCGTACCCCATTTCGATGACCTGATAACATTTACTGTTGAGGGGCCAGGCACTATTGCCGGGGTTGACAACGGCAGCCAGACCAGCATGGAGCCCTTCAGGGCGGATTACCGCAGGGCCTTTAACGGCAAGTGCCTGCTGGTGGTGAAGGCAGGGAAGGAGGAAGGCAGCGTCAGGGTCACTGCTGTGGCGGAAGGAATGATGTCTGCAGTGACGGAACTGAGCGTCAGATAGAGAACCTGATGCTTTCGGGAGACGTTATGCCCGAGGTGAGCGTGGTGTCAGATGAAGACCCTGGTGCCCTCGGTATAGCTCTCCCGGAGCTCACGCGGTGTGCATCCCTTCTTCTTGCGAAAAATGCGGTTGAAGTTGGAGATGTTGTTGAAACCGCATGAGTAAGCGATCTCGGCTATCGTCTTGGTGGTGGAGATGAGCATCCGGGAGGCATGACCCAGACGCACCTCTGTCAGACAGTCGATGAAGGTCATGCCTGTCCTGAGCTTGAAGAAGCGGCTGAAGGCCGACTCGGTCATATTTGCCAGCCTGGCAGCCTCACCAAGGGATATCTGCTTGTCGAAGGAGCTGTGAATGAAGGCCATCACCTTCTCAATGCGCCTGCTGTTATAGGAGAAGAGCTCGCTGCTGTGAAATCCTGAGTCGGAAAGCACCCTGTAAGCCCGGGAGATGGAGAGATCATGCAGGATACTCATCAGTTCGAGCACGGAATCAAAGCCCTGCTTCTTGCCCAGCCCGATGATGCGGGGCTCGAGCCGTTTGGTGGTCTCGGGTGAGAAGAGGATGCCGCGCAGTGACCTGCGTAGCATGCTGCGGATGAAGTTCAGCTGATTCTTCTGGAGAAACCTCTCATCAAAAAAATCCTTATGAAACTGAACGGTAATCTCCTCAACCTGGTTCTTGGCAAAGC
Organism: Bacteroidales bacterium; assembly: GCA_029210565.1. Taxonomy (GTDB): domain Bacteria; phylum Bacteroidota; class Bacteroidia; order Bacteroidales; family VadinHA17; genus SR-FBR-E99. Next base: position 260,646 of record JARGFQ010000006.1, read on the forward strand.
CGGAACCAAACCATCCGTGCGGCAGTCCGGGTCCTACCAGTGCCAGCTCAAGATCCCCTATCTCCTCGACATGGTCGCCGATAATTCGCTTCGCCCCACGGGCATTCCTGATGAAGTTGAGCTCTATCTCATCATGGTAGTGAAGCGGAAAGTCAAAGTCCGACTTCGCACGGTAGAAATAGGTAAAACAGTCAGACTGGGTCAACGGCGTGATCTCCTTCAGGATAGCATCATGCATGGTTAGGTTTGTTGATGATCATTTATTCAAATATACTGATTATATGTAAAAAATATACAATATAACAGTCATTCCTTGCATATTGTAATTAATTGATAATATGAAGTATAGAATGGTAGAGTCCTCACCGCGACCGCAATCAGCCACTTCTTCAGTCAAGATAATACATGCGAGTGGCCATATTACTCTCATTCGGCCGAACATCATGGTATTAAAGTATCATGATTTACAAGAATGGTATCATAACACTGCAGCCCTGATTCCCTAATTTTGATAGGTAACATATAGAACAGCATGATGAACAGAGTAATAGCCGGGTTGTTTGCATTGATTGCCCTCGCCGGATGTAAAAGCACGCCGCAAAGTGATTTTATAACGGTTTCCGACGGCATCTTTATGAAGGGCGGTGAGCCTCTGTACTTTATCGGTGCCAATTACTGGTACGGGGCCATTCTGGGCAGCAATGGAGAATATGGCGACAGGGAGAGGCTCATCAGGGAGCTTGACCAAATGAAGAGTATAGGTATTGATAACCTTCGTGTGATGGTGGGTGCCGAAGGTCCAGACAATGAGCCGTTCCGCGTAACACCCGCCCTGCTGCTCTCGCCGGGAGAATACAACGACGATCTGCTTGACGGACTTGACTTCCTGCTGGTGGAGATGAAGAAGCGCGAACAGCATGCCATCCTTTTCCTTAACAATGCGTGGGACTGGAGTGGCGGCTTTTCCCAGTACCTAAGCTGGAACGGGTACGGGCCGATACCCAATCCCAACGTGCCGCCCAACACATGGCCGCAGTTCATGAGTTTCTCGGGACAGTTCAACGGGTGCGAGCCGTGTCTCAAAATGTTCGAGGAACATATCAGGTTTATCGTCGGGCGGACCAACCGCTATTCAGGCCTCAGATACATTGATGACCCCGTAATCATGACATGGGAGATAGCTAACGAGCCCAGGGCCTTTTCGGATGAAAATATCCCGGCTTTTGAGTCGATGATAGGGCGCATGGCAGCACTGCTGCAGGAGCTCGACGAAAACCATCTTGTTACCACCGGCACCGAGGGAAGGCACGGCTGTGAACAGTCGATGGAGTTCTTTGAGCGTATTCATGCCGACCCCAACATAGATTACCTCACTATGCATATCTGGCCAAAGAACTGGGGATGGCTTGATATCACCGACATCGCCGGCACCATTGATTCTGCCATTGTCAAAACCAACCTCTACATGAATGACCATTTTGAGGTGGCAGAGCGGCTTGGGAAGCCGATTGTGCTGGAGGAGTTCGGGCTGCCGCGTGATCACCACGGCTTCTCTCCGGAGGAGACTACGAGATACCGCGACCGGTACTACAACAATGCCTTCGTTCAGGTGATGGACCATGCCGCTGTGCGCGGACGACTGGCAGGGTGTAACATCTGGGCATATTCCGGAGAGGGGAGAGCGACAGAGGACAGGCTCTTCTGGCAGCCGGGCGACGATTACCTGGGCGACCCACCTCAAGAGGAGCAGGGACTTAATTCGGTGTTTGACACCGACTCAACCATCGACCTTATCTCCGGGTACAACCGGAGCCTTGATAACCTGATGAACAAATAAATCAGTAATGAGAAATATTATAGTATTTGGCCTTGCCTTCCTTTTGATGACTGCTTGCAACAGCGGGCAGCAAGAGGGAGCTGCCGTAGCTGATACGGAGGCTTCCGCTGAGACCGTGAAGATGCTGGCAGGACTGAAGGCTGCCGCGGAAAAAGGCATTATGTTCGGCCACCAGGATGACCTGGCCTACGGCATCGGGTGGGTCCACCCCGAAGGGGAGTCGGACGTGAAGAGGGTCACCGGTGACTATCCTGCTGTGTACGGCATGGACCTGGGGAAGATAGAACACCGTGCAGCTGTAAACCTCGATTCTGTGCCTTTTGAACATATGAGGAGCTTCGTCCGTGAGATATGGGCACGCGGCGGGGTGACGACCTTCAGCTGGCACTCCGACAATCCGCTCACCGGGGGAAGCACCTGGGATATTTCCTCCGACAGGGTGGTGGCATCGGTGCTGCCTGGTGGCGAGAGCCATGACAGGTACCGGCAGTGGCTTGATAACCTGGCTGACTTCCTGACCTCTCTCACTGACGATGACGGCATCGCTATTCCTGTCATCTTCCGTCCGTACCATGAGCATACCGGCAGCTGGTTCTGGTGGGGAGAAAAGCTCTGCACTCCTGAGGAGTTTATTGCACTGTGGAGGTTTACCTTCGACTACCTCTGCAAAGAGAAGGGAGTGCACAACCTGTTATTCGCGTACTCAAGCTCTGGGGATATCGTCGACAGGGATTACTATCTTGAGCGCTACCCGGGAGACGGCTATGTTGACCTGGTGGGGTTCGACTACTACCAGATGGCCGGAGACGCAGAGGGCAGCTTCACTGAAGCGGTCGACAGGGTGCTGGGAATTGTTACGGAGGTGGCTGCAGAACGGGGTAAACTTGCAGCACTGACGGAGGCAGGGTATGAGGGTATCCCCGACCCGGAGTGGTGGACAGGCACCCTCTGGCCGCTAGTGAAGAACCATAAGATTTCTTATATGCTATTTTGGCGCAACGCCCACAACAGGCCGGGTCACTTCTATGCTCCCCATCCGGGCCATGTCAGCGCAGATGACTTTATCGGGTTTTATAACCTTCCGGAAACTCTCTTCCAGGCTGACGTGACGGCGCTGGGTGTTTACCGGTGAAAATTGCATGGACAACAGCACACAGAGGATATTTGTATCCAATCTCATTTGAGCTCCGTTCGTCCAGTAAGAGGGAAATGATTTGTATGGATTAAATTAATTACTGCACAGCATAAAATGGATAACTTCACTCAACGCCTCGCCAGGCTCAGGGAGGAACACGAAGCCCTGATCACACGCAAAAACAGGATGATCGAACCGGGTAACGGTATCTTTCACCGGTTTGAATACCCGGTGCTCACCGGTGCCCATGCGCCGCTGGAGTGGCGCTATGATCTCAATCCCGATACCAACCCGGACCTGATGGAGCGGTTCGGTATCAATGCCGCATTCAACGCCGGCGCCCTGAAGCACGACGGCAAGTATCTTCTTGCTGCCCGCGTTGAGGGCTACGACCGCAAGTCGTTCTTCGCCATAGCCGAGAGTCCCAGCGGCATCGACAACTTCCGCTTCCGCGACTACCCCATCACCATGCCCGAGACCTCTGACCCCGACATCAACGTCTATGACATGAGGCTGACGAGGCATGAGGACGGATGGATATACGGGGTGTTCTGCACGGAGAGGAGAGACCCGAAGGCACAGCCCGGCGACCTCTCCTCGGCTGTGGCCGCTGCCGGCATAGCACGCACTCACGACCTGGTGACCTGGGAGCGGCTGCCTGACCTCGTCTCGGCCAGCCAGCAGCGCAATGTGGTGCTGCACCCCGAGTTCGTCGACGGTAAGTACGCGCTTTACACACGCCCGCAGGACGGCTTCATCGATGCCGGCAGCGGCGGAGGGATAGGATGGGCACTGGTGAAGGACATAACACATGCGGAGATAAGGCCGGGAGAGGAGAAGATCATCAACCTCCGCCACTACCATACCATCAAGGAGATGAAGAATGGCGAAGGGCCTCACCCGCTAAAGACACCCGCGGGATGGCTCCATCTGGCACATGGTGTGAGAGGTTGTGCGGCAGGGCTGCGGTACGTTTTGTATCTCTATATGACCGACCTGCAGAACCCCGCGCATCTCATCGCCGAGCCGGCGGGTTATTTCATGGCTCCCGTAGGTGAAGAACGTATCGGCGATGTCTCCAACGTGCTTTTCTCCAACGGCTGGATAGCCGATGACGATGGTACCGTTTACATCTACTATGCTTCATCAGATACGAGGATGCACGTGGCGTTGTCAACTGTTGAGAAGCTGACCGACTACTGCCTCAATACGGCTCCTGACGGCCTGCATTCTGCCGATTCGGTAATGCGACTGAACCGGATCATTGCCCGCAACAGTGAATATCAGGGAGGGAAATGAAGTGATATTCCAGAATTATGATAAACCTGGCAGGGAGATGATCACGAATGCTGACCGGCTGCTGAAGAGGGAGTCCCGAAACAAAATATACCTGGAACGGAGATGAACACGAATGCTGACCGGCTGCTAGAGAAGCTGAGAGCGGTAGCACTGGAGGAGCTGACCCGTAATATCCTTCCTTACTGGTTCAACAGGATGCCCGATATGATGCTGGGGGGCTTTTACGGCAGGATCGACGGCAGAAACCGGGTCGTTGACGATGCGCCGAAGGGTGCGATACTTAACGCGCGTATCCTTTGGAGCTTCTCGGCAGCATACATCGCTGTCCCTGATCCGGTATACCTGGCGATGGCCACGAGGGCGCGCGATTATATTTTCACCCACTTCTTCGATGACCTGTATGGTGGCACATACTGGTGTCTGAAGAGCAACGGCGAGCCGCTGGAGACAAAAAAACAGATATATTCCATCGCCTTCTTCATCTATGCCCTGAGCTGGCATCACATGGCTACCGGCGACCGTGAATCGCTGGACAGGGCTGTTGCTCTCTATGAACTGATAGAGAAACACAGCTATGACAGTGTGCACGGCGGGTACTATGAGGCCTTTACCAGGGAGTGGGGAGAGATCGCCGATCTGCGCCTTAGCGATAAGGATGAGAACGAGAAGAAGACGATGAACACTCATCTTCACATCCTTGAAGCCTACACCAGCCTGCTGAGCATCTGGCCCGACGAGGGGCTTAAGCGACAGCTCGGCAGCCTGGTGCGCATCTTCACTGACACGATAGTTGATGCCGGGACGGGGCACCTCAGGCTCTTCTTTGACGAGGAGTGGAACTACCGCTCAACTGCCGTGTCTTACGGTCACGACATCGAGGCCTCGTGGCTCCTCTGCGAGGCTGCCGGGGCGCTGGGCGAGGGAGAGAGTGTGAAGGGCACTGCTCTCAGGATAGCCTCGGCGGCACATGAAGGGCTGACCGGTGACGGCAGCCTCTTCTATGAGCGTGATGATGCCAGGGGTCATTTCGACCGCGACAGGCACTGGTGGGTGCAGTCGGAGGCGGTGGTGGGGTTCCTCAATGCCTGGCAGCTGAGTGACGACATCAGCTGGCTGGAGCTGGCAGCGGCTGCCTTTGACTATATCACGGCCAACCTGGTTGACCGGGAGAATGGCGAATGGTTCTGGAGCATACGTGACGACGGCACCGTCAACCGCGACGATGACAAGGCAGGCTTTTGGAAGTGTCCCTATCACAATACCCGTATGTGCCTTGAGATAGCCGCCAGGTACAATAAGTAAGGTTATACGGCAGTTTGTTTTCTGCACCTTGTTGGTGTAAATTTGCATCTTTGCAGAGAAATTAACCGGCAGGCCTTGAAGACAAGACAGGCAATCCTGAGAGCGACAGGTGTCATTCTTCTGATATACATGATGTGTTTCGCATCATGTGATACTGTCAGTTACTGCTGGGTTTGCGAGCATCCCCGTGACAGCTCTGACCACCAGACGGTGTGCAATTCAATGTCAAAGAGCAAGCTGGAGTCGTACGGATATATCTGTACGCCGTACTGAAAAAGGGTCTCCGGCTGACGCTTCAGTAAATAGGGTTTGCTGAGAAAATCGGATTATTCTGGCATTAGGTTGATAATCAACATTATAAGTTAATAACTTTTGGTCAGGGAATTAGCAAAAATGCAAGTAAAAACATAGATTGCCTTCATAAAGCTTGCATTATGGTACGGTATATTTCAGAGAAACAGTTGACAATTGAAGAATTCAAGACCCCCTTCCGGGCAAACCTGTCCGCCGAAAACCGCTGGGTTAAACTGGCCCGGGTTGTACCCTGGGATAAGTTCGCCAGTATATATATGTCGTTGATGAGCAGTGATTTAGGTCGTCCGGGAGTTTCTCCGCGCACAGTACTTGGGGCATTGATAATCAAACATCTGGAGAAGCTGGATGACAGGGGTGTAATACAGGCCATTCAGGAAAACATGTATATGCAGTATTTTGTAGGGTTGAAGGAGTTCAAAGTTGATCCGGTATTTGATCCCTCACTGTTTGTTGAGATACGGAAAAGAGTTGGACATAAGGAGTTTGATTCTCTGAGTGCGGACTTAATCCGGACAGTCAAAGCCAAGAAGGATGATACACATAATAAGAAGCATAAGAAGGAAGACTCTGATGAGCCCTCAAACAAGGGTAAACGAAAGTACTTCCCATTCTTAGGACCACTTTTTTCTATTCTTAATTGATTATTATCATAATGATGATGTAAACCAGTGTTACATAACC
>JARGFQ010000007.1:0-134417 GCA_029210565.1 Bacteroidales bacterium
AGAAAGATAATATACACTACTAACACTATCGAAAACCTGAACCGTAGTATAAGAAAATACACAAAAACAAAAGTTCAATTTCCTGATGATAACGCTGTTCAAAAAGCTGTTTTTTTGGCTATTATGAACCTTGAGAAAAAGTGGAGTATGCCTATTCAAAACTGGGGAATTATTCTCCACCAATTTTTGACTATTTTTGAATCAAGATGTAAATTAAATTAAAAAGCGTTTTGATGTGTTTACACAAAATAATTTATACTCTCTCCCCTTTTGAGGATCACGGAGTAATCCTCTTTCCTCTACACCGAAAAAGCCCTTTGTTCCGCGTCAGCGAAAGAAGGCTTTTTCTATTATCATTAACCAGGCCGATTACCATTTTGTGCCATGGCATTCAAAACATGATACACCCGTGGTTCCACCCTTTAAATCGGATCCATGACAGGAAACACAATTTACAAGTGGTTGAGTAAGTCCGCTCTTATGCATATATCCGCCCTGACTTATAGTATGATCTGCAGGAGGATTGTATTTAGGATCATTTGTCTTTTCACAGCTTATGAAAAGAACAATCATGACCAATATAATCGATACTTTAACTAATGTGTGGTTTTTCATTTTTTCCTGATTTTAGGTTGAACATCCTTCAATGCTTCTGTATAAAACGTACCATAAGAGGATTATTATTAGTTTCCGCTGTGATAATTATCACCCAGACAATAGCGTCATGAATTCAAACCTTTTAAATTCAGGCGGACCAGGCCGCTATTATTTTTTATTCTTAGTATATTGACTATCAATTCAAGGATGTACGATTAATGAAAATCAATGCAATTGCCTTAATGATTATGCTTACTGCTTTATCTTGCGGTAATGATTTAAAGAAGCACACAATTCCTGAAAAGGAAAATAACAATGGCATAGTGGAACAAGGGCAAGAGAAGCTAAGATACCTTGCACTGGGAGACTCTTACACTATAGGTGAAAGCGTCGATATCTCCCTGCGTTACCCGGTTCAAATAGCAGATTCCCTGGAAATGCGGGGGTACCGCATGGAAGAACCCAGGATAATAGCAGTTACCGGCTGGACAACATCAGATCTGAAGGCTGGCATTAAAGCTGCCAATCCGCAGGGCCCCTATGACCTGGTCAGCCTGCTGATCGGAGTAAATAACCAGTACCGGGGCATGGATATCAATATTTACAGGAAAGATTTCAGGGAGTTGATAGATCAGTCGATCTATTTTGCAGGTAATGACGCCGGCCGGGTCATTGTGCTTTCTATTCCTGACTGGGGAGTAACCCCGTATGCATCGGGCAGAGACAGGGAGAAAATTTCCGATGAGATTGACCAGTACAATGCGATAAACAAGGAAATAACAGTATCCAAGGGTGTTATATGGGTAGATGTAACAGGTATATCCAGGCTTGCCGGGAAAGATGAGACACTCATTGCCGTTGATGGTCTGCATCCATCGGTTAAAATGTACACAGAGTGGGTCAGACTGGCTGCCCCGGAGATTGTGAAAATGCTGAAAGAGGACTAATTATGGATATGGGATTGGCATATAAGGAGGCTATTGCCCTGAATGAGCAGGATGATCTTTTCGCGTACAGATCAAAGTTTTTTGGGGGGGATGAAAAGCTGATCTACCTGGATGGGAATTCACTCGGCAGATTGCCTGTTGAAAGCAAGGCCATAATTGAGCGATCTGTAAAGATTGAGTGGGGGGAAAGACTGATTCGAAGCTGGAACGAGGACTGGTTCACAAAAAATATTGAACTAGGAGATAAAATTGCCCGGATTGCCGGGGCTTCCGAAGGCGAAGTAGTAATAACTGATTCCACTTCAGTCAACCTCTACAAACTGGCCCACGCGGCATTAAGGTGTAAAAAAGACAGAACCCGGATAGTGACAGATGAACTGAATTTCCCTTCTGACATTTATATTTTTCAGGGCTTGTTGAAGGAGTTCGGGGAGGGATATGAACTGATTGTGGTTCCTTCCAGGGATGGAATGACGATCGATACCAGTGATCTTAAGGAAACGATTAATGACAATACTGCGCTGGTATCACTGTCGCATGTGGCGTTCAAATCTGCATTCAGGTACAACATGAAGGAGATCACATCGCTCGGACATGAGAAGGGAGCGATGATATTATGGGACCTGAGTCACAGCATTGGTGTGGTTCCCGGTGAACTGAACGAATCAAATGCTGACCTTGCAGTGGGTTGCACCTATAAGTACCTTAACGGAGGTCCGGGTTCACCTGCTTTTCTCTATGTGCGAAAGGACCTCCAGGATAAGCTATCATCACCCATTTGGGGGTGGTTTGGAGAGAAGAATCCATTCGATTTTGAATTGAAATATCGACCTGGTGAAGGGATAAAACGTTTTCTTGCCGGCACGCCACCCATACTATCAATGAAAGCTATTGAGCCTACTCTCGACATGTTGAACGAGATTGGTATGGACAGGATCCGGAGGAAAAGTGTTTTGCAGTCTGAGCTCCTTTTGATGCTTGCATCTGAATTCCTCTATCCGCTGGGCTTCCAGTCCGGGTCTCCCATTGATCCTGAGAAACGCGGATCTCACGTGTCGCTGCGACATCCGGAAGCCTGTCGTATCTGCAAAGCCCTGATCGATCCGGAAATCGGAGATACTGTCGTCATTCCGGATTTCAGGGAGCCTGATAATATCCGTCTGGGTATTACTCCTTTATACACCACCTGCACAGAACTGTTTATGGCTGTCAGGGAGATCAGGAATATCGTTGAAAACAGGCTCTTCTTAAAGTACTCGCCGGGAAAAGACATGGTAACCTGACAGGAACCTCCAGTGGGAAGTAATCCTCGGGTATACCGGGACAGGGCTTTTTCCTTGTTAAGCCCCCCAATTCAGGATCACGAAGTAATCCTCCCCAGGTACGTTGCTAAAGTACAGAAGCCTGTAAACTTATAACTCACAGGCTTTTTTTATGTCCGACTGGAAACATGTTGAAAACATCTGACATAATTTATCAGTTTACCAGGGAACCGGAGCAATTCTATCCATCATTTTTTTAAATTTGTGTAGAGAAATCCCGTGAAACGAGTTTATACCTGATGCAAAAACCGGTTCCAAAGCCAACCTCACGCCGGCACAAATTGTAAGCTTTTAGTTCGGGATAGTTTGATTATCTATTGATACAGAATAATTTATCATTATTTCCGGTGGAATATGATGAAGGCAACCGGCATATGCACTCAAATTGAAATACAATACAACTAATTCTTAAAATGCTGTACCTATGAAAACCAGGCAACGTCGACTATCGGTATTAGTTCTATTTTCTATCCTGATGATGGCTTTTATGCCCAGTGACGAAAAAGCAAAAAAGCCAATATATCTGAATACCGCGTATTCATTTAAAGAAAGGGCTGCTGACCTCGTTTCGAGAATGACACCCGAAGAGAAACAAAGCCAGCTGGGCAATACAATGCCGCCCATTCCGCGGCTGGGGGTAAGCCATTATGACGTCTGGGGCGAAGCGCTTCACGGAATCATGGGAAGAAACAACAACAGCGGCATGACTGCAACCTCTTTCCCGAACAGCGTGGCCGTCGGGGCAACCTGGGACCCGGAGCTGATTAAACGCGAAACAGAAGTGATTTCCGACGAAGCCAGGGGATTTAATCACGACGTTATCTTTACTCTTACATACTGGTCGCCTGTTATTGAACCAGCCCGTGACCCGCGATGGGGACGGACTGCCGAGACTTTCGGGGAAGACCCTTTTCTCGTTTCTCAAATCGGGAAAGGGTTTATTCAGGGTTTAATGGGCGACGACCCCACTTACCTGAAAGCTGTCCCCTGCGGGAAACATTATTTTGCAAACAACACAGAGTTTAACCGCCACTCCGGCAGTGCAGACATGGACGACCGCGATATGCGCGAATTTTATCTTCTGCCTTACAGAACCCTTATAAGGGAATATAAACTTCCGGCAATCATGACAGCCTACAGCGCTGTAAACGGAATCCCGGTTTCGGCAAGCAAATACCTTGTTGATACAATTGCCCGCAAAACTTATGGATTGGACGGTTATGTAACCGGCGACTGTGGTGCGATTGACGATATGGTAAGAGGTCATCATTATACCGAAAGCCATGCAGTAGCAGCAGCACTGGGGATTAAAGCAGGTGTTGATACCGATTGCGGCAGTGTTTACCAGTCGGATGCCCTGAAAGCTGTGCAACAGGGAATACTTACCGAAGGTGAGATTGACAGGGCGCTTGTGAATTTTTTCACCATCAGAATGAGAATGGGAGAATTTGACCCTCGTGAAATTGTTCCCTATGCCGGAATTAAACCAGGCATAATCAACGACCCTTCTCATAATAACCTCGCCCTTGAGGTTGCAACCAAAACACCCGTCTTGCTGAAAAACAGCACAATCACAGAATCGGGGGATAAAGCGTTGCCTATTGATTTAAAGCACGTTAAAAAGATTGCTGTATTGGGGCCACAGGCCGACAAAGTTGAGCTGGGCGATTATTCGGGAGAGGTTGAACCTCATTTAAGCATATCGCCGCTGGAGGGGATTCAAAACTACATTAAGGAGCATAACCTTAATACCGAAATAGTGTCTCTGGTCAGCGGAAACACAGATAGAAAGACCGACTTTATTACCGTGAACGGTTTTGCAACAGTCCGGAATGGCGAAGTGCTGAAAGAATACGATGCAACAAAATTTGTCTCTTCAGCTCCCGGCCTTATTGTAGCGTCAAGATTTGGTTGGACTTTAATAAGCGGTATCAAGGATGGCGACTGGACTGCCTATGATAATGTTGATATTACCAATGTCGATTCAATAAGGTTCAATCTGAGTTCATCTGCCGAGGGCGGCATCCTGGAAGTGAGGGTAGGCTCTGCTGCCGGCAATGTACTGGCATCGGAAAGAATCAGCAGCCCTCCGGAAAGCGGAGGATTCCCCGGTTGGGCGCGCCCCAGGGTTGTACCCGTGAAAATTAATACGCTGGGCATCACAGGCCCGCAAACCCTTGTACTGGTGTATCGCGAAGCAGCAGAGAAGGAAATCGATGCAGCAACACTTAACCTGGCTGCCGATTGCGATGTCGCTTTGATTTTTGTGGGTACCGACCAATCCACCGGCAGAGAGGAATCAGACCGTTTTGCATTAACCTTACCTGGCAATCAGAATGAACTGATAAAAGCGGTGGCCGCCGTAAATCCCAGTACAATTGTAGTGATGCAAACAATGGGAATGGTTGAAGTGGAACAATTTAAAAATCTCGCTGACATTACCGGCATTATCTGGACAGGTTACAACGGCCAGGCTCAGGGAACGGCAATGGCGAAAATATTGTTCGGCGATGTTAACCCGGGCGGAAAGCTCAATGTAACCTGGCATAAATCGTTGAGCGACCTGCCTGATTTTAACAATTATAATCTGCGCGGCGACGACACCAACGGACGCACTTACTGGTATTTCAACAAAGACGTTTCTTACGAATTCGGATATGGTTTGTCTTACACCACTTTTGAATACAGCAATTTTGCCATCAGTAAAACCAGCATTACACCCAACGATAAGATTACTGTCAGTGTTGATGTTCAGAATACCGGAACTGTTGACGGAGATGAAGTGGTGCAGGTTTATGTGAATACGCCTGATAGTCCCGCATCTCTTGAAAGACCGATAAAACGGCTGAAGGGATTTAAAAGGGTAAGCATCCCGCGGGGACAGGTAAAAACAGTTTCAATCGATATCAGCTGTGAGGACCTCTGGTTCTGGGATACAGAAAAAGGGAAAATTACTTTCGACCCGGGCAGGTATGTCTTTGAGATAGGTGCATCTTCGCGAGACATAAGAGGAGAGGTGGAAGCTGAAATGAGCGGCAGCTACAAACCTGTATTGACAACTGTTGTGGCCGAGTGCGACAGGGTGGTATTAAGGCCCGGAGATGTTGTGCAGACAAGTGTTACAGCGAGTATGTCGGACGATAGTTTCTACGATATCACAAAAGCTGCCATCACCCACAAAAGCAATAATCCCGGTGTTGCCAGTGTTGATGAAAAGGGCGAGGTAACAGCTACAGGCGTAGGTGTGGCATTGATTTTCGCTCATGTTACAATCGATGGGACAACCGTTTCAAACAGCTACCCGATAAAGGTTATGCCTGATCTGAATCCCAAATCAGTTACGGTTAACGGGAAAAAGATACCGGGTTTTGATAAAGATGTAAAGGCGTACAGTTACCTGCTGAAAAGCAATTCGAAAATACCTGTAGTGAAAGCTGAGGCCCTGGGAAGCGGAATTTCAGTTGAAATTGAACAGGCAAATGCAATGCCAGGAACCGCGACTGTTCATCTGATTGACAATATCACACTTGAAAAGAATGTCTATTACCTGAATTTTGATACTGAATCGGCAAGCGATGAATTCAGCGGCAGCGCTGTTGATCCCCGGTGGGAATGGGTTCGTGAAAACAAATCAACACACAGTTTATCCGCAAAAACAGGTTCGCTTACAATCACAGGAGAAACGGGCGGTGTCCTGGAAGCTACAAACAATGCGCGAAATTTACTGCTGCAAAGTGCCAATAACGACTGGACAATTGAAAGCCGGCTGGTATGTTCCAGAAGTCCGTCGCAACCGGAAAATGCGGGAATCCTGGCTTATCAGAACGACGATAATTTTGTGAAGCTGATGTTCAGGGCTGTGGTTAAAACAACCCGGGCCAGGGGAGTGCAGCCTGGCACAATCGACCTGGTTATGGAAGAAAACGGCATTGCAAAATCACTGGCAAGCTTCAACCTCAGAAATGAAATCATTGGCGACAATGCCCTGAATCTTAAACTGGAGAAGAGAGGAAGTATTTATACGGCATATTATTCACTTGACGGGACAAATTACGAGTTGCTCGGAACAGCCAATTTACTGCTGAAAGACATCAGGGCAGGCTTGATTGTATGTGATGGCATCGTAGCTCAATACATGAAAAGTACATTCTGGTTCGATTCTGATACAACAAAACCAGACACGCCGTTTGATGTTTCATTCGACTACTTCCGCATAAAGAACAGCGGATTAAAATAGTTTCCGGATAATCTAAAGAAAACTAAATATGAAAAATCATGCTCTGATTCTCGTTACAGGATTGATCTGGATTTCGGGTCATGGTTTCGGACAGCAGGCTAACGTGAATCTCGATTACAATCCGCAGAAGAACAGCGAAGGCCTGATTCCGTTCAGCGCTGCTGTAAATTCGCCTGAGGTGCACGACGACAATACTGTTACTTTCCGGTTAAAAGCGCCCAACGCACAGAAGGTTGTTCTACCGACCGGGGCTATCCACACGGCCAATAACCTGGGCAGAGAGCCTCTCCCGTTTACAAAAGGTGATGATGGCATCTGGACACTGACAATCGGGCCGCTCAAACCGGATATGTATGCTTATCATTTCAATGTCGATGGTGTTCAGATTCCTGACCCGAATAATACTTACGCTGCTTTTACGGCCATGCCGCCTTACAGTGAGCTGATTGTACACGGCGATGGTCCGGCATATTACGATGCCCGGAATGTTCCTCATGGAACAGTGACGCGTAATGTTTATCATTCGGAAGTAACGAACGGTGAGCGCGAACTTTACGTTTACACTCCTCCCGGTTATGACCCGGAGAAAAAATACCCGGTTTTGTATTTGCTGGGCGGAAGTGGCGAACTACCATCCAACTGGGTGTTCGACGGAAGGGCGAATTTTATTATGGACAACCTGCTGGCTGAAGGGAAAGCTGTCCCGATGATTATTGCCATCCCCAACAACCAGGTAATTCACCGGAATCATCCCAGACATACCGAACTGACTTTCAATATTCTTGAAAAGGAGCTCCGGAATCATGTAATTCCACTGGTTGATGAAGCTTACAGCACAATCAGGTCACCCAAGGGCAGGGCCATTTCAGGGTTGTCGATGGGTGGCCGTCACAGTATGTATATCGGTTTTAGTTCACTTGACCTGTTTGCCAATTTTGGCATTCTCAGCGCTGGTGATATAAATGCGGAAACCTCGCTGGCACAGTTTTTAAACGATCCGAAAGTAAATGAGAAGGTAGATTACCTTTTCGTTGGTCAGGGCACTGAAGAAGCTAAAGGTTTTATGGGGCGAAGGTGCCTGGTTCTGCATGAAACCCTGGTAAATCATAACATCAAACATGAATATTATACGGGCGGTCATGGCGGCCACGACTGGGCAACCTGGCGGCACCTGCTCTATTATCGGTTTTTACCCAACCTGTGGAGAAGCAAATAACTCAAACGACTATGAAATTATCGGGCAGAAGAAAAATGTATTATTTCTTATCGTAAACCAATACCAGATTTGTTTCTCCCATCTGGCTTATCATCGCTGATTTCACAGTGAGAGTTTTACCGTCATCAGACATACTCCACACATCTGTGATTTTCAGCTCCAGTGTATCGCCATTCATGTCGAAAAGGATGGTTTTAGCGAATTTGAGCTCCTTCTTGTCATCCGACCAGGTTGTAATAGTTTTAATGGAAGAATCCATCATACCCGGGTTGACTGATTCCTTGCCATCAAGAGTATATTTTTCACTCACCTTCATATCCCCGCCGTCAAACGAAGGCCGAACAAGGTCCATAGAGATCAAACCTTCCTGCTGGTCAACAGTCATTGACGTTGCAGACATCATTGGTCCTTCACCAAGAATACTTTTTGATTCATTGAATGCCCATGAGCCCGAAAAATTTGACTGGGCAAATAAACTCCCCGGAACAAGACTCAAGGATACAAATGCAAATAAAACAGGCAACGAAATATTAATAAATCGTTTACCAGAACTAAAAGTCTTTCTACTATTCATAATTCTTTTTATTAGAGATTATAAGAAATTTAATACGAGTCTTTGAACAACTTCTTGTTCAGAAAAATATGTAAATATTTGATATGTGGTTTTCATGTTACCCCAAAGCTATAAAATCTTAGGCATTTCTCCATTCATCCACCTGTCCCCCTTGTTGTCCTTTTGACGATAGCTGATAAAGATGTTGTAATTATAACCTTCAATAATGCCTGACATTAGATTAGTAATAAGTTCATTACCAAAATTAAACCATAATCAGGCTACATATAAAATTTACTTCTTCTGGCAGAAAATCATTATAGAGCTATCTAAAAGAGCACTCGAATTATATCTGGAATTTGTAGCTCAAAATTCATCTGTTGTTTGAAATCATAATTAAGTATTTCGTACATTTGGTATGAAACCAAACAGTAAATCTGACCTCTATGAAATCGTTGCTTATTAAACTATTTGCCATTACCCTGGTTATGGCAAGTTTGGTATCATGTGAAGACACCCTGATACCTGATCAAGAGCCCGATGATCTTCTGTTAAAATCAGCCGGCATTGAAAAGATTACTTACATTGTTGTGCTGGATGATGCAGAGATAATCGCTGAACTCTCAAAGCTTAAAGGTTACGAGAAGAAACAGGAATTAATGAAATCAGCTTCGGCTAAAGTCCTGAGACGTGCCGGAGTGCTTGACGGTGAAATGGGATTTGTTTACGGAACGGCCCTGCAGGGCTTTTCAGTGAAGATGCCTCCCGGACAACTCAAAAAACTTGAGACGGATCCTTCGGTAAAATATATTGAAAGGAACCAGGTGGCAACATTGATCCAACCGGATGTGAAAATCAAGAAAAAGCCGGTACCCACTCCTCCGGCTCAAAGTCTTCCATGGGGTGTCGACCGTGTGAATGGAGGAGTTGACGGCACAGGATTGACTGCCTGGATTATTGATACCGGCATTGACCTTGATCATCCTGATTTGACTGTCGATGCAAGCAGGGGAGCAACCTTCGTTGGCCGCACCACTACTCCCGATGATGACAACGGTCATGGTACCCACTGTGCCGGCATTGTCGGAGCTGTCGATAATGGAATTGGAGTGATCGGTGTTGCTGCCGGTG
Source organism: Bacteroidales bacterium (assembly GCA_029210565.1). Taxonomy (GTDB): domain Bacteria; phylum Bacteroidota; class Bacteroidia; order Bacteroidales; family VadinHA17; genus SR-FBR-E99. Next base: position 10,004 of record JARGFQ010000007.1, read on the forward strand.
CGACTGTTGTTCCGGTAAAGGTTCTTAACAGAAGGGGAAGCGGCACCTACGATGCTATTATAGCAGGTGTTGACTTTGTCGCTGATAACGGAAAATCAGGCGATGTTGCAAATATGAGCCTGGGTGGCGGATTTTCACAATCATTGAATGATGCCGTGATAGCTGCAGCTGAGACCGGAGTAAGGTTCACCCTTGCAGCAGGAAATGAAAGCACCGATGCGAACTTGAAATCTCCGGCCAGTGCCAATGGGGCGAATATTTTTACTATCTCAGCAATGGCAGTAGGTGATTTGTGGGCGAGCTACTCGAACTATGGTAATCCTCCTGTTGACTATTGCGAACCGGGTTCTTCTATTTATTCTACCTACAAAGGTGGAGCTTATGCAACCATGAGCGGAACTTCCATGGCAGCACCTCATGCCGCCGGGATACTTCTTTTGGGAAACATGAGCACTGATGGACATGTAATTGGTGATCCGGATGGGTATGACGACCCGATTGGTGTTCATTAGAATTATATTTTTCAAAAATTTAAACCCGGGTGAATTTTCGCCCGGGTTTTCTTTCTTTTTGCCCCTATTCCAGGATAAAGAAGCAATTCCTTACCCGGTGGCTAATCGGGATATTTTATCTCCCGGATGATTTTTTTCACGGCAGGCAGGTCATGGTACTTTTTGAATGCCGGTTCCACAGGAATATATGTCAGTTCATCATTTTCCCTGTCAATATATGATCTTTCAAGCCAATAGTTTATTCTGGCCGGATTATCCGCATAAGTATAGGGAAATGCTATCCAGTAAGCAGGGGTATTTTTCTCAATTAATTTGTCTATGATATCCTGGCCATGTGATGTATGTCTCAAAGCAAAATGAGCCGAAGCCCGGGCCACATCATATAAATATTCACTTGCCCCAATTTCAGGTTCATTAATTATTTTGTCAAATTGGCCCTGTTCAAGAAGAATTTTATAATAGTTCTGAGTTCCGGAATATCCAATTTCCTGGTACTTCTTAAATGTATCCATGGCTTCATCAAGTCGCCCGGCATATAAATATGCTTCGCACAGATATTGAAGCACAGTCCTGTTATTCGGGTTCTTCTGAAGGGCTTTTTTGCAATTGGCAATACTTTCTTCCGATTTGTTCAGCTTTGTATAAAAGCGACCGGCATTCCTTAATACATATTGATTATCAGGTTCGATTCTGAGGGCAAGCTTTATTTTTTCCTCAGCAGCCGCAAAATCGTATTCATTATCAAGTACTTCAGCAATATTTACAAGTGCCACACCTGACGCAGGATCTAATAAAAGAGCCTTCTCTGCAGTTCCTTTAGCTTCCTTAAATTCAGGTGAATTTATTGAGTTGGCCTGCCTCCAGTAACACATGGAGAGATAAGTCCAGGGCAGGGCAAAGGTTGAATCAAGTCTTATTGATTCCTTAAATGCTTCAATGGCTAACAGATTATCTTCACCGGCCCCACCGCCTCTTTCATAGAAAAACAGCCCTTTCAGGTAAGCATCATATGCTTCAAGGCTGGCAGCCGGTGCTTCTTCTATCTGTTGTCTTACCTTCGGTGTAATGGCTATTTTCAACTCTGAAGCAATAGCCTCTGCAATGGTGGTCTGTATCAAAAAAATGTCCTTTGTCTCATTTATTTCACGTTCATATGACTCGGCCCACAGATGCTTGTCCTTATTTCCATCAATTAACTGAACTCTTAAGCGAAAGTTATTACCATATTTTTGTCCGCTACCCTCAACAATATAATTTACATTCAGTTTCCTTGCGATTTCAGGGATAGGAGGTTTGTCTTTTCCCCTGTACTGTTCAACCGAAGTGCGGGAAACAACACTCAGCTCCTTTATTTCCTGGAGGTTATTCAATATCTCATCCATAATGCCATTGATGAAATATTCGTTTTCTTCATCAGGACTGTCATTGAAGAATGGCAGGACAGCAATTGACTTGATTTGCTCTCCTGTCGGTTTGAAAAGTCGGGGTAATATTAGTAATCCCAATAGTATAAGCACAATGGCAACAGAACCGATAATAATATTTCTGGTCTTATGATTCTTTTTTACAGGAGCTTGTTCTGACAGTGATACTGGCATATCTTCATTTTCACGCTGGTAAGAGCTCTTAATGGCAGCAATGATTTCCTTTACAGCATTGGCAACCTTGTTTATCTGGTCACGGTAATATGTTTTATTGAGGTTATCCGTGGGATGATCTTCATTTGGAAGCAAAGGTCTGCTTACTCCTGATACTGTTTTAAAAACAAAGTCCATTGCGCGCAGTGTGCTTCCCGTTTTCTTTTCAAACAGGTTGATATCCTCCGGTTCAAGATCGTGAATTCGTATCGGCAGAATCCTGCTTGCCACATTACCGCTTTTCAGCCTGATATCTATCCCAAGACGATCATGACTGGCCGTTTCAATGAATGTCCCGAACTCGTTTTGCCAGGCATAACTTACAGTGTCACAGTATGTTTGAGACAGAATCGGCATAAAAATGAGGCATTTCAGTTTGTCGTGAAGGCTTCTTTCGACATCATGAGTCTCTCCCAGGCGGTCATCAGGGTTCTCATCGAAATAAACCGAGACATCTTCCTTGATAGTTGATTCGAGTTCGGTTTTAAGAGCTTCCACAAACTCACTCACCCACCTGTCGCCTTTATTGTCTTTCTGGCGGTAGCTGATGAAGATGTCGTAGTTGTATCCTTCGATAGTGTTTGACATCAGATTATTAAATGGTTCATTATCAAAATTAAACCATTGTCAGGCTAAATGCAAAATTTTCTTCTAATGGTAAATAATCAATACATAACCTCTACCAATTCGACTAATTTCACCATATCCCTTATCAAATCCAGGTTAGATATTTCAAACCTCTTGTCTACAAAGAAAAACCCCGAGCCATGCTGAAGCATGGCTCGGGGTTTTTCTTCTTTGTTAAGCACCCCCTCAGAGGATCACGAGGAACGAAGTGACGAGTAATCCTCGCACGACCTCCGATAGTGTGATTAGTGGATCACAGCGAGTGAAACGAGCAGTAGTCCTGCATGTTAACACTTACACCCCTCAAGGTTTACGCATTAAAACAGCCAAACAGTTTTTGGTCAATATAAAAACCCAAATAACCAGACAGGCGCTTTGTTTCCCGCTCCTGTTTCGAGATTATCAGAAGCAATAATATAATTATCCAGATGTTTTACCTGTTCACTATTCTTGTCCTTCCCGCCTACTTCTATTGTCAAGCCATCTGTAATGAAGTCGCCTTTATCTGGAGAACTGACTTTCAAACCTGCATTAAGCAGTTGATTCAGAACAAATGTTTCCCTGATATTGCCGATATCTGGTTTTTCTTTAAGGGCAAAGGCAAGATTGCTGTTTTCCAAAAATATTCTTTCTGGTTTTTGAAGTGTTGATACTCCTTTCCCCTCCAACCTTAAAGTGTTGAGCAATCTTGCATCTTTTAACTGGTAGATGTATTGATAGACGCTGTCTCTGCTCAAATCAAGCTTCCTGGCCAGTGCAGCAATGTTTGGTTTAAAGGGTACTGATTCTGCTATTACACCCAACAATTTCTTGACCTTAACTGCTGTTCCTGAATTGTAAGAAGCGATATAGGAAAGGTCTATGTCGACAATTGTATTAATCACCTGTTTCAATTTTATCAGATAGGCATCTTCCCCTTCAGCAATAATCGGCAGATAACCGACTTCCAAATACTTACGGAATGAAGGTAATGGACGAAAATCCTCAGTAATCATTCGGTTTAGACTCTGATGATCCTTCCTGATATCATCAATATTTATTGCCTCAAAATTTATCCCTCTTGTAAATAATAGAAACTCACGAAAAGAAAGTCCTGCAAGCAAATAGGTTATAACTCTCCTGCTTAAATCGGCTTCACCACGATAGATATCCAATGCAGATGAGACTGAAAAGACGACCTGCATCTCTGGTAATCCATCATAAATGTTTTTCAATTCCACTGACCAATTAGGGTACTTATGCACTTCATCTATAAATAGTATTTTACCTCCCTGCTTGTACCAGTCATTTGCAACATCAAATAAGGTATGATTATAGAAATAGTTATGGTCGGCAGTGATGTAAAGTGCCTCTGGTATCATTCCAAGATCATATTTTAAACGCTGTAACATCAATGTGGTTTTTCCGGCTCCTCTTGGTCCCTTGATTCCAATCATCCGATGTTTCCAGTTAATCTGGTTATGCAAATATCTCCGGAAACCATTATTTATCTGCCGAAGAATATTTTCCTGAAATTCTAATAAGCTTTCCATTGTATGTCGAATTGATACGACAAATATACTATATTTATGTTTAATCTATTCGACATAATCAAATATTTAGTAATATTTTTCTGAGTAGGCTGATTACTTACTTGAACTATAGCCTGCGAGGCGGAGGGATGGAAACAAAAAACCCGCTGTTCCGCGTCCGCGGAACAAGGCTTTTTCTTTGTTAAGCTCTCCAGAGGATCACGCGAACGAAGTGAGCGTAATCCTCAAGTTCAGCCAGAGCTTGCTCAAGCGAGGGATATAAATTATTAAGAACTTTATTCTTTATTATTTCAGTATGGGGTTTTACATACCTTTGAATAACAATCGTACTCAAATTAATATGAGATGAAGAAAATTACAATTGTAATAAAGAGAGTGTTTTTTATGTGGGTTGGTTTTTCCATGATAAACGCATGTTCATCAGAAAAGAATACCATTGTGCAAACCGAGATCTGCAAGTGGCAATATGGGAAAAGAGGCGCTGTCTCCATTACATTTGATGGCGGCACAATTAACCAATTCCGTAAAGTCCTGCCTATTATGAACAGTTTAGAGTTTCCCGGTACGTTTTTCATCACTACCGGTGTGATACCCGGTTCTCAATACCAGGGTAGATTTATTGGCCGTTCCGTCGATACAATTATAAATGAGACGGCAACACTACCCACCAATGAAGACAATTTATTAGAGCGGTCCTCGGCAGCGCCATTCCTCGGCTACGCGGGTACTCTTGATTACCAACACACCGCTGGCAATTTAATCGAAAGAGGGAGGTACGAAGAAGCTTTTGAGGTCATTGATGAGTTGTATAGAAAAGTACGAAATGGGGATTTCCCGCCTGGACATTCTATCAATCCGGATCTGTTAGTGGGCCTGGGTGTTACATGGGATGACATCAGGTTATATGCCACGCAGGGCCATGAGTTTGCAAGTCATACGATCACACATCCAAATATGGCTGCACTGGATGAGGCGAATATGCTTTATGAGCTGGAAAAGAGCGCAGAAGAAATTCGCAACCAACTTAAACTTGAATATGTCTTTTCGGCAGAATGTCCTTACGGCACTGAAAATGAACGAGTAATGGAGTATACATATAAGGTATATCCTGCTTCGAGGAACAGAATGCCTGAACCATTTCTGGAGGAGATTAACCGCGGAAGCTGTAAAAATCCAGGTTCTTCCAATAAGGAATATGTTCAGTGGCAACGAGGAGCACGTACTACGTCTACGCTGCAGATGATGAAATCATGGATTGATACCACTGCCACTCATGACAATATCTGGCTTGTACTGGTATTCCATGGTGTTGACAGTATAGGTTGGGAAGCTATTTCCAGCGAGTTGTATAATGAGTATTTCCAATATATGAAATCTAAAGAAAATGATATCTGGATAGCTACGTTTGCTGATGTAACAAAATATATGCGTGAAAGAAAGAATTCAGATATTAAGACTGTAGGAAAATCAAGAAAGATAAAGGTAAACATTACACATTCACTCGATCAGACCAAGTACAATATTCCGTTAACCTTAAAAACCTATGTGCCTTCCAACTGGGAAGAAGTAAGAGTAAAACAGGGTGGCAAAAATAAAATTATTATCCCCCTTCGTGATGATAAAGGCAGTTTTGTGCTTTATCAGGCATATCCGAATTCCGATGATGTAAAAGTGTCAAAAATAAGCCGAATGGGAGGAGCTTGACAGGCTCAACCACACTCTCACAACGTCTTTCTGGCGACCTGAGCTTCCTCAGGCGAAGAATGAAAAAAAGTGCCCGGAGAAACAGAACAACCTTTCATCCGGGCACAGCGTCCAGGCTAAAGTAAGAGCCAGGTTATCATTTGAACAGGGAGTAACTTAACTTGAACTGGAAAGTTATTCCCGGTTCCAGTTTGGTAAAGTACTGGTCTGTAGGGTTAAATGACCTGAAAACAGATTCCTTCTTATCATTCAGCAGGTTTTCAATCTTGAATCCCAGCTGGCTGCGGTTATTTTTCCCCAGGTATTTTGTTGCATTGAAGTTAAGGCTGTGAAAAGGAAGCATATAGATATCGGGTTTGTCGGCAATCCCAACATACTGCAGGGTTGTACCTTGAACATTGTAGTAGAGTCCCGCTTCAAGACCTTTCCAGAATCCGTTTTCACCGCCATTATATGATAAACCGGCGTTGATGATAAACGGGGCTTGCCCGGCCATCTCCCTGGCCTCTTCAATGGTCTGGCCGGCACGGGCATTTTCAATTCTTGACTTATACTCGGTAAGACTCATATCTATCCTGGAAGAGGTAAATGATATATTTCCTGCAAGAGAGAAATTCTCCAAAGCCTGTGCTAGAACAGCCAGATTCTGGCGGAATTCCGTTTCAACGCCAATCACCTGTCCGTCTCCCACGTTCCGTGGCTGGAACGATCCCTTCTGGGTCGTGGCATATTGCACAATCTCTATCGGGTTCTCAAACCGCTTGTAGAATCCGCTTACAGAAATCATCTGGCCTATCGAGTGATAAAGTTCCCACCTGACATCCAGGTTCTGTATGTAGGTGTTGACGAGGTTGCCATCCCAGTATACGATACCTGCAACATCGTCTGCATCTCGAAACAGTCCTCCGATAAAGGTACGGTTGCTTATCGGATCAGATATCTCTGCATACGACATCTCCTTGAATGAGGGTCTTGCAATAGTCTTTGCCCAGGAGAAGCGGACATTCTGTTTCTCATTGACATTATAGATCAGATTAACTGTCGGGAAGAAATCGAGATTGTCAAGAACCACCTCATCATTCAGAACATTGGTTCCCAGCTGGTCCTGCCCCGTGTATCTCTGGGTATAGTTCTCAGCTCTCACGCCGATAATAGCCCTGAGATTCCTGAAGAGGCTGAGTTCAGTAGAGAGGTATGCTGCTGCGTTGCCAGACCTTGAATTGTACTGGTTTGGATTGGCCGGAATAAAATTGGCCTCATAGGTTGTCCCGCTGAAGGGGTCAGTTCCCTGGTACGGCCATATGTTCTGGTCGCTGAAAAGCTCATTGGGATCTCCTGTGATGGGTACATTACGTATATTGAACGAATATTTGTTAATGACAAAATCACGCTCCTTGAAGGTATAGGCGCCTCCGAAATGGAGTCTGGCCTTTTCCCCACGGAAATTATAATCACGGGTCAGATGGAGGATACTCCCAATGTTGATTTCGGACAGTTCCCTCCATATTCTTTCCGGGAAGCCTGATTCTGTTCCGATAACATAGTTGTCGTTTTGCCTTACATATCTTGTAAATCTTACATCAGGATCTTCTATCACCGAAAGAGTAGGAGAGACTTTCCATACGACCTCCCATTTGGAATCGCTGAAAGAGTGTTTCCCGTCAATCAGGAGGTTTGTAACGGAACGCTGACTGTATTCGAGGTTATGTTGCATACCCTCGAAGATTGTTCCAAGATCAGAGCTCTTATAGTCAAACACTCCTGCCTTTGATTCGCCGTTTTGCAGGTGCAATATATTCAACCGGTATTTTGATCTCTTGGTTTTCAGGGCGAAACCTGCCAGTCCGCTTACAAGGACATTACTCATGCCAACATCACCTTTCTGGAATTCACGCACCTCCATCTCGGTTACATCAGGATCGGCAGCCAGGCCATACCTGCCGTACTCTGCATCTTTATAGAATTCCGTGCTGTTCTTATACGAAAAGCTGAAGGTATATCCGAGGGTTACTTTATCCAGAGGTTTCTGGTTGCCCAGTGAGACACCGAAACTGTAGTCCATGAAGCTCATCGTTTTCATAGCCGCCATGGTTGGATTAAAGCCCTGGAGTATCTCCCTGTACCTCATGCTCATCTCATCTTCAGGGGGCAGAACCACCACTTCAGAATAAAACGGGATGTTTTCTATAGCCGGTATTCTCCTGGTTCCGTCATCAAATCCAAGAAAATCTGTTTTTCCTCCTTCATAGGTAAGGAAGTCATTCCTGAAGTGATAGTCAGGGTTATAGGCACCGCTGAAAAAGATATTTCCTGTTTTTTCCTCCGGGAAATCCTTGATGGCAATATCCACCATACCTCCTGTAAAATCAGCCGGAAGATCAGCGCCGGCGGACTTATGGATAATAATATTGTCAATGACACTTGTCGGAAAGATATCCATCTGGATTGAATTTCTGTCCGGATCAAGTCCCGGCATATCAACCCCGTTAATGATTGTCTTTGTATACCTGTCACCGAGTCCGCGAACATAGACATATTTACCGCCTTCAACCGAAACACCCGGAACCCTCTTAATGGATGAGGCAGCATCTGAGTCACCGATCTTCCTCAATCCGGCAGCAGAAATCCCGTCAAGCAATGTCGGGGATTTCCTTTTAATAGTCATAATGGCATTTTCAGTGTTGCGCACAACATTGGCTGTGACCGTTACCTCATCAAGACCGACGGTTGAAGGCTTGAGTTGAATGTCCTCCATTACCACTGTTTCTCCGTCTTCAATTGTGATATCACTTACAGTAAGTTTCTCGAATGAAACGAAGGAAAACTTCAGGTTATACTTACCGGCAGGAAGGGTAAGATTGAATTTGCCATCGAGATCAGAGACCACACCCATGGTGGTACCCTCGGCAAATATTGTTACACCTATCATAGGCTCTCCGAGGGAGGAGTCAAAAATTGTTCCCCTGACAGTGCCCTTTTGAGCATATAACTGGCCGGACAACAATAAGACAATGACTGTTAGAATTACTTTAAATGGACGCATGGTTAAAATTTAAAATTGTTGTTCTGTTGTTCTGTTTTTATGTCAAAACCCGCAGGCTTAGAAGCCTGCGAGTCTTATATGATTTTACGGTTTATTCAATTCTCAAAATCATCTTTTAATATGCGGCAGCTGCTGCGGCCCATGACCAGGTTTCAGTAAATGCTGCGGGATTGGCACCTACCGTATTGGCACCTTCCGTTACAGCTGTAGCGTAAGCATCAGATCCTTTCAGGAAAATATCCTGAAGAGTGGCGGTGCCGGGTAAAACAACCTCGAAGTGATTGAAATCATAGGCATAGAACTTCGGCACGGCATCAAACGTCTGGTAAGGTGATGATGACTTGAGCTTGTAGAAGTATATGTTCATGAAATCAAGATATGAGTCCTTGCTGTCACCGGCATCATCAATGTCAACCAGTCCGGCTGCACTGCCTGCTCTTACGTGTCCGTTCTTTATGGTATGTTTGGCAGCAGGTGCAGATGAACCCTCGGGGCCGTCAAGTTCAAAGCACTTGTCACCCGGATTAATTACGATAAAGTTGTCAAGAGTGCCACCCCATCCCTGGTCAGTATCGATAGCATCATCACCGGCATTCCATACGACAGTATTTGTTACATTGACTGTTCCTCCGAACCATTCGATACCATCATCCTGGTTGGCTACTATTTCTACATTTTCAATAATCGTGCGGCTTCCAACGCCTCCAAGGGTCAGGCCATTGATTTCATTTCCTTCTCCGATGTTTGCTCCACCGTGACGTATTGATACATATTTGATTACTCCGGAATTGTCAGTGGGGTCTGTTCCTCCGTACAGTCCGTTGGCATCAGACGGAGGAATACCTTCAATCTGTTTCGGGCTTGCACTGGCGGCTATAGGGGCATTACCCAGTATAACCAGTCCGCCCCAGAGTCCGTCGAGGTCCGGCGAAAGGTTCGGGCTGATTACCTGGCCCGGAAGAATATTATCGGCTATGGAAGTGAAAATGATGGGAGATGTTGCAGTACCTTCAGCCATAAGTACACCGCCGCGGGCAATCAAAAGAGCCGTAGCGTTTGAACCTGTTCCTGCATTGCCTTTTACAATTACACCCGGCTCTATTGTAAGTGTCACACCCGATAAAACTGCAACACGCGTTTCGAGAATATAAATCTTACCGTTTTCCCAGGTAGTGTTTGCCGATATATTCTCAGTAACTGAAATACCTTTTTTGATATCAATTACGGCAGTTGCGGTTCCGACTTTATTATTGTTGTCAGTGATTGTGATGGCAACTGCCCCTGCCCCTGATTCCGTGCCGGCTGTAAAGGTGATGACAACGTTCCCTGATGTGGCGTTTGTTGCGGCATCTGTCTTGATAACAGCAGTACCGTTAGTGGGAACCAGAGTTGCTGATTTATATCCGCCTTCTGCAGTGAACGGGAAGGTAACATCTACCGAGTTAACCAGTATTGTGGATGAGTTTGGTGGGGTTGTAACCATCGGAGCTCCTTTTTCGAACAGGGCCAGAACAGCCGTATTCGAAGCAGCCTGTGATTCTGTGTCGGTAACTGTTAGGGTCACTGAACCTGCACCCACCGTGGAACCTGCAGTAAAGGAAACCACGATTGTTCCGCTTGTAGCTCCGGCAGTACCGTCGGTTTTTATGGTGGCCGTGCCGCCGGAGGCAGTAACGGATGATTTGCCAAATCCGGCATCAGCAGTGAAGGAGAAAGAAATATCAACACTCTGTCCAACTTCTACGTTCTGGCTTGCCGGAACGGATATCGTCGGAAGTTCATAAACCTTCTGGCAACTACTAAGTATTGCCAGGGAGGCTATCACCGTAAAAAATAACTTCGTCTTAATTGTTTTCATAAATGTTTAAGTTTGTTCGTTTTATTTAAGAATATTTTGTTTCATAAATCACGGGACAAATCTAGATCAATAAAATCGCGACCATGGTCAATAACCGGTTAAGAATTGATAACAAATCTGTTACAGGAATGTTACAGCCCCGCAAGTAGCATTTATTCAATATGTTAATGGACTGTATTTGTCCGGCAAAATGTATACAGAGTGGGTAAGACTGGCGCTTCCGGAGATTGCAAAAATGCTGAAGGAGGATTAAGAATGGATATGGAATCGATGTATAAGGAAGCTCTAATCCTTGATGAGCTGGATGAGCTTTCCAGCTATAGATCAAAGTTTTTTTCGGGGGATGAAAAGCTGATCTACCTGGATGGGAATTCGCTCGGCCGATTGCCTGTCGAAAGCAAAGCCATACTTGAGCGGTCTGTTATAATCGAGTGGGGTGAGCGACTGATCCGAAGCTGGAACGAGGAGTGGTTTACAAAGAACATTGAACTGGGAGATAAGATTGCTATGATTGCCGGTGCTTCTGAAGGCGAGGTGATTGTTACCGATACAACTTCGGTCAATCTCTACAAACTGGCCCACGCAGCGCTTAAGTTTAAAGAAGGCAGGAGACGGATAGTGACTGATGAACTGAACTTCCCTTCTGACCTTTATATCCTGCAGGGCCTGGTAAAGGATTTCGGGGAGGGATACGAGCTGGTGGTTGTCTCTTCCAGGGATGGTATGACGATCGATACGGGGGATCTTAAGGGAAAGATTGATGGCAATACTGCTCTGGTATCACTGTCTCATGTGGCGTTCAAGTCCGCCTTCAGGTACAACATGAAGGAGATAACGGCGCTTGCGCATGAGAAGGGAGCGATGGTGCTATGGGATCTTAGCCATAGCATTGGTGCGGTGCCTGGTGAACTGAACGAATCAAATGCCGATCTGGCAGTGGGATGCACTTACAAGTACCTTAACGGAGGTCCGGGTTCACCTGCCTTTCTGTATGTTCGGAAGGATCTGCAGGATAAGCTATCCTCACCCATATGGGGGTGGTTTGGTGAGAAGAATCCCTTCGATTTCGAGTTGAAATATCGTCCGGGTGAAGGAATACGCCGGTTTCTGGCCGGCACCCCACCCATCTTGTCATTAAAAGCCATAGAACCCACTCTCGACATGCTGAACGAGGCCGGTATGGACAAAATCCGCAAAAAGAGTGTTTCGCAGTCTGAGTTTCTTTTACGCCTTGCGGAGGGATTCCTCTGGCCACTGGGCTTTCAGCCCGGATCTCCCCTTGATCCTGAAAAACGGGGATCGCATGTTTCGCTGCGCCATCCGGAGGCCTACCGTATCTGCAAGGCCCTGATCGATCCGGATATAGGTGAAACTGTCGTCATTCCGGATTTCAGGGAGCCTGATAATATCCGCCTCGGGATTACTCCCTTATACACTACCTACACAGAAATTTTTACGGCTGTCAGGGAGATCAGGAAAACAGTTGAAGACAATCTCTTCCTGAGGTATTCATCTGAAAGAGAGCAGGTAACCTAGCCGGAATCTCTGGGCTCATCTGCCATGCCGTATTATCCTGACGAGCTAAGAGATAAATCTGAGTGATTAATAAAAATCTCATTATTTGTATTGAATCCGATTAGTATGCATTAATATGCATAATAAGGATCAATTTCGCATAGTTGTGAATATGGCGATAATAGCCAGTTTTTGACTATTTTACGACTTTAAAGACATCGTGAAAGACAGATTGAAGGGCCTCTATTTCATTGTCTTCTAACATCATGAAATTAGTTCTTCTTCTTTTTGGAAAAATACCGTTATTCTGATGAGTGACCCTTATAAATAAATCAATCAGTTTATCAGGCATATCCACTCTCTGTTTTATTAATCGCTTTGCTTCATCATAATACTGTAAAAAGACTAATTCATCAGGAAGGTCCCGGGAAACAGATGTTTTGACTACTTTGAAAAGATATTCAGTTTGAAGGGTTAAATCGGGAAATCTGTAATATCCCTCAACGTCAGCAGGGTTAAGGACTATTAATTCCTGTTCGGCATTTTTTGAATACCGGATTATTTTCATAAGCGGCCCAGAATACGCCTCAAGTGCGTCATCATACCGATTTAGATTGTTCACCATATGTGCCGAAACCGGAATAATCATCCCGGCGGGTAGGAAGGCATTTCTGGAAAGAATATCGTGGATTAAAAATCTGTGGATTCTTCCGTTTCCATCTTCAAACGGATGCATAAAAACAAACCCAAATGCTACTGCAGCGGCTCTGGCGATCGGATTAACGTCATTCATTTTAATGGCTGTAGCCCGCAGCCCCTTTATTAAATCCGGAAGAAACTGTGGGGGCGGGCATACGTAATGTATGATCTCATCATAATTCGCTGCTGTCTGGCCGATGTAATTCTGAAAATTACGAAAGGTTATTGCGGCGAAACGCGGATCTACAATTTGATTCTGCAGTTTCACGAGAGACTTCTCACTCAGCAATTCTCCTATGTCTATTCTGCCGGCATTACTCAATAAACTGACAAATCTCTCAATTCTTTCCGGTGACGGTTCTTCCCTTTCGATCTGGTAAGATGAACGTGTCTCCTTTTTGTATAAATAATTATTTGCTCTTTTTAATATCTCAGGGGGGTAGCTCTTTAGAATCTTATTAAGTGCATCAGAAAAATCTAACATCAGGAGATTTGAAATAGCATCAGTTCTCCTTATAACCGGACAAAAATCCTCATTACCCAGCAAATTGTCATTTATCCGCCACCTGCTGTTTTTAACGATCGACCCTGTCATATACCGTTTCGGATCGATCAAATCAACATAGTTCGACTTTGGCCTGTCTTCAACAGGAAGTCTGTCTTGGGTTAAAAATTCATACCAGAATCCAATTTTTTTTGAGTATCTGGAGTTTGGGCCAGCATTAATAAAATCAACAATATGCTTTACGGGTATGGCTTTTAAGACGATACGAAAAAAATCAATCTGAACATCATCATATTTCAAAGCAAACTCAAAATGGCTTAAAGGATTCTCTGATCTCAGGGCATAATTTGCCCTCTGAAATGTTTCTCTGACTGTCCCATCCTGACATATTTCAATCTTCGACCTTGTTCCCAGGTAAGATTCATGGGACAATCTGACGTTTTGTATCCGTAAGTACTGTTTTAACCAGGTGCTTCCAATACTTGTTTCAGCCATATTAATGACAGATTAAATTATCGGGTTTTGCATAAAAACGATTAAGGATGCATAAATATAGTTAAAATGGGGATAATTAGCATAAATTCCAATATTAATTTAATATTTCTGCCTTCTGCTTAATTCCTTCAAGACGGAAGTGCCTTATATGCCGAAGGAGGATGCAGGGCTTTTTCGCGTGTCGCTTCTGACGCACCTGTCAGGATTTTCTATCCGGAGTGGATATCCGCTCTGCTATAATTTGTCAGCCCCAGTCTGATAAGGATACGGCCAGCGGAAGCAATTCTCTTTAAAGAATTAATCACGTCTCTACATTTTCACTTTACCCATGATTTCAAGAAATGCAGGATTGGACCTGAGGTTATAGTATGATACTGTATCCACATTTAACAGTAAAAGAATAAATTCTTCCCTATCTTCATATCCCTTTCTGAGGTAATCCAGCGCTTCCCTGTTCCTGCCAGTTTCCGCCATCAAAGATCCTATCATACTCTGAGGGACAAAACCCGTCCTGTCCCTTTCTATCAATGTGTCAAGCAACCTCCTGGTTTCATTCAGGGCACCGTTTCTACTGTATGCCAGTCCCAGTTGTGTTATAGATACAGGGGAGAAGGAAGACAGCGTCTTTTCCAATTCATCAATTGATTTTTCATACTCTCCTTCATGCAGATAAATTACTCCCAGATAGAATTGACAGACAGGATTTTGTTCTGCAATTTTAGTCAGAAGGGAGACAGCTGAGTCTTTTTGCCCGGCAAAATAAAGATGTAATCCATACAAACCGTCTCTTGTAGAATATGCCGGATCAAACTTAATGGCTTGTTGATTCCATTCAACCGCTTCTGAAAATTCCCCCTTGAAGAATGACATTTCAGCGAAGGACTTGTAAACCTCAGGATTATTTGGGGACATTTCAAGAGCACGTTTATAGTTTCGTTCAGCAGCTGCAAAATCGAAATTGTATGCCAGATCCGCAACACCAATAATAAGGTAGGCATCAGAAAGCAAACTGTCAAGCTCCAGGGCTTTGTATGCCAGTTCCACGGCCGGGGGGTAGGCCTCCACCGGCCTCAGATTGGCATAAAACGCTAAATTCCCGTAACAATGGGCAAGCCCGGTATATGCTTTTGCATATTCGGAATCAGCTTCAATGGCTTTCTCAAATAGCGTTTTGGCTTTCCATAATGATTCCGGAGTACGCTGTGTACGCAGATGCACTCCCAGGAGATAGTAATCGTAGGCCTCCAGATTCTCAGAAGGGATTTTCTCAATCAGGTTCTTTTCTTCAGGTCTGATTACAGCCTTCAGTTCCTTAGCAACAGCCTGTGCCACCTCACTCTGAATGGCAAAAATATCAGAGATGTCTCTGTCATAGACCTCTGACCATAAATGTGCATCGCTCCCGGCATCAATCAGCTGAACAGTTATCCGCACATTATTACCCATCTTCCTGACACTGCCCTCGAGGATGGCCGAGACATTCAGTTCACGGGCTATCTCTCTTAACGATAGGGTAGTGTTTTTGTAACTCATCGACGTTGTGCGGGAGATTACCTTCAGATCACCAATCTTGAAGAGGCGGTCTATTATCTCATCAACCATGCCATCGGTGAAATATTCCTGCTCCGGGTCGTTGCTCAGGTTTGAAAACGGAAGTACAGCGATAGATTTGTCAATTGGCGATGATACTCCCGTGGAGCTCCTGATCAGCGGGAGAAGGATCAGCAGAAAGACGATCAGCGCAGATATCAGTATGACCGCAGGAACTGTTATTTTCTTCCACGGTATTTTCTTCTTTTCAGTATTTTTGCCGGTGATTATTGTATCACCTGTTTGAGGCTTTGCCCACGGATTCTTAATCCCCTCAATTGTCTGTTTTACAGCATTGGCAACTTTATTGATCTGATTCCTGTACTTTGTCCTGTTCAGGTTTTTATTTTCGTCATCATTCGGAGTAAGCGGCCTGTTGACTCCAGGTTCCTTATAAATGAATTCGACGCCCCGCAACACCCCGCCTAAAACTGATTCACATTCTTTTATATCTGAAGGATCAAGATCATAAATGGTGACCGGCAGCACCCTGCTTGCCACATTACCGTCAGGCAACTTTATTTTCAACCCGAACTGATCGTGGGATGTCTGTTCCACAAACGCTTTGAACTCATGCTCCCAGGCAAATGATTTCGGATCACAGTAGGTGCGGGAGATGATCGGGATAAATATCAGGCATTTCAGTTTCTCCTTCAGGGATTCATTTACATCATGGGTCTCCAGCAGGCCGTCATGTGGGTTGATGTCGAAATAGATGCTTATCTCTTCCTTGAAGGTAGATTCCAGTTCGGTCGTCAAAGCTTCAACAAATTCGCTCACCCACCTGTCGCCCCTGTTGTCTTTCTGCCGGTAGCTGATGAAGATGTCGTTTTCGTAACCTTTAATTAAGCTTGCCATGGCAATGCGTTTAAAGTTTAACCTGGCAGGTTCATTCCTCTTATCAAATCCTGAAAACGCTGATCATCTTTTAATGGGCGTAGATTGTAGTTGTATCTGATCCATGGCATGAAGTCATGACGAAGTCTGATTGCCTCCTCCAGATAATAAATCGATTTATCGTTGTCGCCAAGGGCGGCATATACCTCTGCCAGTCCCCATGTATGCCAACTCAAATTTTGTTTTTCCATTTCGGCAGCAATCTCAAGTGCTAATTCTCTTTTTCCGGCCCTGGCATAGGCAATAGCGAGGCCACTGGCAAAACCAGAACGTGGGTTGTAGATATTTTGCTGAATCTCAATGGCGTCTTCATGACGTCCCATGTTTGAACAGGCAAGACCCTTGACAAAATGCGCCATGTTATAATCCGGGAAAACCGTCAGGGTCTGCTCGGCAGCTGCAAGTGCTTCCTCGTTACGACCGACCCATACGTAAAGCCACCCAAGATAACCCGGGCAAATCGGATTAAGCGGGTCAATTTCAATGGCTTTTCTCATCATATCGGCGCCATCGTCAATTCTGTCGAGCAATGCAAAATACCAGCCATAGGTATAATGGGCTGTAGTGCTGCTCGGATTAAGTTCCGTTGCTTTTCTCAAATGGTATTCGGCCTTTTCGAAATCCCATTCGGTATAGAGATACCTTTCTGCCAGAACCACATGGGCATCGGCCAGATCGGGGTGCAATTCTTCCGGATCGAGTTCGATGGCCTTAAGCGCATAAGCCTTAGCCATTTCAGGCCCGTCGGGAGAAATACCTGCTCCATGCCCTGCACTGACATATCCAACTGCCAGCCCGATACAGGGCTCTGGGTCAGCCGGATCGATGGCTATTGCTTCTTTGTAATACTGCATGCCCAATTCCACGCCTTCAAGGGTAAGCTGACTCATGTAATACCGTCCCCTGGCGCAAGCTTTCCTGACTTCCGGGTTTACAGTGATCCTTGCTGTCAACACCTCTTCTTCCCTTTCCGTTGTCCTCACCTCAATGCCCTTCAGTATGCGGTCTGTTATTTCGCTGTAGATTTTCCCCAGGTTTTCGAAATTCAAGGCGAAGGAAGAACGATATATATATTTATCAACCGGGAACGCTTCAACAACCATTATTTCGACCTGGATGTTATCTTCAGTTCCTTTTATTGACGATTCCACCAGGTTGTTCACACTCAGTTTTTTTGCGATCTCCTGTATGGGCTCCTCGCTGTTGCGGAACTGCATCGTGGTCTGTTTAGGTCTCACCGTCAAATGGCTTATGCCCTGCAGCTGTCCGGTCAGGTCACTCTGTATCATATCGGCAATCCAGGCAAGATCAGGATTGCCCGTGAAATTGGAGACCGGCATAATGGCAATTGCTTTTCTTACCTCTTCATCGGGCGGGAGTTTCCCCCCGGTTTTATCCATCAGTTTTGTGATAACGAATGCCAGGGCCATAATTATCAGTATGCTGAATATTGCAGTTTCGATATAGTTGCGTGGCGTTCTTTTCGTTTCGTACAAAGGGCTGACTTTTTCATCGGGGAAGCCGGCCCGGGTCCTACTCTGGTAGGGTTTTGTGGCCCTTTTCCGTTCATCGGGATGTACGGCATAGATGACCTCTTTCACGGCATTGGCCACCTTGTTGATCTGATCGCGGTAAAAGGTCCTGTTCAGGTTTTTTTCCGGATTGTCAAGAGGTGTCAAAGGCCTGTTTACCCCGGAGCTGGAATAGATGAAATCGATGGAGCGAAGTCTGCAGCCAAGTTCCGTTTCAATGAGTTCGGTATCAATGGCGTCAATTTCATGGATCTTAACCGGAATAATCCTGCTGCAGACATTGCCACTGGCCAGTTTTATATCTCTCCCGTGCTGATCCTCCCGCGTCATCCCGTTAAAAACACAAAACTCCTGCTGCCAGGCAAAGCTTTTCGGATCGCAGTAGGTCTGGGAAATAATGGGTATGAAAATAAGACTCTTTAATTTACCCTCCAGGCTCTTGTTTACATCATGTATTTCGAGAAGTCCGTCGTGCGGGTTCTCGTCAAAATAGACTGAGACATCCTCCTTGAAGGTGGCTTCAATTTCGCTTTGCAGATGACTGACAAATTCAGTTACCCAGCCGTCGTACTTGTTGTCTTTCTGGCGGTAGCTGATGAAGATGTCGTAATTGTATCCTGGGATGAGGCTGGACATTTTATCGGGTTAAGGTTCAATTATTCATTGCCATCCGGGGGCATTGGATGGCGGACCAAGGTTCGCGTTATAGCATTCAGGTTTCAAAGCTAAAGTTATAAAAGACAATGATGCAAGTCAAATAAAAGTTTAAGCCGATAGATTGGCTGCCTGCGTCTTTTTCAGTACCCCTGATCTTTATCCGCATGACGGTGAACTCTGGCTCCTCCGGGCCGGATCTCCAGGCGTTGAACAAGATCCGTGAAGTGACATCAAAGGGTATAACTGCAGTACCGTTCATGTCGAGAGGCTCCTTATCAAGGAAACCTGCCTCCCTGAGAGCCTTTATCAGCTGAATATGACCAGGATAACGGAGAGTCTTCTCTTGCATGAAGGGAATATGATCCATGGTATGGATCAATGACCGTAATCCGTCGGTATTGAACTCCTCCAGTGTTCCGATGGTATCAAAATGAACATACTCCACATCACTCATCGCCGGCCTGACGACGAGGCTTCCGTTCTCGACACAACGGGCCGGGCGGGTATATTCTTCGATGACATCACATGGCGAGAAGGGTGCCTTGTACTCAAACGGGAAGGTCCTGATCTTTGGCAGACCTCCAACCATATATTCCATCTTCTCAATTTTCATCTTTTCATTGTGATACCCCATACTGTAGTTCGGCATTCCCGGCGCAACACCGCAGTCCATCACCACCGTCACCCCGTTTTCCTTTGCCAGCGCAACGAGGGGAAGAACATCCTCTGGCAGGAATGATATATCAACAAGATCTTTCCTCTGTTCAATGACCTGTTTCATTGTCTGCAGCCCGAGAAACCCCGGAACGGCCGAGACCACCATGTCAAAACCGCTGACAGCAGCTGCCAGTGCAGTATGATCGGTGACGTCCAGCACAGCCGTCTGTATGTTACGCCTGCCAGATAAGGGCTGCAAGGCCTTCTGATCAATGTCAGTTGCAGTGACATGATGTCTCTACGCCAGGTCTCTTGCCATGGCCTTTCCAACTATGCCGGCCCCGAGGATAATGATCTTTCCCATAATGTCAGGATTTTAATGTGTATTTAAATACAGATAAAAGAGGGCAGTGTGAAAATTATACTGAATATGATCATAACTTTTCCCTGGCTTGCCATACTTTGCAGCTAATTCAAGTAAAAATCAGCTCTCACGGCAGAAAACCGGTCATTCACTGATCGCGTATTTAGACATCAGTTTTTTGTATTCCGGGTGAGTTTTCAGGGGAGAAAAACGGATATCCCATTCCAGCCACACAGGGGTAATCCAGGAAGGAATAGAAAGCAGCTGTTCCAGCTGTTTAAGGGCCTGGTCATATTCACCTGATATGGTATATATCAGTGCCAGATCCTGTAAATGTCCTATCCCGTAAGTAGCATCCTTTGAGACTGGCAAAAGCTCCACAGCCAGTGATCCCTGCCTGATGGCTTCTTCTTTTCTGCCCAAACCTGCATATGCGATTCCTAACGCACTGTGGTAACGCGGATCAGCAGGAACATCAGCGACCATCTTTTCCAGAATTTCTGCGGCAGCTGCATAACCCTCGCGGGCAAGTTCAGGTTTATCAAGGTAATCATAAATATATGCGCCCATCATGCTTTGCGGGTTCGTCCACATTTTTGTATGCGTGCCCCAGATCTCCGTTGTGTCAGATATGAGCTTAAAAGCTTCCTGAAAATTGCCATCTCCGACTTCCTGCCAGAACAAAGAAAAGAGATACCATTCATGTTCCTTATTAATGAACTGCAAGACATCCCGGGATTCCTTGCACGGACCTTTCCAGCTCCAGTACACAAATATTTTAAAAATGTATGGCCATGTGCTGTTGGGAGAGAGAGTAATAGCCCTGCCGCAGGCATCAACAGCTTTTCTGAACCTGCGAGTACACCAGTAGCCCATTGCCAGTTCAGTCGGGATATTTGCATCACTGGGACTCAGTTTTTCAGCTTTTTCAAGCAACAGGATGAATTCCTCCCAGTGCCCCAGTGTCACAATGATATCAGCCTTTTCGATCATTATATCAACATTATTGGGGAGGCCCTTCTCTGCTGTCTCCAGATGGCTGAGTGCCTTTTCGGTATCCCTGTATGCATACAAATTATAATATCCGAGTGCAAGATGTACCCTCGCCTGATCTGCACCCAGGCTCAATGCCTTTGAGGCAGCAACATTTGCCATTTCATAGCGCGCTTCAGACATATCCTCGCGCAGGTATATCATCCTCGCATGGCCGCTGGCCAGTTCGCCGTATGCCAGGGCGAACATAGTATCGATCTCAACTGCCTCCTGAAAGCTCTGGAGGGCCAGGCTCCAGTTGCGGCTTGAAAAGTGAGGCTGTCCGGCATAATAACGGCCACGCAGATAGGCCTGATATGCTTCAAGATTTTCGGTTGGCCTTTCAACCATCATTTCTACTTCCTCTGGAGTAAGTACAATCATCAATTCTGATGCTATCTTTTGTGCCACCTCGCTCTGCAATGAAAAAACATCATTCCATTTGCTGTTATACTCATCAGCCCATACATGACTTCCCTCACTTGCTTTTATAAGCTGAACGATCAGTTTTGTCTCTTCACCGAACTTCTGAAAACTGCCCTCCAGCAAATACTCCACATCGAGTTCCTGTCCAATGATGCGTGCTGTTTTGATAGTTCCCCTGTATTGTTCAACCGATGTGGTGGACATTACGCGTAAGTCGTTGAGTTTTGAAAGATGAAGCGTTATTGCATCCATCATCCCGTCAGCAAGGTATTGCTTGTCAGGCTCATCACTGAGCAGCTTGAATGGCAGTACAGCAATTGATCTTTCTGTCTGTTTTTCCGGCTTGAGCAGTTTTGGTATGAACAACAGGGCAGAGATAATCACCGCCAGGGCTATAACTGATCCGGCAATTATTCCTGTCTTATTGTTTTTCCGTGCGGTTCTTTCCGGTATAAAGACTCTCGCGGCACCCTCTTCCGGTTTCATATCGTGTTGCCCTATTGCCGTAATGATCTCTTTTACAGCATTGGCAACTTTGTTAATCTGGTTACGGTAGATGGTATGATTGAGGTTGTCATGAGGATTATCCTCACTGGCACGCAGAGGCCTGTTGACTCCCGGTTCCTTATAAATGAATTCGACGCCCCGCAGCACTCCGCCCAAAACTGATTCACATTCTTTTATATCCGCAATATCCAGATCATAAATGCTTACAGGCAGCACCCTGCTGGCAATATTACCATTTGGCAGCTTTACCTTCAGTCCAAACTCATCTTTTGAGGCTTGTTCAACAAATGCTTTAAACTCGTGTTCCCAGGCATATGATTTGGGATCGCAATAGGTGCGGGAGATGACCGGTATGAATATCAGGCATTTGAGTTTCTCTCTCAGCGAGGCATCAACATCATGAGTCTCCAGCAGGCCGTCATGGGGATTGATGTCAAAATAGAGGCTGATCTCTTCCTTGAAGGTGGATTCCAGTTCGGTAGTCAAAGCTTCAATAAATTCACTCACCCACCTGTCGCCCTTGTTGTCTTTCTGGCGGTAGCTGATGAAGATGTCGTATTCGTATCCGGGGATGAGGCTGGGCATATTAGTATTACTTTTCCAGATAATCAGGCGGCCCGAAATATTTGTCGCACCATTCCAGGATTGGCTTTATCCGGTCCTTCTTGTAGAAATTATGCCCTGCATCAATGAGATGCAGACGTTTATCCCTGTCAGGAGTACCGAGGAGGTCATAAAAAGACATAACGTTGGTTTCCAATGGGAAAATTGCGTCATACCTGCCGTTCAAAATAAGTGTAGGAACTTCTACCCTCGAGATGTAGTTTATCTCATCAGCTTCAGGGTATGGTTTTGTGTTTGGGAATCCTGCCGCCACTAAGATATTAAGTGCGATACGATCGTCCACAGCAGGAATAATTGCTCCCAGCCGGCCTCCCCAGCTGTGACCGTAATATCCCAGTTTATCGGTGTCAATGTCATCACGTGTCTCAAGGTAGTCTACTGTCCTCATGAAATCCCTGACCAGTTTAACCAATAGCTCTGTATACTCGTGGCTTTTGCTTGCCCCATGAGATGTCGTGCCATCATTTCGTTCAAATGTTCTGAAATAGACGGGATAAACTGCAGCCCTGCCGCTTTTCAGGACATAATCAAAATATGCATTTACAGCTCCCATTCCCTCAGTTACAAAATCATTTAAGGATACTGCATATGATCCCGGGAAGAATATAAGTGTCTGGTAAGGTGGAGAGGCATTCTTTGGAAGAAAGAGAAATGCAATCATTCTCTGGTTATCGTAAGCAGCATCGAAGGTTACTTTTTCCATGACCCAGTCATCGCTGGTTTCATCTTTCATTTCCACGACAGTATTCAGATCTTTCTTATCATACCGGAACTGGTTTTTATATATCAGGAATGTGTTTTCAGGAACAGGAGTTTCAGATGCACAATCCCTGGGATTCGTAATTCCCACTTCAATGTACCTGAAAGCTGTTTCCGGGATTTTATCCCTGTCAGTGTACATCGCGCAACGGAATCCGTTGAGGGGTGAACGGTCGAAAGAGGGGAGATGGTCCCATGTAAGAAACATATAGGTAGGGCCGTCATAGGCTCCCCCGCCCACGATTCGGCCGGCATTTGTCTCATTCCAGCACCACTCCCTTACATTACCTGCCATGTCAAATGCTCCAAAATATGATATTCCAGGCTTCCGGCCTACCGGAACAGATCCGGGACTGTCAAAATTACTTAAGGGAATCAGTTCCGTGGGGTTTATATTAAATTGAAAGCCAACCCCGCTATCCCAGTGATCGGCTGTAGGAAGCTCTTTACCTGCATATTCGGCATATGCAACTGCTTCGTACCAGCTTATCCCCGAGACGGGGTGATCATCGTGGCCGTCGGGGTAATCTCCCGCTTCCCATGTTGACGGCCCCGGTCTGCCGGTTTTATCCACGAATTCAGCCATGGCTTCTTCCCACGATAATTTCTTTCCGTCTTTGATAAATTTCTGTTTCCAGTAATCCCTGTTGCGGTAGCCGCCATGGTCAACAAAATCCTTGAATTGTTTATTCGTGACCTCGTATTTGTCAAGAAAGAAACCGAGTTCTTCTTCCCATCTGTTTTTTACTTCATCCCAGTATCCGTCAACCCAGACCATTCCTTCTGGCAGTTCACCAATTTTCCATAGTTTACGCGAAAGAGTATCCGACATGGTAGTTGTAGCGCCGAAAAGTGTGTCATATCCTGCCATCCCAATCCTGATGCGGTATATCGTATGTTTAGGTACCTGCAAGCTGTCAACCGGGCTCTTCCCCATATAGGCCCAGTTACCCGCAGTATCGGAGTACTCCTTCATATAGATATCCGCTCCGGGAGGATCGGTGAGGATAGTCTGATAGCTGCTCACTCCGGCAAGCAGTTCCTGCAGTATCGTATCTTTCGGGATATACCTCTCAGCCTTTTTCAACAGGTTGAAAGGTTCGAAATAAAATCCTGCTTCAAACAGGTTCTCAGCCTCCGTTAATGCTTCTTCCCTGGCCCATTTTACTTTGGACCTGTAGTTAAAAAGGAGTATAGAACATGCAATTAAGACGAGGAGGATAAAGGCAGCAATGAGATACCCGGGTTTCATTCTAACCTTTGCCGACTTCTCTTTTTTAACAGGTTTGGTTTTTTCTTCAGGGATGCTTCCTGACTCTGTTTTTTCTTTAATATCCGCTTCTGCGCGTATATCTGTCTGTTTTGCTGAAGCCTCTTCAGGTGCGGATTCTTCTCTTTTTGTCCCGCCTGCTTCCTTTCGTGACATCATACTTTTGATGATCTCACGGGTGGCAAGGGCAACTTTGTTTACCTGGTCGCGGTAGAGTATCTGTGTCGGACTCTTTATGATATCATCGTCTTTAGCCCTCAACTGTCGGTTTACACCTGTTTCCTTGTAAATGAAGTCAATAGGCCTGAGCACCCCGCCGATAGTAGACTCAAACAATTTGACATCACTGTTGTCCAGGTCGTGTATGCGTATCGGGAGTACCCTGTTGGCAAAATTTCCGCCGGGCACCTTTACCTGTAAACCAAACTCATCTTTTGAGGCCAGTTCAACAAAGGCTTTATATTCATACTCCCAGGCAAATGCTTTAGGATCGCAGTAGGTACGTGAGATGATGGGCATGAAAACAAGACACTTAAGCTTGTCCTTAAGGGATGCATCAACATCATAATTTTCAAGCAGGTAGTCACTCGGGTTAATGTCGAAGTAGACACTTATCTCCTCTTTGAACATTGAGTCGAGTTCCCTTTTCAGGTTTTCAACAAACTCCGTTACCCAGCCGTCGTACTTGTTGTCTTTCTGGCGGTAGGAGATGAAGACGTCGTAATCATATCCTTCAATAATTCCTGACATCAGAGTGATATTTGGTTCATTATCAAAATTAAGCCCTTACAGGGCTAAATGCAAAATTTTCTTTCCGCGGTGGAAAATCATTGTCATGCCGCTGCCTGTTCAATCAGCACGGCCATCTTTCTGAAATATTCTATCGAAGGAGAGCGGGTAACCTGGTCGGAGTATCCCTTGAACAGTAGTACCAGGAATACCTGGTCAGCATTGAACTCCCGGGAGGAGTTGAGGCCAGATATCTTTGTCAGTGGTATTTCATTATCTTAGTTTCGAAATATTAGGCGCAACATGTCAAGAGTCAGTTTCGCTGCTGTTATGAGCGGGGAATCTATCATTCCTGCGCACTGCAATGGTTCTGTCATAAGTTGTAATTTTGCTGTAACCTGTGAATAATAAGTAACCGAACAGATGAAAAGGAATTACATGAATCCGTACCTGGCAGGAGTGCTGTTGGGGCTGGTGCTGCTATTGGCAATGGTAGTGGCCGGAAGGGGTATCGGGGCAAGTGGAGGCATCAAATACTGCGTTGTCTCGGTTGTCGGGGCCATCAGCCCGGAACATGTCAGCCAGACTGAATATTATTCGGGATATTTTGAAAATGACAGGAAGCCTATCAGCAACTGGCTGACAATTGAGATCTTCGGGGTTATTCTTGGGGGTTTCATCTCAGGTGCCCTGTCGGGAAGGCTGAAGCTTAAAGTGGAAAAGTCGCCGCGGATCACCAATGCACGGCGGCTTGCATTTGCCTTCATGGGAGGCCTTCTCTTTGTCTACGGTGGCCAACTGGCAAGGGGATGCACCAGCGGTGCGGCTCTCTCGGGGATGGCCGTACTCTCACTGGCCGGGTTCGTGACCATGATCGCGATATTCGGCTCGGCATTCGCGTTTGCATGGTTCTTCAGGAAGAACTGGATATGAAGGGGGCCTGAAGGTCGGAGTGAAGAAGAGCTTAAATATGACATTCAGTAAGTAATTTGAAAACGATCATCTCTCAATAAAAAGAAAATGGCACCATTATCATCATTATATGAATTCCCCGAATGGCTGAACCTGCTGAGTGCGTTCATAATTGGCATTGGCTTTGGTCTCGCCCTTGAACAGGGGGGATTCTCCTCGAGCCGCAAGCTGGCGGGGATGTTCTACGGGTACGATGCCACCGTGCTGAAGGTATTCTTCACGGCAGCAATAGTTGCCCTGATAGGGGCACAGTTCCTAGGCTACTTCGGGCTGCTGAACCTGAACCAGGTCTATGTGAATGAGTTTTATGTAACCGCCTCAATCGTTGGCGGAGTGATAATGGGAGGGGGCTTTATCATGGGCGGCTTCTGCCCGGGAACGGGTCTCTGTGCCATGTCGATTGGCAAGATTGACGCAATGGTCTACATCCTGGGAGGCCTCGCAGGGGCCTTCCTGTTCGCAGAGACCTGGCCGCTGATAGAAAAGATGGCCACTGCCAGCTACAGGGGACCGGTTAAGATCAACGAGGCTCTGGGCATGTCAGCCGGCCTCTTTACCCTGATATTGGTTGCTGCTGCCGGGGCAATGTTCTGGGTGGCCGAACTGGCCGAGAAGAAGTTTGCAAGACCTGATATCACCAATGAAATAAAGTGATCTGCAATGGAAACGAGGGAAAAAATTACGATACTGCTTCTCCTGCTGAGTCTGATTCTGGCATTGCTTCCGCTGACTGCCAACCGATCTTTCAGGGGCAGCCCTTCGAGGCTGCTTGATGAGGTACTGAGCGACGAAACCTATTTTAGCTCAGACCAGGTGGCAGGATTTATTGTAAAGGAAACTCCTGATATTCAGCTATTCGACCTGAGACCTGCGGAAAAGTACAGGGAGGCATTCATTCCCGGTGCGGTCAGTGTACCATATGCTGATTTCATAACATCCGACCCGGATATCTGGCTGCGCGACAGTACCAGGAGAATGATACTATATTCCGCTGATGGCATTGAGTCTGCCGCAGCAATGGTATATGCCAGGGGGCTGGGCTATGACAACACCTATTTCCTCAAGGGGGGAATAGATGAATGGGTGAAAACCATCTCAGCCACGGAGTTTGAAGGGGAAAGAATTACAGCAGGGGAAAATGCAATACTTGAGACAAGAAGGAGGGCAGCGGACATGTACAACGAACTGCGCAGCCTCCCTGACAGCCTGAAGGCCAAATATCTAGAGTCTAAAAAATTTTCAGCACGTAAGCTTGACGGCGGTTGCCAGTAAAAACCAGCAGCATGAAAACGTTGAAACAATATAAATATGTCCTGGCTGCAGTCGTTGTGCTGGCAGCCCTTGCGGCGGTCCGTGCATTCAATCCCGGCATATTCAGATATGATGCGGTAAGATGGGCTGAGCCTTCGGTGAGAGGTGAAAACATGATCTCCCGTGATAAGCTCCCTACCATCGGGGGAGAAGTACTTTTTGTGATGCTTGATACCGACTGCCAGGTACCGGATTTGCCCGGAACAACCATACTGACAGCTGATCCTCAGGATCTGGTCTCAGGAGACTACAGCGGTAAAATCAGGAGAAACAAAGGCCCGGTGGTTCTTTGTTCCGAAGACTTGTCAATATCAGCCAGAGTTTGGATGGTCCTCAGCGAGACCGGAATTAGAAATCTCTACATCCTGAGAAAAGATCCGGCCTGATTAACAGACCGGACCATTTTGTCAGCAGAGGCTCTTATTATAAATTTCTCCGGATAAAGGTGCCAATTGCAGCCTGATCCGGAAATGCACTCCCGGCAGACGCATCACCAATCCTGCTAATCTACTTCTTTACTACTGGGAAATCGTTTGATTCCTCAAGAGTGAAAGGTAACCATGAGAGGATGCTTCTCTCCTCTGTCATCTTGTTGTACATGAAGCTGTTGTTCCCGTATTTGAGAGTTCTGGCATCGTATCCGAAGAGTCTCAGGAATGCAGATGTAAATGCTGAGTTGTGGCCTGTGCCGCAGTAAACAACGGTGATTTTGTCAGTGGGTATTGTGGCCATCATATCGGGGAAGCCCAGTGTTGCTTCGGATTTGTACCGGACTGCTCCGGGAATATGTCCTGCATCATACTTGTCCTTACGCTCGAGGTTTATCACAAAGAACTCAGATGGATCAGCATATACCTCATCCACAGTGATAATAATATTTTCGGTTCCTTGCTCAAACAGCTTCCTGAACCGCGCTTCGCCTATCTCACTCCCGGTCTGAAGTCCTGTGCTGAGTACCGGCATGCCAGCAGGAGCCGGGGTCTCATTGGTTGAAATCTCCAGGCGATCTTCATATTTTGAGGCTACTCCCTGCATCCATCCGGTCTCGGCATGGCTGTTATGCCATCCTCCCATGCCCCAGCGCATAGCGAAGACATTTCCGTAGCCCATCATCCTGAGGAGTGAGGTGGTAAAGCTTGATAACTGTCCGTCATCACAGACCAGGATTATCCTGTCATATTCAAAAGGCTTTATCCCTTTCTCGAAATAATCCGGAAGCTCCCCGAACTGTTTGCTGACAGCACCCTCAATGTGACCGGCGGAATACTGGTTTGCAGGACGCAGATCAATAACCAGGTTGTTTTCTCCCAATTCTTCATATACAATAGATGCCTTGATAAGACTTGGGAAGTACTGACTGTTGACATAGTCGCCCCTCTCTTCGAGGTCCTTCAGCAGGAGTATGGTTTCCTGGTCGATAACAGGCGCTGCGGTTTCACTTACGGCCGGGGCATCTTTTTTGTTCCCGGTT
Source organism: Bacteroidales bacterium (assembly GCA_029210565.1). GTDB lineage: Bacteria > Bacteroidota > Bacteroidia > Bacteroidales > VadinHA17 > SR-FBR-E99. The sequence continues at coordinate 38,929 of JARGFQ010000007.1, forward strand.
CCCTTGCCTGCACATGCTGCCACCATGAGAGAAACCAGAGTGACAGCAACAAAGCCGATAAATAATCTGCTTTTCATATTTGACATGGTTCGTGGGTTTACCGGGCTACAGCTACCCGATCCTTATCAAACCTGAGGGTCTCGGTGCGGTTTCCCTTCTCGTCATAGTTATACTGTGTGATAGCCACACCGCTGTCAGGATGGTTGATGATATTGCGGTCCTTATCCATATTCCTGACCTCAACCACTGCTCCATGCTTGTCATAGGAGTACTGAGTTACAGGAATCATTTTCCCGGCCACATATTCATTGTCCTGGTCAAGCATGGCTGTTTCCTGAACATAGCCGTTTTTATCATAGGTGCTCACCCTGCGTGACCATCCCCAGTAGAGGTTTGACATCTGGCCTGTCACGTTGTAGACTGAGAACATCAGCAGGTCGCCGTGCTCGTTTGATTCGAACTCGAAGTATGAAACTCCAATATCGCCGCAGTTTTCAGCAGTACAGTTGTAGAGTTTGTCATCCATGTAATTGGCCATTTCGGTTACATAGCCCTTGTCGTTGTAGCTAAACCTGAGTTCATAGAACGGGCAGAATGGGTTCATGATGGTCTCCTCCTTTGCCAGGTTATAGCGCTTTTCCTGAAGTTTGCCATCAGGGAGGATTCTCCAGACATAGTTATGTATTTTGTTTCGGTTCTCTACCGGATTTCCGTCCCTGTCGAGGAACCTGAGGGCTATCCTGGTTCCCTGATCATCAAGGGTGTATTCAGGGGTGAAGACTCCTCCTGATTCCATGGGCTCGCCGTTCTTGTCAAAGAAGCGTTTGATCTGCAGGTTATCGATGTATTCGTAGGTGATTTTAGCGGCTCCGCTCAGTGATCCGTAGCTCAGCGGTTCGTCACCCCTGACATACTCCACAGAAACCAGCCGGCCGGCATCGTCATAGGTGAATTTGTAGTTGTTGATCTCCTTTGCCTGTGCCGGGGTCAGCTCGTGTGAACCTCTTTCAGTATCCCACGGTGTTTCGCTGAAGAGGAGAGCCCTGTAATGAGCGGTACCGGTGTTGGTTTCCTTTTTTGCAGGTGCCTGGTTGCAGGCTGTTACAGCAGCAACTGCCAGTGCCGCAATGACAATCATAAATTCTTTGCTTCCAGATTTCATGCTTCTTTTTTTTGATAAAATTATAAAAATATCAGTTTTAATAAGTTTCCGAAATATATAATTAATATCCAGTCTTTTGCTCACTTGATTTGATAAGCATGAAAAATAGCATTCTATCGCAGATGATGAAGCTCTCGTATATGCATTCGGGGCAGCTTCTTTTTTTGTCAGGTGATAATGAAACAATCCTCTTCAGTGCGCAACCCGACAGTGGCCTTGAATTTCGTGTGCGTATGTAAAATTGAACGATATTATGTAAGTTTGAGATCACCTTAATCTCAGGTTTACGATATTGCACACAGTAACTATGATCAATTCCCTGACTCCGGAAATGTCGTGGCAGCTGAATGATATATATTCCGTCCTGCCAGTCCTGCTGACCTTTGCCTTTTTTACTCTTTACTGGTTTATCTCCCAGTCAGACAGAATAAGGCGGAAATTTTACAGCAACAATGATCCTGACGAGGCAACTGTTTATCATATCTCCTTTAACAGGATTGCAGGATTTGTGCTGATGGGGATATTCCCTCTCCTGATATGCCTAATATTGCTCCCCGGCTATACCATTACGGATTTCGGACTGAAATTACCCCCGGAAAATCCCGGATTTACTGCCGTAGCCGTTATTCTGCTTGCACTGATAATGATTCCGATTGTATCAGGCAGTGCCAGGAGACCTCAGATCCAGGGTAATCATCCACAGATACGGGCAAGGATCTGGACGCGGAAAACGGCAGTTATTGATGCATTGACATGGGCGCTTTACCTCCTTGGTTATGAGATTCTATTCCGTGGGGTCCTTCTGTTTCCTGTTGCAGAGGCTCTTGGTGTCTGGGCGGCAATTGCCATAAACATCGCGTTGTATTCCGCCGCACATATTCCGCATGGGAAGGCCGAAACTATCGCTGCCGTTCCTTTCGGTCTCGTTCTCTGCATCCTGACCCTTTATTCAGGAACGATCTGGATAGCTTTCCTAGCTCATCTAGTGAATGCCCTTACGGTCAGTTTTTCTGCCATGAAGTATAATCCCGAAATGAGATATATCAGTACCTGGAGAAAGGCGGCCAACCTTTGATGGGAAGATTATCGTCATTAGCCTTGGGAAGTTCAGGGAAAACAGTCCGCAGCAATGGCAGGCCCTCTGTTCAGTAGAGCGCTTCTGTCCTGAGGCTTTTCAATGTTTCGGTAAAAGTCGCACAAAAGCCTTGATGACGCTTCCCGATATCCGTTCTGATCTGTTGCTTATGTTGCTGGCCGTCTCTAAGATAGTCCCCCGATTCGTAATAGTTGAATAAATCAGTCATGGTGTCAACCAGGTAAAGGTTACTTTGAGCCACAGTTTCACTGTATATTCCCCGATATCTATCCTCCATACTGCTTGAATTTCCGAAATGATGCCAGACTGCAAGATAATTCCTTACCCACTTTGCAAGGTTCACAACTCCTTCCCTGCCCCAAAGCCATTCAGCAAAGGACTCTGAAACAGCTGCCCAGCATGCGTCAAGTGCCTCGGTCAGGAAATTGTAATCCAGAATGCCGGGCTGGCCTTTTAGTCTGCCCGTATTCCTGAGCTCTCTCTCGACCTGCGTACCAAAGTAAGGACTGAGTTTCAAGAAGGTTACCGGTACATTACAGTCACGGCAAATCCCTTCAAGGAAACTCAGGTTATCCCTGAGTGACATAAAAGTTGAGTCTGGCTGGAACAACAGCATGCCGTAATCAAATCCAATGTTGAGCCGGGTCAGGATTTCTACTCCGCGCAGGGTCGATGCCACAGTCATTTTTTTATTCAGTCTTGTGAGGCCTTCGTCAGTGCCGTCCTCCAGCCCGATGAACACAAGAAAGAGTCCGTGCTTTTTCATCATAGCAAAAGTGACCGGCTCAATCTCATCAGGTCTGCAGTTCATTTTCCAAATCAGTTTACCCGAAAGACCTGTTCGTTCCAGTTCACTGCAAAAATCTTTCATCCACTTGTTGTCGCGTGCTGTTTTAACCGGATTGTCATCATCGAGGAAAAGAAATACTTTGCACCTTTTTTCAGAATATAGCTGATGCATCTCACGCACAACCATCTCAGGTCTTCTTATGCGCCTGGGTGGCCCGCCTGCCTGCCTGTAGAATTCCCTCGTATTGCAGAACGAACAGTTGTAGTTGCATCCTCTGCCTGAGAGTATGGTGGCATAACGGATTCCGGGCACATATTCTCTCAACGGTCTCCTCACTGGGACAGGGAATCTGTCGAGATCATTTTCAGGTTCCCGCAGGGGTGTTCTGGTTATTTCCCCGTTCCCTGGGAACGCCAGATTTTTCACGTTTCTCCAGTCGGAGCCGTTTATCAGACATTGCACCAGTTCAAGGAAGGGATATTCACCCTCGAACCTGACAATGGAATCAAGCTCCGGTATCATACCGAGAAGCTCTTCAGGGTACAAACTGGCGTAATAACCTCCGGCAGTAAAGTGACACTCAATGCCTCCTTCCCTGAGGTATTGAACAAGACTGACAAAATGACCTATGCAGACTTCGAAGATCACCGAGAATCCGACAGCTATCGGGTCATCTCTTCTGATGGCTTCAAGTATCTCGCTTTTGTCATATCTGAAATCGATCATCCGGTTGGCTATGCCCGCCCCATTCAGTAGAGACATAAGATAGCCTGCCCCCAGGTTCTCTTCTTCTCCGAAGGCAACAAGAATTACCGGCTTTGGAGAAGGCCTCAACTCTTGCTTCCCAAATTTTCAATCAATAAGAGTATGTCGTCAATTAGTTGTATTTCCTCCTGTGCACATTTTCTGTAGTATTCCAGGACTTTGGTGGCAATGGTTCTTCGCTGTCCGGCCTGAAGGTCATTAAGGTTTAGGTACTGCAGGGCATGCATTGGGAATGCTATGTGTCCTGGCATAAATGAAAAACTGTCATCACTGTTTGACATGGCTTTGGTTTTTTAGTTAATACTAAAGGTTCTTATAGGTACTGCTGATTTTTACCGACATAATCCTAAACTCCCGTGTTTCCAATAATCCTCTCCATGATGGATCGATCTTAAGCAGGTTCACGGAAAACCAGGATGGATTGGCAAGAAGATATTCAACCTGCAGGGTTGCCTCCGGATAATTGCCTGTCATTGTATAGATCTTAGCCAGGTTAATGATCACATCCTGTTTTACGAGGTAATCATCCCCTGCAAGCTGTACGGCAGTTTTTCCGGCAATGACAGCGTCGGTGGCATTCCCGAGGCCGGCATAGGCCAACCCGCAACAACTGTATGAATAACAGTCATCAGGGTTCTCAATTATCATCATTTTGTACAAGACCAGCGCGGAATCATAGCATAACCCTGCCATCTCGTTATCGTCCAAAAGGCTGTACGTCAGTCCGTGCATAAGGTGTCTTAGTCCCGGAAATTCAAAGTCGTCATTTGTTGATGATTGCAAATCATTCAGGGCCTCCTGGTATTTTCCATCGTAGATATCAAGGAGGGTCTCATAATAGTGATCACTTTCACCGGTTTGTGACGTGAGAGTGTCAAGCACTTCTCTTGCCCTGGCTGTATTTCCGTCTCTTAATATGGAAGTTTCTATCAGGTTGATGTAGGGTCCGGACCACTCCGGCATGACGTCAATGGCCTGATGGAAGAATGCAATAGCGGTATCAAAGCTGTGCATAAAGGTATAAGAGGTGCCTATATTGATAAGTACAAGTGCATCCTGCGGTTCTTCCGTGATAACTTTCCTTAACAGTTCCTGTGACTTCTGCCACTCACCCATTTTGCGGTAGACCATGGCCATATAGAAGGGAGGCTGGTAGTTTGCCGGGTCCATCTCCGCAGCCAGGCTGAACTGGGCGAGCGCCTCTATGTAATCTCTGATACAGTAATAGTTATAGAACCCAAGTGCAACACGCGCCTCTGCCAGATCGTTTTCAAGCTCGAAGGCCTTAAAGGCGTCAGCCTTACATTTTGCAACGTGTGATGTATCGAGCTGGCCGGCATGAATTCCCCATGAACGTGCAATGGCTCGTTTGGCATAGGCCAGGGCAAAGCCGGGGTCTTCGTCTATCGCTTTGTCATACATTGCGATTGCGGCAGCAAAGCTGATCGAGTCAACAAACTTGTTTCCCGATAAAAGATAATAAAGGGCATTATCAGAAAGCACATTGGCTTTGAGGTAATCTTTATAAGCACCTGCGCTTCCGGTAGGATTTTTCTCAATTCGTGCCTTTTCTTCAGGTGTGAGTACTGCCTCGAGTATCGAAGCAGTCTTGATTGCAATGTCTGTCTGCATCCCGTGCAATGCATCCCATGTTCCTTCAAAGATGTCACTCCAGATCTGTTCATCCATCCGTACATTGATGAGTTTCACCGTAATTCTTACAATCTCATTGAAGATCTGATAGCTGCCCTCAATAATGTAGTTGGCTCTGAGTTCCTGTCCAATATCCGGTATTGATTTGGTTGCTTTTCTGTATTTCATGACAGAGGTTCTCGGCCGGACTACCAGGTCATTTATTTTGCACAGCTGCGAGATGACCTCTTCGGTCAGTGCATCTCCCAGCCACAGATTATCTTCATCAGCGCCTATATTTTCGAACGGAAGCACTGCAATGGATTTATTGTCCACTCTTCCTGCTGCTGACAGATTACCGATAAATTTGGAGAGAGCAAATATCAGTGCGGCAAATGCTGCAATTATCAGAAAGGCAAAAAGAGTCCGGCGCAGTGGCACCGATCTTGTGGTGGCCTGTCTCACACGAAGCGGTGACTTTACTTCCGGTTCTTCCCATGGCTCTCTCCGGCCATGTTTTTCTTTTAGAACCGTGGGAGGATGATCTGACTGCAAGGCTGAGATTATCTCCCTGACAGCATTGGCCGTTTTGTTTATCTGGTTGCGGTACCTGGTTCCATGCTGGTTCTTATGTTCGTCATCAACCGGGGTCAGGGGCCTGTTTACTCCCGGTTCCCTGTATATGAAATCAATAGCACGCAGTACTCCTCCGATCTCGTTTTCAATCAGCTCCCTGTCTTCAGGGTCGAGCTCATGGATCCTGACAGGCAGCACCCTGTTTGCCACGTTGCCGCTGTGCAGGGTGACCTTGAGTCCGAATCTGTCTGTGGAGGCTTGCTTTATAAAAGCCCTGAACTCATGTTCCCAGGCAAAGGATTTGGGATCGCAATAGGTGCGGGAAATAATGGGAATAAATATCAGACACCTGAGTTTTTCCTTCAGTGATTCATCGACATCATGTGTGTCAAGCAGTCCGTCATGCTGATTGAGGTCGAAGTAGACGCTTATCTCTTCCTTGAAGGTTGCCTCAAGTTCAGCCCTGAGATGATCTACGAATTCCGTTACCCAGCCGTCATGCCTGTTATCATTCTGGCGGTAGCTGATAAAAATATCGTACTCATATCCCGCTATGAGAGAAGCCATGTTATTGGTTCAATTCTATAAAGTTAAGAAAGAGTAGGAGGCAAGTCAAGAATATTTTAACAGAGGCCCTCTATTCCGTAGAGACTTTCTGCCGGAAACTACTCCGGACTTAATAATTCACATACCGGTCCGGCCAGTTTTCGGAACAGCTAATTCTGTTGGAAATAGTCGGCAAGGAGATTCTGAAGGCGAATGTCATATTGCAGTTTTGACAGATCAGGATTTGCCTTTATCGAGAACAGATCCCTGTATCCATTTCTGAGGGCAAGATCAAGATATTTCAGGGTCCCGGAAACGTTGCCCTGCACGCATAGTACCTGAGCAAATGAGAAATACTGTGAAGAATCCAGTTCTATCGCTTTCTTCAGCATCTGCTGTGAAATTTCCATTTCATCAAGCCGGGCTGCAACACAAGCCAGTGATGTATAAGTACCGTAGTAATCCGGATACTCATTTAGCCATTTTTCCTCAGCGATTTTTTTGTATATCAGGAAATATTTCGTGGCCTCCGTAAGATTACCCGACTTCTCAAAATTGATCCCCAGATTATAATATGCCGGAGTCTCTTCAGGATTATTTTTAAGGATCTGCTCAAGTGTAGCTATCGCTTCGGTATGATTTTCCAGACGTCGGTAGGCATGGGCCAGTCGGTACAGGTTATGGTTGAATCCCGGATCGGTCTCTGAGGCTCGCCTAAAATAGCGTATGCTCCGCTCAATACTATCGCGGCAGAACCATGAAGATCCCAGGTAAAAATATCCCCAGGCATTATCAGGATTATCGGCAATCATTTTTTCTGCCCAGACGATTGAAGAATCTATTATTCCCATGTAGTCTCCGTAGATCCAGAGAATTCCCGAATATGTAAGCCCCATTTCCGGATTGATTTTCACGGCCTGTTTATATTCCTCAAGAGCGATCTCATATTTCCCGGTCTGCTGATGGTACCAGCCAAGATTATTACGGACGATAGGGTCATCAGGATATAGTCTTTTAAGGACATCCATATTGGCAATTGCCTTGTCATAATCATGTTCGACATGCTCAGCATAGAAAGCACTTATGCTATATCTTTCCCTGTCAGTCAGGCTTCCGGAATTGCTGAGCGCTTCCATGATCAGTTCTTTGCCGGCAGGGTCATTGAATTTCTGTAATAAGACGTTGCCCAGGGATGCTTTCGCCGAGGTAAAACCAGTATCAATCTCAAGGGCATTTTCATAATATTTCCGCGCACTCCTGAAATCCGAAGAAATATGACTTTCAATACCAAGGGAATATTGTTTCAGGGCAGTCAGGGAGGAGGTGGTTACTTTTGTTAATGGTTTGTCCTGTAATGAGATATTATATCTGGACTCACCAAGATCCTTGCGGATTTTTCTGCTTAGTTTATCAATAGCAGGCAGAATTTCATCTTCTGTCTCAGCATACAGGATTTCCGATTTGAGAAGATCACCACTCTTTGTCCCGATAATTTTTGCGGTAACGGCATATCTGTTACCTACCTCACTGATGCTTGGCACTATATACAAACCAATTCCTTCCCTGACTGCGATCTCCCCTCCTGTTATTTCGTCAATAAATTTCTGATCTCCAAGCTTCATTCTTTCCATTGTCTCCATCATTCTTGATCTCGTGAAGACATTCAGATAACGTGACTGCCCCGTACTGAGAGAGAATGCCGTATAAAGCGATTTGTCGAAAACCGGATTAACAGTAAGATTCTCAAAATCAGTGATCAGAATCCAGTCACGTTTGGAGAATGGCAGGGTGCTTCCGCCTGAGAAGAGATAAAGGGCAAGCAGTGCCAGTATGATTACAGGTGTGCCGGTTGTAAGCGCCAGCCTTTTTTTCCTTTGAGGGGATGGTTTGCCTTTGCGCAGGCTATCTGCTGAAGCATCTGCCGTGTCCGGGTGAATCTGACCTGTTCCGGCGATATGGGGTGAGGCAGCTTCAGTTTCCTGACCTTTTGATCCGGAGGCGGATGCTTTTATCAGGCCGGAAATCACTTCATCAACTGCATTTGCAACCTTATTGATCTGGTTGCGGTAGCTTATCCTGTGCAGGTTCTTTTCTTCGGAGTCGTTTGGCGTAAGAGGTCGGTTTACACCAGGCTCGGAATAGATAAACTCAATGGGTCTGAGAAATCCTCCCAGAACGTTTTCAACAAGAGACCTGTCATCGGCTTTCAGTTCATGAATCTGAACAGCCATCACTCTCATGGCAACATTGCCTCCCGGAAGTTTCACCTTGAGTCCGAACCGGTCATTGGAGGCCTCTTCAACAAATGCCCTGAACTCATGCACCCAGGCAAAAGATTTGGGATCGCAGTAGGTTCGGGATATAATCGGAATGAAGATCAGACATTTGAGTTTTTCCTTGAGCGATTCATCAACATCATGTGTTTCAAGTAATCCATCATGAGGACTGATGTCGAAATAGACGCTGATCTCCTCTTTGAATGTAGCCTCCAGCTCGCTCTTCAGATGTTCGACAAACTCCGTCACCCAGCCGTCATACTTGTTGTCTTTCTGACGGTAGCTGATGAAGATGTCGTAGTTATACCCGGGAATGAGGCTGGCCATGCTGTCAATTCATTTTGATAAAGTTACGAAACAGGCAGAGGCAAGTCAAATTTGTATTACAACAGACCCTGTTCTTTCAGCCATTTTCCTAACCTGTCATGTTCTGCCTGGTATTTGGCTTCAACATCCCTGGCAATCTGCTGAAATTCCGGTTCGTCCCTGATGCCGTTGAATAAGGGGTCATTTTTTATTAACCAATCCATAAAGCAGGGCATTCTCTGTTTCTGATTAAAAATTCTCAGGTGCTCATATGCCTTGGCTGTCTCTCCCCTGAATGCATATACTCCCGCCATATCATAATATAAATTTGATCCTGCGCGGCCAAGTTCGATAAGCCTGTTACCATATCTGATCTGTTCATTGAAATAGTAATCGGCCTCTTTCTTCAAGCCATTCTGCCAGAAAGCATATCCGATCCGGTGCATGTCATTGATGTCGTAGCGTCCGGAGGCTTTCAAACGTTCATACCATTTCTTATAATAGGGCAACGCTTTATCATATTGACCACTAAACAGGTACACAAATCCAAATTTATTTAAAAGAGTAATATCGTTAGTATCTATTGCGTATGCTCTCTTAAGAAATTCAACAGAATTATCAAAGTTTTCACGATAGGTCTCGAAACCCGACAAGTACCAATAATACGTCACTGAGTCGCCATCGAGTTTCAAAGCTTCACGGATATAATGAACAGATTCATCCAAAAAGCCAGCAGAACTGTATGCCCAACCGAGTCCTCTCAGTATAATCGGTAATTCCTCACCATGATTCAGGAATGCAGCTTTCCTGAGATTATCTATATAACTGACAAAGTCATTATTTCGATACAATAATCCTTTTCCCCAGTAAGACTGCCAGTCGTTCGGATTTAGTTTTATCGCTTTGTCATATTCTTTCAGGGCTTGTTCACTATCTCCAGTTTGACGATAGTAATGCCCCCTCAAAGAATATGCGTCGGACAAATCATCATCAAATGAAAGGGCGATGTCTGCCAGGATCAGTACAGAATCCAGAAAATTCTCCGCAAAATATCCGCTCCAGTAATGCCTGTCCCAGTAAACCTCAGCCAATCCAATGTAAGCCAGAGCAAATGCGGAATCATAGTTCAGAGCCTGATTATACTGGTATTCAGCTTTCTTAAGTGCTTCCCTGTTATCTGAAGTATATTTTGAGTATTCCTCTCTCCCTCTCCGGTAGAAATCATATGCGGTCAGATTCACTGTGGGGGTCTTTTCAATTAGCTGATTCTCTGCAGGAGTGATGATTGCATGTAATTCTTCTGCTATCGCTTTAGCAATCCGGCTTTGTATTTTAATAATATCTTCAACACCATCTATTTCCTGTTCATAAGATTCTGCCCAGAGGTGCCTGTCTTGTGAGCCTTCAAGTAGCTGCACCCTGAGAACGAATTTGTTGCCGTATTTTTGCCCGCTCCCTTCAACAATATAGTTCACGCCCAGTTTTTTTGAAATCTCGGGTATGGTAGGTCTGGCTGCACCTCTGTACTGGTCAGTGGAAGTACGCGAAAGAACCCTGAGATCATTAATTTTCTGAAGGTTATTAAGGACTTCGTCCATGAGTCCATTAATGAAATATGCATTCTCTTCATCAGGACTGTCATTGAAAAATGGTAAAACCGCAATTGATTTTTCCAATTGTTCTGTTGATTTAAACAGCTTCGGAAGGAATAAAATGCCAAGTACTATCAATACCAATCCTATGATTGATCCTGCTAAAAGGGGCGTTTTGACTTTTGCCCGGGAACGGGAGTTTGGATTAAGGGCCTCTTTTGCAATCTTTACGGGGTTCTCTTCGGCTGGCCCCAGAGCTGAAATCAGCTCTTTAATGGCATTGGCAACCTTGTTTATCTGATCCCTGTAATAAGTCTTATTCTGGTTGTTCTGAGGGTGATCCTCAACAGATCTTAAAGGTCTGTTTACGCCTGTCGATTTGTAGATGAAGTCAATTCCACGAAGTACTCCTCCAATAATTGTCTCACATAAATCAATGTCAGCAATATCAATATCGTGGATCCGGACAGGGAGTACCCTGCTGGCGACATTCCCGTTGGGTAGTTTTACCTTCAACCCAAACTGATCTTTGGATGCCTGTTCAACAAATGCCCTGAACTCATGTTCCCAGGCAAAGGATTTCGGATCACAGTAAGTCCGTGATACAACAGGAATAAAGACAAGGCATTTCAGCTTATCTCTGAGAGAGGCATCTACATCATATGTCTCGAGCAGATAGTCACTGGGATTAATGTCAGAATAAACAGTGACCTCGTCTTTAAACATTGACTCAAGCTCTCGTTTCAGGTTATCCACAAACTCCGTTACCCAGCCATCGTATTTATTGTCCTTCTGGCGGTAGCTGATGAAGATGTCGTAGTTGTATCCGGGGATCAGGCTGGCCATGGATAGTGATTCATTGTTATAAAGTTACGAAACAGGCACAGACAAATCAAATAAATTACAGTCTGACGGTTTTCAACGGGATAGAGAGGGCCGGCGTCCTTTGCATACTCTCAGATCCTGATTCCTATGATGGTAATATCGTCTGTCTGGTCTTCATCCTTCTCCTCACGCCACCGGTCAAATTCTTCGTAAAGAATGTCACCCTGCTCAGGCATGGGATATTTATTGATCTGCAACAGCAGATCACGGAGTCTTCTCCAGCTATAGCGCCGGTGACTTCCGCCTCCGAACTGGTCGGCAAACCCGTCTGAGCAGACATAGAGTGCGTCATGCGCGTTCAGGTGAAGAGTTTTTGTTGAAAAGCTGTAAGTGCCATTCTTGAAGTGATCTTCCGAAACAGTGCCTGAAAGATTGCCGGAGATCTTTCCGTCAGTGAGATGAAAAATGGCATTGCCTGCACCCGAATAAGTCAGTTTCCCGGTGTTGGCATCAAGATTACAAAGGACGATTGTCATGTCGTCTGACACGGCAAGTGCTGCTGTATCCTTCCGCAGGAATCTGCGGATGCCTGAATAGAGATGACTGAGGGCTTCTGCAGGATCCGTTATCTTAAGGATATTTACTGTCTGATCAAGTATTCCGTATCCAATTGTGCTTATCAATGCAGCCGGGATGCCGTGCCCGGTACAGTCAGCGAGGCCAAAGATCACATGACCATCATGCCTGCTGAAGAGATAGAAATCGCCGCTCACAATGTCCTTTGGCTCAAAAAGCACAAAACTGTCCGGGAAGCACTCCCTGATTGACAGATCATCAGGAAGAAACGCTTCCTGTATGTGCCTTGCATAGTTGTAGCTACCCTCCACCTCACTCAGTGAAAGCTTGATTCGCTCGTCAATTGAGGTGAGTTTTTCCCTGATCAACGGGGAGTTTTCCGCCAGCAGGTTAATGCTGTTGCTGAGTTCATTTGTGCCCGACAGGAGCTTATGAATGCTGCTCTGGGGTTTGATGGCATACGACAGCTTGCTGATCCGGTCAGGTGATACCGGGTAGGCTTCATATCTGATATCCCGGAGTATGGCAGGTGTCAGTCGCACCAGCTCACGGTCCTTTTCCTTTTCATTATCGCTGAGCTCATCGTATGGTATCAGGCAGGGATGTCTCTTTTTACGCAAATCCTTTACCCTTCCATATGTCCATCCGTTAAGCCTTTTCTCCCAGCTCCACCTCAGGTGTTCGACCTTTGCCATGGTTTCAACCTCCTGATCATCCAGATGGAGAGCCCGGGGCTTGTAGCCCTTCCTGACCGGTCTTATCCTGTACCCTATGGCCAGCAATCTCGTTGGGATATGAATGGCATTGTCGATGTTTGACTGCAGGATCTCATCCGGCAGATCATCAAATTCTGTTATGGTTGAATGGTTGGTGCCGGATGTGTCTTCATCCTGTTTCTTCATCTCGCGAAGGTAACTTGCATGAACAGCCCGGGCGATTTTCATTAACAGTGATTTGTTCACTCCCGTGATCTCCTCCTGTCTTATGATCTCATATCCGGCTTTTTTAAGGCTGGCAGGGATCAGGTAATTCAGTTCGCGGAAGAGATGTTTCCTTTCCGGGTAGTGAGGGTCACCCGGGTGCATTCCCAAATCCTTTGAAGCAAGAGCATCTATATCATCCTCAGTAATGATGCAAGTGCGGCAAAAATCACTGCATGGTCTGAGAAACAGACCGAGGGAGATGTACTTTTCGGGAATTCCGGCAGCATAATCAATCCAGAACCGTTTGTCTGCTTTCCCGGGATCGGCATATTTCCTGCGCAGTACTGAGCCAGAGGCTGACACCCTGTTTATCCTTCTGTAGTCGTCATAAAGACTTTCTGCAACTGCTTCAGCATGATGCTCCCTGAAGTATGACGGGTCTGTAAATCCCTCATCAGGCTTCATTGTTCTCTGATTCTATGAATTCGAAAGGCAGGTTAACTATCTGCGCCATTTCCCTGCCGGCTTCAAGCATGTCATCATCATCCTTAACGTAGTACCATCTGGCGGAAGCATTAATATTTTGCGAACGTAACCGTGCCAGTATCTTGCAGATATCCAGGATACACTTTGCGGATCCGGAATTGAAGTAATTAAAATTAAAATGGAAGATGACTGGTTTTTTGTTGTCATCTGAACTCAGCAGCGTCTCGCTGAAATCAGTCATCCAATCAAGTATGGGATAATAAAACTCGCGTACATCCTGGGGTCTTGACTCCCCCTCAATCTCCAGAAAATGCTCCTCATGGTCAAGGTTAACCCTTGGCGTGAAGACTGTCGGATTTATGATCAGCTTCTCCATTGGAGGCATCTGCAATATCACCGTGAGAATGCCTGACAAAGATCTGCAGGCGTGATAACCAAAAGGTCCAAATGAAAATATTTTTCCGGTGACAATTTAATTACTAACTTGAAATTCTTAAACAAAGATAACATTCTGAAATAATTTCATAAGGTAGCATTCTTTAAAATGCAATAACGGCAATAATAAACTCCCGGGAGAATGAGTGAGTCCATTCTGAGAGCACTGATACAGTTGTTCGCCCTGATAAGTGATATTCAAACTGACAGGGAGATTTCCAGCAGGGGGCGTGACGTCGTGAGGCTGTTCCTGTCAAAGCATCTGAACAATGAGCAGGTGCTTAAATACATGGCAATGTTCGATGAATATCTCAGGATTTATTATCCTGATGTTATCTCAAAAGACAGCATCAAGGACAGGAAACGGACCTCGCTGACAGCAATGAGGATCCTTGCCATCTGTGAGAAGATAAACGAGGAGCTTCAGCAGAAGCAGAAGATTTATGTGCTGGCGCAGCTAATGGATTTTATCTCTTTCAGTGCCGAGATCACCGGGAAGGAGCTGGAGTTTCTTGAGACGGTGGCGACGGCATTTAATATCCACCAGACTGAATACGAAGATATACTGGGATTCATCCTCGAACCCCACCAGGTCAGCATCAGAGAGGAGAGGCTGCTGATCATCGACAGCCGGGATGTATCTGGCAGGCAGAGGATTAAGCACCTCCACAACGAGAACCTGAAGGGCAGGTTAATCTTCCTGAATGTTGCCAGCACCAACACCCTTCTGATGAAGTTCGATGGCAGGGAGGATCTTTTGCTGAACGGGCAGAATATTTTTCCGGGTCAGACTTATGTGTTTGACCATGGGTCATCTATCAGGGGTGCCTCTGTAAATGCCATTTACTATAACGATGTTGCGGAGGTCTTTACAGGGGCGGAATTCAAGCTCAGGGTTGCTCTCGATGCACAGGATATCAGCCTCAGGTTCAGGAACAGTGATAACGGTGTGCAAAATCTGACTATCCACGAAGAATCAGGGAAGCTGGTAGGTATAATGGGAGGGAGCGGCGTCGGGAAATCGACCCTGCTGAATCTCCTTAGCGGAATTGCCAGGCCGGACACGGGCAGCGTACTTGTCAACGGGTATGATATTCATTCTGCCGAAGGTAAGGAGCACCTGAAAGGGGTCATCGGATTCGTACCCCAGGATGATCTTCTTTATGAGGATCTTACCGTCTTCCAGAACCTCTGGTACAATGCCCGCATGTGTCTTAACAATCACGGTGAAGCAAGGATTCTGGAGGAGGTTGAAAGTATCCTCAGGGATCTCGATTTATATGAGATAAGGGATCTCAGGGTTGGCAGCCCTGTTAACAAGATAATCAGCGGGGGCCAGCGTAAAAGACTGAATATTGCTCTTGAGCTTATCAGGGAACCGACTATTCTGTTTGTCGATGAGCCCACTTCAGGGCTTTCCTCGGTTGATGCGGAACTGGTTATGACCATGCTTAAGGAACAGACCTATAAAGGCAGGCTTGTCATAACCACAATACATCAGCCGGGGTCGGATATATATAAAATGTTTGACAGGATAATGATCCTTGACAGGGGTGGATATTTGATTTTCTACGGCAATCCCAATGAGACCGTGATCTGGTTCAAAACCCGCACCAATCTCGCCAATGCTTTAGAAGATCAATGCATCACATGCGGCAATGTGGATACCGACCAGCTGCTCCGTATCATTGAGTCAAAAGTGGTCAACGAACATGGCAAACCCACTCATCTGAGAAGAGTCTCACCCGCCGAATGGGCTGAGAGTTACAGGGCAGAAAAAGGCAGGAAATCAGTTCGGGGAAATTTTCCCCGGGAACCGTTGCCTGCAAATAAATACTCTATTCCCGGACTGGCAAAACAGTCGGCAATCTTTTTTGTGCGTGATCTCCTGTCCAGGATAGCTGACAGGCAATATATGCTGGTCACACTGCTGGGAGCGCCTCTTCTGGCCATTCTGCTTGCCTTTTTTACCAGGGATGTATCAGGTCAGGACTATAGTTTTCGTGAGAACGAAAACCTTCCGGCATACATGTTCATGTGTGTCATTACAGCATTTTTCATGGGACTGATCCTGAGTGCCGAGGAGATCGTCAAGGACCGGAAGATTCTCAAGAGGGAATCCTTTCTTAACCTCAGCTGGTTCAGTTATATCAATTCCAAGGTCATGATGATGTTCATTGTCTCTGCGTTACAGACAATATCTTTTGTTATTGCAGGGAACCTTATACTTGGGATTAAGGGGATGACCCTTACATACTGGATCGTACTGTTCAGCTCCTCCTGTCTTGCCAATCTGATAGGACTGAACATCTCATCTGCATTCAACTCGGTAGCCACTATCTACATACTCATACCATTTATAATCATACCTCAGCTTTTATTCAGCGGTGTACTGGTCAAGTTTGACAATCTCCACAGGAAGGAGGGCACTATCAATGAATATGTGCCTGTTCTTGGTGATCTGATGCCTGCCCGCTGGGCATACGAGGCTCTTGCTACTGAGCAGTATAAAAACAACCGGTTTGAGGAGAACTTCTTCAGGTATGACATGGAGATCAGTCAGAACAACTGGTACGCGTCATTTCTGACAGAGGCTCTCCGGAGAGACCTATGGGAGTGCCGCAATTACATCGACAGTTCTCATTACAGAGAAAATGTTACGGATAACTTCGGAAAACTGACACGTTACCTTCAGAAATTATCTGCTTACGCCGGCTTTGATCCTCCCCCCGATGAACTTATCACCTCTCTGAACAGTGACAGGTTTGATCCTTCTGTTGCAGAGATGACGGAACATTTGCTTGACAGCCTGGCAGACAGATTTAAAGCTGTCAGGAACATCAACGTATCGAAAAAAGACTCAGTTACTGCTGCTCTGATAGCAAAAATAGGCAGGGTCGCATTCCTGGACCTCAAAGAAGATTATACCAATAAGAGGCTCAGGGAGATAGTCCTTGATGAGTACAATACGGAGAAGAGTATTGAGACGCGCGGGAAGATCATTCAGAAATATGAGCCGGCTTACATGAAACCTGTCTCAAATTACGGCCGGGCACATTTTTATGCATCGTACAAGAAGATCGGTAACATGTCGATTGACACCTTCCGCTTCAATATCATTGTCCTCTGGCTTGTCTCCCTGGCACTTTACCTGGCCCTCTATTTTAAGCTCTTCAAGAAAGTTACCGGCTCCGGGTTCAGCTTCAGGGTACTCCGGAGAAGGCAAGTTATCAGGCGCCAGTAAGAAAAACCTCTCATGCCATTATGTGTCAGCCAATCATTGAGCCTATGCTTATGAGGCCTGCTTATAATGCTCCCCGGACAATGAACCGGGCTATGCGGGTCGCCATCACAAAATACGGGTCAATCCTTATGATTAAGGATTTTGTTGCAGTAGTCAGCAAGCTTCCGGACTCCTTCGGGCGAATTGAAATCGATCTTTTCCCTGTCCATAAACAGCCTCAGTTCATTCTCATAGTCGCGGAAGAGTTTCAGGCACTGCCTGTCATTACTGAATTTTTCAAACTGCCCGTTCTTTTCAACCCAGAATAGTGACGCCGGCCTTATCTCGCCGTTGGGCGGGATATCTATGTAAGCCACCTTGCCATGGAAGTTGTTGAGCTCAAACCTGCTGTACTTGGTGGGACCGGTTGACCTGGAATTCACCCCATAGCCTACATCACTGCCCTTTGGAAGAAAAGTGCTCTTGTTCTGAATATAGAAATTGACCGGTCCGGCCGACAGCAACTCATAAAATATACCGCCGATGGGGATGAAGATCCTGTCTCCAATGTATATTGTATCAATGAGGTCGGGATCCCTCGAGTACCTGTAGATGCCGTTGAGATGGGTAACCATCATTTGCTCCAGCATGTTGTAATTGAGCAGGGTGGAGAAGGTTTCACCGGTTTTCATTACCACCACTCCCTCCCTGAATTCAGGAAAAAGAAAGTGCGGAAGAGGGTTCTCATCACCTTCCTGTGCAGATACTGCGGGGTGAAACAACAGAAGCATCACAGAGAGTGATAGAAAGTATTTCAAATGTTCAGTCTTCATATCGGCTATATGTTAATACAAAAGTAAGAGATTCCCGAAATAAACAGACAAGTCAGCCCGCGGCCATCTGCGCCGCGGGCTGAAAGAATATGCCTGATCTGTTACTGTTCCGTGACCGGCAGCTATCTGATCTTCTTGATCCCCATATTCCACAGGGTGAAGCTGTAGAGGTCGGCGGTCACCTCGATGCGCTTGTTTACCGGGGTGCCGGCGCCGTGACCCGCGCTTGTCTCGATACGGATGAGTACCGGGTTTTGCCCTGCCTGTTTTGCCTGCAGATGAGAGGCAAACTTGAATGAGTGGGCCGGTACCACCCTGTCGTCGTGGTCGGAGGTTGTCACCAGCGTTGCCGGGTAGGCAGTGCCTTCCACAACATTATGCACTGGAGAATACTCCAGCAGGTAGCTGAACATCCCGGGACTCTCGTCGGCGGTGCCGTAGTCATAGGCCCATCCTGCTCCGGCAGTGAACTTGTGGTATCTGAGCATGTCAAGCACACCGACAGCCGGGAGGGCCACCCTGAAGAGCTCAGGCCTCTGTGTCATGACCGCCCCGACAAGCAGTCCGCCGTTGGAGCCGCCCTTCACGGCAAGGTACTCTGATGAGGTGTATCCGTTTTCAATGAGATATTCTGCAGCAGCGATGAAATCGTCAAATACATTCTGCTTGTTCATTTTTGTTCCGGCCAGGTGCCATTTTTCACCGTATTCACCTCCTCCGCGGATGTTCGGCACCGCATAGATGCCTCCCATCTCCAGCCAGCAGGCAACGGAGATCGAAAACTCCGGAGTCTCACTACTACCGAAACCGCCGTAGCCAAAAAGGAGTGTGGGGTTCTTTCCGTTGAGCTCAGCATCCTTACCGTGAGTTATGATCATGGGTACCCGGGTTCCGTCCTTCGAGGTGTAGAATACCTGTTCCGAGACATAATCTTCACTTTTGAACATAACCGCCGGCTTCTTGTATTCAGCGGTTTCCCCGGTCTGGGGATCGAGCTTATATATTGTTGAAGGATTGGTATAGTTGCTGAATGAGAAATAAATGTCCCTGTCTTCTTTTCTTCCGTAGAATCCTCCTGCGGAGCCAATGCCCGGCAGTTCAATCTCCCTGACAAGCGTGCCGTCCATGTCATATTGTTTCACGTCTGAAATGGCATCCTTAAGGTAATGGGCAAAGAAGTAACCGGCTCCTGTTGAAGGCTGGAGAACATTCTCCGTTTCCGGGATGAAATCTATCCAGTTCTCCGGTCCGGGCTTTGAGGCGTCAACGGTCACAACCTTCCCGTTGGGAGCATTCATGTTTGTATAGATGAAGAGCCTGGAGCCGTTGCTCTCAATAATGCGACTTTCGCTGTCGAAATCGGGTACTATCACGGTGAAGTCACGCTGGTTACGCTTCAGGTCCTTGATATATAGTTCGTTGCCAGTGGTGGAGATCTGTGCGGTCACCACCAGGAAACGCTGGTCGTCAGTTACATAGCCACCAACGTACCTCCTTTTCTTATCTCCCCCGAAGACGAGTTGGTCTTCAGACTGAGGGGTACCCACCTTATGCCAAAAGAGTCTGTGGTGATCGGTCATGGCAGAAAGTTCGCTGCCCTCGGGCTTTTCATATGTTGAATAGAAAAAACCGTCGTTGCCAAGCCAGGATATACCCGAAAACTTGATATCGACGAGAGTATCACCTATAATTTCCCTGGTATTCACATCGAGGGTGATCACCTTACGCCAGTCGGAGCCCCCCTCCGAGATTGCATATGCCATTCTGGTGCCGTCTTTGGAGAAGCCCATCTCCCTTAGCGAAGTGGTACCGTCTGCCGAGAAGGTGTTGGGGTCGAGGAATATATCGGGTTCTTCTCCCTCTTTCTGTCGGTAGAGGACATCCTGGTTCTGGAGGCCGTCATTTTTGGTGAAGTAGGTATAATCACCCCTCGTGAAGGGCATGCCGTACTTCTCATAGTTGAACATCTCTGTCAGACGGTCCCTGATCTGCCCGCGGCAGGGTATGTTTTCGAGATATTCGAAGGTAACCGCATTCTGGGCCCTGACCCATGCTGCGGTCTCGTCCGACATATCATCCTCGAGCCAGCGGTACGGATCGGCCACCGGGGTCCCGAAGATAGTATCGACAACATCGCCTTTCAGGGTCTCGGGATAGGCAATTTTATTGCCGGAGTTACTGCTGCAGGAAGCGATCATTATCATGATAATTGCAGTTGAAATAGTGATGAATCCGGCTTTTAAGCCTTGATGACTGGATTTGAACATGAGTAATAATTTTAATGATTGCACAATATTATGGAATTTTTATTCACCTGATACTTAATAATAACCTGTTTCTTAAGTTTACTATAATAAGAAGGCAAGCAAAATTACAATGAAGAATCCAAAGTCAACAATCAGTCTTTTGTTCTTATTCTTTCTTCTGTTTTCGTCATGTGACAAAGGGGAGATCCTGGTAGAAACAGGAGATCTGTCAGATATTCTTACCACAACGGCAAAGATTACCGGCAATGTGATATGCATTGGTGATGGGATAAAACATTACGGACACTGTTATTCCGTAACTCCGGGCCCCACGGTCCTGGATTTAAAGACAGAGTACTACGCAGCCATCGGAGTAGGAACCTATACGAGTTTCCTGCAGGGGCTTGAACCGGGAACCAGATATTATATCAGGGCCTACGGGAGGCGCGACAACATTATCGCTTACGGTACAGAGGTCAGTTTTACCACTGCCTCCCCTGTCACTCCATAATCAGTCGTGTAAGCCTGATTTTCAATACCGGTTTACCGGATTATTTGGATTTGTAAAGAAGAGTTACATCTCCTGCCATGTTAAAAGGCTCACCGTTGGTAAAGGTGCCGGTACATCTCCAGACATATACATCCTGCTTGGCAAGCTGCCCCTTGAAATATCCATCCCATCCCTTCATTATATCGTCGCTTTCATAGATGAGCGTACCCCACCGGTTGAATATCTCCAGGTGATATAATTCGACACCCTCCCAGTGAGGATGAAAGATATTATTCAGTGCCGGTTCGCTCAGGCTGTAGTATCCGTCATTGGGGCCAGTCATATCCGGAGTGAAGGCATTGGGGAAGATTATCAGCCCTTTGCCAACCACGGTTACGGCATCAGGTTTGACCAGTCGGCCGGTGCATCCGTGTTCTGTCCATACATCAAGAGAGATGTCATAGACACCGGTAGCTGTGTAGAGATGCTCTGGATTGATATCGGTAGAGGTGTTTCCGTCGCCAAAGTTCCACAGGAACGTCACTCCATTCTCAGAAAGGTTGTACAGCTTTATCTTCTGATCCGGCAGCATCACCAGTTCCGGGGCTACCCTGAAATCGACCTTCGGACCAGGATAAACTTCCACCTGTCTGTATGAGTAATCGATTCCTCCCTGGCCTGTAACTGTCAGTTTCACATTGTAAATCCCGTTAGCGGCAAATGTATGTGACGGTTCGAATTCTGAAGAGCTTGTCCCGTCATCAAATTCCCACAGGAAGGTGTCTCCGTATAGCGAGTTATTCCTGAACTGGACGGTGAGAGGCTCACACCCCGCAAAGACAGTATCGAATGCTGCGACAGGGGGTCCGGGGAAGATGCGGATCAGATGTGACACAGTATCATAACAGTGTTCAGAGGATACATAAAGTGTAATGTCATATTCGCCCCAGGTTGAATAGGTATGAGGCGCCGGATCCTTTTCGGCTGTTGTGAATCCGTCATTCAAATCCCATGAATAGGACCACGTGCCCGGACTGGTCAGGTTGTCCAGGGTGACGGTGGATGACGGATATACCTGGTGGCCGGGCAGGGCGGCAAACTCTGCTTTTGGCTGCGGGTATACATATACGGTGTCTGGTTTTGCATCTATGCAGCCGTATCGTGAGACAGAAGTCAGGGATACATAATAGGAAACATCATCAGGTGTAAAATTGAAATAATAATGTGTCGGATTCATGACAGAGGTTCCTGATCCGTCGCCAAAATCCCAGTAGTACGTTTCCCCAAGCACGGACTCGTTGGTGAAATAGCTTGTCAGCGGACTGCAGCCTTCGTTATTGAGGCTGAAATCCGCCACTGTTGCCGGGTAAACACTTATGCTTTGCCGGCTTGAATCAATGCAGCCATAATCTGACCGTGCAATCAGTGAGATATTATAGGTGACAATATCGGCTGTAAAGTTATTGTAAAGATGATTCACGGCAAGAACGGTGTCGGTCTCAAGAGTATTGCCGTCACCGAAGTTCCATGTGTAGTGATCGGCATTGATGCTTGAATTGGTAAAGAGAACATCGAAAGGAGGACATTGAATAATCTCATCCGTTGCAAATATTGCCTTTGGCTTCGGATGGATAGTGATCTCAGCGGTAATCTCGCTCGTGCAATTGAAGATGGAAACGGTTGTCAGGCGTACCTGCCTGACAATAACTGTATCTGTAAAGTTGGTGAAGGTATGGCCCGGTGAATCATCGCTGCTTGATGACCCGTCACCGAAATCCCATGAGTAGGTATAGCCTCCGCTGCTTTGGTTGCCGAAACTGACCTCCAGGGGATGACAGCCTTCGGTCTGACTGGCACTGAAGTCCGCAATCACATCAGGCAGCACCGTAACGGTTCTCGTCATTTCACTTGTACACCCTGCGAAGTTTTCGGCAACCAGTGTTATCACGTAGTTCCTGCTGTTACTGAAATCCGTATTCACAAAGCGGTGAACAAAAGGGTCCTTATTATAGGTGACAGTATCAGTCCCGTCGCCAAAATTCCACCTGAACACTGTAGTCTGGAATGATGAATTATAAAATGTCACGTCAAAAGGGTTACAGTTCTGCTGAACGGGGATCGTAAATTCTGCACGGGTATACGGATGGACCATTATTTTTGCCGAAGCAGTATCCGAACAATCATTACCCGGCGAAAGTGTGGTAAGGATCACCGTATAGGTTGTGTCGGTGCTGCCGTTGTTGAGGAAGGTGTGTGTCGGGTGTTGCAGGCTTGAGGTCGTCCCGTCACCGAAATCCCAGATGAAAACCTGTCCTCCTTCTGTCAGGTTGGTGAAGTCAACGGTTAGAGGATGGCATCCTGCTGCCGGTGAGGCGGAAAAGCTTGTCCGGATGTCAGGATAGACGGTTATCTGCCTTCTTGCCTCACTCGAGCACCCCGCCTCATTCTGTGCAGTGAGTATTATTTCAAATACCCTGTTGTTATCAGGATCGGTATTAAAAAAAGTATGAGTAACCGGACTGAGGTCGGTGGTCACGGTATCTGTTCCGTCGCCGAAGTCCCAGTGATAGCTCGTCCCGCCGATTGATATGTTTTCCATTGTTACCTCGAAGGGATTGCAGTCGATCACATCCGGCACGGTGAATGCAGCTACTGTCTGGGGATGGACGGTCACTGGCCAAGAGACCGACATGACGCACTCGCCGTCGGCGGTAGAGGTAGTGAGCCGTACTGTGTATACGGAATCAGCCATGCCGAAGTTGGTAAAGGTATGGACAGGTGAAGGCTCGACAGCGGAGGATCCGTCACCGAAGTCCCAGAAGTAATTCACCGCATTCAGTGAAAGGTCTGTAAATGTAACCGTCAGGGGATGACAACCTTCGAAGTTATCGGCTGTAAAGTTGGCGGTTATTTCAGGATGGACAGTGATATGAACAATCATTGTATCGGTACATCCTTCATCATTCCTGACAATCAGCTGCAGGGGATATACAACGGTTGAACTGCCGGTATTCAGGTAAAGGTGATCAAAGGTGGGTTCGCTGGTGTTGGAGACCGGGCTGCCGTCACCAAAATCCCAGAAGTACTGGTCAGCCCCGATTGACTGGTCGTCTATGGTTATTATGAACGGATGGCAGCCGACTATATCGTTTACTGCAAAGGCGGCCTCGACGTAGGGATGCACGAGTATGTCATGGTATGCGGTGTCCCTGCAGAACTCCGCTGACGTAGCAATGAGGGTGACGGTATAGGTGGTGTCATGACCGGTCATATTCCTGTCATAGAGGTGTACGGGATTAGCCTCTATGGAGGTTCCTCCGTCGCCGAAATCCCAGTAATAATCCACTGCTCCGGTTGAGCTGTTCAGGAACTCAACCTCGAAGGGGGAGCATCCCTCGAACCGGTCAGGCACAAAGGAGGCATTTATTTCAGGGAAGACCAGCACGTCACGCATAATCTCATCGACACATCCCTCTTCATTTTCAACCCTTAGTCTTATGGTATATGTCACCGGTATGGTGTCATTGTTTACGTAGACCTTTGATATCTGAGGCCCCATCGATGTCGAGTAGGTGCCGTCGCCGAAATCCCAGTAATAGAAATCAGCTCCGTAAGACTGGTCGGTAATGAGAATCTGGTGCGGGGTGCAGGCAAATACTGTGTCGAAGACGAAGTTGGCCTCAATATAGGGCATCACCGTGACGGTGTGCGTGGATGTATCGCGGCAGTAATAGGGTGAGATGGCAATGAGGCGTGTCTCATAGACAATGCTGTCAGGGCCGAACAGGTTTCTGAATGTATGCTGGGGATTCTCGTCAATAGAAGATCCTCCATCGCCAAATTCCCAGTACCAGGTGTCGGTATTACCGGAAGAATTATTTACGAACTGTACAGGCAGCGGATCGCATCCTCTGTCTGCACCGTCGATTGAAAATTCGGAATAGATCTCCGGAAACACAACAATCGTTTTTGTAAAGATGTCAGCACAACCGCTTTCATTCTTGATAAGGAGTGTCACTGTGTCAATGAGCGGGGCGTCTGTAGTGTTTACATAGGTATGTGTGATAGAAAACGGCTCCGGGTAATTCGGCGGCGGCGGATAGGGTGTCGCAGGATTTAGGTCGTACCTGATCAGGTTGCCGTCAATTTCATATTGCCATGAATATGCTGCGACAGACTGATCGTCGAAACGGACCTCCAGTGGTGAACAACCCGATGAGACATTGGTCTGGAAAAATGCCACGACCGGCGGTGAGACGAGTATTGTTAGAAGTATGCTGTCGGTGTTACAGGCTCCTGACACGAGAACGGTGTAGTTATGAGGGCCGGGGGACAAGTTGATGGCCGTAGGCATGTTGCTTGTAGCATCATCAAGGTATGTGTCCGGGGTCCAGAGATAGTCTGTTCCCCCATAGGCAAATAGCTGAACGGAGTCTCCGTAGCAGGCCCGCACAACGGTTGAATTCGTTCCGGCAACGTTGGCGCCTATATTCAGCCCTCCGAAGTCGGAGTAATAACCGTAATACAGTCCGCCCTGTCCTGCTCCCGGGAAACCGTTGAAAATTCCCAGGTGGAATATATCACCTGTGTTCTCCACAAGGTGCTGACCTATGGAAAGAGTATTTGTATTGATAGAGTTGGAGAACCATGCCATGTAGCCACCCGTGCCAGGGATTTCCCTAAAGTCGCCGGGTGTGATGATGTCTGTGTCGGTCTGCGGCACGCCATCGAGGAGAAATTTGTCTTCATTGCCCTTCATGACGATGATAAAGAACTGGAATTTGTTCTCATCCCTGGCCCTGGTAAATGAGAGCTGTGTATTACCCGTACAGCCTATTGCGGGAACGAGTGCTCCCCCACGGGCCTGGTTCTCGACACCCATCTGAAATACATAGAACGGTTTGGCGTTATTGTTGGATGTGATATATGCAAATTTCGATCCTCCGGGCACTACCACTAGAGCCTGCTGCCCCCTGTTCAGTGTGACGTATGGTGTGGCGCCTACAGGTATGCCATTGCCATCAGTGACATAAATGGGCGTATTATCCTCTGTTGCCAATACATAGACATGGTTAGGATTGCCCATATCGGGCACTATGTAATTGCTGCCGACAATATCAACCGGTACTATCTGGTCGCCAACCACATCAGCTCCCTTAACACTGACAGCTACTGCGTCATCTTTCAGAGTGACGCATATGGGAGCCGTTGATTCGATCCTTGTGCCGGCAAGCCGGTCAGTGGCAAAAATGCTGTAATTAACGGGAAACAGTGAAAAGGTCTGCCCCCTGTTAAGCGTCAGGGTGTAGGTGCCACCGGCAGGAATGGTGGTAAGGTTCGAGCCGTAGCTTGCGGCCTTGCCGGGAGGAAGCGTGAAGGTCACCTGTGTGTTGTCCTCTGTAGCAACAACGTCAATGGCAGAGTATGTTCTTGGCGTCAGGTTTCTGTTGTTGTAAAAGGTCTGGAATGGGGTATAAAACAGAGTCCCCAGGGCGTTCTTGCCTTTCAGTGTCCACAGGTCTGAACCATAAGCGTAATTAACCTCCCAATAGCAGGTAATCATATTGGTTGCGGTGATATGTATGCCGAAATTATTTATCCCGGCAGGAGTCAGAGGCTTGTTTTCCAGCCTGTTATTCAGGGGATCCGCTGCAACATCTATGAGGGAGGTAAGATTCACCGCTGCAGTGGAGTTGGCGGCTATATCAATCACCATATCCTGGAATCCGCCCGGGTTCAGGGTTGGATGGTAAGGATTTGCCGGCATGCTGATGGTGACCGTCGCCGGCAGCTCCAGTGTGGCGATCCTGAATGTGCCGGGAGTTCCGCCTGTGTTTCCCCTGTGCGACAGTTCGGGCACGACAAACCAGAACTCCCTGTCTACCTGTGAGTAGGAGGGAGATGAATGTGCGATGAGAAGTATCAGCAAGCCTGCATAAAGCAGGCGCCTGGCAAATATTATTTTGATGTTTCCTGACAAAATCGGTTATGAATAATGAACCCTTATTGGCAATTATACGTAAAATTGAATATTTGGTTTGGTTTATAACATGATTTTCTTAATAACAGATATGTTTAAACAGCACATTCGGCGAAAAATATTCAGATACATATTAATGTGTATTGTGATCTCTCCGCTCATTCCGGCGGAGTCGCAGGTATTTCTTTCTGAAGGATTTGAGCTCGGTGCCAAGCCTGAGGGCTGGACAGAAGAGTACGTTTCCGGAACTGAACCGTGGAGGTACAGAAACGGGGGACACAGTCCGAATGACAATAACTGGAGTGTGGCGCCTGACCAGGAGGATATTACAAGAAATCCGCCCTCGGCCTACGATGGCACCTATAATGCAATCTTTTTCAAGCAGGGTGATGATCACGAGAGAACGAAACTCATCACACCGGCAATGGACCTGCTTGGTGGCGCCAACATCGAGCTGAGTTTTTACCTCTGCCAGATACCCTGGTATTTTGAAGGATCGACAGGCTGGGATGTATTGCGCGTCTATTACAAAGTATCGGAAAGTTCTGCATGGGTGTTGCTGCATGAATATCTTGACCCAGTCTATGAATGGGAACAACAGACTCTCCTGCTTCCCAATCCGTCATCGACATATTATGTTGCCTTTGAGGGCCACACTCGCTGGGGGTATGGTACCTGTATAGACAATATCTCAATTGAGTCGAAGGGTTCCCAGCCAATGTGGATCAAGGAGATAGACTTTCAGCAGCCGTTCTCCGACCATGTCCCGTCAGGATCGCCGGATGAGCCTCTTATGCGGATTGACTTCACTGTAGTTGGAAATACCGACACCGTCAGGATCAGTAACATCAGCTTCACCTCCCTGAACACATCTGATGCTGATATAGAATCAAACGGAGTTAAACTTTACAGTACGCTAAACCAGACATTCGATACTGAAACGCCCCTGGGCCAACCGACGGATTTTATCTCAGGGGTGGCGAGCTTTACCGGTCTGAACCATCTTCTTCCTCCGGGTCATTCATATCTCTGGCTTGCCATTGATCTGAAGAGTGATGTCCCCTATGGTAACGTTCTTGATGTAAGGATGGCTGCCAACAGCATTTTTGCAAATGATACGCTCTACCCAGCGGTGGGGGTTTCCCCCGTCGGTACCAGGTCCATCTACACCACACAGTATTTTGAATATTTTGAGGGAATCCACAACTGGGATCTGACAGGAGAATTCGAGGTCAATACACCCAGCGGGTCAGGAGGACTGCCAGGGCTTCCCGATCCTTCTTCGGCCTTCAGCGGCACCAGGGTGTTGGGTACTGACCTCACCGGACTGGGACTCAATCCGTTCAATTACGAACCGGACCTGAATGAAGATTTGAGTTACAGGGCGACCTCCCCAACCATGAACCTGTTTTATTACAAAAACCTCAACCTCTTCTTTCAGCGGTACCTTAACATAGAGGTATGGGACAGCGCCTATGTCCAGATCAGCATTGACAACGGAAACTCATGGATAAATATCTGGGATAACTATAATAAATGGATCAGCGATTTTCAGTGGAATCAGCAGATGGTCCAGATCCCGGATCAGTTTTCCAGGACTGATCAGCTGCAGATACGATATAAGTTAGGCCCGACAAACGGGGTTGACAATTACTCCGGGTGGAATATCGATGATATATATCTGACCGGAGAATTCATAACCAGGGATGTAGGAGTCTCAGAGTGGATCTATCCGCTGAGCGGCAGCGGACATACCTCAGCTGATTCAGTCGTTGTCTGCATAAAAAATTACGGAGGCGCGGCGATCACAGATCCTGTGCCTGTGGCCTATTCATTTGACGGAGGACTTTCATGGACGGTGGACAACATGACTCAAAACATCCCGATAGGGGATTCGGTCATTTTTACATTTCCCACAAGGGCGGATCTCTCCGTACCGGGATTAAAGCCATCGGTGCTTGCAAAGACAATTTTCCCGGGCGACCAGTATACCGGTAATGACCAGGTCTCAACCCAGATTTATATTGTCCCGACCTATCCAACTCCTTTTTTTGAAAACTTTGAAACGGGTGAAGGGTTCTGGAGATCTTCAGGGAATGAGATATGGGAGTACGGAATGCCGGGTGGAACTACGATAAATTCGGCCTCCTCAGGGTCAAACAGCTGGGTGACAGGATTAAGCCAGACATATGAGGAGATAATCACGCGAAAAAACAAGATCATTTTTGAGGATGATTTTGAGTCAGATCTCGGCTGGACCTTCACCGGAGAGTTTGAGAGAAACATTCCCAATTATATCTATCTTCCCTATTATGCATATTCGGGATACTATTGCATCGGCACGGATCTGTCCGGACAGGGAACCAGGCTGCATCAGTATGAGAACGGTGTTTCGCCTGCTGCTGCCTACCTGGCCACCTCCCCACCATTTGATCTGACGAATTACAGCAACGTTACGGCTGCATGTAATTCATGGGTGACAATCAGCGATGGAGATTCAATCAGGGTTGAAGCAACCGCCGATAACGGGGCAACCTGGCATACCTTATGGAAAAACTCGGAAGGAGCGATTTTTGATGAAGACTATACCTACAGGGAATTCTCCATTCCCGATTCCCTGACCAACACGGGCAGTTTCAGGATCAGGTTTTCACTCTTTTATTCTTCACTTTCGGGACCTGTTGCCCAGGGGTGGAGCATTGATAATATTACCCTTACTGGTGATCTTGTGAACAACGACGAAGGATACCTTTCATCTCCGAGATATGTTCTTACAGGACTGACAAATCCTGTTTTTGAAGCCAGGTTGTGGATAGACACTGAGCAGGATGTTGACGGAGCCACTCTGCTCTATTCACTCGACGATGGCAATAACTGGACACAGTTGACCAACAGCTCCGGGTTTGATACGCACTGGAACTGGTTTACCTCAAAGCATGTAACAGCTCTGGGAACAGACGGCTGGAGCGGACAGAGCGGCGGATGGATTACGGCACGGCACCTTCTGCCGGCAGAACTGATAAACAAGGATAATGTTCAGTTCAGGTTTAAATTTATGGCGGACAAGGTCAATAACCAGTTTGACGGAGTGGCTGTTGATGATGTTAAGATCTATGAGGCTCCTTACGACATAGGTGTTGTCGACATTCTTGCACCGTTTACCGCCTGTGAGCTGGATGCCAGCCAGAGATTTACGCTGCGGCTGAGAAACTACGGCCTTAGGAGTATGGAGGCAGGCGACACCATCAGGATAGGTTACCAGATCGAAAGATCCGGAGAGATACAGGCAGCCGGGGAGACAATCTCCCTGACACAGCCTTTCCCGGCGGGTACAACCAGGGATTTCAGTCTGACGGAAGAATTTGATTTCAGTGCCAGCGGTGAGTATCAGACAGCTGTCTTTACCATCGAAACTGATCCCTTCTTCTACCACCCTGTCGCCAACGACACCCTTTACAGGCTGATACGCGTCAATAAACCTGTTGTGGAGCTGGGCCCTGATATATCAACCGTTAGACCTGATACTGTAGTGCTGAGAGCTTATTCCGGTGTTGCCGGGAATGCTTATCTGTGGCAGGATAACTCGACTGATTCAGTATTCCATGTCAGCACCCAGGGTACTTATTATGTAAGAGTGACAAACGATCTGGGATGCATGACTTCCGACACCATTCAGATCACCGAGCTGATTGCCGATGTGGGGGTAAGTGAACTTATCGCTCCTCTGTCAGCCTGTAAACTGGGTACCGATGAGCCGATACAGGTAATCATTAAGAATTTCGGAACAGACACCGTAGACGTAAATGACACAATTTTTGTTTACCGGGAGGTAAATTCAGTCCAGCTGAAGGACACGCTGATATTGGCTGAAAGGATAATACCCGGAGGGTCCGTTGATTACACCTTCTCCGAAAGTTCCGACTTCTCGCTGCCGGGAGTCTACCAGATGAGACTTTACACAAGGTACAGGGATGATTACAGAACGTTCAACGATACCCTTGAGTACCCGCTGGAAGTCTATGGATATCCGTTGGTAAATCTCGGGAACGACACAGTGGTAGTGGCTCCCGAGTACCTTCTTGCCGCCACTCCGGGCTATTACAGCTACCTGTGGCAGAACGGGTCCGCCTCCGATTCGTTTACCGTTGACCAGCCGGGAGACGGCCTCTATTATGTGACGGTGAGTGATGAGCATCAGTGCACAACCAGGGATACGGTAAATGTCACACTGAATGTGACAGATATTGAGCTCCATCAGATTCTTTCACCGGAGACCTCCTGCGGATTGTCTGAGACTATTACTGTCTCTGCCAGGGCAATAAATTCCGGAAACCAGCCTGTCACCTCCGGTCAGGCCATATTGTTCAGCTATGTGGTGGATGAGGGGGCTCCGACGACAGAATCCTATTTACTCTCAGAGAATCTCATGCCGGGAGACACCATCGATTATGTGTTCCAGCAGCAGGTTCAGGTGGTGACCGGAGAGTGGTATGACTTTTCCATATATCTGAATTGCAGCGTTGACATCAAGCCATCGAATGACACAATCCTCATGCCGGTCGGGGTTTTCGCCACTCCGTCAGTGAACCTCGGTGATGATCACCAGGTTATTACCGCTCTCGAATATGTCCTTGATGCCGGTCCGGGATTTGTTTCATACCTGTGGCATGACGGCAGCACCGGTCAGACCTATACAGTAGATAAGCCAGGCATCAATCTCTGTTCCGTCACTGTCACTGACATCAACGGATGCCCGGGCTATGATGAGATCGAGATAATGCTTGCCGTGCCGGATATCGGTGTTGTCGAAGTAGTTAATCCAATATCGTCCTGCTCCCTGGGCAGTGATGAGAGGGTGACGGTAGCCATACAGAACCTGGGTGTCTGGGATATTGAAGAATCAGCAAGTATAACCGTTGCCTATTCAGTCGACGGAAAAAGTGCCGTGACTGAAAATGTTGTTCTCACGGGCACCTTCGAGAACGGATCGGTAATCTATCATACGTTCAGCAATATCGAGGATTTCAGTACGCCTGATAATTATGAGATCATGGCCTGCATTGTTTACGGATCTGACCTGATTCCGTCCAATGACACCTTGCTGACAAATATTGAAGTTCTCGGCAGTCCGGTTGTGGATATAGGCAACGGGCAGGATACCATCGTGACATACCAGCCTGTAACGTTAAATGCCACACCGGGGTATCCCTCCTACGAATGGCAGGATGGCAGTACTGATCCGACTTATGAGATCAGCACTCCGGGTGCAGCCATGTACACTGTTTTGGTTACCGGTGACAACGGATGTGTCACACCGGACAGCGTATATGTTGCCTATGACGTGCCTGACCTGGCAATCACCCGTCTGGCTTCTCCCGTCACATCCTGTGAGCTTGGAGAGAATAATCCCGTGTCGATTGAGATTGCCAACAGCGGATTCTACCGTATTAAGGATGAGATGATCACTGTCTCTTATACCATAAACGGAGGCACAACCGTAGAACAGAATTATACTTTCAGCAGTGCACTCCAGCCTGGCAGCTCTGCAATTGTGACATTCAACAGCGGTTACAACTTTTCTGAGCCGGGGAGTTACCAGGTTGATGTTGAGCTGGATTATGCGCCCGATATGGATCTGTCAGACAACGCTCTGAGTACTGTCATTAATGTCTGGGGATTCCCCTCGGTGGAGATCGGCGGCGGCCAGGATACAATAAAGACCACTCTTCCTCTCACTCTTGATGCCGGGACGGGGTACTCATCCTACCTGTGGCAGGATAACTCCGCCGGGGTCACCCTTGATGTGACACAGTGGGGAGTCTACTGGGTCATGGTTACCAATGAGCATGGTTGTCCTGCCAGAGACTCCGTCTATGTATTATCGTCGGTGCATGTGGAGGATCTTCAGGCTTTCCCGGGTGAGATTAAATTCTATCCGAATCCTGTGCGGGAATTCCTTCATATTGAAGCGAAGATGGATATACCTGTACGTGTTGTTGTAGAATTATTTTCTCTTAATACTTCTCTGATCTGCAGGGAAGAATTCAAGGATACGCAACTCGTCTATAAAGATATCAATGTCCGGAATCTTGCAGCCGGTGTTTATCTCCTGCGAATAACGGCAGATCAGCGGCAATACACTTACAGGGTGGTTGTGGGCAACTGATTTATTTGTGCAGATATTTTAATAGCCGGCTTTAAGACCAGTCCGGCATCATTACTCCTTCACGGGATGCAGATCATGGCAACCGCCGGTCACCGGCATAGATATACACATATCATTGGGGTTGGACTCTGTCACTATCGTATCCAGACCTTCTCAATCTCTGCGATATAGAGTTTATGCAGGCCGTCCGTGGTGCTGTAGTGTTCCCTCAGCGGCCGGTCGTCGGTGAATGCATCCATGGTGAGCATGGATGCATAGAGCTTATGGCACTCCAGCACCAGCCTGGCCTCGGTGAAGGCAGGGTAGCCGTTCTCAGTGAAGCAGGGTGTGAGCCCGGTCTCGGCTACCTTGTCACAGTCGCGCCCGCTCTTTGTGCCGCACAGGTTGAGAGCCTCGCGGTACCTTTGGTCAAAAAAGGCAAGCGTAAAGCCATCGGCGCTCTCTGTAAACCTGTAAGTATAACGTTCCGGACGTACAAAGACGAAAGCCACCGGTTTTTTCCAGAGGTATCCCATACCGCCCCAGTTGGCGGTCATGGTGTTGAATTTATCCCTGCTGCCGGCAGTGACCAGCATCCAGTCGGAGGCTATCAGCCTGATCAGGTTGTCATCTATCTCTGCCGGGTCAATCCGGCTGTATCCCAGGTTCTTCATAGTTCGTTTATCAATCCGGTAAAATTACAATTATTGCCGGAACGGCAAAGCGGGTTTCACTGTCTTATGCAGCTGATTTTTATGACTTCCCCTACGGCTTGGCGGGGTTGCCGGGTTGTTGCAACCGTGGTTGATGCCGCGGTGTGGACCCGAAACCTGGTCCGGGTTACGGACTGGCATCACATGTCAGTCCGACGAAGAGATGACGATGAAACACGGGCAGGGTTACTGGCGTATTACATCGGTGGTTGATACAGAGGTATGAACCTGAAACTCCGGCGGGTCGTTGATGGTTTTCTTCACCAGGCAGAGCTCAGCTGCATTGATAACTGCCGCCCTGTATTTCTCGGGGAAATCAGCAGGTAGCTGGATGTCAAGGGTAACCTTGCCGGGGATCCTTTTTGCGGGATCAAACTCCAGGGACTGTACTATTTTGATGTTTTCTGCCGGGATGCCCCGCTGATCACAGAATGATTTAACATATATGCCGGCGCAGGTTCCTATTGATGCCAGAAACAATTCAAAAGGCTCCGGTGCGGTGCCGCCTCCGCCATTTCTGACTGACTGATCTGTTTTTATCGACTTGCCGTTGAGATGTGCGGTGATCACCTTGCCACCGTCAAATGTTACTTCCATATAACTTTATTTACATTTCATTAAACTACTTAAATCATTATCTGACCTCACTCCCTGACACTATCACAGGAAATAGTCCGGACTGCTTACCAATGCAGGGTCTGTAAAAACAAAGCCCCCGCACTGTCTACTTACGCCGGGCCGCGCAGTGATTCCGTCATCACGAAACTCCCGACCCGGCTCCTGCTTCCTGCCCCGGCAATGTTGCCGTCATCACGAAACTCCCGAAGCGGCTCCGGCTTTCGGCTTCGGAAGTGATGCTGTCATCAGGAACACCTCGAACTGCTTCCGGCTGCCGTCAGCCATCACCTTGTCAATGACATACGCCGTTTTGTGGGAGATACCTGCAAAACCTCGATCCTCAAGCATAGCTGCCAGTGTTTCCGGACTAAAACCCCTGTGGCCCGTAAATCCCCCTCCATGGAAGGAGCCATCTTCGCTGCAGAGGTCGGCCACTGCCAGGTAGCCCCCCGGGTTGAGCATATCGCGGAATTTTCCGATGATCTTTTCAACATCGCTGACATGATGAAGCACCATCAGGTTATAGATCAGGTCATATTTCTCATCACCGGGATCTTCATGTTCAAGGTCAAGGTGAAGCACCATCAGGTTTTTGGCTCCCTCTGCGGCTATCTTTTCATTCAGGACTTTGACCATGCCGGCGGAGCTGTCGATGAGGGTTATCTCTTTCAACTGATCCTTCAACAGTAAGCTCAGGAATCCCGTGCCGGGACCGAATTCAAGAGCTCTCCACTCCCTGCTGAGCGGTATAATCTTTCTTATCTCCCCGGCTACAGCTGCAGCACGCTCGTGGAACATCCGGTTTTTGTCCCATTCAGCTGCTTTATGATCAAATTCGTTCATTGTAGAAAAATCGTTCAATGTTCCATTACCGATAAACAACGAAAATCTCCTGTACAATGTTTAGGAAATCCGGGACAAAAGTAATACTCCGGGCAGAATAGCAGCACATTTGGCTTACTTTGGTCAGTATGGAGGCACATAAATTAACGCCGGTAAAAAACAGGGACAGTACCTTGGTTTCAGCGCTTCTGCCTCATCAGCCCGGGCAGATGTCAGAAAATAATTATCTTTACTTTTTACAAACCTATGCAAATTAAATACATAACGGATTGAAACTGTATATCCAGAATATGGTCTGTATCCGTTGCAAAATGGTTGTAAAATCCGAGCTTGAAAACCTCGGGCTGCCCTACAGTTACATTGAACTTGGTGAAGCAGAAATAGCCGGGGAGATTACTCCGGAACAGCGTCAGAAGCTTGCGGCAGCCCTGAAGAAGACAGGCCTCGAGCTGATGGAAGACAAAAAGAAGATCCTGGTTGAAAGAATAAAAACTTCTATAATTGAGCTGGTTCACTTCACCGACGATCAGATAAAGGTTAACCTCTCCGACCACCTGAGCCAGAAACTGAATCACAACTACACTTACCTGGCCAATCTTTTCTCTGAAACAAAGGGAACGACCATAGAAAAGTATTACCTGACGCACAAAATAGAGAGAGTTAAGGAGCTTCTTGCCTACGGTGAGCTAAATCTGACCGAGATAGCGTGGAAGCTTCACTACAGCAGCGTTGCACATCTGTCAAACCAGTTCAGAAAGAGGACCGGGCTTACCCCTACTCAATTTAAAAATCTGAAGAGCAAGAGGCCCTCTCCGCTTGGAGACATGTGAATTATGTAACATTTTCCCGGGATTTTGTAAAAGTTTTCATTTCAAAGGATTTCAACTTTGTAAATTGATTTGAAACCCTCCCGGCGCATCTTTGCCTGAGGGGGTTGATAATTTTGCTATTGAAACGGATTGTCCGGGACTTTAGCCGGTTCAGCGCATAATATTGACCGGACAAAAGCCGGAATTAATCATAACATCGGGCTGTTGATATTAATTGTACCCTGATCATAGTTTATGTAATTGAAATTCAATGAAAAAGGCAGAGCATTTGTTATCACAGGCAACTCTTCAAAAGTCTCCCACAGGAATTCAGGGATTTGATGAAATAACAGCCGGCGGGTTACCTGCCGGCAGGCCAACCCTTGTCTGTGGCAGTGCAGGATGCGGAAAGACACTTTTCGGGATTGAGTTCCTTGTCCGTGGCACAACACTGTATAATGAACCGGGTGTGTTTATGTCATTCGAGGAGACTAATGAAGAATTGATAAAGAATGTTGCTTCTCTCGGCTTTGACCTTGAGGATCTCATTAAGCATAAAAAAATTGCACTTGACCACGTACATATAGAGCGAAGTGAAATAGAAGAGACAGGGGAATACGACCTGGAGGGGCTCTTCATACGACTTGGATATGCCATTGACTCCATTGGTGCAAAGCGTGTTGTGCTGGATACCATTGAGTCGTTGTTTGCCGGACTGCTAAACCAAATGATCCTGAGGGCTGAACTGCGGAGGTTATTTCGCTGGTTAAAGGAAAAAGGCGTGACCGCAATAATAACAGGCGAACGTGGAGAGGATACGCTCACAAGGCAGGGGCTGGAGGAATATGTTTCAGACTGTGTCATCATGCTTGACCACCGTGTTACCGAACAGACATCCACGCGCCGTTTAAGAGTTGTAAAATACCGTGGCTCATTGCACGGGACCAATGAGTATCCCTTTCTTATTGATGAAACCGGCTTCTCAGTATTACCGGTAACCTCGCTGGGATTAGAACATAAAGTTTCAAATGAAAGAATATCCAGCGGGATTACCGAGCTTGATAAAATGCTCGAAGGAAAGGGATATTTTCGCGGCAGCACCGTACTCGTATCAGGTACCGCAGGAGTGGGAAAAACAAGTATGGCAGCTCACTTTGCCGAGGCGGCATGCAAACGAGGAGAACGGGTTCTCTATTTCTGTTTCGAAGAATCACCCAGCCAGCTGATGCGCAATATGCGTTCTATCGGCATAAATTTAGAACCATGGGCACACAGGGGGCTTCTCCAATTCCAGGCTACCAGACCTACATTTTACGGGTTGGAAATGCACCTTGCCGTAACCCACAAGGCTGTCAATGCTTTCAATCCTGAGATTGTCATTATGGACCCGATAAATACTTTCATTCTCGGTGACACAGAGAACGAAGTCAAATCGATGCTAATGCGCATTGTCGATTTCCTTAAGGGGAATCAGATTACTGCATTGTTTACAAGTCTGACTTCAAGTGAAAGCGCCCTGGAGAGTTCCGATGTGGGAATTTCATCACTGATAGATACCTGGTTGCTGCTTCGCGACATAGAACTGAACGGCGAACGCAACAGGGGAATGTATGTCCTGAAATCACGGGGAATGGCAAACTCCAACCAGATCCGGGAATTTATCCTGACGGATAACGGTGTAAAACTGAGGGACGTTTATGTCGGTGCCAGCGGAGTCCTGACCGGTTCTGCACGTATTGCACAGGAGGCTCATGAAAATGCCGGACTTTTAAGACAAAAACAGGATATTGAACGAAAAAGACGTGAGCTGGAACGAAAACGAAAAGTAATGGAAGCCCGTGTTGCAGCACTGCATGCCGAATTTAAGTCGCAAGAATCCGAAGCTCTTAAAAACCTGGAAGCAGAACAGGAAATTATCAGGCTGCAGAAAATGGATAAGATAGAAATGGCGGCAAGCAGAAAATCTGTCACCGAAAAGAGGAAGACGAAGAAACATACCAAACCATAGACCCGATGAAGCCAATGAATGAAAAATTTGAAGTAAAAACCAAAAGAAAGAAACCGCCAAAAGCGGAAGATAATAAATGGGTATTGCGATTATATGTGGCAGGTCAGTCGCCGAAGGCTCTTACTGCCTTTGCCAATCTGAAGAAAATTTGTGAAGAGCAACTGGAAGGGAAATACTCCATTGAGGTGATTGATCTTCTGATAAACCCGCAGTTGGGTAATGAAGATCAGATTCTCGCCCTGCCCACATTAGTAAGGAAATTACCGGTACCGGTTCGTAAGATAATAGGTGACCTTTCAGATACTGAGCGGGTTCTTGTCGGGCTCGATCTGTTTCATGTCGACTAAATATTCAATCCGGCACTTTTAAGAAGTGATCATGAAAAAGAAAAAGGAAGAAGCAAAAGAAACCACGATATCGTTTGACGAGGCAATGCCCGGATTGCATGAAGGCAGATATATTTTGCGATTATTCATTACCGGTACAACTGCCAAATCGGTCCTTGCCCTTACAAACCTCAAGAAGATTTGCGAAGAGTATCTTGAAGGCGGGTACGAGCTGGAGGTGATAGACCTGTATCAGAATCCGGGCCTGGCAAGAGACGAACAGATAATTGCGGCCCCCACTCTGATCAAAAAGCTGCCACTTCCGTTCCGTCGTATTATAGGCGATATGTCAGACATTGAGAAGGTGCTTATGGGGCTGGAAATCAAGCAGCTGCAAATCAGGCCGGAGAATGATTAAATTTAACAAATCAGGTTTATCATTATAAAGTCAATGACCAGGACAAAAGAACAACTCTTAATTGAGAATAAGGAATTGCAATTACGCCTCGCGGAAACTGAAGAGGCACTTGCAGCGATCAGGGGCGGAGAAGTAGATGCGATCATGGTCCCCGGCAGGGATGGAGAACAGGTCTATTCCATCAGTTCTGCGGAAACTCCCTATCGCACTTTTATCGAAGAGATGAATGAGGGAGCAGTCACTTTGACAGAAGAGGGGCTGGTTATATATTGTAACCAGAGATTCGCGGAGCTGGTGAACGAACCTATTGAACGGGTTATTGGTTCATACCTAAAGCGCTTCATTGTTCCGAATGACAGATCCAAATTCGATAAATTGCTTGTGCATAAGAAACAGAATATAAATAATGTCCTGACGGTAGCTCTTGTCAACTCATTATATCTAAAACTATCCTTTCACCTGTTACCTGCTTATCTCCAGGGTGATAATTGCATACTTGTCGCAACTGATGTGACGGAAATAAAAAGGGAAGAGAAGAAACTCCTTAAGTTATCACACTTGCTGGAACAAAAGCTGGAAATAATACAACAATTGCGAATGCAACTGATTGAGAAAAAAATCGACTCCGATATTGAGATAAAAAAATTGAAAAGTTCGAACAAGAAGCTGATTCAGAAGATAGCCAGACATATGCAGGTCGAGGCAGATTTAAAGCTTAGGCTAAAGCAGAAGAAGAAGACCCTCTGAATTGTCATGAAAGGACTATTGTTCATAATCCTTGCAATATTCTTGTTTAACGGTTGCGCTCTGATGAGGATGCCTGATTTTGCCGGGGTGCCTGAGAAACCCGGCACATACTCTCAATTTACATCCGGAGATTCGCTTATCGGGCATCTCGATGAAGACCGGACAGGATATGACGTTTTTTTCTACGATCTGGATCTTAACCTTGACCCTGCCGGAAAGAGACTGGGAGGCACGGTTGATATCCATTTCAGGGCAATTTCAAGTTTTAGTGAATTACGCATTGACCTGTATGACAATCTCGGCATAACCGGCCTGAAGCTTTCGGGGGATGAGATACCTTATTCGCGTAAGGACCGTGCTGTGCATGTTTCTCTTCCTCATCCGCTTATGCCCGGTCATGACTACATTCTGACAGTGGAATATAAGGGCAAGCCGACCCGTGCGAAAAATCCGCCCTGGGGAGGTGGCGTTGTGTGGAGAAAAGATGATGATGGCAATCCCTGGGTGGCAGTATCATGCGAGACCGAGGGGGGAAGCCTCTGGTTTCCATGCAAGGACCACCTTTCAGACGAACCGGACAGCGTCAGGCTCCGAATGACTGTCCCGGCAGGCCTGCAGGTTGTCTCAAACGGCATATTGCAGAGTCATACATCACTTCAGGGGGAGGAAACATATACATGGCTTACGCGATATCCTGTCAATATCTACAACATCACATTCTATGCTGGTAAATACGGGCATTTCAGTGATACAGTGCTTACGCCGCACGGTATTCTTGACCTTGATTATTATGTTTTGCCCCAGAACCTTGCCAGGGCCAAAAAACACTTTTTACAGGTTAAAGATATTTTAAGCCTCTATTACGGGTCATACGGACCATACCCCTGGATGAAGGAGGGGTTCAGACTTGTCGAGTCACCCTTTGAAGGCATGGAGCATCAGACAGCCATCGCATACGGCGACGGGTATTCAAACCGTGGATGGCTGGGGGGTGATTATATCATTGTGCATGAAGCCGCGCACGAGTGGTGGGGCAACGCAGTGTCAGTCAGCGATTTCAGTGATATCTGGCTTCATGAGGGGTTTGCAACATATTCTGAGATACTTTTTGCGGAAAGTACACTGGGCTATGAAAACTCACTGCTGTATACCAGATACTATATAGCTGCTTCGATAAAGAACAGATTTCCCGTTGTCGGTCCGGCAGGTGTAAGCTATTGGAACTCCAGCGACAATGATGTTTACAACAAGGGAGCCATGATACTTCATACAATCCGCAATATCGTGAACGACAGCACTCTCTTTTTTGATATTCTGCAGACTTTTTATTCTGAGCACGCAGCTGCATCGCACGTCACAACAGAGGATTTTCTCAGGATTGTCGAGCGTAAAACCGGCAAGGATTGGCATGACTTCTTTGAGGTATACCTGTACAGGCGTGAGGTGCCTGTCCTGCACTGGTATTACAGCCCTGCGGGCATCGACGGAGCTGCAGGCTCCCCATCGGGTAACGGCGGTCCGGTCATTGCTGCAAAATGGACTGGTGTTCCGGAGGGTTTCAGTATGCCGGTTGATTTTTTCTGTAAAGAGCAGAATATTACCATCAGGATTGATGTTTCAACAGAGGCTGAACTCTTTTATGATGAGGCACTGTCTGAATGTACCAGGCTGACCTGTAACAGGAGACTCTCTTATTTTGATCCGGTTATGGTAAGGAGCGTCCTGCACGAGGCCGGATCAAACGGTCGCGGCACGAAATAACATCCCTTATCCATATTATATTGGCTCTGTGACTGAAAGCTCAGCCAATGTGTGAATTATGTAATTTATACATGCAATCATGTAACGGTTACACAGGCCTTCCGGGGTAAATTTGCAAGCAATCCCTTACAGATCAAGTCAACATGAGAATTGACAGATACCTTAGTAATAATACTTACATAAATCAAAAAAAGAAAATGAAGAAGATCGTTCTCTGCCTGATGGCAACGGTGATGTCATTGGCGTTCATCCCGCTAGAATTAAACGCCAAACCAAAAGTTACTACACCGCCGATCGAGGCCCCAAGTCCTGTTACTCCTGCAGAAGCAGCCAGGGCAAACGAATTGCTGCTCAGATTGGACGAAATCAAGAAGTCTGACAAGTCAGATCTTAAAGCTTCCGAAAAGAAGGAGCTGCGAAGTGAAGTACGTGCTATTAACAGTGAGCTCAAGGCTATTGGAAACGGCGTATACATTTCAGGTGCAGCATTGATTGTTATCATCATATTACTTATCGTTCTTCTTTAAGAAATTAAAATTCAACAATCATGAGAAATTTACTTTACATAATTGCGGTTGTACTTGTTATCGCATGGGCAATTGGTTTTTTTGGGTTTAGTGCGGGGGGCCTGATACATGTGCTTCTGGTCATTGCCGCCATTGTAATTCTGGTCAGGATCATCCAGGGGAGGAGAATCCTCTGAGACTGAATGTCAGATAAAATCATTAAGTCGCTCCGGGGTATCCGAAAGTCATTGTGCATGCCTGAAAACAAACAGATCAGTTATGGGCAGCGCTAGGCCGGATATCCGGAGCAGGCTTTAAAAAAATGGGAATGTATAAGGAAACCACCATAATGAGATCACCTGCTACAGGAGAACCGCCAACTGATGGTTCATCAGCTCTCAGCCAGGATCTTCCGGATTTAATCCGTAACATGAAGTTAAGCAATGCATGGATAAGGGGGGGACTGAATTCAATGATCCTGTTAAAAAATACCGAAAAGAATGTTATGCTGGTAGCAATGCATGAGGGAACGGAGATTGTCTCCTACCAGTCAAATGATTCCATCACCTTTCAGATTATTGAAGGGAAGCTGGAATTCTACACGAGGAAAACCTCGGCAGCTATCGGCATGGGGCAGGTGCTGACGCTGAATGACAGAGTGAAGTACCGGCTTACAGCCAGCGAAGAGACTGTAATGCTTCTCTCTATTGCAAAGGATCGCTCCAGGAGTGCCCTGGTCACATAGAAAAGGGAAGAAGCCCGCGACGAATTTGACAGAGGCGTTATAACAATATTTCATGAGTGCCCGGTTTAACTACTAGATAACTAACCTGATGAGAGCATCAGATAAAACTATAAAAAAATGAAAATACGAAATAATCCTCCCAGGCTTAAACTGCGCAACTATCGGCTGAAGCTCCTGATGGAATCCATGGTCATTGCCACGGCTGCAGTAGTGCTGATGGTTATTTTGCTTTCCTGACCATGGACGGTTGCTGCAGGGCTGCCCGGATTATGTAGGCGGGCTTGCAGGCTTTGTAATATTTAAAATAAAATTATATACACATGAAAAAAGCAGGTATCATTATTCTGATCATTGGACTGGCGTTGACAATTTTTACAACGGTCACTTACTTTACAAAAGAAAAAGTTGTTGATCTGGGAGGGCTGGAGATCACGGCGAACAAGCGCCATAACCTTAACTGGTCGCCTTTTATTGGTATTGGCGTAATGGCGGTGGGAGGAGTCTTGATGCTGGTTCCGTTCAAAAAGTAGGCTGAGCCCGGTTCCGTGCATTGAGTACAAAGCCTGGACTGCAAGTTTTAAGCAGTTCGGGCTTTTTGCGCATGGAAATAGGTCAGTCCGTTCAGCACGGTCATATCCATTACTTTAAACCCGTAATCGTGAAGCAATAATGAAACACTGCTCTTTGACATCCGGGCATTGGTTCTTGAATCCAGAATACTGTATAACCTGTTAATGAATGGGACACTCGAGTATATCGCATTTTCAATATCGTCAAGATAATCCCCGCCGGTAAATGCAGATGAGCTCTTGTTCAATGTATATCTGCCTATTTCCTTATTGTCAATGAAACGCCCAAGCAGGTTGCTTTGCTGAGGCATGATCCGGTAGCATGAACGGATAAATTCTG
The DNA here is from genome assembly GCA_029210565.1 of Bacteroidales bacterium. GTDB lineage: Bacteria > Bacteroidota > Bacteroidia > Bacteroidales > VadinHA17 > SR-FBR-E99. The sequence continues at coordinate 82,235 of JARGFQ010000007.1, forward strand.
TAATCCCGGTGATCTTATTCAGTTCTGTCAGGTTCACCAGGGTTCTAGCCCTCTTCATCTCTTCGGCATCAAAATAGAAATGCTGCCTGAATGAAAGTACTACTATATCCTGCTCCCGTGCAAGTCCAAGCCTGCTGACATAATCAAGGAATGCCGATCCGCCTTCGGCGACCAGGGTGTCGAGAATGCTGCCGGCAATCTGCAGGTTTACCGGCAACTCGACATACGAGAGTCTGGTTGTCGTGGTATAATCACCCGAGGCCTTTGTAGGAGGATTATAGAATTCGTTCTTTGCCCCCTTGACAGAAAAGAGCAGTCCGGGCTGAAAATAGAAATCGGGTGCTATTGGGATATTAACGTTGACACCGGCATGAAAACCTGTCAGAAGACCATTTTCAAGCTTATCACCGTTACTGTTCGTCCCGTTAATATTCTGGAAGTTAACCCCGCCCAGAAGACCGAAGCCAATCTGAGCCTGCATCGCCAGCGATGACAGGATTAGGATTGCGGATAATGTCAGAAACTTTATTTTCATTTTCATACAGTATTAAGTTTTCGATTTTATTTAATTGGAACAGAGACTACTATTGGTTTGCTGCTTTTTCAGCTTCAGCTATCATCTTCTCATTGGCGGCGATCAGGAACTCCACCCTGCGGTTCTCGGTTCTCCCTTCAGCCGTATTGTTTTCGTATTTGGGAGTGGTTTCGCCAAACCCTTTAATTGTAAGACGGCTGGCTGCCGTACCCTGGCCCTCAAGATAACCAGAAACTACTGCGGCACGCCTTTCAGACAATGCCTGGTTGTAGGCTATGCTGCCCCTGCTGTCGGTATGACCCTGTATCTCAATATCTGTATCAGGATAGGCGTCAAGCACCTTGACAAGTTTATCAAGGCTTGTTCTGGCGTCGGCTGACAGTGTCGACTCATCAAATCCGAAAAGGACGTTACTGCTGAATTCAACAACTATACCTTCTCCGACGCGTTCAACTTTCGCATCAGGAACGGTCTTCATTATCTCCTCAGCCTGCTTGTCCATCTGATTACCAATTATCGCACCCGTGGCACCGCCTACCGTGGCACCTATAATAGCACCCAGGGCAGTATTTCCCGACGCTCTTCCAATAACGGCTCCCATGGCGCCTCCTGTCGCAGTCCCTACAACCGCACCCTTCTGGGTCTTGTTCCATGATGCACAGCCTGATAACATCATTACCATGCTGACAATCATGATTAAACTCACTCTTAAAGTTCTCATATTTAATTATTTAGATGTTTGTTAATATTTATTAGGAATAACCTGGAGATATTTTGAGAAAGATAGGCATGAAGGCGACGGTCAGCGTTACATAAATTTGTAAATGAGTTACATGATTCACACATGAGAAAAGCAGTGATGTGTGAATTGTGTAATTCTTAATTGTCGTTGTGTAACTCCCGGGGCAATGTCTCTGCCTATCTTTGAATTCAACCAATACTATACAGTTATGCCGCTACTTACTATTTTGATCATCCTGATTGTTGCAGGCGTTCTTTTATGGCTTGTCAACAATTACATCCCCATGGACCGTAAAATCAAAAGGATCCTGAATATTGTCGTTGTGATTGTTGTGATAGTCTGGCTCCTTAAGTTATTCGGGGCATTTGAATACCTGAGTAACATTCAGGTTTAGCATCTGCCTCTGAAACCGACAAGGCTAACCATGTTGAAATACTTCTGTTAATTGATGGTAAAACAGCCGCCTCTTGATGTCCCGAATGGTAATTTATTCTTTATTTTGTATGATATTTAATTGTAAATGACCCGGTTTCAGTATAAAACATGTTTGCCGTAACCAAAAAAACAAAATCAAGAACCTCACCTGTCAGGAAAATCCCCAGAAAGGCTCCGGAAAAGTTTCCGATAGTTGGCATTGGTGCTTCAGCCGGAGGGCTGGAGGCACTGGAGCAGTTTTTGGGTAACATACCTGAGAAAATCAGGATGGCCTATGTTGTCATCCAGCATCTTGACCCGACTCAGAAGGGTATGTTGCCGGAACTGCTCCAGAGGATCACTTCCATGGAGGTTTACCAGGCAGCAGACCGTATGCCGGTAAAGGTTAATTCCGTATACGTCATCCCTCCGAATAAAAGCATGTCAATACTTAACGGGGTTCTTCACCTGTTTGAGCCGGTTGAAACCAGGGGTATGCGTCTCCCGATCGACTTTTTCCTCCGCTCCCTGGCAGATGACAGGCAGGATCTCAGCATCGGGGTCATCCTTTCAGGAATGGGTTCAGACGGAAGCACCGGCCTCAGGGCCATTAAGGAAAAAAACGGCATAGTGGCTGTCCAGGATCCGGCAGATGCAAAATTCGACAGCATGCCCCGCAGCGCTATCGAGTTTGTGCTGGTGGATATCATAGCCGCAGCACGTGAGCTGCCGGGCAGACTCATGGATTTTCTTAAGCACATCCCCGCAATCAGATCAGACCTGAACACGGAGATAAAAGACAAGAGTTCCCTGGATAAAATAATTATTCTATTGCGGACTTATACCGGAAACGACTTCTCCCTGTATAAGAAAAATACCCTTTATCGCCGGATTGAAAGACGCATGACCGTTCATAAGATTGATAAAATTGTCTCTTATGTGCACTTTCTCCAGGGAAATCCGAAGGAGGTGGAGATTCTTTTCAAGGAGTTGCTGATAGGGGTGACCGGTTTCTTCCGCGATCCAGCAGTCTGGGTCAGGCTGAAAGATACACTTCTGCCCGAAATTCTCTCAGGGATTCAGCCAGGAACTATTTTGAGAGCCTGGGTCCCCGGCTGCTCCACAGGGGAAGAGGCATTTTCTCTGGCAATTGTATTCAGGGAGGCGCTGGAAAAGTTGAATCAGCATGGCGGCACCACCCTGCAGATTTTTGCCACTGACATTGATCCCGATGCGATTGATATCGCCCGGAGAGGGATATATCCGGCAAATATTGCTGCCGATATTTCGGCCGACCGGCTCAATAGGTATTTTATTTCAACTGAGGATGGGTACAGGATTAAGACTGAGATCAGGGAGATGGTTGTTTTTGCACAGCATAATATTATCTTGCATCCTCCTTTTACCAAACTTGACATATTATCATGCCGCAACTTGCTGATATATATGGACCCTGAACTGCAGAAGAAACTCATAGGGTTGTTTTACTACAGCACCAATCCTGACGGTATCTTGCTGCTGGGCGGCTCTGAGACCCTTGGTAACCAGAACCATCTGTTTACTCCGGTAGACACTAAACTGAAAATATACAAACGAACACAGTCGAGCCATCTGCCTGAATATTTTGATTTTCCCTCCTCATTTTCCAGGTCAAAATCATCAGTGACCAAAAATCTCCTCCCTGACACCAGGGATCTTAATTTTCAGGTTCTTGCCGACCGTCTTCTGTTGGATTACTATTCACCTGCCGGCGTACTTGTAAATGATTATGGCGATGTGATTTACATCCACGGGCATACGGGCAGATATCTTGAACCGGCTGCCGGCAAGGCGAACATGAACATCTTTGCCATGTTGCGTGAAGGGCTTCGTAATGAATTTCATCATGCCTTCCGCAGGGCTGTCACAAATAAGGAGACGGTTGTTTTGCACAACCTCCGGATCAACGCCAATGGCAATTCACAGTTAGTGGATATTGAGATCAGGTGGATAGACAAGCCGGAGCTCCTGTACGGCACCTTAATGATCATCTTTGCCGAGGTGAAGGAGGCCGCTGTCATCAGCCCCGTTTCAAAGTCAAGGGGGCATTCCAAAGACTCAACGAGGGAGAAAGAGCTGGAAACCGAGTTGCAGCGGATGCGCGAGGTAATGCAGAATTCTCTCGAGGAGGTCCAGACTTCACAGGAGGAGCTGCGGTCAACCAACGAGGAACTCCAGTCTACCAATGAAGAGCTGCAGTCTACCAATGAAGAGCTCACAACGTCAAAGGAAGAGATGCAGAGCCTGAATGAGGAGCTTCAGACAGTAAATGCCGAATTACAGGCCAAGGTGGATGATTACTCCAGGGTTAACAATGACATGAAGAACCTGCTTAACAGCACTGAGATTGCCACCCTGTTTCTCGACAAGGAATTAAACATCAGACGCTTTACTCTTCAGGCCACAAAGATCTTTAAACTCATTAAAAGTGACATCGGCCGACCCTTTACTGACCAGGTATCAGACCTTAATTATCCGGGACTGGCCGAAGATGCACGCGAAGTATTAAGGACTCTGATTTTTATCCAGAAGGAGATCCCGGCTGTTGACGGTCGCTGGTTCCTGGTACGCATAATGCCCTACCGCACTTTTGATGACAGGATTGACGGCCTTGTAATTACTTTTATCAATATATCCGAGCATAAAAGAACCGAACAGAAATTACTCGAAAGCGAAAAGAAAAACAGAATTCTGTTAAGCGCCACCTCTGAAGTTACAATAGTCCTGGCAGATGACAGTTCAGTAATGGACCTCAGCCCTGAAGCCGAATCTTTTTTCGGGAAGAACAGGGAGGAGTGTTTAAATAAGGATTTTGTCAGGATGTTTGTTCCTGAAAAATATCACAAAAGTGTTGAAAGGGATATTAAAGCGTTGCTCAGCAAGGGTTCTGGCGGGAGAATAAAAATCAGGGTTCTGACCGCAGCAGAAGAGATGCAGGTTGTGGATTTTTTTGTAAACTTATCGCTGAATAAAATGAAGAAGGCAGAAGGATTGATCCTGTCAACAAATACGCAACAGAAAAATGAATAAGAAGGAGCGGAATCTTACAGAAAGTCAGTTACTCCGGATAAAGGCCGAAGAGAAGCTGAAGCAGAAACGCAAGAAAATACCTTCAGAGATTCAGGAAGCTGATGCGAAAAAGCTTCTCCATGAACTTCAGGTTCATCAGATAGAACTGGAGATGCAGAACGAGGAGCTGAGGCAGGCAAATGCTATTGCCGAAGAGGCCCTCAGGCGTTATACGATGCTTTATGATTTTGCCCCCATGGGCTACTTTATCCTGGAGAGTGACGGCAGCATCGCAGATCTCAATTTCACCGGCGCCGAGATTTTGGGCGATAAGCGTTTCAGCCTTCTTAACAGTAACTTTAAGCTGTTCATTGCCGAATCGTCCAAGCCGGTATTCAATAAGTTCTTAAGGAAAGTCTATACAAGCACTGCGAAGGAGTCATGTGAGCTTGTGCTCGGATACAATGGCAGGACTCCCTGTCATGTATATGTCGAAGGAGTTGTCACGGGGGATGACCGGCAATGCCTCCTTTCTGTAGTTGATATCTCAGGATTTAAAAAGTGATCCTCTCCATTACCTGATCTCCGGCTTTACTTGCCGGATGTCTGAGATTCCGATACCACCGGTCAACGGGGGGCTCCTGGTTCTTAGCGCGGGTTTTTTCTCTTGACTGACACGGGCTCCTCCTGCCTTCTTGCACGGGTTTTCCACCTTTTCTGACCTGTGATCTCTCCTCTTTTCCCGGGTGTGAATTATATAATTCTTTGCCGGAATTGTGTAATGGTTCTATTGATGAAAAAATGAAACTTTGACTGGTACGAAATCAATTGGCAATATGATGCTGATTGACCTTACACAATCACATTAATAACGATAATATGAAAACGAAAATCCTTACACTCACTCTGTTCATTCTGATTGCTTTCTGGTTCACATCCTGTTCCAAAAAGACATTTTTTCTTCAATCATCAGTTCTGCCCGCAGCTGAAGGTTATGTGGAAGTATCCAGAGATAAGTCCGAGAACTATAAGATTAAGTTGGAACTAAAGAATTTTGCCGGAGCAGACAGATTGGATCCTTCAAACCTGACCTATGTGGTCTGGATGGTTACAGCAAGAGAGGCAGCAATAAATATAGGGCGGATAATTACATCGAATTCGCTTAATGTATCTTTTGAGACGCTAAGTTCCTTCAGGCCGGTTAAGATATTTATTACAGCTGAAGAACAGGAGAATGCACGATATCCGGGTTCCATGGTGATCCTGTCAACTGACAGGTTTTAGTCAGGAAGGTGCATGTGTTATTTATATGGCCGGCAGAAATGCAGTAATACCTGATAAGAATAATAAAAGGACAAGGATATGAAAGCTGAAGAACACTACAGGTCCGGCTCATTTGACTGGACTATTGTAAAGGATGCATTGAGACGTGCATTGCCATCAGGGGCAAAACCTTCATGGAGAACTGGTGTGCCGGTCAAAAACCGTGATGTTGAGATATCTGTTTTGATCAATGATGTATTTGGAGGCGAAATCCTGAGAAAAGGCAACGGGAGGAGCTGGCAATTTTATAACCGCATCAATGATGAATGCGTTGATCTTGCCGGGCAGGAAGAAACCAGTTCATGTGATGACTCCGCCTTCAAAAAATACTCTGACGCTCCGGCGAATAGTTCCGGTAATTTCGAGCAGAATGATTATTCAACGCTCTTCCTGAGGTTTGTAACGGCCTTTGAGGAGACAGTCGGACTGGGCAAATACCAGATCGCATGAACTGTTAATGTGTTAATTATAACAAATACATAATCTCATGAAAAAAATATTTATTGTTTGTTTACTAGTATTAGGTCTGGGAGCTTTCGCCAAAGCACAGGATTACAATACAGGAATAGGGGTCAGGGCAGGGTTTAATCAGGGATTGACCGTAAAGCATTTCATTAGCCAGAGGTCAGCGCTTGAGTTTCTTGTCGCAACCAGGTGGAAGGGATTTGAACTCACCGGCCTCTATGAAGCTCATGCCCGGGCGTTTAACACTGACAGACTGAAATGGTTTTTCGGTTTCGGCGGACATGTGGGCTTCTGGAATGGAGATAACGTAAAATGGGGAGATCCCGGAGAAAAGTACACTGTCCTGGGTATTGACGGAATACTGGGTCTTGAATACAGCTTTATTGAGGTGCCTTTCAATATAGGCATTGACTGGAAACCATCATATAATCTTTCAGGTTATCGTGGCTTCTGGGCTGATGGAGGTGCATTATCATTAAGATATATCTTCTGATAATCAATAGTATTCGATTAAATTTTTCATACGTAAGTTTTATTATTTTTTTAAAGACATTTCAGTTCAGGTGCAGCCCCCAGGGCGCACCTGTTTATTTTGCCCCTATGCCTGACTCAAATCTTGCAACATTTTCTTACATTGCTTTCAAAATAACCAAACACAATTCCCATGAAGGCACAGATCATTTACACATTCATGATTATGCTGTCAATATTATTGGCAGGATGCAATTCCGAGGAGAAAAAACTAACAGAAGAGATGAAAGCTAACCTTGCAAAGTTCAAAGAGGTGACCCTGACCACCGACCTGGGCTGGCTCACCAGCCAGGAGAGGGAGATAATCGGCATACTTACCGATGTTGCCGCCATAATGGATGACATTTTCTGGAAGGAGGCCTATGGCGACAGGGAGAAGCTCTTTGCACAGATAGAAAATGAATATGCAAAGGAATATGTTAAGATACACTACGGTCCGTGGGACAGGCTGAACGGCAATGCACCGTTTCTTTCCGGGTTCGGAGAGAAGCCTGCCGGGGCTCAGTTTTACCCGGAAGATATGACAGTTGAGGAGTTTGAAGCGTGGGATGACCCCGCCAAAACAAGCCTGTACACCATCATAAGACGTGATCCGGAGGGTAAGCTCATGGCGGTTCCCTATTCCGAGGCATTTCAGGAGGAGCACTCCAGGGCTGCCACGCTGCTGAACAGGGCTGCCGGGCTGGCTGAGGATGAGGGTCTGAAGAAGTACCTGACCATGAGGGCCGATGCTCTTCTCACCAATGAATACCAGCCCAGTGATTTTGCCTGGATGGAGATGAAGAACTCGAACATCGACTTTGTTGTGGGGCCCATAGAGAGCTATGAAGATGCACTCTTCGGTTACAAGGCTGCCCACGAGGCCTTTGTCCTTGTCAAGGACCCTGAATGGAGTGCCCGCCTTGCGAAGTATAATGCCATGCTCCCTGACCTGCAGGCCGGCCTCCCGGTTGCAGCAGAATACAAGGCTGAGAAGCCTGGCACCGATGCCGATATGAATGTTTATGATGCCATCTATTATGCGGGCGACTGCAATGCCGGCAGCAAGACCATAGCCATCAACCTGCCCAACGATCCGGAGATACACCTTGCCGTCGGCAGCCGCAAGCTACAGCTGAAGAACTCGATGAGGGCCAAGTTTGACAACATACTGATGCCCATCGCTGAGATGTTGATAGACGAGAGCCAGCGTCAGCACATCACCTTCGATGCCTTCTTTGAAAACACCACCTTCCATGAGGTGTCACACGGCATGGGTGTCAAGAACACCATCAACGGCAATGGCCCTGTCAGGGAGGCGCTTAAGGAGCAGTATGCAGCCCTCGAGGAGGCCAAGGCCGACATCATGGGGCTCTACCTTGTCACGAAGCTGTATGAGATGGGTGAGATCACCAGCGGCGAGGTGATGAACAACTATATTACCTTCTTTGCCGGCATCTTCCGCTCCAGCCGTTTCGGCGCCTCGAGTGCCCACGGTAAGGCCAACATGCTCAGCATGAAGTATTTTGCTGATAACGGAGCATTTATCTTGCAGGAGAACGGATACTACAAGGTCAATCTCGACGAGATGAAGGCCGCGGTAGTATCGCTGGTTGATAAGATACTCACGGTCCAGGGCAACGGCGACTATGAGGCATCCAAAGCCTGGGTCGAGGGTGACGGTGTTATGACCGAAGACCTTCGCGCGGCTCTTGACAGGGTCAATGCAGCCGGCATACCCGTCGACATCGTCTTCAGGCAGGGCAAGGAGGTACTGGGACTATAAGCATGTCGCCAAGCCAATTATTTGAGTTATGAAGAAGACGGTTATCCTGATCAGCATGTTAAGCCTGTTTATTATGTCACATGCCCAGTCGTTCAACACATTCCCCGTGACCACGCAGAAGCCGCCGTTGCACGGCAGGCACTGGATGGCTGTCACAGGCAAGCCCCTGGCCGCCACTGCCGGGGCCATGATCTTTGACCGCGGCGGCAACGCCGTTGATGCGGCATGCGCCATGCTTGCGGCCACCTGCACCATGTGGGACGTCCTCAGCTGGGGCGGTGAGACCCAGGCGCTCATTTACAATCCCAACACCGGTAAAGTCATTGCCATCAATGCACTGGGTGTGGCACCCGCGGGAGCCACAGCGGAGTTCTTCCGCAACAGGGATATGAAATATCCGCCCGAGTACGGTCCGCTGGCGGCTGTGACGCCCGGCACACCCGGGGGACTGATGACCATGCTTGCCGAGTACGGCACCATGAGCCTTAGGGAGGTGCTGGCCCCGGCGATGCAGATGGCCGAAGGGTACCCCATAGAGGCACAGACAGCCAACTCCATTGAAAGGAACAAGCGCCGTATCAGGGAGTGGCCCTACTCAGCAACGGTGTTCCTGCCTCATGCCGGTGAGGAGCGCGAGGCACCGTCGGCAGGTGAGATATTTGTACAGCAGGATCTGCTTGCCACACTTACGAAGCTGGTTGAGGCCGAGCAGCAGGCCCTGAAGAAGAGAAAATCGAGGAAGAAAGCTATCTACGCCGCCTATGAGCGCTTTTACAGGGGCGACATAGGTGCCGAGTTCGCCCGGGGATGTCAGGAGCAGGGGGGACTGATCACCGCAGAGGACCTGGCAAAGTGGCAGGTGAAGATCGAAGAGCCGATGATGACCACCTATCGGGGTATAGAGGTCTACAAGTTGCAGCAGTGGACACAGGGACCGGTGATGCTTCAGACACTTAACATACTTGAAAACTTCGACCTGCAGGAGATGGGATACAACTCCGTCAGGTATATCCATACCCTCTACCAGGCGATGAACCTGGCCTATGCCGACAGGGATTTCTACTACGGCGACCCGGCCTATCCGCCTGAGGAGCCGATGCAGGGACTGCTGTCGAAGGAGTATGCACGGGAGCGCAGCAAGATGATAGACCCCGACCGCAATGACCCTGCCGTCACTCCCGGTGATCCCTATCCTTTTGAGGGAAAGGTCAACCCGTTTACCACCCTCCTGAATGCATGGCAGGCATCGGCACGTAATATCTATCCTTCAGACGACCCTCAGGAGTATGAGCGTTTCCTGGGCTCGTTCCAGTCGGGCACTACCTCCATCGAGACAGCCGACAGGGAGGGATGGGTGGTCTCCGTCACCCCCAGCGGCGGCTGGATTCCGGCATGCATAGCCGGCAACACGGGCGTAGGCATGAGCCAGCGGATGCAGAGCTTCGTGGTGGATGAAAAGGAGAACCCCTATAACGTTGTAGAGCCCGGCAAGAGGCCGCGGGTGACACTGACGCCCTCACTGGCGATGAAGGACGGCAAACCGTGGCTCGCCTTTGCCAAGCAGGGAGGTGATGAGCAGGATCAGCTGCTGTTGCAGTTCTTCCTTAACGTTGCCGAGTTCGGGATGACGGTGCAGGAGGCATGCGAGGCGCCGTCGTTCAAGACACGGCAGATGTATTCGAGCTTCGGTGACCATCAGAAGGTCGCCGGGGGCCTGGTACTCAACAACCAGATGCCGTCATGGATGCGGAAGGAGCTGGCCTCGATGGGTTACCGGCTCTCATTCCAGGAGCGCACCTCGGGACCGGTGAATGCCATCGGGTTCGACTTTGACCACGGAACCTTCTGGGGCGGGTCGAGCAACTACGGCGAGGATTACGGTATAGGCTGGTAGAAAATCAGTCAAAAGTCAATATAGTCGGAGGTCCGTAAAGTCGTATGTCAGAGGGTATCGGGTCTGAGGTATGAAGTATTGGCAGTCTTGCAGCCTGTAATCATAACCGACTGATTATCAATTCTTAATTCTTAATTCATAATTCATAATTCTTCACTGCTGCCTACTGCCTATTCCCTGCTGCCTGATATATCACATTCATTATTATCTTTGTCCCTTCTTAAGCACTTACTGATGGCCGAGAACAAAAAACGGAGAGGGAAGTGGCGCGACAGGTTCCGTTTTGCCATTTTCAATGACACCACATATGAGGAGATCTGGCGTGTACGCATGACCAAGTCCAATGCTCTTCTGGCTGCTGCCATGCTGTTTCTTCTTGTCATCGGCATTAACACCTCACTGATAGCCTTCACCAACCTTCGTGAATTCATCCCCGGCTATCCTGATGTGACCCTGCGACGCAACATTATCATGAATGCCATACTGCTTGACTCTCTGGAGCGTGAGCTTGAGATCAGGGACAAGTATTTCTATGATCTCAACGCTGTCATCTCCGGCAGGCAGCCCATAGAACATATTGCGGTGCGTGACACCAGCCGCGACTACAGCAACATAGTCTTCAGGCGGTCGGTTGAAGACTCTATCTTCAGGGCCCGCATCGAACAGGAGGAGCAGTACAGTCTCTCTGCCCGTGCCGACGGTCCGGAGCGGGGCGCCAGCCTGGCCAGCATCCACTTCTTTCCGCCGGTGAAGGGCATCGTCTCCAGCAACTTCGACATGCGTACAAGGCACTTTGCCACTGACATAGTTACCCAACCCAAGGCTGTGGTATCATCAACTCTCGACGGGACGGTGATAATGACGGGCTGGACCATGGAGACGGGATTTGTGATAATGATACAGCACAGCAACAACATAATCTCGGTCTACAAGCACAACGCCAGGCTCCTGAAGGAGATGGGTGACAAGGTGTGGGCCGGGGAGGCTATCTCAATAGTAGGTGACTCCGGTGAGCTGTACACCTCAGGGCCTCATCTCCATTTTGAACTGTGGCACAACGGTGAGCCGCTTGACCCCATACAATATATCTTTTTCTGACAGGAGGCGCACGGATGCATAAACGACTGGCAATCCTCGGCTCAACAGGCTCGATAGGCACGCAGACCCTCGGCATCGTCTCACGCCATCCCGACCTTTTCACTGTTGACACCCTTGCTGCAGGCAGCAACGCAGCGCTGCTCGCGGAGCAGGCGAAGCTATACCGGCCGGCGAGGATTATCATTGGCAACGAAGCCTTTTACGCTATGCTAAGCAACGAGCTCTCGGGGCTGGGCATCGAGGTGCTTGCCGGGCAGGATGCCATTGAGGAGGCGGTCAGGGCTGACACTGTGGATACTGTCGTTGCAGCCATGGTGGGTTTTGCCGGGCTGCGCCCCACGGCCGCGGCAGTGACAGCCGGCAAGGAGATAGCCCTGGCAAACAAAGAGACGCTCGTCGTTGCCGGCGAGATGATAACACGACTTGCGGCAGAGACGGGCAGCCGCCTCTTGCCGGTAGATTCGGAGCACTCGGCCATAATGCAATGCCTCAACGGTGAGCCGGAGGGCATGGTTGAAAAAATCATACTGACGGCTTCAGGGGGACCCTTCCGCACCACACCGGCACACCGGCTGGCCAGGGTGACGCCACTGGAGGCCCTGCGCCATCCCAACTGGAGCATGGGCAGCAAGATAACCATCGACTCGGCCACCATGATGAACAAGGGTCTGGAGGTGATAGAGGCACACTGGCTCTTCGGCACCCCCGAAGAGAAGATAGAGGTGGTGATTCACCCCCAGTCTATCATCCATTCAATGGTGCAATTCAGCGACGGGTCTGTCAAGGCACAGCTGGGGGTGCCCGACATGAGGCTGCCGATAATCTATGCGCTGACATACCCGGAGAGGGTGCAGACCGGCCTGCCGCGGCCGTCGCTGACAGAGACAGGCTCACTCACCTTCGAAGAGCCCGACCCTGACCGTTTTCGCTGCCTTCCGCTGGCACGCACCGCACTGAGGAGAGGAGGCAACATGCCATGCGCCCTCAATGCTACCAATGAAGTGGCAGTAGCCGCCTTCCTTCACGAAGAGATTGGATTTTTTGATATCGCAGGCACAGTTGAACATGTGCTTGAAAAAACAGATTTTGAGAGCGAGGCTTCATTTGAGGTTTATCATGAGACTGACAGGAGAAGCAGAAGTCTTGCCACTGAATACATACGTAAACTGAAGAAAATATGACTGTTCTTATAAAGATACTACAGCTGCTGCTGTCACTTTCAATACTTGTCATTGTCCATGAGTTCGGACATTTTCTCTTTGCCCGAATCTTCAAGACGCGGGTGGAGAAGTTCTATCTCTTCTTTGACTGGCCCTTCGCGATCTTCAAACGCAAGTGGGGTGAGACGGAGTACGGCATCGGGATGATACCCCTGGGAGGCTACGTCAAGATCTCGGGCATGATAGACGAGTCGATGGACAAGGAGCAGATGAAGCAGCCCCCGCAGCCTCACGAATTCCGTTCCAAGAAGTCGTGGCAGCGACTGATGATAATGCTCGGCGGCGTCTTCTTTAATTTCATCTTTGCACTCCTGATATATGTCGCGGTGCTGAGCCTCTGGGGGGAGACCTATCTTGCTGCACGCGACGTTAAATACGGGATCCTGACCGACTCCACCGGTTATGCCATGGGACTACGCAACGGCGACAAGATCATTGCGGTTGACGGCGAGGAGGTTGAGAACTTCTATGCCATCATTCCCGATATACTGCTCAATGAGCGCAAGGTGATCAATATTGAACGGCATGGCGAGATGATAGATATACCCGTAACCCGGGAGCACATACCACTGCTTCTTAAGAACCCCGATGTGATTGATGCCAGGATACCCTTCGGGCCGTTTGTCATTGCCAGTGTCATGGAGGAGTCGCCGGCAATGATCGCCGGCCTTGCTCCCGGTGATGAGATCATGGCCATTGACAGCCTCTCATTCCAGTGGTATGATGAGTTCCAGGGATACCTTGCCTCGCACAGGGGACAGTCCGTTAACCTCACCGTCAAAAGGGAGAAGGAGCTGGTCGACTTCACCGTCACCACCACCGAGGCAGGCATGCTGGGTGTTTTTAAGGATGTGAGGGAAATTTTTGAGATGAGCACAAAACACTACAGCTTCTTCGAGGCGATTCCCGCAGGCATTGCCAAAGGATGGAATACCACCGGGGACTACCTGAAGCAGTTCAAGCTGATATTCTCAAAGGAGACCAAGGCCTATGAATCGCTTGGCGGGTTCATTACCATAGGGAGCATCTTCCCGGGTAAATGGAACTGGCAGTCATTCTGGAACCTCACCGCCTTCCTGTCGCTCATACTGGCGATCATGAACATACTTCCCATCCCGGCACTCGACGGCGGCCATGTGATGTTCCTTATCTACGAGGTGGTCACCGGGAGGAAGCCAAGTGACAAGTTCCTGGAGTATGCCCAGATCACCGGCATGATCATCCTCCTTGCATTGCTGATCTTTGCAAACGGGAATGATATCCTCAAACTGATAAGAAAATGATAATTCAGAGGCCAATGCTGCCTGTTAACAAAGAATTCGTACATTTGTGTAATAAAAACAGAGTGCTATGGGAAAGATCGGTCCAACAGAAATAATCCTTATCCTGGTGGTTGTGGTTCTGCTCTTCGGAGGACGTAAGATACCGGAACTGATGAAAGGGATAGGTCAGGGAATGAAGGAGTTCAAGAAAGCCAAAGGCACTGATAGCACAGACCCCTCAAAGAAGAGTGTTGAGGAGGAGAGCTAGAAGCAACATAAGTTCACTTTCAGCCTGCATGTGAATGCAGGCTTTTTATTTATAAATCAAGACATTATGAGATCAGCCGCGATCCTTCCGACACTGCTGCTGTTGCTGACGGCGGCCTGCGGTGACACATCGCTCACAAGAACACTGCCTAACGTAACAGGCTCCACCGGTGAGGTCATGGTTGTCATGGAGAGGGCCCTGTGGAAGGGTGCTGCCGGGGCAGCCGTCAGGGAGCATATAGGTGCAAACCTCATCGGTATGCCGCAGCCTGAGCCGGCCTTCCGCCTGATGCCTGTCAATCCTGAGGGCTTCCGCGATATCTATATATCTCACCGCAATGTCATCATTGCCAAAACTGATGATGAGAAGAGCGGGCCGGAGGTCACCTTCTTGTACAACCGGTGGGCAGAGACACAGCTGGTAATTGAAGTCGCTGCCCCTGACACACTCTCACTGGCTGCTGCCATCAGGGACCACGGGGAGGTTATCCGAAAGAAGATCAATGACGTTGAATGTGAGAGGCTTACGGCGTGGCTGACAGAGTCGGCAGGCAAGGAGCGCAGTCGCCTCACGACAGATGTCGGCAGCTGGGAGCTTCTGCTGCCGGCGGGATACAAACCTGACTTCAACCGCCGGCGGGTGATGATGATATCAGCCGAAACCCCCTCTACAACACAGTCGGTCATCGTATCGGTAAGTGACAGGAAGATGTCGCGTATGGATTGTTTTGAGCTTGCCGATCTAACCGAGAAACTGATCTCTGCAGAGGTGAGCGGGCCTGATCCGGGGTCATTCATGGTCATCGAGAAGAGGGTTCAGACGAGCTGCCGTTCTTTCCGGCGCGACAGCATCGACTACATAGAGATGCGCGGTCTCTGGACCCTCGAGGGAGGGTTCATGGGAGGGCCCTTCATATCATATGCCTTCATCGACAAGGAGAGCTCACTGCCGATGGTGGTGACCGGGTTCGTCTATGCGCCGGGGGATGAGAAGAGGGAGCTTCTGCGCCAGGTTGAGGCGCTCATGTACACCCTGGAGAAAACCCCCTGACGCCCTGCAGTGAATGACCCGGCCGGGTCTTACGGTTGGTTATTGCTGTGTCTATAGAGCATGATCATGCAGTAGCCCTGTGACTCTTATTCCACGTGCATATAGCGCTGTTCACGCGGCCTTTCAGATCTCCTCACCCTCCACGGGCATATAGCGCTGGTCACGCCGCACGGGTATAAAACCGGCATCCCTGATTATCGCCCTGACAGTTTCGGGGTCCACCCGGAAGGGGTCGCCTGCCGCGCTCACCACATTCTCCTCTATCATCACCGACCCCAGGTCGTTGGCACCGGCGTGAAGCGAAATCATCGCTGTCTCTTTGCCCACGGTGAGGATCGACGACTGTATGTTGGAGAAATTGTCAAGCACAAGCCTGCTGATGGCGGTAAGCCTGAGATATTCGGCTGCGGTTACCGTGCTCCGGATGCCATCCCTCTCTGCCAGGACGGTACCCCGGTCCATGAAGGGCCATGCAATGAAGGTGATGAAACCGTCGTGGCCCTCCGGTTTCTCATCCTGCAGGTCGCGCAGACGCACCAGGTGTTCTATTCTTTCGGGCACCGTCTCGGCATGGCCGAACATCATCGTCGCCGAGGTAGGCAGATTGAGCCTGTGAGCCTCGCGCATGACGCCGAGCCATTCATCAACGGTGGCTTTTGCCGGCGAGACTGCCTCTCTGACCCTGTCAGAGAGTATCTCCGCACCTGCTCCCGGCAGCGAGTCGAGCCCGGCATCACGCAGTGCCACGAGCACCTCGCGGAAGCTCATCTTCTCTTTCCCGGCCAGGAAGGCCACCTCAGGAGGACCGAGGGCATGCAGTTTCAGTTGCGGCCACCGCTGCTTCAGCCGCCGGAAGAGCGAGGTATAGAAGTCAAGCCCGAGGGCAGGGTTCATGCCACCCTGCAGCAGCAGCTGGTCGCCGCCGAGGGCCACCAGTTCGCTGATCTTGCTGTCATACTCTTCATCGGTTGTCACATAGGCTTCATCACTCTTTGCCGTGCGGCAGAAGTTGCAGAAGCGGCATTGTGAGAAGCATATGTTGGTGATATTGACATTGCGGTCTATCATCCACCCGACCCTGTTGTCAGGGTGCAGTCTCCGCCTGACACCGTCGGCAAGGAAGATCAGGGTAGCCAGCGGCGCCTCTTCCAAGAGGGTGAGAGCCTCCGCTGCAGTGATCCGCAGACCCTCCGCAATCTTCCAATACAAATGTTCTGTGACACCCATTATATCGTGTTGTGCGGGTTACCGCTACAGAGCGCAAAGGTAATACTTAAAAGCTAATTCATTCAATAATTTGATTAACTTTGAGCCTCTGAACGGCCTCTCAGCTGTTCCTATGGAGGAATCACAATGGAAAGAAAACCTGTTATAGTCGGTATTAGCCAGGGAGATATCAACGGCATTGGATATGAGGTCATCATGAAGGCACTGGATGACACCTCTGTTACCGATCTCTGCGTGCCGGTGGTCTATGGCTCTCCCAAGGTCGCCGCCTATCACCGCAAGGTGCTTGATATCAATAATTTCAGTTTTAACAATATCAGGTCGGCCGCGGAGGCTCATCCGAAGAAATTCAACCTGATCAACTGCCTCGATGATGAGGTGCGGGTTGAGTTGGGCAGGTCAACTCCTGAGAGTGGTGCTGCTGCCCTTGCTGCTCTCGAGAGTGCCGTCAGTGACCTTCTCGAAGGCAGGATAGACGTGCTGGTGACGGCGCCAATAGACAAGCATGCCATCCAGTCTGATACGTTCCGGTTTGCCGGGCACACAGAGTGGCTCAGGTCGAAGGTCAACGCCTCCGATGTGCTGATGCTGATGACGAGTGAGAGCATGAAGGTAGGTTTTGCAACCGGCCATCTCGCGTTGAAGGATGTTGCCGGTGCCATCACCGTGTCCCTGGTACGCGCCAGGCTCCGGCTGCTGAACAGGTCATTGCTGCAGGACTATGCCATCCGCGGGCCACGCATTGCCGTTCTGAGCCTCAATCCCCATGCCGGCAACGGCGGTCTGCTCGGGGCCGAGGAGAATGAGGTCATCATCCCGGCCATTGCAAAGGCCAACGAGGAGGGCATACTGGCGTTCGGACCCTTTTCTGCCGACGGTTTCTTCGGTTCGGGGGCCTTCAGCCGCTTCGATGCCGTGCTGGCTATGTACCATGATCAGGGCATGAGCGCTTACAAGGCCCTTGCTTTTGACACCGGTGTCAACTACAGCGCCGGGCTGCCTTTTGTCAGGACCTCGCCGGCACACGGTACGGCCTTTGACATCACCGGAAAGAATCTGGCCTCAGGCAACTCAATGCGTCACGCCATCTATGCGGCATGTGACATCTTCCGCAACAGGCAGATGTATGATGAGCTGTTGCAGAACCCGCTACAGCCGCAGAAGATAGAGATACATGCTGATCATGACCATGTTGATGAGTTACCTCCCGAACCCGAAAACTACGAACAGGATCTATGATCGATTATATCACGGGCAGAGTGACCGAGCTTAATCCCGCCTTTGCGGTGGTTGAGTGCAACGGCATCGGTTACAGCATCAACATATCACTCAACACCTACGCTGCCCTTGACAGGGCTGAGAGCTGCAAGATTCTGATTCACGAGGCCATACGCGAGGATGCTTATATTCTCTACGGTTTTGCCGATTCCGACGAGCGTGACCTCTTCAGGCACCTTATCAGCGTATCGGGTGTGGGAGCAGGCACAGCACGGATGGTGCTCTCATCAATGAAGCCGCCTGATCTCCGTCGTGCCATCACCGAAGGTGATGTCAATATTATCAAGTCAGTCAAGGGCATAGGCCTGAAGAGTGCTCAGAGGATCATTGTTGACCTGAAAGACAAAATTGGAAAACATACCGGTTCCGGTGAAATAATTGCATTTTCCGACAATACCGCGCGCGAAGAAGCGTTATCTGCATTAGTGATGCTTGGATTTGCCAGGAACAGCGCCGGGAAGGCTGTGGACAACCTCCTGAAGGAGGAACGGTCACTGCCTGTGGAGGAGATAGTGAGGAGGGCGCTCAAACTGTTATAAACAGACGTGCCGGATTGCGTTTTTCATTTCGAAATAGAGATCTCCTGATCAGGGTTGCACTATTTGCTATCCTGTTTATATTTTCCGATACCTTATCGGCTCAGACCACTGCCGGTGACACTCTCCTGAGACTCAATGCCGATCCTTCCTATCCCTGGAATGCGAAGCCGTCATCACCCCTCTTCCTCAACAAGCCATCCAACATCACTACGAGGGTTGACTACGACGGACGCAACAACCAGTACATCATCTACCAGAAGATTGGCAGCCTCGATTACCGCAAGCCTGTTTACATGAATGCCGACGAATACCGCAGGTATGAGTTCGAGCAGGCTATGCGTGAATACTGGGATGCGAGTCTCAGGGGAGATGCCTCCGGTTACAGGTCGTCACTGATACCGCAGATAGAGGTGGGAGGGGAGACCTTCGACCGCATCTTCGGCAGCAACGTCATCAACATCGTGCCGCAGGGTTCGGCCGAACTCATCTTCGGCATCAACATCTCACACACCGAGAACCCCACCCTCTCAGAGAGACTTCGCACCATCCCCACCTTCGACTTCCAGGAGAAGATACAGATGAACGTCACTGGCACCATCGGAGACAAGATGCAGCTGGGGATCAACTACAACACGGAGGCGATGTTCGAGTTTGAAAACCGGACCAAACTCGAGTATTCAGGCAAGGAGGACGAGATCATCAAGAAGATCGAAGCGGGCGACGTGACGCTGCCTCTCAACGGCACACTCATCACGGGCAGTTACAGCCTCTTCGGGCTGAAGACAGAGCTTCAGTTCGGCAAGCTCAGTATGACCACCGTCTTCTCACAGCAAAAGGGGGAGTCGTCGGTGGTGGAGGTCAAGGGCGGGTCGCAACTCACCGACTACAGCATCACTGCCGACAATTACGAGGCAAACCGTCACTTCTTCCTCTCGCAGCACTTCAGGGACAATTTTGACGGGGCTCTGTCAAATCTCCCGATAGTCAGCACAGGACTGAACATCGAGAAGATCGAGGTCTGGATCACCAATGAGACCAGTCGTTTTGAGGATGTCAGCAACCGTAACATAGTTGCCTTCCTCGACCTTGCTGAGAGTCAGGAGAACATCTACACCACTGTTCCCGGGTTCCAGGGTATTCCCGGCACCCCGATCAATCCATCCAACAACTCCAATGGGCTCTATGAACAGCTGAACACAACATACAGCGGTGTCAGGAACATAGACCAGGTGGCAGATGCCTTTGCCCCTCTCTACCCGGTATTCCAGATAGGGCGCGACTATGAGAAGATAGAGAATGCCCGCAAGCTCACCGAGCGTGAATATACCGTCAACAGGCAGCTCGGCTATATCTCCCTCAACATTGCACTGAACAATGACGAGGTGCTGGCGGTGGCCTATGAGTACACCTTCAACGGCGAGGTCTTCAAGGTGGGGGAGTTCTCTACCGATGGCATCGACGCTCCTGACGCTCTTATCCTCAAGCTGATCAAGGGTACTACCCTGAGTCCCCAGATACCCACCTGGGATCTCATGATGAAAAACATATACAACGTCGGTTCAGGGCGCATTGAGCCCAAAAACTTTGAGGTTAACATTCTCTACGAGGATGACAGGACCGGCAATGCCCTCAATTACCTGCCCGGAACGCCCCTTGACGGACAGGTTCTGCTGCAGGCCCTCGGCCTTGATCAGCTTAACTCACAGCTTGACAGGGAGCCGGACGGGCTCTTCGACTTTGTCAATGGCGTCACAGTGATGGCAGAGAGGGGAAGGATTATCTTTCCCGTGCTTGAGCCCTTCGGCCGGCATTTGCTGAAATACATAACCGACCCCGGGCAGATTGAGAAATATGTCTTTACGGAGCTGTATGACTCGACGCAGACGGTGGCGAGGCAGATGGCCGAGAAGAACAAATATCTGCTTAGCGGACAGTTCACCTCGGCCACCGGCTCCGAGATAAGGCTCAATGTGGCAAACATACCTGCGGGCTCTGTCAAGGTTACTGCCGGTGGTGTCACCCTCACCGAGAACGTTGACTATACGGTTGACTACAACATGGGCTCCGTAAAGATCATCAACACGGCTATCATTGAGTCACAGACACCCGTCCAGGTATCACTGGAGAGCAACCAGTTCTTCGGTCTGCAGACCAAGACGCTGGTAGGCACCCATCTGAACTACCGGTTTTCCGAGCGGTTCAACCTTGGGGGCACGGTGCTGCGGCTTACCGAGAGGCCCTACACCCAGAAGGTTACCTACGGCGAAGATCCCATCTCCAACACCATATACGGTTTTGATGCTTCATATCGTACGGAATCGCAGTTCCTTACCAACGCCATCGACTGGCTTCCCTTCATTGAGACCAGCACGCCCTCCTCCATCAATTTCTTTGGCGAGTTTGCGCATCTCGTCCCCGGCCACAGCAAGGCTATCACCTCCGAGGGGGCGGTTTACATTGATGACTTTGAAGCGAGTGAGATATCACTTGATCTGCGTGCTTTCAACGCATGGTCACACTCAAGTGTGCCGCAGGGGCAGGATAATTTCTTCCCGGAGGCGAAGCTGAGTAAGGATATCACTTCAGGCTTCAACAGGGCTCGGCTGGCATGGTATGTCATCGATCCGCTCTTCCTGCGCAACGGATCTACCACCCCGGGCCACATCAAGGCGAATGCCGACCTGCAGTCGAGCCATTATGTCAGGGAGATATACGAGACGGAGATCTTTCCCTACAAGGAATCAGCCAGCGGCATCCCTACCAACATCTCCGTGCTGAACGTCGCCTTCTACCCCTACGAGAGAGGTCCTTACAACTTCGACGTGTTGCCGGGACTATATTCTGCCGGTCTTGGTGCCGACGGTCTCCTCAACTCACCACGCACACGGTGGGGAGGGATGATGCGCGAGCTGCTGACCAACGACTTTGAGTCGGCCAACATTCAGTACCTCAAGTTCTGGGTCATGGATCCCTTTGTGGAGGATCCTCTCCATGAGGGCGGCGACCTCTACTTCAACCTCGGCAACATCTCTGAAGATATACTGCGCGATTCGCGCAAGCAGTTTGAAAACGGGCTGCCCACCTCGCCGCTGGTGGTGAACGTCGATACCACCGTCTGGGGCAGGGTGCCCAACGTGCAGGCCGTTGTACAGGCTTTCGACAACAATATTGACTCACGCCGTTACCAGGATGTGGGGCTTGACGGCCTGGGCAACGATGACGAGGTCTCTTTCTTCGACAGTTATCTCCAGGCTGTGGGGGCGGTGGTCAGCCCGGAGGTTCTGGATATGATCTTCAGGGACCCTGCCAATGATGATTTTCATTATTTCAGGGGCTCGGACTACGACCTCCTTCAACTGGGCATCCTGGAGAGATACAAGAAATTCAACGGCTCTGAAGGCAATTCTCCCACCTCGGAGATGTCAACAGAGCCATATCCCACCAGCGGATCGACGCTGCCCGACATGGAGGATATCAACCGTGATAACACGCTGAGTGAGACCGAGAGCTACTACCAGTACCATGTGAGCCTGAGGCCTGAGGACATGGTCGTGGGGAAAAATTTCATCGTTGATAAGCTTGAATATACGGCCACCTTTGCCAACGGCGAGAAGTCGCCCGTGAAGTGGTACCAGTTCAAGATACCTGTCACCGATTACGAGAGGGTGGTGGGCTCCATTCGTGATTTCAAGTCGATCAGGTTCCTCCGTATGTTCATGCGCAACTTCGACGAGGAGATCATCATGCGTTTTGCCCGTCTCGAGCTCGTCAGGTCGGAATGGCGCAAGTACAACCTCACCTTCTTCGAGGGTGGTGAGCGTATCACCATTCCCGAGGAGGATGACGGCACCTTTGAGATCAGCTCGGTGAGCATTGAGGAGAATGCCGGCAAGGAGCCTGTCAACTATGTCCTTCCTCCCGGCTTCGACCGTGTCATCGACCCAGCCAATCCGCAGCTCAGGCAACTCAACGAGCAGTCGATGGTTCTCCGTGTGAGGGAGCTTGCCGACGGTGATGCCAGGGCTACATACAAGAATGTCACACTCGACATGCGGCAGTACCGCAGGCTGAAGATGGAGGTTCATGCCGAGGCGCTGATAGGACAACCGCTACTTAACGATGAGGTGACGGTCTTCGTCAGGCTGGGGTCAGACTACAAGAGCAACTTCTATGAGTACGAGATACCGCTGAAGCTGACACCTTACGGCAGGTACAGCAACGATGACGAAGACGAGAGGGCAATTGTATGGCCTGAAGATAACAAGGTGGATATCGACCTCTCATTGCTGCTCGATGCCAAGCAGGCACGCGATGCGGCAATGCGGGTGGCGGGTTCATCGATCAGCGAGGCAGACATTTACTCTATCACCGTGGGTGGCGCCCGCATCTCCGTCAGCGGCAGTCCCAACCTGAGCAATGTGAGGGTGGTGATGGCCGGCGTCCGTAACCCCATCAGGACACGTGACCCGGCGAACGATGACGGTGCTCCCAAGTCGGCGGAGGCATGGATCAACGAGCTCCGCCTGAGCGACTTCCGCGAGGAGGGAGGCTGGGCTGCCAACGCACAGATGCAGGCACGGCTGGCTGACCTGGGGACAGTCAACCTGGTAGGACAGACGAGCACCCCGGGATGGGGCAGCATCGACAAGAACGTCAGCCAGCGCAGCATGGAGCAGGTGATACAGTATGACCTCTCGTCGAACCTTGAGCTGGGCAAGTTCTTCCCCGAGAAGGCAGGCATCAGGATACCCGTTTACATGGGTTACTCCGAAAACCGCATCAGGCCGCAGTATGATCCGCTCAATCCGGATATACTGCTTGATGAGTCGCTCGACAATGCGCAGGACAAGAGAGAGAGGGACTCGCTGCTCAACCTGGCGGAAGAGTACTCGCGGCGTCGTACACTCACCGTCAGCAACGCCGGCATAACCAAAAGGGGAGAGAAGCCCCATGCGTGGGACCCGGCAAACGTCACCGTCAGCTATGCCTTTAACGAGGTGTACAACAGCGATCCACGCACGGAGGTGGATGTGGAGCGTACGTACAGGGGAGGGCTCGCATACGACTTCGATGCCAGGCCGAAGAATTTTTCTCCGTTCCAGAAGTCGAGGCTGCTCAGCTCACCGGCCTTCAGGCTGATCAAGGATTTCAATATCTATCTGTTTCCGAAGCACATCACCGTGCGCACCGACCTCTACAGGTATTACAACGAGGTCAAGACGCGCAATATCAACAACCCTGATCTGCTGATCGACCCGGTCTTTACAAAAGATTTTCAATGGACCCGGTTCTATGATATCAAATATGACATCACCAAGCAGCTCAAGGCGGACTTCACCGCCAGCAGCATTGCGAGGATTGACGAGCCGGCGGGGGGTGCTGACCGCAGGCGCTATCCCGAGCTGTTCGACGCCTGGCGTGATTCGGTCATGGCTAACCTGAGTGACCTGGGCCGCACCACCAACTACTACCATCTGTTGAACGTCAACTACAATGTGCCGGTCAACAAGCTGCCGCTGCTCTCATGGGTGACCTCCAACGCGCGCTACAGTGCCAGGTACGACTGGCTGGCTGGCACCATCTTCCCCGATTCGGTGAACATAAAGCCGGGCAATACGATCAAGAATTCGAACAACGGGCAGTTTACGGTGCAGGCCAACCTCACCAACCTATACGGCAAGGTTAAATTCCTGAAGGAGATAGAGGCCAGCACGCAGCCGGGGGGAAAACGCCGCATGAGCCTCGGCTACGAGGAGGTGACACACAACAGGCGGGGACTGATACTCAAGGCCGACAAGCCGCGTATCATAAACCACAACCTGGGCACCAGGGATGTCACCGTGACAGTCACCGACCGTGACGGCGCTCCCGTGAGCGGTAAGTTCAACATTGTCTCTGACGACCGTATTGACTATATCGCTGATGCTGACGTCTCCAATGTCAGCGTCTCCGTCAAGGGCAGGGTGGAGAAGAAACCCGGCGTCGCCAGTATGGCAGGGCGCTATCTTGTGCGCGGCCTCATGGCACTGCGCAATGTCTCAGCCACCTATACCATCGAGCAGGGGCACATCCTTCCGGGATACCTCCCCGGCACCGCCTTCCTGGGTCAGGAGAACTACGGAGGCATGTCGTCACCTGGCTGGCGTTTCCTCGTCGGGCTTACTGACGAGCGCTTCTTTGATGAGGCTGTCATCAACGGCTGGATCACCTCCGACACACTGCTCAACAATGCTGCCTCCTACAGCAAGCGTGAACAGTTCAATATCAGGGCCAATGTAGAGCCGTTTCCTGGCCTGCGGCTGGACCTGACAGCTGACAGGCGCTACTCGGAGACGGTGGCATCATACCTGCGTGCCGACCGCAACGGTAACTTCCCCGACAGCACCAGAAACACGCGTGTCACGGGCAACTTTACCATCTCGGTGGTGTCATGGGGCACAGCCTTTGAGAAGATACCCAAAACGGGCGACTATATCTCCCCGACATTTGAGAGGTTCAAGGAGTACACCTCAGTAATATCACAACGGAGGGGTAATGAGCGCCGTATAGAAGACAGCAGCTATGATCCGTGGTTTGACCCCGTCACCGGGGAGCAGATAACAGGGCCCTATATGAGCGGATACGGCCAGACCTCCGCCGAGGTGCTGGTGCCGGCCTTCCTTGCAGCCTATACCAGGAGGGACCCGGGTAAGATCACCCTGTCACCCTTCCCCTCCATGATGCAGATGATGCCCAACTGGAGGATCAATTTCGAGGGGCTGACAAAGTTCGAGGCAGTGCGCAAGGTATTCAACTCGGTGAGTCTATCGCACCAGTACAGGTCGACTTACACCATCGGTTCGTTCAATACCAGTCTCTATTATGATCCTGATGCATCGGGGATAAGCAGGATACGTGACCTGCAGTCGAACTTCATCCCGCAATATGAGATCAACACCGTAACCATCAACGAGCAGTTCAGCCCGTTCATCAACATAGACCTGGGATGGAAGAACTCGCTGACGACCAGGATAGAATACCGCAAGTCGCGTACGGTGACCCTCAACCTGGCGAGCAACCAGGTGGCAGATATCAGGAATGATGAGATAACCGTAGGAGCGGGTTACCGTTTTGATGATGTGGCCATCACCCTGAGCTCACGCACCGGTCAGCGTGCCCTGAAGAGCGACCTCAACCTGAAGGTGGACCTCTCCATCAGGAACAACAAGACCCTGGCGCGTAAGCTGGTGGAGGCGGTGAACCAGCCCGTGGCAGGACAGCGGGTCTTTACCGTGGGAGCCACCGCCGACTATGTTCTCAGCGACAGGTTCAACCTGCAGATATATGCAGACCATTCGATGAATGATCCCTTTGTTGCCAACACCTTCATGACCTCCAACACCAACTTCGGCTTCAGCCTGCGCTTTACCCTGGTACAGTGACCCTTGTCACCGGTGCCGTTGGAAAAAAAGATACAACCTTCCTTTAAATCTTAAAAAAGATGTATTTTTGACATCCTGACAGTAAGATCAGAAGTCTAACAAAAAAATATCAAGTGATGAATGTTCCGGCAAACCTGAAGTACACAAAGGATCATGAGTGGGTCCGCATCAACGGCAAAGAAGCAGTAGTGGGTATTACTGATTTTGCACAGCATGAGCTGGGCGATATAGTATTTATTGAGATCGAGACCGTGGGCGAGAAACTCGGGCATGGCGATGTCTTCGGCACGGTGGAGGCCGTCAAGACAGTGTCGGATCTCTTCATGCCTCTCAGCGGCACCGTCACTGAAAAGAATGAAGAGCTTGACGCCTCCGCGGAGCTTGTCAACAGTGATCCTTATGGCGAGGGGTGGATGATCAAGATAGAGATTGACGATACATCGGAGATCGATGATCTCCTCGATGCAGAAGCCTATAAGAAGCTTATAGATGCGTGACTAACAATATAATAAACACAAAAAAAGCTGCAGGGATGCAGCTTTTTTTATGTGCGATTTCAGATTTTCGATTTTCGATTTGATTGACGATTTCTGATGTGCGAATGTCGATTAAAAAATTTCTCAATCGCAATTCGAAATTCGCAAATTTGAGCCTGCGACATAGGAGCAGGATCAATTCCGCACACGGACCTGTCCCGGTGAAGTCGGGAGTGTCGGGACGCCAATCCTACAATGTCTTCTTAACCTGTACGGTCTGGTACCCTTCGATGATATCTCCGACCTTGATGTCATTGAAACCTTCGATATTCAGTCCGCACTCATAACCTGCAGAGACTTCCCTGACGTCATCCTTGAAACGCTTGAGTGATCCCAGTTCGCCGGTGTAGATGACGATACCGTCACGTATCACCCTCACCCTGGTGCTGCGTGTCACCTTACCGTCGCGGACGAAGCATCCGGCGATGGTTCCAACCTTACCGATCTTGAAGACCTCACGCACCTCGACGGTAGAGACGATCTCCTCCTTGATCTCGGGAGAGAGCATGCCCTCCATTGCAGCCCTGATCTCCTCGATGGCGTCATAGATGATGGAGTAGAGGCGTATGTCTATGCCCTCTTTCTCGGCCAGCTTTCTGGCGCTGAGCGAGGGTCTCACCTGGAAGCCCACCACAACAGCGTTGGAGGCGGCAGCCAGCAGGATATCAGATTCGGATATCTGACCTACGGCTTTATGGATGATATTTACCTGGATCTCTTCAGTAGAGAGCTTTATCAGCGAGTCGCTCAGCGCTTCCACCGATCCGTCGACGTCACCTTTAACGATGATGTTGAGCTCCTGGAAGTTGCCTATAGCTATACGGCGGCCGATCTCATCGAGGGTGATGTGCTTCTGTGTACGCAGTCCCTGCTCACGCTGCAACTGTGCCCTCTTGGTTGCGATATCCTTGGCCTCCTTGTCTGACTCCATCACATTGAACTTGTCACCTGCCTGCGGGGCTCCATTGAGACCCAGGATGAGCACCGGCATTGAGGGTCCTGCCTTGCTGATCTTCTGGTTGCGCTCGTTATACATCGCCTTCACGTGGCCGTAGTAACTACCGGCGATCACAACGTCGCCCAGCTTGAGGGTTCCGGCCTTGACGAGTATCGTGGCCACGAAACCGCGACCCTTGTCGAGCGACGATTCAATCACTGTTCCGAGAGCAAACTTATCAGGGTTGGCTTTCAGCTCAAGAAGTTCGGCTTGCAGCAGCACCTTCTCAAGAAGCAGCTCTATGTTAACGCCGTTCTTGGCTGAGATCTCCTGCGACTGGTATTTGCCTCCCCACTCTTCGACCAGGAAGTTCATGGCTGCAAGCTCCTCACGTATCTTGTCGGGATTGGCGGTGGGCTTGTCAATCTTGTTAATGGCGAATATTATCGGCACGCCGGCAGCATGGGCATGGTTGATAGCCTCCCGTGTCTGCGGCATCACCCCGTCATCCGCTGCCACTACTATAATGACGATGTCGGTTATCTGTGCACCCCTGGCGCGCATGGCGGTAAAGGCCTCGTGACCGGGAGTGTCAAGGAAGGTGATGACCTTGTCGTTGTCGAGCATTACCCGGTATGCACCTATATGCTGTGTTATACCACCGGCCTCGCCGGCGATGACGTTGGTGTTGCGTATGTGGTCGAGCAGCTTGGTCTTACCGTGGTCAACGTGTCCCATGACGGTGACAATGGGCGGACGCGACAGAAGGGTGGCTTCATCATCCTCCTCTTCCCTGACGGCCTCCTGCAACTCAGCGCTGACGAACTCGACAGAAAATCCGAACTCTTCAGCAAGCATCGCCATGGTCTCGGCATCAAGCCTCTGATTGATGGAGACTATCAGGCCAAGGCTCATGCATGTTGATATGATATCAACCACCGGCACATCCATCATGGTGGCCAGCTCATTGACGGAGACGAACTCGGTGACCTTGAGGGTGCTCTTTTCAAGTTCCTGCTTTTCTGTCTCATCCTTCATCCGCTGGCTGACGGCATCTCTCTTGTCACGGCGGTGCCGTGCCACCTTCGACTTGCTCTTGCTCATGAGCAGGTTGACATCCCTGATGTTCTTGTCAACATCTATCTTGTCAACCTCAGGCCTTAGAGTGCGGAACGACTTTTTCCTCTCGTCGCCGCGTTGATCACGCTGCCCGGGCTTCCTGTCCTTCCTCTGTTCCTGGGCTGCCTGTCCGGGAGTGGCGTTCACTGCAATCTTCTCACGGCTCTTGGGCTTGATGCGCTCGCGCTTCTTCTTGTCGTCGCGCTTCTGACGGCTCTCAGCCGCCTGCTCCTTGCTCTTTTTGACCTCGGGTACCAGCTCGATCTTGTCGATGATCTTCACACCCGTCAGCTTCTCATACCCCGGACGGTATATCTCTGTCTCCTTCGGCTCCGGTGTCTCAGCAGCAACGGGGGTCTCAGCAGCAACAGGAGTCTCTGCCGGAGTTTCCTCTTTGGCTCCCGGTTTCTCTTCTGCGGGAGCGGGAGCAACTTTCTCCTCTGCGGGCTCACTCTTCCCGGCAGCACTCTTCTTCGGGCTCCTGGCCTTCCTGGCGGTCAGGGATTCAATATCGACCTTTCCTACTACCTTCGGTTTCCTGGCCTCAACGGCAGGGGTCTGGGTGATGACAGGCTCAGCACTGTCGGAAGCATCACTCTTTGCAGGGGGTGCCTCAGGCTCCTTCGGAGCGGCTTTTGCTGCGGGAGCAGCCTCTTCCCTGGGTTTTGGCTCCTTGTTTGTGATCTCAGTGAGGATATCAGGATGCTTCTTGTCACCGGAGATATCTGTTATGAGGAACTCTTCGTCAGGCTCACCGCTGTCGCCGGGCCGTCCGGAATCAATATCCTCAATCGAGAGCGACTTTTTCGGAGTAATCTTCTCCTTGAGAGCCAGTTTCTCGGCATCCTTCTTGACGCTGAGGTCGCCACTGTATTCTTTGACTATCAGTGCATAAGCCTCAGGAGGAATCTTGCAGTTGGGGTCCGTGCTTATGTCAAAGCCCTTCTTATGAAGAAATTCGACAATAGTCTGGATCCCAACATTGAATTCGCGGGCTGCCTTGCTTAAACGTATGGCTTTCTTCTCTTCAGTCATATACCTTAATGATATCCTCTAATTTTAATATATCGTTGCTCCCGTACCGGGAAGCAGGTTGTTACTTGTCAAATTCAGATCTCAGAACATTGACCACCTCCTTTATCGTCTCCTCCTCGAGGTCGGTCCGCTTGACGAGGTCATGCACCGTCAGCCGCAGCACGCTGCGTGCGGTGTCGCAACCGATGGCCTTCAGCTCATCAATGATCCATCCTTCGATCTCATCGGCGAATTCATCGAGCGATACATCCTCCTCATCCTCATTGTCAGGCTCGCGGTAGACCTCGATGTCATACCCGGTGAGCTGACCGGCAAGCTTGATGTTCAGTCCTCCCTTACCGATTGCCAGTGAGACCTCGCTTGGCTTGAGATAGATCTCCGCCTTCTTGTCCGCTTCAACCAGTTTTATTGAGGTGATCTTTGCGGGGTTGAGAGCCCTGGTGATGAAGAGCTGTATGTTTGAAGTATAGTTGATGACGTCGATGTTTTCGTTGCGCAGCTCGCGGACGATGCCGTGGATGCGCGATCCCTTCATGCCCACGCAGGCACCGACGGGGTCAATGCGCTCGTCGTACGACTCCACGGCCACCTTGGCTCTCTCGCCGGGCACCCTGACGATCTTGCGTATGGTGATCAGCCCGTCGAATATCTCAGGTACCTCTAGCTCAAAGAGCCTCTCCAGGAATACCGGGGAGGTACGGCTGAGGATGATGTTGGGAGTGTTGTTCTTCATCTCCACCCTGATGACCACGGCACGGATGGTGTCACCCTTGCGGAAATGGTCCGAGGGTATCTGCTCACCCTTGGGAAGTATCAGCTCGTTGCCGTCGTCGTCAAGCACCAGTGTCTCACGCTTCCATACCTGGTACACCTCACCGGTGACGATATCCCCGATGCGGTCCTTATATTTGAGGTAGATGTTGTTCTTCTCCAGGTCGAGTATACGCGACACCAGGTTCTGCCTCAGCGCCAGGATGGCCCGGCGGCCGAAGTCGAGAAACTTCACCTCATCCGACACCTCTTCACCTACCTCGTAATCTTCATCAATCTTGTGCGCCTCGGAGAGGGGTATCTGTGTGTTGAGATCGGTAAACTCCTCATCATCAACTACCTCACGGTTACGCCAGATCTCAAAGTCACCCTTGTCAATGTTGACGATAATGTCAAAATTATCGGCCGAGCCATATTTCTTGGCAAGCATACCCCTGAATACATCCTCCAGCACACTCATCATGGTAGGCCTGTCAATATTCTTCAGCTCCTTGAACTCTGAAAAAGTATCTATAAGATTAACATTTTCCATTTTGACAATCTGTTCTGTTATTTAAATGATATTATTACTTTAACTGTTTTTAAATCTTCATAATTGAATGACCTGACCACGGTTTCAGCCTCTCCTTTTTTGATCTTTTTCTCAGTGCTGAGCTCAAAGCCTCCCGGGGTTACGTTCATGAGGGTGCCCTTCAATGCTTCGCCCTCCGCGGTAACGACCTCAACCATTCTTCCCTCGTTCTTCAGGTACTGCTCAAGAACCAGGAAGGGCATGTCGAGACCCGGAGACGAGACATTCAGGTCATAGTCGCCAATCTCCTCGCCAACCTCACCGCTGATCGCCTTGCTCAGCGAGGCACAGTCGTCAATGGTCACACCCTCGGGCCTGTCGATGAGGACAGTTATCCGTCCGGTGCTGCTCAGTCTTACGTCGACGAGGAAGATGCCGCTACCCTGTATGTGGCTTTCGGCAACTCTTCTTATCTGCTCCCTGGTGACCATAGTATTTCTTTTGATAACAAAATAGGGGACTTTTGTCCCCTAGGCCATTCATACCCTTCTGTTCGGGTGCAAAGATAATATCATTTTTTTAATTGACAATGGACAGGGAAGGTGAAAAATGATTAACTACCTTGTATCTGAAGCTTTTCTGTCATGTTTTTGGAAACAATTCCATAAATTTGCATGCATAAAAATCTGCGACATTTGACCAACTGGAGAAAGATCATCAATGATCCGGTGTACGGATTCATAAGTATGCCGAGTGATTTTGTATATGACCTGGTGAGCCATCCGTGGTTTCAGAGGCTCAGGAACATAAGGCAGCTGGGGCTGACAAGCTATGTCTACCCGGGAGCAGTTCACAGTCGTTTTCAGCACAGCCTGGGGGCGATGTATCTGACAGGACTGGCGGTGCAGACGCTGAGGACGAAAGGGGTTGAGATAACGCCTGCCGAGGAGGAGGCGGTGCTGGTGGCGATACTGTTGCATGACATCGGACACGGGCCATTCTCGCATGCGCTGGAACACTCGCTCATCACCGATGTGCCACATGAGAAGATGTCACTGCTGATCATGGAGGAGCTGAACCGCCAGTCGGGAGGCAGGCTGACAGATGCCATCCCCGTATTCCTGGGCAGCTACCCGCGGCAGTTCTTTCATGACCTTCTTACCGGGCAGATGGATATGGACAGGATGGATTACCTGAGGCGCGACAGCTTTTTCACAGGAGTGATAGAGGGGTCCGTGGGTTCTGACAGGATAATCAGGATGCTCAATGTCTCGGACGACCGGCTGGTGGTTGATGAGAAGGGGATCTACTCGGTGGAGAAGTTCCTGATTGCCAGGCGCATGATGTACTGGCAGGTTTACAACCACCGGACTGTTGTCTCAGCCGAGAAGCTGATCACCAGCCTGCTTGTCAGAGCCCGAGAGGTGACAGCGGCCGGTGTCGATCTCTTTGCCACCCCTGCACTGAAATACTTCCTGCAGCACCGTGAGATGACTGGCAACGATGCTGACAGGGAGATGCTGGTAAACCATTTCACCATGCTCGACGAGAGTGATATCATCTCGGCAACCAAGGTGTGGATGGATTGCGGTGACAGGGTGCTGGCCGACCTCTGCAGACGTTTTATCTACCGGGATCTCCTGGGGATAGAGCTTCAGCGAAAGCCCTTTGAAAACGCCAGGGTGGCGGAGATGAGCACCATGGCGCAGGCGAAGCTGGGACTGCAGAACGACGAGGTGCGGTTCTATGTGAATACCGGCGACGTCTATAACCAGACATACGCCCCCGGCACACCGGAGGTACGCATACTACTGAAAAACGGCACCACCAGGGATATAACCGCGGTCTCCGACCTGTTTGACAGGGAGGCACTGTCGGAGAAGGTGACGAAATATTACCTCTGCTACCCTAAAGAGATATTGTAAGATCATTCAAAAAGAAGACGATGGAATATACAGCTGAGATGATAGCCGGTTTGTTGAACGGGAAAGTTGATGGCGACCCCGGGACGGCGGTGCATACGATAGCCAAGATTGAAGAGGGGAAACCAGGAGCCTTATCATTTCTTGCCAACCCGAAATACGAACAGTACATCTACACAACAGGCTCGTCGGTGGTACTGGTGCGGACTGATTTCAGGCCTGTGAGGGAGGTGAAGGCCACACTCATCAGAGTGGAGGATCCCTACCAGTCGGTGGCCAGACTGCTGCAGATCTATGAGGCAGCAAGGCCGGTCCCGAAGGGTATTCACCTGACAGCAGTCATTGATGAGACTGCCTCGGTGGGCGAGGATGTCTACCTGGGAGCTTATGCTGTGGTCTCGGCAAATGCCGTGATAGGGAGCGGAAGTTGCATCTACCCCCACACCTGGGTCGGGGATGGCGTAAAAGTAGGCAGGAACTGCACGCTCCATGCGGGGGTCAGGGTGTACAGTGACTGTGTCATAGGCGACAACTGCATTCTGCATGCCGGGGCAGTCATCGGGGCAGACGGTTTTGGCTTCGCACCCATGGCTGACAGCAACTTCATGAAGATACCGCAGATAGGGAACGTGGTGATTGAAGATAACGTTGAGATAGGTGCCAACACATGCATTGACAGGGCCACGATGGGATCCACGGTGATACAGAGCGGCGTGAAGCTTGACAACCTCGTGCAGCTGGGACACAACGTGGTCATCGGCGCGAATACTGTCATTGCCGGACAGACAGGCATAGCCGGTTCAACAAAGGTCGGGAAGAACTGCATGATAGGAGGCCAGGTAGGTATCGTGGGGCATGTCACCATAGCCGACGGCTGCCGGATCGGGGCACAGACAGGCATCATCGGGTCAGTACGGGAGGAGGGTTCGACAGTCGTCGGAACACCGTCGCTCGACAGCAGGAAATTCATGAAGAGCTATGCCTTTTTTGCACGTCTGCCGGAGCTGAACAGGAAGGTGGACGAGATGGCAAAAACGGTGGAGGAATTAAAAGCCAGATAGTTCAGCCAGAACGTTCTAAAGTAAAAGATTTGAACATCATATAGATGTGAGGATTTCTCTTGTGCCGTTCGGAAAAATTTCCGTTTCTTTGCAGGATCAAAAAAATCAACCGGTGATGAGTGATAAGCAAACGACGCTGGCAAGTGAGGTAAGTCTTAATGGCAAGGGACTGCATACGGGTGTGGAGGTTAAGCTTACCTTCCGGCCGGCACCTGCGAATCACGGCTACAAGTTCTGTCGTGTTGACCTGCCCGGCAAGCCTGTTATCGATGCACTTGCGGATCATGTTACGGAGACCTCGAGGGGCACCACGCTGGTGCAGGGTGAGGCTTCCGTGGCCACAATAGAGCATGTGCTTGCAGCCTTTTCCGGCATGCGTGTTGACAATGCACTGATTGAGATAGACGGACCCGAGGCCCCCATTATGGGTGGCAGCGCACGCATGTTCGTTGATGCCATAAAGAAGGCCGGTATAACCGTTCTTGACGAGGATCGAAACTATTATGTCGTCAAGGAGAAGATAACCTTTTCGGACGAGGAGCACGGTGTTGACCTGATCATCTATCCTGATGATCATTTCAGTGCTCATGTGCTTATCGACTACAATTCCAGGATACTGGGGAACCAGTATGCCATCCTTGATCAGATTGACGACTTTGAGACCGAGATAGCGGGCAGCAGGACTTTTGTCTTCTTCCATGAGCTGGAGCCGCTGTTCAGTATGGGGCTGATCAGGGGTGGTGACCTGGAGAATGCGGTGGTGATACTTGAGCGGGAGGTGGAGCAGGATGAGATAGACCGCATAGCGAAGATGTTCAACAAGCCGGGTATCACAGAGCACCGTGCCGGTGTTTTGAACAACACCAGGCTGAGGTACCCTAATGAGCCTGCACGGCACAAGCTGCTTGACCTCATTGGCGACATGGCACTGGTAGGCCAGCCCATCAAGGGCAAGGTGGTGGCCACACGTCCCGGTCATTTTTCCAATACCAGGCTTGCCAGGCTGGTGCGTCAGCAGATCAAGAGACAGACAACAAAAAAGGAGATACCACTTCTTGACACCACCAAGGCGGCGGTGCTGGACATACAGCAGATAAAGAATCTGCTGCCGCACCGGTTTCCCTTCCTGATGGTGGACCGTATCCTTGAGCTGACTGACAACCACATCATTGGCATCAAGAACACCACCTATAACGAGGCTTTTTTCCAGGGTCACTTTGAGCAGGAGCATGTCTTTCCCGGTGTACTGCTGGTGGAGACCATGGCGCAGGTAGGAGGGATACTGGTTCTCAGCAACGTTGATGAGCCGGAGAAGTATTCGACATACTTCCTCAAGATTGACAAAATGAAGTTCAAGAACAAGGTTATCCCGGGAGACACGATAGTTGTCAGATGCGATCTTACAGAGCCCATCAGGCGCAACATCGTGATCATGTATTCGCAGGCGTTCGTGGGGGAGAAGCTCGTTGCCGAGGGTGAGATGACGGCGCAGGTTATAAAGAACAAACAATAATTTATGATTTCTGCGTTAGCATTTATTGATCCGAAGGCTCAGATTGGAAAGGGTGTGACCGTAGAGCCGTTTGCCGTAATTCACGGTAATGTTGTTATTGGTGACGGCACCTGGATAGGTTCGGGTGCCGTGATCTATGACGGTGCCAGGATAGGCAAGGAGTGCCGCATCTTCAACGGTGCTTCGGTGTCGGCCATACCGCAGGACCTTAAGTACAGCGGCGAGGAGACGACGCTCGTGATAGGCGACAACACCACTGTCAGGGAGTTTGCCACCCTCAACAGGGGTACTCGTGCCAGGGGCAGGACGATAATAGGGAGCCATTCGCTGATGATGGCATATGTGCATGTTGCGCACGACTGCGTTGTGGGTGATCATGTGATCATGGTATCACTCTCGGCTATAGCCGGTGAGGTTGAGCTTGGCGACTGGGTGACGCTGGGAGGAGGGGTGATGGTTCACCAGTTCGTACGTATCGGTGCCCACTCCATTATCGGCGGTGGTGCTAAGGTGCGAATGGACGTGCCGCCTTATGTCAAGGCAGACAGGGATCCGCTGGCGTTTATGGGGCTGAACACAGTGGGGCTGGAGAGGCGCGGATTCACGAAGGAGAAGATTCATGAGCTTCATGAGATTTACAGGGCTTACTACAATATGGGGATGAATGGCAGCAAGGCCCTGGATCATATAGCCGGCAATTTCGAAGCCACCCCCGAGTGTAATAATATCGTGGAATTTATCAGAGGTTCAGCAAGAGGGGTTATCAGGGGGCGGTAAGCCTGCCGGTTTCCGCAGGCGCTTTAATAATTTCTTCAACGGCTTTCTGTTTACAGATGTTTTATATGAAGGGCGGCTGCGGAAGCGTTTTTGTAATATTTATCAGAAAAAGCAAAAACGTTGTGGCAGCCACCTGTATAAAACACGAATGGGAACCATACTTACGTAATAGTTCCCATTCCGGCGAATGACAGCCATGACCGTCATTGCCGCCATGCTACCGTTATTGCAGTCGGTTCATCTCTCTTACTCCTACCTTTCCGAAGCCTGTCGATGTCTGCCGGATGGCGGACTGCTGACTTTGTTCCGGTGTCCTTTCTGCTCTCTTTCAATACCTTGCGGTTTTGTCCGTCGGCTTACCGGGACGCGGAGTTATGAACCCTTGAAGCATGACACCTCCCGAAGGAAGAACTGCTGTCACGCCCGGGTCATCTCCATCCTATCCTCGCCGGTTTGGCTGGCCTGATGACCCTCTCTCTGAACGGACACATTTGCTGCATTATCAGTTTTGGCATTGCATCTGTGTTGCTCTCTTCGCCCGGGTGTTACCCCGTTTGAAAATTGCTCCGTCAGACCGCCAGGATGGGGAAGGCTTCCAAGCCTGCATCCGTAACGGACGCTTTGAGACCGTGGTCTCTCTGCGTGAGACTCTGAAGTCTGATGTTAATTCAGAGTGATAATTAAACCATTCGAAAGAACCTTCTTACCTCAGAGCGACTCTTTATCGCTCACATGGTATTTACAAATATAGCAGGTAAAGTTTACCATGTCAAATTATTTGGGGTAATAATTCGATAAAGAAAGGAACACGATTTTCACAAGGTTATTAACAGCAATAAAGCATTGGATAGCAAATAAATAGATCTAAAAAAACAAGGTTATCAACAGCTGTTGATAACCTTGTTGGTTCATAGGTCATAACTCTCTGTCATTCAAGGATCACCTTCTCCTTTTTCGGATATTTGACGCTGTAGGTGAGTATTATCTCCTCCGTCTGACGCGGTTCTACCGTAAGATCCCAGACTATCTCGCCGGTGGTGACATTGTGGTTTCCTCCGGTAAGCTCGACGGCCTCAACGGTGATGTCACTGTTCTGCGGGAGGGGTAGCTGATCGCGCAGCTTCACGCTGACGGAACGGTTTTTTGTGTTGCGCAGGGAGATGAGAAAAGAGAGGGTCTCGACCCTGTTGGAGCCAATTAGTCTCTGTGAGGTATAGTCGGTCCTGCGCTCACGCTTAACGGTGATACTGTTGTCGGCGCCGAGTGAGACGGGCAGTGTATCGGTCAGCTCGGCGGTGTTGATGTAGCCCTTGCCGGTGAAGGTGTTGCTGAAGTAGATGTTTGACTCGCCCGGCAGCAGGTTGTATTTCTCCCAGTAGGTGAGATAGCCCATCAGGTAGGCAGATGTGGACAGCTTGGGGGTTGCTGCGTAGCTGTAGGTGGCGGGAGCGGTAAGCCTCTGAAGCTCCACCATCTCCGTTTTGCCTCCCGATTTGATTGTTTGCGGCACGTTGACGTCGAAGCTGAAGCTGATGTTCGATTCGCTGACGGTGACGGGAAGCGGTGCGCTCTCAGCCTCCATCATGATGGCATCATTCGCTTTCTTCTCCCGGGCCGGGGGCATCGATTTTGCTCCCCGTACAACAACCACCTCGTTGAGCTGTGAATAGGCCATTGGCCGGTAGAAATCGATGAACCACGGATTGAGTCCCGGCAGTGCACCTGCAGTCATGGGTGAGGCGTTGGAGAGACTCACCTTCACATCCTTCCAGTCGATGCCGCTGTTCTGCCAGATGCCGGCCTTGTATATTATGGTGGCCGGATCGGCTATGTCATCCACCCTGATATCATATGAAGGCCGCCATCCTGCGTTCATGACTACGTACGAGAGCTTCAGCCTGCCCGTCGCCGGTTTGGTGCCTGTCACCGTGACGAGGATCTCTCCGGTGGGCATCTTGGAAAAATCGACAGAGGCGGCGAGCTGCTTCTCCAGCTTCTGCTTCTCCTCCTCAAATTCCTCTATGACTCTTCTCTTTTTCAGCACCGCCCTCTTTACAGTCTCGGTATTTGATGAGTAGATGTCGAGCAGGGCCCTGAGCTGTTCCGGGGTGATGGCCGATTTGTTGGTGACAACATCGTAATTCGACTTCAAAAAGAGCTCCTTCTCCATGAGAATATCCACCCCTGTCTTCTCATCCTCTATCTTCAGCTCCAGCTCTTTGATCCTGTCGCGCAGCTCACTGATTGATTCTGCCTCGTCGGGGTTCTCGAGATAGTTATTCCGGTGACTCACACCCATTATCATGAAGCCGCCCTCGCCCCTGACCTGTATACTGTTGGGATCAATATATGGAGAGAGACCGCCGACAACGAAATCGACCGTCTCCGCCCCGATACTCGCCGGGATCTCACCGTAGAGCTGGGCCCCCTGCCTGAAGACCGTCACGTGGGTGACCGGACACTGTACATATTTCTCCTGGCCCTCGATGGCCGATGCCGAAAGGGCAAGCACAAGAATGGTTACCAATAGATACTTCTTCATAATTGTCAATTTTGTATAAAGGTATTCAAAAAGTGTGATCCGGTAAAAACTGCAGATATCGTGCCATGTTCATAAAGGGGAGAAGCAGTCCCCTTAAGCCTCAGGCTGATGACACCCGCAGCGACAAACAAAAGGGGAGTGTCAGAGCTGATCCGCCTCAGGCTGATGACACCCGCAGCGACAAAAAAAGGGGAGGACCAGACCTGTTCCTCCCCGCTGTGTTAACTCCTGAATAAAATAAACCTAAAACTAACCGTTGTAATCCTTGAGAACACTCATGAGCTTCTGCCTTGCAAAGAAGATGCGGCTCTTTACCGTTCCCAGCTTGAGGCCCAGCTCCTCCGATATCTCCTCATACTTGTAACCTTCAATGTGCATCCGGAAGGGACGACGGTAGTCGTCGTGCAGCGCATCGATGGCCTTCTCTATCTCGTTACCGGCGTAGGACGACTCGGGAGAGATGCTTCCCTTCTCAGACGGCAGGTTGATGTAGTACAGCTCGCTGGTGCCGTCCATCATAGTGTTCTCCCTCATCTTGCGACGATAATTGTTGATGAAGGTGTTTTTCATTATCGTGAAGACCCAGGCCTTCAGATTTGTGGCATCTACAAATTTATCCTGATTCTGTATGGCTTTCAGGAAGGTGTCCTGAACAAGGTCAAGGGCGTTATCTCTGTCGAGTGTCAGACTGAGGGCGTACTTCTGAAGATTGCCCTTCAAATCTATTATGCTTGTATTGAATTGCTGTGCAGTCATTTCTCTGTTTTTTCATTTGTTGCAACAAAGTTAAACACAAAAAAAAGGATATGCAAATCCGAATATCTTAATATCTTAATATAGGGCAGTAATCACAAAATTTTCTAAGCAATAAACAACAGTTTATCAGGCTTATAAGGTATGTATGTCTAAATTAGGATCTTCAGGTATTTTTTTCTGCCGGCTCTTTCCTGGGCCGGATAACTGCCTTTGCCGGAGGGGACAACCTCCGGCCTCTGAAAGTGGAGGGTCCGCATTCCCGTGCCCCGGCCCTTCGTGGAGCGACGGTTCGAAGCCGCCCGCCAACGGCCCCCTCCGGAGTGGAAAGCTCGCAGCCGCCAGCCTGGCATCCTCGGGTGTGGATGCCTCTATCCCCCGGCCCCGGCCCTTCGTGGAGCGACGACCCGCAGCTGCCAGAGACGACCCATACCGGAATGCGGTCCCTGGTTATCTCTATACTGGCCGCGGGGAAGCAGGAGGGGGCATTGATACTTTTAATTATATTTACAAAAAATGATTTTTATGGAAATCAAGGAATATCCTGCGGGAACGACAGCTGTTTACAGTTTTGATGCAATCGAAAGCCCAAAGGCGGTCATACTCCTGGTTCACGGATTGGGAGAGTATACCGGCCGCTACAACGACTGGGCCTCACGCTTTAATCAGAAAAGATTGGCTGTCAGGGCTTTTGATCTGCCGGGTCACGGCCATTCAGGCGGCAGTAGAGGAGTGATTCCTTCAATGGAGAAGGTTTATGCTACCTTAAATATAATTATTTCAGAGATAAACTCCGAACATCCCGGTGTGCCCCTCTTCCTTTACGGTCACAGCCTCGGGGGAGGCATCGTGCTCAACTACCTTGTAAGGCACAGCCCGGTGGTAACAGGAGCCATTGTAACCTCACCCTGGATCTACCTGTCCGAGACGCCGCCAAAGGCGAAGGTAGTCCTGGCAAAACTGATGAAGAAGATCATGCCCGGGTTGACACAGCCGTCGGGACTGAAGACGGAGTATCTCTCACGCGAGCCCGGCGTGGCCGGCCGGTACAATGATGATCCCCTGGTGCACGGACTGATATCAGTGGGACTATACTCCGCCGTGACCGATGCTGGCGCAGAGACGGTCAGCCGTGCCGCTGAGATCAGGGTGCCGTTGCTTCTTGCTCACGGCCGCGATGACATGATCATCTCACCCGCGGGTTCCGTCAGGGTGGCCGAGGCAGCACCGAAGGCTACGCTGAAGCTGTGGGAGGGGGGCTACCACGAACTTCACAATGACATTCTGCGGCATGATCACTTCGACTTCATAATTGAGTGGATCGATACATTGATATAATATAATGTCCACATGGAACTGAAAACAGCGGTTCCGCTTCCCGCTTCGGATGCAGGGATCACCTATGATACCCCGGTGATGTTCCTTGGCTCATGCTTTGCCAACGAGATCGGCTACCGGATGGCAGCAGGCAAGCTGAAGGTTATGACCAACCCCCACGGCACACTCTTCAATCCCTTCTCGGTGGCAGGCGCCATAGACAGGTTCGTGTCAGCTCATGTTTATACCGCAGACGACATATACCTTCACCAGAACAGGTACATGAGCCTGGACCATCACACAGCCTTCTCATCATATGACCGCGATGTGCTGACTGAAAGACTCAATGAGACCAGCCGGGCTGCCTCCTCGCTCATCAGGGAAGCTTCGTTCCTGTTTGTCACCTTCGGCACATCCTATATCTATACTCTCAGGGAGAGCGGCGCCATCGTGGCAAATTGCCACAAGCTGCCGTCAGGACTCTTTGAAAGGCGGCAGGCCTCCTGGCAGGAGATCGCCGACAGATGGCGCGGGACGCTCGACCGCCTTGCAGAGCTGAACCCCTCCCT
Organism: Bacteroidales bacterium; assembly: GCA_029210565.1. Classification (GTDB taxonomy): domain Bacteria; phylum Bacteroidota; class Bacteroidia; order Bacteroidales; family VadinHA17; genus SR-FBR-E99. The sequence continues at coordinate 123,678 of JARGFQ010000007.1, forward strand.
GAAGATATGGCTCACCGTCAGTCCTGTCCGCCACCTCAGTGACGGTGCTCACGCCAACCAGCTGAGCAAGGCTCATCTGCTGCTGGCTGTGGAGGAGCTGCTGTCACACCCTTCGGTGACAGGATATTTCCCGGCCTATGAGATATTCATGGATGAACTGCGCGATTACCGCTTTTACGGCACTGACATGGTGCATCCCTCGGAGACAGCCATCGACTACATCTGGGGAAAATTCACTTCGGTATTTATTGACAGTCCCACACTCAGGCTCTGGAGCGAGGCTGCCCGTATAACCCGAGCCAGGGGCCACCGTATCTCTGGTGGTAAGCGCGAGACGGCGCCTTTTGCAACCGCCATGCTTGAAAGGATAAGCGACCTGAGAAGCAGGGCACCTTACATAGACCTGGAGGCAGAGGAGAAATATTTCAGGGGCCTGATGTAACAAAAGCGATTAATAATTGAACTTTCTCTGTTTTGTATTGTTTTGTTGCAGAAAATGTGAACAAAATATGACTTGCACCTGGGAAGCCTAATATTGTGAATCGAATAAGAAATTTCCTGCAAGTGCCATAAAAACAATAAATTATATTAACAGATGAAGAAATTTTCTATAGTATTGTTATTAACGCTGATGTTCGCTGACCTGCTGGGACAGGGAGGAGGCGGGGTGATCCGAGGCCAGGTGGTCGACGCAACCAGCAACGAACCAGTACCCTTTGCCAGCGTTGTGATCTGGAACACCACCACGGGTGCGATGACTGACTTCGACGGCAATTTCCTGTTTACCGGTGTTACTCCCGGTTTTGTGGAGATCAGGGTGTCATCAGTGGGCTATAAGACATACATCTCCGAAGCGGTGATGGTCACCAACAGCAACGAGGTCAACCTGACTGTACCCCTTGAAGTGACCGTCGTGGAGGTGGAAGATGTTGTGGTGAGGCCTTCGCCGTTCCGCAAGTCTGTGGAGAGCCCGGTGTCGGCACGCATTATCGGCATACAGGAGATAGAGCTCAATCCCGGTGGTAACCGTGACATATCCAGGGTCATACAGTCGTTCCCCGGCGTAGCCTCCACACCTGCTTTCAGGAATGATGTCATCGTCAGGGGTGGTGGTCCCAATGAGAACCGGTTCTTCATCGATAATGTAGAGATCCCTTACCTGAACCACTTTTCAACACAGGGTTCTTCCGGGGGCCCTACAGGGATCATTAACATCGACTTCGTAAGGTCTGTCGATTTTCTTTCCGGCGCTTTCCCTGCCTCCAGGGGGAATGCCCTCAGTTCGGTGATGGATTTTTCGCTGATTGACGGCAACAGGGAGAAGAGAACGCTGAGGGCTACGGTCGGAGCCTCCGATATTGGCCTTACATATAACGGACCTGCCGGTGAGCGCAGCTCGCTGATAGTATCTGCCCGAAGGTCATATCTGCAGTTTCTCTTCGGGGTGATAGGTCTTCCATTTCTACCCACCTACACCGATTTTCAGTTCAAATACAAGGTGAAGTTTGATCAGAAGAACGAGCTGACGGTTCTGGGCATCGGGGCCGATGACGACTTCAGGCTTAACCTCGATGCCAATGAGACGGAGTACCAGCGCTATATCCTGGGGTACATCCCTACCCAGGAGCAGTACAGCTACACTGTGGGAGCCGTCTACAGGCACTTCCGCACCAACGGGTCAGACATGGTTGTCCTGAGCCGCAACTACCTGAATAACACGCAGTACAAGTACTTGGATAACAATGATTCAGATCCTGACAATAAGATATTTGATTATCAGAGTGGCGAAGGGGACATCCGCCTCAGGTACGAGCGCACCGTCGTCTGGCCGAACAGCCTCAGGGTCAGCTACGGTGCCGGCACGGAGATGTCGCGTTACCGCAATGACACCTACAGGCAGTTTTTTGCCGGCAATTCCCTCAGTGAAGAGGAGTACAGCACCAACCTGGTTTTCTTCAAGTATGCGGCATTCGGGCAGGTAAGCCGTGCCTTTCTTGATGAGAAGCTGAGACTCTCCTTCGGTGTTCGCACTGATGCCAACAGCTTTTCGCCGGAGATGGCAAATCCCCTTGCCCAGATATCACCGCGCTTCTCGGCATCTTATACCCTCACGGAAAATCTCAACCTGAACTTCAGTACGGGTCGGTACTACCAGCTGCCACCCTATACCGCGCTGGGGCTGAAAGACAATGATGGCAACTTCGTGAACAGGGAAAGCGGACTGAAATATCTTGCTGCCGATCACCTTGTGGCAGGATTTGAGATCATCCCCAAAGAGATGTTGCAGTTCACCCTTGAGGGTTTTTACAAGAGTTACACTGACTATCCCTTCTCTGTCGCCGATCAGGTTCCGCTGGCGACCAAGAGTGCCGGCTACGGCATATTCGGCAATGAGGTGCTCACATCAACGGCTTCGGGAAGAGCATACGGATTTGAGCTGATGGGCCGTGCGCGTGACTTTGAGGGACTGAATGCAGTCTTCTCCTACACCTTCGTGAGAAGTGAGTTCGAGGGCACCGACGGAGAGTTCATACCTTCGGCATGGGACAACAAGCATCTGCTCAGCGTCACCGCCACCAGGAGCATAGGCAAGTCGTGGGACGCAGGCTTCCGCTGGAGGTACGTCGGCGGCGCTCCCTATACCCCCTTTGACCTCGACAGGTCGTCATTGATTGATGCCTGGAACGTGTCAGGCCAGGGCTACCTCGATTATGAAAACTTCAACAGTAAAAGGCTGAAGGGATTCAACCAGCTTGACATCAGGATTGACAAGCAGTTCTACTTCGACAGGTGGTCGCTCATGCTCTATGTTGACGTTCAGAACGTCTTGAACTACAAGGCCGAGCAGCCAGAGATACTGATACTTCAGACCGATGAGGCAGGTAACCCTCTGGTTAACCCGCTTGATCCTGATCGTTATCTGCTCAAGCACATCGAGGGTGACCTTGGTACGGTCCTTCCTACCATAGGCATCATAATTGAAATTTAAACAGGAGAAACTTGCCCGGGCATGAGCTAATACAGAGTATAAAATGTCATGTAAGTTCCATTCGACCAAAAAAAATAAACAGGAATGAAAGAGATGAGATACATTATTTTAATACTGACGGCGGCCCTGCTGGCCTCATGCTCGTCGACCCCCTCCTCGTCAAGGCTGACGCAGAGGCAGACCTTTACTGACATAGTCACCAACCCGGCAGGCGAAGGACCTGAGATAGAGGTTAAGTTTTACGGCGGCCCCTCGCTCTATTACCCCCTCATGGCCGTATGGCTTGAGGATGAACAGGGCGATTATATTCAGACGCTTTTTGTACCGAAGGCGATCGCCACTGGGGTTTTCAAATTCGGGTCCAATGCTTCCGGCAAATGGGTTGAAGCTGCAAAGAGGGCTCCCCAGACCCTTCCCTACTGGTCGCACAAGAGAGGCGTCAGGGCTCCTGACGGGCTCTACATGCCTGATCCTGAGAACCCTGTTGCTGATGCCTACAGTGGTGCCACCCCTACAACCAGTTTCGTGCTGAAGGCACATGCCGACAGGGAGTTGCCTGCGAGGTTCAGGGTGATGTTCGAGGTAAACCAGAACTGGGACTGGAATGAATACTGGACCAATGACAAATATCCGGGAGACAAGAACTACCTTAACAACGCCCAGCCTGCCGTTGTATACGAGACGGCTGTTGATCTCACTGCTCTGCGCGACAGGTACCTTATGAAGCCGGCAGGACACAGCCATCCCACCGGAGCCAGCGGTGATCTGTCCGGAGACCTGAGCACACTGACGACAGCTCTACAGATCGCTGACTCGATAGTGGTCAGGGTTGGTGTAAAATAACCGTTAAAATTCAGGATACTATCAGAGGCTGTCTGCCCATTCTGCCAGTTCGGCAGGCGAGCAGACAGCTTTTGTTATGCCGTTGCTCCATGATACGCTACGGTCATATCTGCCCGGTACAACAACTTTCTTGAGAGCCAGCTCCCTCGCAAGGTCGCTGCAGAACTTCATGACCTCATTATCAGGCTCCGAGGCGTGAAGATTGAGTGCCAGTATCGTAAAAGGCCTTACGGAGTGTATGTCCCTGATATCGTTTACTGTAAGGGTTCCTTCCGTATAGATAACATCAAAGCCCTTTTTCCGGAGGAGATATTTAAGAAAGATGAGGTTATTCTCTATCTCATTGTCTCCCATGTTGATGATTGCGGCACTCTTTCCGTTGAGAGGGTCATCCAGGGAAATCTCTCCGGAAATAAGTATAGTCTTTATGACATGCCTGATGAACTGTTCCTGTGGTTTGGATATGCAGTCTGTAAGCCACAACACCCTGGCTTTCTGCATCAGGGGGTAGAAGACATCGAGATATGCCTGTGCCAGTCCTTTTTCCCTGACAAAGCGACTCAGGTTCTCACGAAACTCCTCTTCGCTGAACCGGAGTGCCGATATTATCAGATCTCCGGGCTTGAAGGTGCCATTGCCGTTATCCTCCGGCGACCCTGTCTTCAGAACCTCGCGCAGCAGCTCACTGTCGTCAAGCTTCGCTATCTTTGATATCTTCATCCCGTTGCGGTTGAGGATAGATATGGTAATCAGCTTTTTCAGCTCATCCTCACTGTATAATCGTATGTTTGAATCGCTCCTGTCGGGCGTGAGAATCCCGTAACGTTTTTCCCACATTCTTATAGTATGTGCCTTTATCCCGCAGAATGACTCAAGGTCTTTAATTGAGTATGTCCGGCTTCCTGCATTCATCTCTCTCATTGTTACTTACTCCATGACTATAACAATGAGAGGGCCCAAATGTTTAAGGCGGATGGTGATAGTTATGTTTCACGGTTAGCCGCGACAGAAAAACTGCTTTAACATAATCCAAAAAAGTAGTAAATTCGCAGTCTATTGCAAAATGATGAAGGAGTTACAGAGTGTAAAGCAGAGGTTCGGGATCATTGGCAATCATGAAGGACTTAACAGGGCGATAGACATTGCCGTCCAGGTGGCCCCCACCGATCTGTCGGTACTGATCACCGGTGAGAGCGGCACCGGCAAGGAGGTTTTCCCCCAGGTGATACACACGTACAGCATCCGCAAGCATGGGCCTTACATAGCCGTCAACTGCGGTGCCATTCCGGAAGGCACCATTGACTCTGAGCTTTTCGGCCATGAGAAGGGGGCTTTCACCGGGGCTACCGACAGCCGGAAAGGATATTTTGAGGTGGCCAACGGCGGCACCATCTTCCTCGATGAGGTGGCCGAGCTGCCTCTCTCTACGCAGGTAAGGCTGCTGAGGGTTCTGGAATCCGGTGAGTTCATCAGGGTCGGCTCCTCAAAGGTGCAGAAGACCGATGTGAGAGTGATAACCGCCACAAACATTGATATTGTGAGGGCGGTAGCCACGGGCAAGTTTCGTGAGGATCTCTTCTACAGGCTCAATACCGTGCCGGTAAGGATACCGCCGCTGCGGGAGAGGGGCGAAGACATTATACTGCTGTTCCGCAAGTTCGCGGTAGATTTTGCGGAGCGTTACCGTATGCCAGCCATCAGGCCCGACAGTGAGGCCAGGGAGATGCTGGTCCACTATTACTGGCCCGGCAATGTCAGACAGCTCAAGAACACCACCGAACAGATATCGGTCATCGAGCAGGATCGTGAGATTACTGTCGTAATTCTCTCGCGTTATCTGCCCGACTATCAGAGCGGACGCCTGCCTGTGCCAATCAACGCTCCCGGGGGACCGGACTTCAACACGGAGAGGGAGATACTGTACAAGGTGCTCTTCGATATGAAGAGCGACATGCATGATCTCAAGAACCTTGTATATGATCTTCTGAATTCGGGTACTGACGCAGACAATCTTACGGAGAGCGGCGCCAGGGCAGCACGCAACCTTTTCAATGACAGTGCTGTACGCAGGCCGGCATTTGAATCTCCGCAGTCGCCCCAGATGGGATACGTTCCGCCGCGGGAGAACAGGGTCATAGAAGACACCGAAGAGGTGGTGGAAGAGTCGCTCTCATTGACAGACCGGGAGAAAGAGCTTATCAAAAAAGCGCTTGAAAAGAATAACGGCAAGCGGAAGCTTGCCGCGGCTGAGCTGGGTATCTCTGAAAGGACCCTCTACAGGAAAATAAAAGAGTATGACCTTGACGATTAAAACGGTACGAATCTTACTGCCTCTGGCCCTGCTCATGGTGACAGTGAGTTGCGGGATAAAGGTCACATACTCCTTCACCGGGGCCTCCATACCTCCTGAGGCAAAGACCATCAGTGTCGCACCGTTTCAGAACAGGGCCAGCCTGGTGCAGCCGGGACTCAACCAGGTACTGACAGACGCTCTCATAGATCAATGCAGGGCGCAGACCAATCTAGACATGGTATCTGCCGGCGGTGAGCTGAGCTTTGAGGGCGACATCACCGACTACAAGACCCAGCCTCTGACTGTCAGCGGTAATGAGCAGGCTGCCTCGAACCGCTTTTCAATAACAGTCAGGGTGAGGTATGTAAACAGCTTTGACCAGGAACTCAGTTACGACCAGTCGTTCACGCGGTATCAGGATTACAACAGTGCCCTTGACCTGAGCGCCGTTGAGGCCAGCCTCACGGAGGAGATCGTGAAGATGCTGGTGGAGGATATTTTCAACAGGGCATTTGTCAACTGGTAAAGACGACTGATGAACAGGAATGAATTCAACAGGTTTATAGTCGGCATCGGCCTCCCGGGCACGGCCGACATAGAGGGTCTGAGAGAGCTCACCGCCCTCTTCCCCTGGTTTCATTCCGCACATCTCCTGCTGCTCAAGGGGCTGAAGGAGAATGCCGACATCAGGTTTGACTCACAGCTGAAGGCATCAGCTCTTTCGGTCAGTGACCGGGCGGTGCTCTATCACTATATTTACCTCTCACCCGGCGAGGAGACCACCGGGCAGCCGGAGGTGATGCAGGAGGAGACTGTGGAGTCTGTTGCGGCTGTAACCGAAGAGGAGGTTGTTGCCGGGACAGTTGTGGATGGAGCAGTGGCCGGTGAAAACATTGAGGAGCCTGTTGCTGAGGTGATTGCAGAGGAGGCGGCGGCATTCGGGGCAATACAGGATACAGGTGTTACGGTAACTGAGGAGGAGTCGGCCGCTGAATTGATTGAAGAGAATGTCTCGGAAGAGCTGCAGCATCCGGAACAAATTGCTGAGCAGGAGCCTGATATTGAGGTTGCCGAAGAGGAGCCGGTTTCAGAGAAGTCGGAAGAGGAACCAGTTTCAGAGGTTGCCGAAGAGGAGTCCGTCGTGGAAGCTATTCCGGAACCTGAGATTGCTGAACAGCAGCAGGAAGTCATTGATCAGGAGCCGGAGCCGGGAGTTGTTCATGGTGAACCCCTTGCTGCGGAGTCGACAGAGCCGGATATCACAGAGTATGAACCCGCTTCGGAGGGTACAGCAGACCAGGAAGTCACCCCTGATGAAACTGTGGACCCTGAAACCGGCGCTGAGGATACTTCCGAACAGGAAGCTGCTACGGAGGAAGTACCCCCTGAGGATGTCAATGCCGGGCTCCGGTCCAGGGAGGAGCTTGTGGCTGAGATAGAGGCCCGGCTCAGGGAGCTGGAGATCATCACCCGCGAACAAGTCAGCACAATGGAGGCAGAACAGCCGGCCGACGCCGTGGCTGCCACAGAAGCTGAGGCTGGCGAAGGAACTGATGCCAGACTTGAGGCTGCCACAGAGGCTGAGACTGGCTATGAACCCGATGCCAGACCAATAGCTGCCACAGAGGCTGAGACAGGCAATGAACCCGATGCCAGACCCGCAACTGCTTCAGAATCTGACGAAGAGCTGCTGGAACTGCTGCCCGACGACACTGTCACGGCCAGGGAATCCGGGGAGGAGACAGTAAGCGGACTGACGCCGGCCGACCTGATCGACAGGTTCATCAGCATAAGTCCGACCATCGAGAGGATGAAGCCAGGCGAGCATCAGCCGGTCAGGGATCTTTCGGAGACCGGTACGGAGGAGGAAAGCACATTCATAACTGAAACACTGGCAAAGATTTACGTTAACCAGGGATATTACACCAAGGCGATAAATATTTATCAGAAGCTCTCGTTGCAATATCCGGAAAAAAGTGCTTACTTTGCAGGCCGTATTGAAAAGATAGAAGAGTTAATAAAATAGTACAACAATGGGTATCTACATATTTATTTCAATCCTGGTGATCTTGGCATGTTTCCTGATAATCATGGTGGTGCTTGTACAGAACTCCAAAGGAGGAGGCCTGGCAGCCAATTTTACCTCCGCCGGCCAGTCGATGGGCGTACGCAAGACAGCTGATTTCCTGGAGAAATCGACATGGACTCTCGGTGTGGCTATTGTGGTTCTCTGCCTGGCAGCAACGGCATCCATTCCCAGGGGTGAGGTTGCCAAGGAGTCGGTCATCAGGTCATCCATTGAAAGAGCCCAGGACCCCAACGCCATCCCCACGTTGCCGACACCTCTCACAGAGCAGGAACAGCAGCAGCAGCCTGACGGGAGTAACGAATAAAATGACAGGACGAAGATATTGAAGTGTCAGTTTGTCATGAACTGACACTATTTTTTTGCCAATATTCATTTGGCACAGATTATGAAAACCTAGGACAGAAAATTGTTTAACTATAAAACTAATAGCAATGGCACAACTAAAAGGAAAGGTGCTGGCAGGTAAAGTTCTCATCAAGCCCCAGGAGGCAGAAGAGAAGACCGCCAGCGGAATTATCATCCCCGATTCAGCAAAGGAAAAACCTCGCGCAGGCACAGTTGTTCTTGTAGGAGCTTCGAAGAAAGATGAAGAGATGGAACTCAAAAAAGGAGATAACGTTCTCTATGGAAAGTACTCCGGCCAGGAACTGAATATTGACGGCACTGATTACCTCCTTCTGTCTCAGTCCGATGTACTTTATATTTCGTAATAACCAAAAAACAGAATAGCAATGTCAAAGGAAATAAAATTCAATATCGAAGCGCGCAACCTTCTGAAAGAGGGGGTTGATCAGCTTGCTGATGCAGTGAAGGTTACCCTCGGTCCCAAAGGCCGTAACGTAGTCCTGGAAAAGAAATTTGGCGCACCCCAGGTGACCAAGGACGGTGTGACCGTTGCCAAGGAGATTGAACTGTCAGATTCCTTTCACAACATGGGAGCCCAGATGGTCAAAGAGGTGGCGTCCAAGACTTCTGACACTGCAGGTGACGGCACAACCACTGCCACCATCCTTGCACAGAGTATAATAACTGTCGGTCTGAAGAATGTAACCGCAGGAGCCAACCCGATGGACCTTAAGAGAGGCATCGACAAGGCCGTTCTAAAGGTTGTTGAGAGCCTGAAGGACCAGTCGCAGACCGTTGGCGACGACCTGAAGAAGATAGAGCAGGTTGCACGCATATCGGCCAACAACGATGAGGAGATAGGCAAGCTTATTGCCACTGCCATGGACAAGGTGAAAAAGGAAGGTGTCATCACCGTTGAGGAGGCCAAGGGAACCGAAACCAAGGTTGATGTTGTTGAAGGAATGCAGTTTGACCGCGGATATATCTCAGCCTATTTTGTCACCAATGCCGACAAGATGGAGGTTGAGATGGAGAACCCGTACATCCTCATTCATGACAAGAAAATCTCAGCAATGAAAGACCTTCTCCCTGTTCTTGAGGAGACAGCCCGCACAGGCCGCGGTCTGATGATCATTGCCGAGGACGTTGAAGGTGAAGCTCTTGCCACCCTCGTTGTCAACCGCCTGAGAGGCTCACTAAAGGTGTGTGCCGTAAAAGCTCCGGGCTTTGGCGACAGGAGGAAGGAGATGCTTGAGGATATCGCCATTCTGACAGGCGGCACCGTCATCTCCGAAGAGAGGGGCATGAAGCTTGAGAATGCCACCATGAATGATCTTGGCGTAGCTGACAAAGTGTCCGTAAACAAGGAGAATACCACCATTGTCAACGGCGCAGGCGAGAAGGAGATGATCCAGGCACGCGTCAGCCAGATCAAACAGCAGATATCAACCACCACCTCCGATTATGACAGGGAGAAGCTTCAGGAGAGGCTTGCCAAGCTGGCAGGAGGTGTGGCAGTGCTTTACATCGGTGCTGCATCTGAGGTTGAGATGAAGGAGAAGAAAGACCGCGTTGACGATGCACTGCATGCAACACGCGCTGCAATAGAAGAGGGTATCATCCCCGGCGGTGGCGTCGGATACCTGAGGGCAATTCCCCTGCTTGAAAAACTGAAGGGCGATAACGATGATCAGAACACAGGTATCGAGATTGTCAAGAGGGCCATCGAAGAGCCGCTGCGGCAGATCGTTGTCAATGCCGGCAAAGAAGGTGCGGTGATTGTGCAGAGGGTTCGTGAAGGGAAAGACGACTTCGGATACAATGCCCAGACCGACAAGTATGAGAATCTCTTTAAGACCGGCGTCATCGATCCGTCCAAGGTTGCAAGGATAGCTCTCGAGAACGCGGCATCAATAGCCGGTATGTTCCTCACCACCGAGGTAGTCGTTGTCGAGGAGAAGGAAGAAAACCCGATGCCTAACCCCGGAATGGGCGGCGGCGGCATGCCGGGCATGATGTAGGCACCAGAATAGCTTATTGGTTTAACAAAGAAAGCTGCGCCGGAGACGGGGCAGCTTTCTTATTAGGGGGCAGTCTTCAGTCGGCAGTTTGAGGCTTCGACACAGGAGAAGTCTCAAACCCGACACTTGTGTCGGGACGGCAGTCGGCAGTCAGCAGTTG
>JARGFQ010000007.1:134514-173387 GCA_029210565.1 Bacteroidales bacterium
TGGCAGTTGGCAGTCAGCAAAATCGAAAATCGCACATCGCAAATCTCAACTTTTCCCCATCTTTGTATCATGGCTGACCCGCGGCAGGTACACGACCTTGAGCATGAGAAGATAGGGAAACTGATGTGGAAGTACTTTCTTCCCTCTTTTGCCAGCATGATGGCAAACGCTCTCTATAACATCGTTGACCGCATCTATATCGGTCAGGGTGTCGATGCCCTCGCTCTCTCCGGCCTCAGCGTGATATTCCCACTGATGATCATAGTCATGGCCTTTGGCATGCTTGTGGGTATCGGTTCGTCGGTCAGGGTCTCCATCAGCCTGGGAGAGAAGGACTACCCCCGGGCAAACAGGATCCTGGGCAATGCACTGTTTCTGTCGCTGGTAATGGGACTGACACTCATGGTCATCGGATTCCTGGTAAGGGATAAGATATTACTGATATTCGGGGCAGGACCTGAGACACTTGCATACGCCTCCGACTATTTCAATATCATACTTGCAGGGATACCCTTTGGTCTGACAGGCTACGCGCTGAACAACGTGATCAGGGCGGAAGGCAATCCCCGTATTGCCATGATCTCGATCTTCATCAGCGCCGGGATCAATATAGTACTCGACCCGGTATTCATCTTTGGTTTTGACATGGGGGTAAAGGGCGCCGCCCTGGCGACTATCATCTCGCAGGCCGTACTCTGCGTATGGGTACTAAGGCACTTTCGCAGCAAGAGGAGCGTCACACGCCTGTCGCTGCCTTACATCGCGCCTGACCCCTATATAATCAGATACATAATATCGATAGGCTTTGCGCCTTTTGCCATGAATGTGGCATCAAGTATTGTCACGGGAGTCATGAACACCCTCTTCATAAGGTACGGGGGGGACATCTCCGTGGGTGCCATGGGAATAGTACACAGTTCTACAATGATGCTGGTGATGACCATCATCTCCATCAACATGGCCATACAGCCCATTGTCGGGTTTAACTACGGGGCCGGACTCTACTGCAGGGTGAAGGAGTCGGTGATAAAAGCCATTAAATATGCCACGCTGATAGCCACCGCCGGGTGGCTGATATGCATGCTGATACCGGGCGCGGTGATAAGCATCTTCAACTCGGACAGCATGGAGCTCAGGGAGGCCGGGGTGCTGGGCCTGAGGATCTACTGCGCCGTGCTGCCGGTAGTAGGTTACCAGATCATCGCCTCCACCTATTTCCAGGCTATCGGTAAGGCCAGGCTGGCCGCCTTCCTGTCGCTGCTGCGCCAGATAATAGTGCTTCTGCCTCTGATAATCATCCTCCCGCACTTCTGGGGTGTGACAGGGGTATGGATCGCCAACCCGTTAGCTGACCTGGTGGCTGCCGTCGTCTCTTTCTTCTTCTTCCGCAGGGAGCTGAGGAAGCTTAGCTGCCCGGTGGATACACCTGCTGATGTTCCGCCGCCGGAGCCACAAACGGCGGGAGAGATCTATTGATCATCCCTAATCTTCATTCGCATTATAATAACAAAGAGAGCCGTCACAGCAGCCGTAGCGGCAGCAGCGATTATCAGCGCCTGCTTCAGCGGCATGGCAAGTCCGCCTCCGGAGTGGGGCGCAGCCAGTATATAGGTGAAGCATACGGCAGTGAGGAAGATAGCGGGCAGAGACATGAACAGGTGACTCTTGCCCCTGAGAGCCAGGTACATGGCTATGGTCCAGCAGGTGATGGCTGCCAGGGCCTGGTTCGATATGCCGACGAACTTCCAGATGCGGGCGAATTCATCCTTCATGACGAATGTAAGGATGAAGCCAATTGCAAATACCGGGATCGTGATCAGCAGCCTCGAAGAGACCTTCTTCTGAGACAGCCTGAACATGTCGGCCACCGTGAGTCTCGCGCTCCTGAAGGCAGTATCCCCGGAGGTGATAGGGCAGGCCACCACACCTATCACTGCTATCACCGCCCCGGCCTTGCCGAGCCACGACCTGCATATCTCGTTGACCAGCCAGGCAGGGTCGGGCCTGATATCGGGATTGTCAGCCAGCGGATGGGTGAAGGCATAGTTGAGCCCGTGAACATCACCCATGTAGTTCATGGCTGCCGTGGCCCATATTATTGCCACTATACCCTCCGCGATCATCGCGCCGTAGAAGATCTGCCGTCCCTGTCTCTCTGACTTCATACATCTGGCCATCAGAGGGGCCTGCGTGGCATGGAAGCCCGAAATAGCGCCACAGGAGACGACGATAAACAGGTATGGAAAGATGCTGTTGGTTGCAGCATCAGGCTGGAAGTTCATCAGTGTTGCGGGGGTGAGCTCCATCAGTGTGAGGGAGCCGCCGGCCCACTTCACTATCATACTCAGCAGCACGCCGAGGGCCATGAAGATCAGCGCTCCGCCGAAGAAAGGGTAGAGGTATCCTATTATCTTGTCGATGGGGAGGAGGGTGGCGACTATGTAGTAGAAAAAGATCAGCCCCAGCCAGAAGGGGAGGCTGAAGCCTGACATCGTATAAAGCAGTTTGGCGGGGCCGCTGACGAAGGCCACTCCGACGAATATCAGCAGCAGCAGGGTAAAGAGCCTGAGAAAGGACCTCATGTTCTTGCCCAGGTAGGTGCCCACCAGCTCCGGCAGGCTGGCACCGTCGTGCCGCACTGACAGCATCCCGGCGAAGTAATCGTGCATGGAACCCATGAAGATGCATCCTGCGACGATCCATATATAGACCACAGGGCCGTACATGGCGCCAAGGATGGCACCGAAGATAGGGCCCAACCCGGCGATGTTGAGGAACTGTATCATGAATACGCGCCATGCTTTCATGGGAACGTAATCAATGCCATCACTTCTGGTGAATGCCGGGGTGACGCGCGACGAATCCATCCCGAATATTCTGTCGGCCACCCTTCCGTAGACAAGATACCCGAGGATAAGCAAAGTGACCGACGCTGCAAGGGTGATCATGGGTTCAATCTTATGTAATCTGCTAAAATAAATAAAATGGCGGCTGAGTGTACCCGGAACCCGACTTCAGTAAAGAACGGGCCAAATTATTTATATTTGCAGCTGAATTGAACCGCCCACCCCTGATGGACAACATACGCAACTTCTGTATAATAGCTCACATAGACCACGGCAAGAGCACGCTTGCCGACAGGCTTCTTGAAAGAACCAACACCGTGGATTCGCGTGAGTTTCAGAATCAGGTGCTGGACGACATGGACCTGGAGAGGGAGAGGGGCATCACAATTAAGAGTCATGCCATCCAAATGGACTATGAGCATGAGGGTAAGAAATACTATTTAAATCTTATTGACACACCGGGCCACGTTGATTTTTCCTACGAGGTGTCGAGGTCAATAGCCGCCTGTGAGGGGGCCCTGCTGGTTGTCGATGCCACCCAGGGCATACAGGCCCAGACCATCTCCAACCTTTACATGGCCATAGAGCACGGGCTGGAGATCATCCCGGTTCTCAACAAGATGGACTCAGTGAGTGCTATGCCCGAGGAGGTGAAGGACCAGATAGTTGATCTCATCGGCTGCGGACGTGATGAGATCATTGAGGCGAGTGCACGCACAGGCATGGGTGTCGATAGAATCATGGAGGATATTGTCAGCCGGATACCTCCTCCACAAGGTGACCCGGAGGCACCGCTGCAGGCACTGATCTTTGATTCCGTCTTCAACTCCTTCAGGGGGATAATAGCCTATTTCAAGATAGCCAACGGCACCATCAGGACACATGACATGGTCAAGTTCGTAAACACGGGAAGCGAATATGACGCTGATGAAATAGGCGTACTGAAGATAAAAAGGGAACCCCGGAATGTGCTCAGCGCAGGAGATGTGGGATACATCATCTCGGGCATCAAGATATCGGCGGAGGTAAAGGTGGGAGACACCATCACCCATGTGGCCCGCCCGTGCACCGTGGCTATTGCCGGATTCGCCGACGTGAAGCCTATGGTCTTTGCCGGCATCTATCCCGTTGACGCTGACGACTATGAAGACCTTCGTGCTTCAATAGAGAAGCTGCAGCTTAACGACGCCTCCCTGACTTTTGTGCCGGAGTCGTCAGCAGCGCTCGGCTTCGGCTTCAGGTGCGGATTCCTGGGGCTGCTGCACATGGAGATTATCCAGGAGAGGCTCGACAGGGAGTTCGACATGGATGTTATCACCACCGTACCCAACGTGTCATTCAGGGTGCTGACAACGAAGGGTGAGATCATTGATGTGCACAACCCGTCAGGGATGCCGCCGGCCACAGCCATTGACGAGATAGAGGAGCCCTATATCCATGCACAGGTGATTTCGAAATCGGAATACCTGGGACAGATACTGAAGCTTTGCATCGACAAGCGCGCGACGCTGAAGAACCAGATCTACCTTACGAGCGACAGGGTGGAGGTCACCTTCGACATGCCGCTCTCGGAGATCGTCTTCGACTTCTATGACAAGCTGAAGAGTGTCTCAAAGGGTTATGCATCATTCGACTACCATATTACAGATTACAAGAAGGCAGACCTGGTCAGACTCGACATACTCCTCAACGGGGAGATGGTCGATGCCCTTTCAACACTCATCCACCGTGGTCACGCCTACAGCTTCGGACGCCGTATGTGTGAGAAGCTGCGGGAGCTGATACCGAGACAGCAGTTTGACATTGCAATTCAGGCAGCCATAGGGGCCAAGATCATTGCACGCGAGACCGTCAAGGCGGTGCGCAAGGATGTCACCGCAAAATGTTACGGCGGAGACATCACGAGGAAGAGAAAACTGCTCGAGAAGCAGAAGAAGGGTAAAAAACGGATGCGCCAGATTGGCAACGTGGAGGTTCCACAGCAGGCTTTCCTGGCTGTGCTGAAGCTCGACTGACATTAAGAAATGCCGCCCTCCCGGGCAGCCTTTTTAACAGAGTAGTTTGTATCCCTTGCCGTGAATGTTGAGTATCTCGACATTTTCGTCTTTGCTGAGGTACTTGCGCAGCTTGGTAATGTAGACATCCATGCTCCGGGCATTGAAATAGTTGTCGTCGATCCAGATCGACTTAAGTGCCAGGTTTCGTTCCAGGACCTCATTTTGATGCCGGCAGAGAAGTTCCAGGAGCTCTGTCTCCTTGGTGGTCAGCTTGCGCACCTGGTCCTGGTAGGTGAGCAGTTGCCTGGTGACATCGAAGTTGAACTTACCTATGGTGTATTCAGCGGCCGGAACATCGGTGGCTCGTTTCGTGGAACGCCTCAGGATAGCCTCGATGCGATATATCAGCTCCTCCATGGAGAAGGGTTTGGTGAGGTAATCATCAGCACCGGTTTTAAAACCCTCGATGACATCCTCCTTAAGATTCTTTGCTGTAAGAAAGATGATCGGAATGTGCGGGTCTATTGTCCTGATTTCCCTGGCAAGAGTGAAACCGTCCATCTCGGGCATCATCACGTCCAGCAGGCAGAGAGAAAATTTTTCCTTTTTGAAGATCTTCATCGCCTCTGCTCCGTCGATGGCCAGGATGGTATCATACTCCTTCGCAGACAGGTAACTCTTTAACAGCTGTCCCAGATTGGTGTCGTCTTCGGCAAGAAGGATGCTTACTTTATTCATTTTGTCTGGTGTTTTGGAAGGTGGATGATTATTCGTGTGCCCTTCCCGATCTGGCTCTCGACCTTTATTGTGCCGTGATGTTCGTCGGTAATGGTTTTCACGTAACTGAGCCCGAGACCAAATCCCTTGATATTATGTGTATTGCCTGCCGGTACCCTGTAGAACTTGTCAAAGATATGTTTCTGTTGATCCCTGGGGATGCCTATACCGTTGTCTGAGACGGTGATCACCACACCCCTGTGCCAGCTCTCCGTGGTGATTGTGATCTCGGGTGTGCGTGTGGTGTATTTGAGGGAGTTGTCTATGAGGTTGAGGATCACGTTGAAGAAGTTGGGTTCATCGATCATCACTATGGGATCGGAGGCGTCGAGGTGGGTTGAGATGGTCCCTCCGCGTCCGCTCACCTGCAGCTTGAAGGCATCAACGGCCCTGATGATGACGGCGTGGGCATCGGTCTGCTTTTTGTCGAGCTCGAGCCTGGCCTTCTCGAAAATGGCTGTTTGCAGCACTTTTTCAACCAGCACCTTCAGCCTGTTGCTCTCCTCTGAGATGACCGTTGCGAGCTCGCGGGTGTTCCTTGATCGCTGTGGAATGGAGTCATCGGCGAGCATCTGTGATGCCAGTGAAATGGTTGCAATAGGGGTCTTCAGCTCGTGGGTCATGTTATTGATGAAGTCGCTCCTTATCTCTGAGAACTTTTTCTGGCGGAAGATGACGATAAAGGTACCCGTTGAGAGAATTATCAGCAGCAGTGCTATCAGCAGTGATGCAATTGCCATGAATGATATATGGGAAAATTTGTATTTCTCCTCCCCCGGGAAATAGATAGTGAGGATGTTGTTGCCCGGTACGGGGTCATTCGGAAAGAGTTGCCGCAGGTATTTGTTGGCGCCGGTCCTCTCGCGGTAATCCGGTGTACGATAGATGATGCCCCCGTAATCGCCCCTGACGGCACACTCATAATCGAGGTGGATCCCTACATCGTCGAGCGATTTCCTTATGATTGTATTCAGATCATCTGAGGTAAAGCGGTCCCTGAGGGGAGGGGTCTCATGCAGTATCCGGCTGACGATGTTCTCTATGGAGACGATCTTGCTGGTCATACGTGCTGCCGCCCCGGCAGTGAGGCTCTGCTCCCCGGGCTCGGTGTTTCCTATCAGCGACTCCGGCTCCAGGCTCTCTGAGTTGAGGAGGTAGGTGCGACCGGCACGGTTGATGATGACTGACCTGACATCGGGGTCAAAGCCGTACTTCTCAAGCAGCATCGCTTCGGCCGACTGCCGGGCGGTCAACGGTTCGATCTCATCCGGGGTTGCCTCCCGTGCTGCTGCCGGGGCGGCGGGATTGATCTCACTGATGATGCGATTATAGGTTTCAGTACGCTCAAGCTCATTTACCACTTCCTTGAGGGCCTCATTGACACCGAACCTGAACTGCTGGTCCTCGGCGCTCACCACATTATTGATCCACCGTACCTGAATAAATACCAGTGCAAAAATGGCCAGGAAGAAGAAAACGGCCAGCAGCGCTATGTGCTTTCGCTTCATACTTTTACAAAAGTAATCCGTTATAACCTTTATCCGTCCGTTTAACGAATTTTAACAGAATAATCAGAAAATTTAAAAGCTAGAAAAATTAAAAGAATGTTAAAAATCAATAATTTAACAATTCCTTAAGAGTGTGCCCACAAAATTATTTTGATATTTGCATCAGTTATGGCACGAAAATTGAAATAGAATAATTGGAGTTTTTTTCATAGGTTAGGTTAGTTTTAGGGTTAACACTGAAGAGGAGGCAAGAAATTGTCTCCTCTTTCTTATTTACAGTGCCAGCAGGGAGGTGTTAATGTCGTTGACCGTTTGGCTGTTGAAGATAAACACCGCCGTTATCTCGGGTATTTTCCTGACAGTGTTGGCAAGGCTCTCTGCTCTCTTCTGGTTGGGAGCTTCGCTGATGACGAGAAAGAAGTCGATTTTGCGAAGTTTACGGATAAGGATGCTCCCCTCGTCGTGGTTTGAGACCAGGGAGAGTGCCGGCATGTCAGAGACGAAGCAGGAGAATCGCTTTTCACCGCCCTCCGTAACTGCAGTGACATCGTAGTCACATTTGCGTAGGCCGGAACCCAGATGCCGGTTAAGCATGACCGAGATGCGGTAATCCGGTTCAGCTGAGACGATTCCCAGGAAGAGGAACCGGGGTATCTCATACGCGGGAATGATATGTCTGGTAATCTTTTTTTCCCTGTTCATTTCTCCCTGCTGTTTACCCTGTTCCATGCGATCATTGACGCTTCCTGTTCAGCCTCTTTTTTTGTAGTACCCTCACCCTGGCCGGCCGTTTTACCGTCAATCTCCAGTGTGACAGTGAACAGGGGATGGTTATCTGACCCGTTTTTCTCCCGGAAGGTATAATGGATCTTTTTCCTCTTTTTCTGGCAGTATTCCATGATGAGGCTCTTGTAGTCAGTCTCGCTGTCGAGCAATGCTTTGAGATCGAGGTGTTTAATAAGTGTCTTTTCAATAAAGAAACGGCGTGTATGTCCAAAGCCCTTGTCGATGAACAGTGCTCCCACGAAGGCCTCCACCGCATTGCCATAGAGGTTGCGCGGTGAGTCGGTCGGTGCGAGATGGGATACTATCAGTTTGTCGAGACCCATTGTGACACCCAGCTGGTTGAGGGTCTCCCTGTTGACGATGCGGGCCCTGGTCTTGGTGAGGAGTCCCTCGGAGGCATCAGGGTAAAGATGAAAAAGGTAGTCGGAGATGATGCTGTCTATGATGGCATCACCCAGGTATTCCAGTCGTTCATTGTTGACTCTCGTTCCGTCTGGCAGGATGTAGGAGGCTGACCGGTGGATGAAGGCCATTTCATATAGTGTCAGCTTCCGCGGGCGGAAGCCGAGAAGGCGCTTCAGGCCGGAGCGAAACTCCCGCCTGTTGTGTACCATGGTGTTGTTCTTTTTCCTGTGGAGCAGGAACACTATTCTTCAAATTTCCTGATCAATACAGAGGCATTATGACCTCCGAAGCCAAAGGTGTTGCTCAGCGCAGCCCTTACCGTTCTCTTCTCTGCCTTGTTTGGGGTCAGGTTCAACTTCGGGTCTATGGCAGGGTCGGGGTTTCTCAGGTTGATAGTCGGTGGTACGATGTCGTGAACTACAGCCATGACCGTGGCGATTGCTTCCACTGCCCCGGCGGCACCGAGCAGGTGGCCGGTCATCGACTTGGTGGCACTGATGTTCAATTTGTAGGCATGCTCTCCGAAGAGCCTGACGATGGCTTTTGTTTCAGCTATGTCACCCAGGGGAGTGGCGGTGCCGTGGACGTTGATGTAATCTATCTCTTCAGGCTTCAGTCCTGCCTCCTCGATAGCCAGTTTCATCACGTTCAATGCCCCCATGCCGTCAGGGTGAGGGGCGGTGATGTGATAGGCGTCGGCGGTGAGGCCCGCGCCGACCACCTCGGCGTAGATTTTGGCTCCACGTGCCATGGCATGACCCAGCTCTTCGAGGATCAGTCCGCCGCCACCCTCGCCGATGACAAACCCGTCACGGGAGACATCAAACGGACGGGAGGCAGTCTCATACTCCTCGTTGTTGGTTGACATTGCCTGCATGGCGTTGAAGCCGCCGACGCCCGGGGGATTGACCGAGGCCTCTGACCCTCCGGCTATGAAGAGGTCAGCCTTGCCAAGGATGATGTAATAGTAAGCGTCAATGATGGCATTGGTCGATGAAGCACAGGCAGAGACAGTGGCGAAGTTGGGCCCCCGGAAACCGTACTTGATTGAGAGCATACCAGCGGCAATGTCACTGATCATTTTGGGAATGAAAAAAGGGCTGAACCGGGGAGTGCCGTCACCCAAAACAAACCCTCTTACCTCATCCAGGAAAGTTTCTATCCCTCCGATGCCTGACGACCAGATAATGCCACAGCGGTCTTTATCAATGGCATCATGGTCGAGACCGGCATCCCTCACTGCCTCATCAGCCGCCACCATGGCGTACTGAACGAAGCGGTCCATCTTACGTGACTCTTTCCTGTCAAAATAGTTGGCCGGATCGTAGTTCTTGAGCTCGCAGGCAAACTTTGTCTTATACTTTGATGCATCAAAGTGGGTAATGAGATTTGCGCCGCTTACACCATCAACAAGACTTTGCCAATAATCCTGAAGTGTGTTGCCGATAGGGGTCAATGCCCCCATTCCGGTAACTACTACCCGCCTCATATCCGGTTATCAAGGAAACTACTTCGCGTTCTCCTCAATATACTTAATGGCTTCGCCTACTGTGCTGATGCTTTCTGCCTGATCATCGGGAATTCCAATGTTGAACTCCTTTTCGAATTCCATGATCAGCTCGACAGTATCCAGAGAATCAGCACCAAGATCATTGGTGAAGTGTGCTTCGGGAGTAACCTCAGCCTCATCAACGCCAAGCTTTTCAACGATGATCTTCTTTACTCTAGTAGAAATGTCAGACATACCCAATCAATTTTACGTTAATACTCGTTTTAAAAACTACGCAAAGAAATATATTTGTACCATATTTTTCAAACAATTTACCGGAAATTTACAGGCCGGAGGGTATAAAATGCACATAAACAGCAGGTTGGCAGGTGATTTAAAGCGCCGGCGCTCACCGGGGCTGCTGGTCTTAAATAACATATAATGAAGCATATAGCTATTCTCGCCTCGGGGGCCGGAACGAACGCTGAAAACATAATAAGATACTTTTCGAACGATAAACGGGCGAAAGTATCCCTTGTTTTGTCGAATCGTTCTCAGGCCAAGGTTTTGGAAAGGGCTGCGGCACTCGGGGTCGAGGCCTTTTTTTTCGACCGCAGTCAGTTTTATGATACGGGGGAGGTGTTGATGATGCTTTTGAGGAGGGAGACCGACCTGCTGGTTCTGGCGGGGTTCCTCTGGCTGGTTCCCGGAGAAGTCATTGAGGCGTTCAGAGGGCGTATAATAAATATTCATCCTGCGCTGCTGCCACGGTTCGGGGGCAAGGGAATGTACGGCGACACGGTTCACCGTGCGGTGCTTGATGCCGGATGCAGTGAGAGTGGCATCACCATCCACTACGTTAATGAGCAGTATGACTCAGGTGACATTATCTTCCAGGCGCGGTGCCCGGTGCTGCCGGATGACGATGTGCACACTCTGGCCGAGAGGGTTCACGCGCTGGAGTACAGGCACTATCCGGAGGTGATCGGCCAGCTGATAGGAGACAGGCGGGAGGAAGAAGGTAGTAGTGATGCATTAAGAATTAAGAATTAAGAATTGGGAATCAGGTGATTATATCATTAGACCGCATGACTGTCACAATGCTTCGGTTGGAATCAGTCGCAGAAGTCATTCTCCCAAATCATATGCCGTAGTGCCTGCCCCGATAGCCGTATGGCGTATCGGGGCATTCCAGTATTGTAGACAGTAGAAGTGAAATCAAAAATCGCAATCGCAAATCGCAAATCACAAATCACAAGTCGCACATCGCAAATCCTCAATAGCTTATTGTGGACAGCAGGTCAATATACCCCTCGGCTATCTTTTTAAACTCCTCCATCGACTCCGGAGCCACGGGGTTTACCGGTGGGGCCTCTACCCTCAGCGGGTCAACGGCACTGCCGTTGCGGTAGAACCTGAAGTCGAGGTGCGGCCCTGTTGAGAGTCCCGAGCTGCCCACATAGCCTATCACCTGTCCCTGCTTCACATATACTCCCGGTGCGATGCCCGGACCGTAGCGCGAGAGGTGCAGGTATGCCGTGGAGTAGACGCTGTTGTGTGTGATGCGTACCATCCTTCCCGATCCTCCCTCATATTTGGTGCTGGTGACCCTGCCATCGCCAATGGCAACAACGGGTGTGCCGATGGGAGCGGCATAGTCGACCCCGTGATGCGGACGCACAATCTTAAGTATAGGATGGCGCCTGGCACCGGAGAAGCGCGAGCTGATCCTCGAATAACGCAGCGGCGCCTTCAGGAATGCCTTCCTGAGGCTGGCACCGGTAGTGTCATAGAACGAGTAGGTGCTGTCCTGAAAGAAGGGTATGGCATAGATGGCATTGCCGGAGTGTTCGAAGAGA
The DNA here is from genome assembly GCA_029210565.1 of Bacteroidales bacterium. GTDB lineage: Bacteria > Bacteroidota > Bacteroidia > Bacteroidales > VadinHA17 > SR-FBR-E99. The sequence goes on from JARGFQ010000007.1 coordinate 146,182, forward strand.
GCGGCATGAATTCTTCGTATGCCTGCCGACTCCTCGCCGATGAACTCCTCCTCATAGATAACCTTGAACCGGTCTCCTTTCTGCAACCCGAAGAAGTCGATGGTCCAGGCGTATATCTCCGACAGCTCGGCAGAGAGATTGGGGTTAAGGCCGTTCTCCATGGCCGTCTCCCAGAGGGAGGTGGTGATGGTGCCCGACGAGTACCTCAGCATACGGGTTATCTTGGCATCGTAACGGTAGATGGCGAGGGTGTCTCTCAGGCTGAATACGTACGATACCCTGGGATCGTGGTTATAGATAAAGTAATCTGCACGGCTGAGGGTATCCTTCGTGATAAAGGCCGACCATGTGCTGCCGGTGCGGATCCTGCGCGGGTCAAAGGTCTCACGATTCACTCTCAGGAGCTCCTCTATGGTGTTCCACGAGATACCCTGTGATGCAAGGATGGTAGATATGAACTGGTTCCTTCTCACTTTCCCGGTCACAATGTTGTACGAGTCGACGGGGATGCCGAAGATGAGTTCAGAAGAGCCACTGTTTGACGGTGTAGTAGCCGTACTGTCAATGACAGCTGCAGCTGCAGAGTCGGAAGCTTCAGCTGTGGCTGGTTGCGATGTAACAGCAGCTTTTTCTGCAGCAGAGGGCTGTGTGCAGGAAACTGTAAAAATGAGTGAGGCTGCAAGAAGCGCCGGTACAAGAGTCGTAATCCTCATACAACAATATTGACAATACGGTTAGGAACTACAATTACCTTCGGAGTGGCATCACCTATCCACTTTTTTGCCCGCTCATCGGTCAGCACTCTCTCTGTAACCTCTTCCCGCGACATGTTAACGGGAAGCTCTATCTTGAACCTCATCTTTCCGTTGACAGAGACCGGGCACTCGAACATCTCCTCCTTAAGGTACTTTTCATCTGCCTCAGGCCACGGCTCGTAGGCCAGGGTGCCTGTGTGGCCGTTCAGTTGCCAGAGCTCCTCTGCGAGGTGCGGTGCGAAGGGCGAAAGAAGCCTGATGAAAGTTGCGGCCGTACTTGCAGTTATCTTTCCTTTTTTGAAGGCTGTGTTGAGGAAAATCATCATTGCCGAGATGGCGGTGTTGAAACGGAGGTGCTCAATGTCGTCTGTCACCTTCCTGATGGTCTTGTGCAGTGCCCTGAGTATCTCCTGGTCCTCTTCGCCGCCGGTGATATTCTCACTGTTGGCCAGCAGACGGTAGACTCTTGCCAGGAAGCCTGACGGTCCTTTTATTCCCTTTTCGTCCCACGGCTTTGTGGCATCGAGTGGACCGAGGAACATCTCGAACAGCCGGAAGGTGTCGGCGCCGTAGTTTCTGACTACGTCGTCAGGATTGATAACGTTCTTGAGGCTCTTTGACATCTTGGCCACTATCTGCCTGACCTCCTCTCCTGTCTCAGTGATAAAAAAACGGCCATCTTTCTCGGTGACCTGGTCAGACGAAACCTTGGCTCCTGTCTCCGTCTCATAGGCGAAGGCGAGGATCATACCCTGGTTGAAGAGTTTCATGAAGGGCTCGTCGGTGGAGACAATTCCAAGGTCGAAGAGCACCTTATGCCAGAAACGGGCATAGAGCAGGTGTAGCACGGCATGCTCTGCGCCTCCGATATAAAGGTCAACGGGCATCCAGTACTTCTCCCTGGCACTGTCGAATATCTCCCGGTCATTTTTCGGGTCGATGAACCTCAGGTAGTACCAGCATGAGCCTGCCCACTGCGGCATGGTGTTGGTCTCGCGTCTGCCGTGGCGTCCGTTTTTGTCAGTGACATAGAGCCATTCGGTGGCGTTGGAGAGTGGCGACTCGCCGTTCTCGCCGGGTTCATAGATCTCCAGCTCGGGCAGTGTCAGCGGCAGCTCGCTCTCATCGAGCACTGTTATCTCTCCGTCTTCCCAGTGGATGACGGGGAAGGGCTCACCCCAGTAGCGCTGCCGGCTGAAGAGCCAGTCGCGCAGCTTGTAGTTGACGCGGTGAATTCCAATATTCCTCTCCTCTATCCACCGGGTGATGGTGGCTATCCCCTCTTCGACATTCAGTCCGTCAAGGGTGATGCCTCTCTCACTGTCAGAGGAGTTGATATAGATGCCGTCCCCCGTCCAGCATTCATCGCCTGAGATGATGCGGCGCTTCTGCTCCATGTCGTTGACGGCGGGGGAGAGGATGCAGTTTATCTCCAGCCCGAACTTCTTCGCGAATTCGAAGTCGCGGTCATCGTGTGCCGGCACTGCCATGATGGCGCCGGTGCCGTAGCCCATCAGGACATAATCGGCGACCCACACCGGTATCTTTTTGCCGTTCACCGGGTTGACAGCATGGGCTCCGGTGAAGACGCCGCTCTTATCTTTGGCCAGGTCGGTGCGGTCAAGGTCTGACTTGAGTGATGCGGCCCTGACGTACTCCTCTACTGTCTCAGACTGTTCGGGACTCGTCAGTTTGCCTGTGAGGGGGTGCTCCGGCGAGAGAACCATGTAGGTTGCACCGAAGAGTGTATCGGGACGGGTGGTATAGACTGTGATGATCTCCTTCCTGCCGTCGACTTTAAAATCGACCTCAGCGCCGGTTGAGCGTCCTATCCAGTTGCGCTGCTGCTCTTTTATTCCCTCGGGCCAGTCGAGTTTCTCCAGGCCGTTGAGCAGTCTCTCGGCATAGTAGGGTATGCGCAGCATCCACTGCTTGAGGTTTCTCCTGATGACGTTGTTGCCGCACTTCTCGTGGGTGCCGTCGGTCAGCACCTCTTCGTTGGAGCAGACGATGCGGCAGGAGGGGCAGTACCATATCTGGGCGTCATCATAATAGGCCAGCCTTCTGGAGTCGATATATTTTTTTCTGGCCTCATCACCGGCCTTGATGACGTCGAGGGGTATGGGCATCTCGTTAATGGCGCGTCCGCGGTCGGTCTGGTGGTCATACCATGTGTTGTAGAGCTTCAGGAAGATCCACTGTGTCCATTTGAAATAGTCCGGGTCTGTGGTGTTGATCTCGCGATCCCAGTCGTAGCTCAGCCCCAGCTCCTTTATCTGCCTGCGGAAGGTGTCGCAGTTTTTATTGGTGGTGACGGCAGGGTGGGTGCCTGTCTGTATGGCATACTGTTCTGCGGGGAGCCCGAAGGCGTCCCATCCCATGGGGTGAAGCACGTTGAAGCCCTTCATGCGCTTGTAGCGTGCCACGATGTCAGTGGCCGTATAGCCCTCGGGGTGACCTACGTGCAGTCCTGCGCCGGAGGGGTAAGGGAACATGTCAAGGATGTAGAACTTATTGGGGTTTGTCAGATCGTCTGAGGTTTTGAAAGTCTTATTCTTCTCCCAGTACTCCTGCCACTTTTTCTCTATCTCTGCAAAGTTATACTCCTTCATGTCGGCTCTGTGGTTTGCGCTTATGGGGTGCGAAATTAGGAAATCTTTGGCAGAAATCTTGCTCGCAGGCTGATCTGCAGGCGATATTTGCGGCAGAAACAGCGGAAAGCGCCGCAGCAAGGCCTCTCTTCACCACAGTGTCCGGGGGAGGATCAGGGGCTGAGATCCAATTTTTGGCAGAAGTTTTGAAAATCGGCTTTGGCGGTGTACTTTTGCACCTGTAACGGTCCCGTAGTTCAATGGATAGAATGACAGATTCCGGTTCTGTTGGTTGGGCGTTCGAGTCGCCCCGGGATCACAGGAAGAAACGGCTATGATGGCCGTTTTTTATTTATGTGGCCACGGAATCGCCTTGCAGCAGCGCCTGTATGCGTCGCTTTCTATTTTATACTGATAACCTTGCGGAATGAGACCGGATGACCGTCGCCGGTGATACCCTGCAGGTTGATCTCATAGTCGCCGGGAACATCGGACGACCAGAACTCAACACGGTATTTGCCATCAACAGAGTTGGTGACGGAGGGCTCCCAGAAGAGGGTGTTACGGAAGTCGGGCGTGCGGTCACGCTTCCTTTCCTCTGTGGAGTAGCCGGGTGAGAAAAATCTTCTCACAGGATCTGCAACGCGGTAGGGAAGCCTGACGGCATGGTCAGGCAGAGACACCCTGCTGTAGTCGCCGTCATAGGTTATGACATTCACCAGACCGAAGAAGAGGTAATCGCCAACAACATAGCGGTCTCTGATCACATCAATCCTTTCAACATGGTCAGGATCGAGTCCGGCAATGACGGCAGGATCACTGACAACCACCCCGTCGATAAAAGTTATCGGCGGCTGCTCATAGACAACATCGTAATATGGGTCGGCAACGGTTATCTCATACCCCGCTCTTCTCTCCCTGAGGGTAACACCCGGCACCAGTTCATAGAAGACCTCGGTCATCACCGGCAGCCTTATGAAATCGTTCAGGTTGAGGCTGATGTCCGGGATTCCGTAAAAGCTCTTCACCGGTTTTGCGGCAGACTGCGGTTCCGGAGAGGGGGCATAATTCTCCGTTTCATATATCCTGTTTACCTGGTAATTGACCTTCATCAGGGAGACCTGCTTCAGAGCCCCATCGGGCAGGGTGCCGCCTGCCGGGCGGAACAAAAAATATTCTTCGGAAAAGGAGGATTCGATCCTGATGGTATTGTCAGGGTTGACCACCTCAGGTTGTATTATCAGCTCCCGGGTTACCCTGTCTGCGGGGACGCTGAAGTGGAAGCGGCCGTCGGCGTCTGTCCGGGAGTAGAAGAAGACGGCGTTTTTCCCCGGTATCGACAGGAAGAGGTATCTGCCACTGTCGGGCATCTGGGTGTTCCTGTTGAAAAGCCGGCCCTGAATGAAGTGGTACTCTTTCTCAAAATAATAGTCGGGAGTCTCTGCCGGCATGCTCTCTTTCGGTAGCACCTGTGTCACGACGTCTGCAATATCAGGACCATGACTTCCGGTTGACGGGGCCACCGCGATGCTTAGCCGTGCAGCCCCGGCAGATACCGGTCCGTTGTCCGTAACATCAAACTCAAGAATGACCTTCTCCCTTGTGCCGCAGCTGTCGGGGGATTCCATTTCAACTTGCACATTACCGGATGCCGGTTTGCCGATCTCCTGCCGGGTGGCTGTCCCTGAGTTTGCCGTTCGCTCACCTGCAGTCTGCTCTCCGGTTCCCGTCGGACCCGGGTAAGCCTCCGTCCTGAGTGCATTGTAGATGTTGATCCTCTTCATGAAGCAGCCGTCGGGCATGAAGTTCTTCATCGCCCCGGTGTATGCACGGAGCAGGTAGCTGCCGGAGCTCAAGGTATCGGGCAGGAGTGCCTCTCCCGGGCCGCATCCCTCCTCAAGGATGATGCGCTTCTGCATTACCGGGCGATTTTCAGAATTCAGGATCTCGACATATGCCAGGTTGCTCGTTGAGATAAGCCTACCGCTCTGAGCGTCGAGCAGATAGACCTTGAACCATATGTTCTCACCGGCAATATAAACCTCCCTGTCAGTGTGGACGAAGATCTTCTCACCGGAAGGACTCAGAACGCCGGGGATCTCCCGACCCTCACCGCAGCATGTGGCTGTCCACTCAATGCCGGACGGGACATTACCTTCATTGAATGGCGGCATTCCGGACTCACCGCGACCTTCGAGAGGGAGCACCAGGAGGCAGATGACAACGAGAAGAAGGTGTCTGATATATGGTATCGTAGGCTGCTTCACATCTCTCAGTTTTGATCGTCGTCCCAGAATGTGGGTCTTATGTTCGTTCCTCTCACCGTGCAATCGGCGCATCTTTTGTTTCTTGTGAGGACTTTATAATATGGCGGGGGAGACGGGAACCCCCTGACAATGATTATCCATACATACTCGTCAAGACCGTCAATAGTAGCATCAAATGCTACCGTATCTGCCGCACACTTGGCATAGAGGTCAGGCATGCCCGCGAAGTTTTCTGAGATGAACACCCGCTTTGATGATTTGGCCGAGACGCTGAAATATCCCAGCACTTGTTGTGCCGGGTCCTCCACGCAGAAGACGTTGCCGGTTATGGATGATGGTATCAGGTCGTAGAGTCCGCCGACATCCTCGGAGATATTCTGCAGCCTCTTCCAGTAACCGAACTCATCCTCACTGACAGAATACTGGTTTACCTCCATGCTGTATTTTATATTCAGCCTGTCTGTCTCATTGGTGACAAAATTGATGGGGTATTGCTCTATCCTGTCCTGAGTAAGGGCAGAGGTACTCTTGATGTTGATCGACTTTGACTTTTCCGTTATCCAGCACCTGTTGTTGGTTACATCATACGGAAGAAGAATCTCCCATGTCTCTGTGAAGTCCCACCTGTAGTATTTGCATGAACCTTCAGGGTCAAGGGTGTTAAGGTAGACCTGGCATCCCTCCTCAAGGTGTGAGCTGCCCTCACTGCCCGGCATCACCTGCTTCTCGAAGTATATGGTATCTATCGGGGGCACAGGCTTCATCTCCATCGGCAACGACATGTATGTGTAGCGGGTATCAAAGGCGTTGCCGGCATCTATGAGAAGGGTGTATGTCCGTCCAATTTCCCCCTGGAACTCCCACGGCCAGGTTGAATAAGTTCCCGGAAGGGTTTCGTGCATCGTATAGATGTTACCCAGGTCATCCTCTATCCTTACCTGGCAGTCCGGCACCGGCACATAGGCGTTGAAGCTGCCCAGTGGCTGAGATTTTGAGAGTCTGACAGTATTGTTTACACCCGGCTCATCAGTGATCACCCCTTCAACCACCAGCAGTTCCTCGGTCTCATCCGTGTCGGGGATGAACTGGGTGATGCAGCCGGTTGACAGCGCCAGGAGTGAGAGTATGATCAGGCAGTTAGTTAATCTCATCTTATTAAAAGTCAAAACTGAAAGTCACGGAAGGAATTGCCCTGCCGAAGACCGAGAGTTTATATCCTGTGATAATATTGTTTTCATTTTTGAAATATACCGAGTATACATTCTCTCTTCCAAGGAGGTTGTACACCGAGAAGGTCCAGTAGGGATGGGCGATTTTGCGTGATCTGAGGTTTCCTGTCACCTTCACAGAGAGGTCAAGCCTCATGTAATCGGGTATCCGGTACTTGTTTCTGTCAGAATAATGGATGAGCGACAGATCGCCGAGGCTGTAGCTGGCAATGGGGAAGGTGATAGGTCTTCCGGTGCTGTAAACGAAGCTGGAGGAGAGGCTTATGCGGCGCGAGGCAAGGTAGTTGAAGGCCACGGAGAGGTCATGGGGCTTGTCATAGTTGGCGGGAAACCACTCTCCGCCGTTGATGATCTCGTCGCTGTACCTGCCTGTTGTCTGAAGGAAGGTGCGGGCGTAGGTATAACCCACGCTCCAGAGAAGCCTGCCCTCCTCTTTCCTGATCATGAACTCCGCCCCGTAGGCTTTACCCCGGGCATCGACGAGAAACTGTTCCATGTTCTCTTCCATGATTATCCGGGTTCCCCCCTTGAACTCAACGGCGTTACGCATTTTCTTGTAATAGAGCTCCAGGGAGGCCTCCAGTTTGCCTTTGAACATCATCTGGTAGTAACCTGCAGCAAGCTGGTCGCACACCTGGGGCCTGAGGTGATAGTCGCTCAGCTTCCAGATATCTGTGGGCGAGATGGATGCAGTGTTGGAGAGTAGATGCAGGTACTGCCTGGTCTTGTTGTAGTTGAGCTTGAATGAGCTCGTACCCGTGGGTCGGAAATTGAGTGACAGTCGATACTCGGGCCCACCCATGGCTTTGATGATCTCGCCGGGTCTGTAGCTGACGGTGTCAATGATGGTCGACACGCCTTTGGAGTAGGAGGGGTCATAGAGATAGACGGAGCGCGGGCCGAAGGCAAGGAATGATGAGAGCCTGATGCCGGCGGTGAGCGAGAGGTGATCGTTCAGTTTGAAATTGTCATCTATGTAGAGTGATGACTCCAGGGCTCTCTCCCTCTGGATGCTTGAGGGAATGATGAGCGACGAATCACCTGTGGGTTGATAATCCCCCGGTGAGACGGCGTAGAGAACGGCGTCGATGCCGAAATTGATCTCATGGCGGCCCCTGTAGATGTTGAAGTCGGCCTTTGCTCCCGTGCTGTTGATCATGTGTGACAGCCGGAAGGCTTCAGTGACGAGGCTCTCGCTGGAGATGTCGTAGTTGTAGCGGCTGTTGTTCAGGCTGAAGACCAAGAAGAACCTGCTGTTGAAGAAGTGTCTCCACCTGAGGGATACGATGCTGTTATTGTAGAGGTAGGTTGTATCAGAGTTGAATCTAAAGGCGTCACTGCTGAAGTATGATGAGAGGTCTATCTTGTTGTTCCTGTTTATGTCATAGCTAAGCCTGCCGTTGAGGTCATAGAATGAAGCCCTGCTCTTGTTGAGGAACTCGTTGTCGAAGACCTTGAAGACCCAGTTGGAATATGTTGTCCTCCCGGCAAGGAGATAGAAGAGGGTGTCCTTTATTATGGGCCCCTCGACCATGAGATGGGTAGTCACGGGACTTATCCCGGCGTTACCTCCAAAGGCGTTTCTGTCACCGTCGCGTGCCCCTATGTCGAGCACCGACGAGGTGCGTCCGCCGTACCTTGCGGGGATGCCTCCCTTATAGAGGGTGGCGTCTTTGATGACGTCAGAGTTGACGGCGGAGAAGAAGCCGAAGAAGTGAGAGGAGTTGTAGAGCGGGGCACCGTACAGCAGTACCAGGTTCTGGTCGGCCGACCCGCCCCTGACGTTGAATCCTGCCGATCCCTCGCCGACAGACTGTACTCCGGGCATCATAAGGAAGCTGTTGATGATGTTTGCCTCACCCAAATTGGCAGGGGTGAGCCTGAGGGTTGCGACGGTCATCTTCTCCATTCCCACCTCTGGCCTCTGGAGCGCAACGCTCCTGTCGGCGGAGACGACAGCCTCCTTCAGGGGGATAAGCGTGCTCTTCATCTCGATGTTCATCTCACCCTCTCCGTAAAGGTTGAGATCAACAAGGGTCTCCTTCATGCCTACGAAGGAGAACTGGACCGTATGGATGCCCCTGGGAAGCGTGAGTGAATAGAAGCCGTACTGGTTTGAGAGGGTTCCGGCCGATAGTTTCCTGACATATACCGTGGCTCCTGCCACCGGTTCTTTGGTGTCTTTGTCGGTGATATAACCGGTGACGGCCACCGCACCCGGCCTGTTCCTCTCTGCCGGGTTGCCGATCTCGCGGAACAGGTTGCCGGATAGCTCCCCGGCATCACGGGTTTCGTAGTAGACTGACGGAGGGATGAGACTCCCCCTGACGGGCATTTCGGTGTCAGAGCCCCTGACCGTGAAATTTTTCGTTATGACGATGTTACCCGAGCTGTCCCTGAAGTAGTAGAGTGCCTTCTCGTAGAAGAGGCGGTCAAGCAGGTCGGTCAGGGTAATGCTGTCGCCGTAGTTGCCAAGCCGTAGCTCTTTGACCCACTCATTTTTGTAAAAGAATTTGAAGTGGTGAATGCTCTCTGTCCTCTCGGCGAATTCGCTGAATGATAACCCGGCATAATCCCAGTCAATGACAATGCGCTCCTGGGCTGTCAGGCCGTGAAGCGACGACAGGCAGAGGGTCAGTATCAGGATCGCTCTTTTCACGCCGGGTTACGTTTCATTTCAGTTTATCATAGTATTCGAGGAGCGGGGTCACGCTGCCGGGATTGCTGCCTGAGAAACGGACACTGTTTGTCCTTACGAAGTCCTTTACCTCCGTTTTGCGGTCTCTCAGCAGCCTGACAATGTTCTTCCTGGTTCTTACCTGGTGGGCGATGCCGTCCTTGACCAGGTATATCCTCTGTGTCTGTATGAAGGTGTCCCTGTCGCCCGGGCCGTCCCTCAGCCTTATCTCCTTCTTATATTTGACATACAGTGCAGTCTTCCCGTCATGGATGACGTTCACGTAACCGCTCAGATCATTGAGGCTGTCGGCCTCCAGGTTCCTGAATAACAGTTGTTTTCCGTTATTGCTGAGGGTGAAGCGGTCAACCATCTGTTTGTTGAGCTGAAGAGTTGACCCCTTATCTGTCAGCAGCAGCAGCTCATCATTGATCAGATCGAGCTTCAGCATCAGCCCCGTGCTGTTGAAGGTAATGCCGTTCATGGTCACCGAGCCGTGGAGGAAATCGGCTGCCAGGAGGAACTGTGTTCCGTCGATATGCTGGTAGAAGTTTCTCCATACCCTGCCGTTATAGAGTATCTGTTTGCCGATGCTGTCCTGTGGGGGATCAAAGGGAGTGACCGCGGATAGCGGCGCCAGCATAGCAAAAGTAAAAAGCAGGAAGAGAACTCTCTTCATTCAGTTATTAATAAAGAGTTATCGTCAAAATTTAAGGTGCCAAAGTACAAAAAATGGCATTGAATGGCTTTTCCGCGAGGTTAAAGTTTCTTAATAATCTGCTTTCGGGCTAGGTTTAACAGCTTGTTTTCCGTAAAACGAAGCGACGCCCCTGGAGTTGGGGCGTCGCCTGATATGTTGTACGGGGTCTTTTCCACGGCTCGGATTTTCCCCGCCGGGTCTTTTCCCTTATGCTCTTTTCCCCGCCGTGTTACTGCAGTACTATCCTGTCGACGTTGGTGTTGGCGTACATTATCTTGAGCGCGCTGGCACGCCGGAGCGCCTGTTTGACGTCTGTGACGACACCCATCTTGGTATCGCGGTCTATCTTGAGGACCACAAGCATTTTGGTCTTGTCAGCCTCGTTGAGCTGTTCGCGCTCCTGGGCGATGAAGTCCTGTATATCAGCGAGTTCCTTGAAGGTGTCGTTGAGCTGTATCTTGGGCTCGGTACCATACATAGCCTGGAAGGCTTCGAGGGGTTCGCCGATGTAAATAAAGCTGGCGAGCGATTTCTTCTCCAGTACCTTTCCTTCTGTGGCATCGGGTATCCTGACGGTGACCATGACGTCGGTCTCCCTCATGGTGGTTACGGCCATAAAGAAGAAGAGTATCATGAAGACGATGTCAGGCAGCGACGAGGTGTTGATAGCCTTAATCGTTCTCTTTCCTGTTTTGACGAACTTTGCCATATTACTCTCCTATCCTTTTAGGTTCAGCTTCGGAAATGGGCACCTTGATATAGTCGTCGATGGCTCCTTTCCGGTCTTCATCCATTCGTTCATAGGGCACTCCGAACTCCCTTCGTGACAGCTCGTCGCGCAGCTCCGTCCTTGCCGCTATCAGTTCGTTCTGCACTGCGATATATACGCCGTATTTTGTGCCGATGTCATTCTGGAGGGAGATGACCGCCTTGGTGACGGCCACATCGCCGAAGTAAGGGATATTGATGATCTCTTTCTCAGGCATGTTGGGCTCATCATTGGCGTTGAGGATGAAGTCGTGAGCTATCTCCCGCAGCTGGGTGAATTCGGTGAGCTGTCCCTCAACCAGCAGCAGGTTGTCTTTGTTGACCTTCACCTCGAGGATGTTCCTGTCATTGATCTTATTAATATCCTGCGGGACATTGGGGTCAGGGATAGCGGGCAGCTGACGCATCAGTCCCGTATCAGAGTCCATTGTGGTGGCGGCCAGGAAGAAAATAAGAAGGAGGAATGCAATATCAGCCATTGAGCCTGTATTTATTTCCGGTGTAGACCTTCTTGCCATTTGGTAAAAATTTATCTCCGCCTGCGGGCGGATCGTTCAGTTACTTTTTAAAATACTTCGATATCTCGGAATAAAATATCGCAATGACAGCCAGGGCTGCGAGGAAGTAAGCCACGTACAGTCCGATGTCAGTCCATTTCAATGTTCTCGGCACGTTGCCCTTACCCTTGTAGTGTGGCAGGTTAAGCACGGTATCGTCGGCCAGCAGGGCGGCGATGACCACCAGCACTGCACCTATGCCCAGGGCCACGAACGTCAGTTTCAGTCCTTTCGGATTGAGCACCAGTGCCCGCAGTGCAAAGATGAGGGTGAGGACCACGGTTATGCCGATGAGAATATATGTATACAGTATAAAAGAGTTGGTGATCTTCGGCTCTTCGTATCGTGTTCCGGCAGTACCTTCCACCACGCCTCCGAAATAGAAGAGTATTGCGAAGACGAGTGTGAGTGCCATCAGAACCCACGAAAGGTACACGGTGAGCTTTTTCGTTTTTTCTGACATGGCGGCTTATTTTTGATTGTATTTGGCCAGCATATCTATCAGTGCAATCGATGAGTCTTCCATCTGGTTTGATATGCCGTCTATCTTTGAGAGCAGGTAGTTATAGAAGACCTGCAGGATGATGGCAACGATAAGGCCGGTCACGGTAGTGATAAGGGCGATCTTGATACCGCCGGCGACAATGGTTGCGGATACTGTCCCTGCCTGCTCGATGGCGTCGAATGCCGCGATCATCCCGATGACTGTTCCGAGGAACCCGAGCATGGGGGCGATGGCGATGAAGAGCGAGATCCACGAGAGGTTTTTCTCGAGGAGGCCCATCTGCACTCCGCCGTAGGCAACGACTGATTTCTCGGCCATCTCCACTCCCTCATGGGCTCTGTCGAGTCCCTGGTAGAAGATGCTTGCCACCGGTCCGCGTGTATTACGGCAGATCTCTTTGGCTGCGTCGACACCCTCTTCCCTGAGGGCCTTGTCTATTTTGTCAAGCAGCTTGTCAGTGTTCGTGGTTGCCAGGTTAAGGTAGATAATCCTTTCGATGGCTATGGCCAGTCCGAGGATAAGACAGAGGAGGATAACGCCCATGAAGCCGGCGCCGCCTTCGATGAATAGGCGTTTGATCTCCTTGTGGAGTACCGTCTCGGCCTCCACGGGAGTGGTAACCATTGTCTGTTTGGTAAGTTGCTGCGTTGTTGCCGCAGTCTCTTCGGCCTGTGCCTGTGAAATCTGTGTTGTGCCCATAAGCAGCAGGGCTGCAAATGCCATAAATACAAGAACTCTTTTCATCACGTTAGATTATTAAAGGAATAATTAGGACAAAAATAAAAAAAAATGGAAAGCATCCAACGGAGGGGTGATTTTAAAAAAATATGGGATACTCTTCCGATACAGCGGGTTGGGGGAAGTATGATGGGGGGATTATGGCCTGCGGGCATGATCCCTTTTAGGAGGATCGGCAGCCGGCACAACATGTATTTGTCTGGCGAGAGATTACTCGCCCGCTGTGCGGGCTCGTGATCCCTGTTGGGAGAACCGACAAAGTGCGGGAACGCCTGCACCTGTGGAGGGATTATGGCCTGCGGGCATGATCCCTGAAGGTGAACCTGCTCCGGTACTACAGGTATGCTCTGGTGCGGGGATTACTCGCCCGCTGTGCGGGCTCGTGATCCCTTCGGCGGATTCCTACAACGATTAAATGAACCCTACGGGTCTTCATTTATTTTCCCTCAGACCTTTCAGAGAGCAAGCTCTCTTCGGGTCTTCGGTAAAACAAATGATCCCGCCAGGGGCGGGATTCATTTAATCGTCGCGGAGAGAGGGGGATTCGAACCCCCGGTACCCTTTTGAGGTACACTCGCTTTCCAGGCGAGCCAGTTCAGCCACTCCTGCACCTCTCCGAAAAACGGCGCAATTTACAAAAAATTTACTCACCGCAACGGCCTCAGCTCAATTCCCCGCATAGCGAGCGGGTGAGCATCGAGCTTACCCTGTCAGCAGGCAGGCCGCTGCCAAGGAGTATCATCATCTTCGTCACGGCAGCCTCGGTGGTGATGTCACCACCGCTGATGACACCGGCCCTCAGCAGTCCCGCCGAGGTTTCGTACAGTCCCATGTCAACGCTGCCGGCCTGGCACTGCGTAACATTGAGCACGATGCCGCCGTTGGCGATGAAGGCGGATAATTCCTCCAGGAACCACGGCAGCGTGGGTGCGTTGCCGGTACCGTAGGTCTCGAGGATGAGTCCCCGCAGTCCCGGTGTTGCCATAACGGAGTGCACCGCTGCCCTGCCGATGCCGGGGAAGAGCCTCAGCACCGCCACGCCGGTGTCAAACGAGTCCGCTACCTCCAGCGGACGCCTGACAGTGGGGTACCTTATTATATCCCTGTTATACCTGATCTGCAGCCCGGCCTCCGCCAGCGGCGGCAGGTTGGGCGATCTGAAGGCGTTGAAATGCTCGGAGCTCGACTTGACCGTGCGGTTGCCACGCAAAAGCCTGTTTTCAAAGTAGATGCAGACCTCGGGCACCACCGGCAGTCCGTTCTCATGCTCTGCAGCGATCTCTATCGCGGTGATGAGGTTCTCCTTGCCGTCGGTACGCAGGACACCTATCGGCAGCTGTGCGCCGGTGAAGATCACGGGCTTCTCCAGTCCCCTCAGCATGAAGCTCAGCGCCGAGGCGGAGTAGGCCATGGTGTCAGTGCCGTGAAGCACCACGAAACCGTCATAAATACCGTAATTATCCCGGATAGTGTTTGCCATTGCCTTCCACGTCTCGGGAGTGACGTCTGAGGAGTCGATCACCGGGTCAAAGGTGACCGTATCGAGGGTGAAGCCAAACCGGCGCAGCTCGGGCACCTGGTCCGAGATATGACGGAAATTGATTGGCACAAGGGTGCCTGTCACCGGGTCGTTGACCATGCCGATGGTGCCCCCGGTATAAATTATCAGTATTGATGTCCGCTTTTCCATTTCCCGGAATCAGATTAAATTCCAAACAGCCTCCGTGCATTGGCCGTTGTCCTGGCAGCCACCTCCGCAGGGGTGATGGCCAGCACCTCTGACAGCCTGTCGATCACCAGCGTGAGGTAGCTGCTCTCATTGCGTTTGCCGCGGTGAGGTACGGGTGCCAGGTAAGGCGCGTCGGTCTCAAGCACGATATTGTTTATCCCCGCCTCGATGGCAGCCTCATGCTGCCGTCCGTTGCGGAAGGTGACCACCCCGCCGATGCCGATCATAAAACCCATTGAGACCACCCTGCGGGCATCGGCGGCACTGCCGGGAAAGGCATGAAAGACGCCGGTGACACGGTCAGCGCCGAACGACTCTATCTCTTTGATTATCACTTCAAGAGATTCGCGGGCATGGATCACCACCGGCAGACCGTACTCCTCCGCCAGTTCAAGCTGATGCCTGAAGGATATCACCTGCTCCTTCACAAAGGTCCTGTCCCAGTAGAGGTCGATCCCCGTCTCTCCGATGCCGTAATATTTATGTTCTCTGAGTGCCGAGACCATAAGCTCCAGCTCATCGCGGTAGTTCTCCTTAACCGAGGTGGGGTGGAGTCCCATCATCGGCAGGCATACCCCGGGGTAACGCTCTTTGGCGGCAAGCATGGGTGCCACGGATGAGGAGTCGATGTTGGGCATCAGAACAGATGCAACCCCGGCATCCAGCGACCTCTTTATCACCTCGTCGCGGTCGGCGTCGAACTCGGGCAGGTAAATATGGTTATGGGTGTCGATGATCTGCATTTCGCAAAAGTAATTCTTTTAAGGGAGTGGGCCACCTTCGCCACATCCTACGGTAAAACAACGGACTTCGTCCGACGTAGCGGACTTCGTCCGTCGGAGTCGGATGTCGAAGAAGGCTACGGTGGCTAAAAGTAGTAGTGTGCGGAATGACTGCCCGCCAGACACTTCGTCTGGGGTATTATGGACTGCTGACTGCCGATTGCCGACTGCTGACTTTTCTATTGCTTATTTCTTTTTTTCTTATCTTTAACAGGTCTCGCTAACATCGTATTAAAATGTCATCAGTACCACTTGTTTACAAGCTTGCCCTTGGCATGATACCAGGGGTGGGCGACATCACGGCCCGCAAGCTGGTATCCTATACCGGCGGTGTTGAGGCCCTCTTCACGGAATCATACCGCAACCTGACCCGGATACCAGGCGTGGGGGCGGCGCTGGCCGGAGCCGTGGCAGGCCATGAGTACCTCGATGCCGCAGCCCGGGAGGCGGAGTTCGTGGAGCGCAATAAAATAAAGGTCTTTTTCTATCTTGATGACGACTATCCCCGGCGCCTGGCACAGTGCGAGGACTCGCCCGTCACCTTTTACTTCAGGGGCAATGCCGACCTGCATGCACCGATGATGCTGAGCATCGTCGGCACACGTCATGCCACCCAGAACGGGAAGGAGCTGTGCCGTAAGATAGTGGCCGGGCTGGAGGAGAAGTTTCCCGGGCTGATAATTGTATCAGGACTGGCTTACGGGGTTGACATCACAGCCCACAAGGCAGCGCTGGCGGCCAGGCTGCCGACGATAGCCGTGCTGGGTCACGGGCTGCGGACCATCTATCCGTCGGTTCATGCCGGCGCCGCCAGAGCCATGCTTGACAACGGGGGCCTCGTGACCGATTTTTCATCGACGACGCTCCCGGAACGGAACAACTTCATTCGTCGCAACCGCATCATCGCCGGCATCTCCGACGCTACGCTGATAGTGGAGTCGGGCATCAAGGGCGGCGCTCTCATCACTGCCGATATCGCAGCATCGTATAACCGCGACGTCATGGCCGTGCCCGGGCGCCCCGGCGATGAATGGTCGGCCGGCTGCAACGCGCTGATTCGTTGTAACAAAGCGGCGCTGGTGGAGAGCTGCGCCGATATCGAATACCTGCTCGGATGGAAGCCGGCCTCCCTGGCGGCGCCGATACAGACACTGCTCTTCGCAGGCATGACCGACAACGAAAAGAGGATATGGGCGGCACTGAAGGAGGAGGGCGACCTGACCGTCGACACTCTGGCACGCCAGCTTGAGATGCCTGTCTACCGGCTGTCACCCATCCTGCTGCAGATGGAGCTGGCAGGGATGATCACCCCTTGTCCGGGCAGCGTCTACCGCATCCGCGGTTAGTGGTCCATTACCGGGCTTATATAGAGAGACAGGTCTCGAGACCTGTCTCGTGTAGATTACACCACGCCCTGATCGAGCATCGCGTTGGCAACCTTCAGGAAGCCTGCAATGTTGGCGCCTTTCACGTAATCAACATAGCCGTCCTTGCCTGTGCCGTGCTGTACGCATGCATTGTGGATGTTGATCATGATGCTGTGAAGCCTCTGGTCGACCTCTTCCCTGTTCCAGTTAAGCTTCATCGAGTTCTGAGTCATCTCGAGTCCTGATGTGGCCACACCGCCTGCATTGGCAGCCTTGCCGGGGGCATAGAGTATCCTGGCCTTCTGGATGATCTCGATGGCTTCGGGGGTACAGGGCATGTTGGCTCCTTCACATACGCAGATGACGCCGTTGCTGACGAGGTGCTGGGCATCTTCGAGGCAGAGCTCGTTCTGGGTGGCACACGGCAGAGCTATGTCGGCCTTAACCTCCCACGGCCTCTTGCCCTTGTGGAACGTTGCCTCGGGGAACTCGGCAGCATAGGGCTCTACAATATCCTGGTTCGAAGCACGCAGCCTCAGCATGAAGTTGATCTTCTCGCCGCTGATGCCTTTCGGGTCATGGATGTAACCGTCGGGACCAGAGAGTGTCACCACGGTAGCGCCGAGCTCGGTAGCCTTGATGACGGCACCCCAGGCTACGTTGCCGAAGCCGGAGACAGCCACCGTCTTGCCCATGAACGACTCATTGATGGTCTTTAGCATCTCGTTGGCGAAATAGACGCAACCGAATCCGGTGGCCTCGGGACGCACCAGCGAGCCGCCCCAGTTGAGGCCCTTGCCGGTGAGGACACCAGTGTGCTCCTGTGCCAGCTTCTTGTACATACCGTACAGGAAGCCTATCTCACGTCCGCCGACACCGATATCGCCTGCAGGAACGTCGGTCTCGGGACCGATGAGCCTCCAGAGCTCAAGCATAAACGACTGGCAGAAGCGCATCACCTCATTGTCTGACTTGCCCTTGGGATCGAAGTCGGAACCGCCCTTACCGCCACCCATGGGCAGGGTGGTGAGGGAGTTCTTGAAGATCTGCTCGAAACCGAGGAACTTGAGAATGGAGAGGTTGACCGTCGGGTGGAAACGGAGGCCGCCCTTGTAGGGTCCGATGGCACCGTTGTACTGTACCCTGTAGCCCAGGTTGACCCGGACATTGCCCTGATCATCAACCCAGGGTACCTTGAACGTCAGAATACGGTCGGGCTCAATGAGCCTCTGCAGGATGCCGGCCTTGGCAAACCTGGGGTTATCATTGTAAACCTCCTCGATCGATTCGAGGACCTCCTTGACAGCCTGGTGATACTCGACCTCACCCGGATGTTTCTTCTCGAGCTCAGCCAGAATCGTTTGTACTTTCATAACAATAAATATTTTTGGTTTGTGAAATAATTTAAAATCAAATCATTCCCAAAGGTCATCTAACCTTCAGTCATGAAAAATGATTTTGCTCATGTTTTGTCCGGATAGTTCTAAACGGCTGATATATAGTTGCTAAGAGTGTCGGCGATTTCTTTCCTCTGTCTGGCGGAGAGGGCTGTGACGCTTACCGGACTGTAGGCGGCCCTCCGTCCCTGCACTTGCTGGAACAGCGTGAGGTAGTGATGCAGTCCCAACGCCTTTTTTGTCATCTCGAAGCCGGCAAACCTTTCAGTCGGTATCTCAATACTCTTGCTCTCG
This sequence comes from Bacteroidales bacterium, assembly GCA_029210565.1. GTDB lineage: Bacteria > Bacteroidota > Bacteroidia > Bacteroidales > VadinHA17 > SR-FBR-E99. The sequence continues at coordinate 164,538 of JARGFQ010000007.1, forward strand.
CCGGGCACCACTCCCGTTTTGTACCACCGGAGTGTTATGCTGCGCTCATCGGCAGAGAACCAGATATAGCGGTATTTCATAACGGCCGGCCAGAGGAGCACCAGAAGGAAGGCTGCGGTAACGACTGCAGTCATGATGTTGACGCTGGTTTCACTCATGGCATGCCTGAAGATCTTCGGGAAGTATGCCAGGAAGATATATAGCACATAAACCAGGGTTGTAATAAACCCGATGAGCCTCAGGAGCACTATCTTCTTACCGTTGTCGAGGGTCATGACCGTACTGTTTTCAACAAACCTAAGAATTTTTTTTCAATACGCCCCGGGGATAGGGGCCTAAACCTCCGGAAAAAGCTCTGATCTCCGGAGCCTTACAGCGGGGGTCAATTCCATCTGACGCAAAAGATCTCTGTTCTCCGTATTCTGCCCGGCATCTCACCTCCTCTTGCCCGCAAAAAAATCCTTCATGAGCCGGGCGCAATCATCAGCCAGCACTCCGCTGCTGACCTCCGTTTTGGGATGGAGGATGGCGGTTCCGGTGGTGGTGTATCCCTTTTTGGCATCGGGAGTCCCGTAGACCAGTCGCGCCACCTGGCTCCATGCCAGCGCTCCCGCGCACATGACGCACGGCTCCACCGTCACGTATATGGTGCAGTCGGTGAGGTACTTCCCGCCAAGGAACGAGGTAGCGGCGGTGATAGCCTGCATCTCGGCATGGGCTGTCGGGTCATTGAGTGTCTCGGTCAGGTTATGAGCACGGGCGATAACACTCCTTCCTGCCACAATGACGGCACCGACAGGCACCTCATCGCGCACGGCAGCTTTCTCGGCTTCGCCCAGCGCCATCCGCATATAATTCTCATCGCTGCTTATACTCTCCATGATCTCACTTTGTGGGTTCGGGATGGATGACAACGCTGATATCCCTGAATTCGAGCCCTATCCTCTCCTCGATGATGTCGCATTGACGGTGTGTGGTCTCTATAGTATCCTGCGGCGGCACGTCGAGATGAAACTCGACGAACCTCTGGTGCCCTGCCGCCCTGGTGCGAAGGTCATGATAACTCACATCCAGCTCTTCAAGGATCTCTTTGAGTTTTGCCAGCTCCTGCTCCGACAGGGCAGTATCGAGCAGCGGGAAGAAGGCCTTCCTGAGAAGCATCCATGATTCATATATTATAAGCAGTGCCACCAGGATTGCGATGACAGGGTCAAGGATATACCAGCCGGTGAGCCACATGAGTGCCAGCCCGATGGCCACGCCTGCGGAGGTGATCACATCAGTCTTGAGGTGCAGGGCGTCAGCCTCCAGCGCAACGGAATCGGTAAGCTTTGCCACCTTGTAGAGTCTTCGCGAGACAAAGGTATTTATCACTGCCGAAACGGCCATTACCACGATGCCGAGTCCCAGGACTCCGGGTTCCTCAGGGTGCAGCAGCTTTTTAACAGCCTCAAATATTATCCATCCCGCTGCAACAAAGATCAGTACGGCTTCGATCACGCCAGATACGTTTTCTATCTTACCGTGACCGAACGGGTGCCTCTCGTCTGCCGGCGTACCTGATATTTTAACGGCAGAGAATGCTATCACCGCCGCAATCAGGTCCATCGACGAGTGGATGGCTTCGGAGATGATGCTTACCGACCTTGTCAGCAGTCCCACGGCAAGCTTCATGATGATCAGCAGTGAGTTGGAGATCACCGACAGTCGCGCCGTCTTTGTTTTCAAAGATGTGTACATGCCTGCGTTGCGCCGTTTCCGTTTTACAATTTTAGGAAAAATGAACGAGATCAGGATGGAAAGTTATCACCGTTTTTTACCGGGAATAATTCTTACTTTTGTTCCCTTAACAGGACGAACTATGTACAGGACACACACATGCGGAGAGCTGACGATCAGCAATAAAGGCGAGAAGGTAACACTTGCGGGATGGGTTCAGCGGTCGAGGGATTTCGGGGGGATGACCTTCATCGACCTGCGCGACCGTTACGGCATCACCCAGCTTGTCTTCAACATGGAGACCGACGCCGCCCTCTGCGAAGTGGCACGGGGGCTGGGACGCGAATACGTCGTCCAGATCACGGGCACGGTGGCCGAACGTAGCAACAAGAACCCCAAACTGCCTACCGGCGACATCGAGATAATCACTGAGACGGTCACCGTCCTGAACACCTCCGACATACCCCCCTTCACCATCGAGGAGAACACCGACGGCGGCGATGAGCTGCGGATGAAATACCGGTACCTCGATCTGCGCCGCCAGGTGATGAGGTCAAATATCGTACTGAGACACAGGATGGCACAGGAGGCACGGCGCTATCTCGACGGCCAGGGATTCATTGAGGTGGAGACACCGGTGCTGATAAAGTCGACCCCCGAGGGTGCGCGCGACTTCATCGTGCCGTCGCGGCTGCACAACGGCGAGTTCTATGCCCTGCCGCAGAGTCCCCAGACCTTCAAGCAGCTGCTGATGGTCGCCGGGTTCGACAGGTACTTCCAGATAGTGAAGTGTTTCCGTGATGAGGATCTTCGCGCCGACCGCCAGCCGGAGTTCACGCAGATCGACTGCGAGATGTCGTTTGTGCACCAGGATAACGTGCTCGACACCTTCGAGGGGCTGGCACGCCATCTCTTCCAGGCCATAAAAGGGATGAGTTTCAAGGGTAAGTTCCCGCGCATCCCGTATGACGAGGCGATGAGCCGCTACGGCACCGACAAGCCGGACATCCGTTTCGGGATGTACATCACCGATATCACCAAGGCAGCTAAAGGGAAGGATTTCCCTCCGTTTGAAGAGGCACCGTACGTGGGTGCCATCTGTGCCTCCGGCTGTGCAGGCTGGTCGCGCAAGCAGATCGATGAGCTTACTGAGTTCGTTAAACGTCCGCAGATAGGAGCAAAGGGACTCGTATGGGCCAAAGTGGAGGAGGACGGCACCGTCAGATCGCCGGCGGACAAGTATTACAGTGCTGACGACCTCATGAACCTCGCCCTCATGACCGGTGCTGATGCCGGCGACCTTATGCTGATGATGGCCGGGCCGCGGGAGAGGACCCTCAATGCTCTTGGGGAGCTTCGCCTTGAGGTTGGCAGGAGGCTGGGGCTTCGTGACGACTCTGTCTATGCTCCGCTCTGGGTGACCGACTTCCCGCTGCTGGAGTGGGATGACGAGACAGGGCGCTACTATGCGAAGCACCATCCCTTCACGGCGCCGAAGCCGGAGGACCTGCAGTACATGGAGAGCGAGCCGTGGCGTGTGCGCGCCAACGCCTATGACCTGGTCATCAACGGCACGGAGATAGGAGGGGGGTCGATACGAATACATGACTCTGAGACGCAGTCGTTGATGTTCCGCACCCTGGGATTAACGGAGGAGGAGGAGCAGCAGCAGTTCGGCTTCCTGCTCGACGCCTTCAGGTACGGTGCTCCGCCGCACGGCGGCATCGCCTTCGGGTTCGACAGGTGGACGGCCATCATGGGCGGATCGGACACCATCCGCGACTTCATTGCCTTCCCGAAAAACAACCAGGCACGCGATGTCATGATAGACACGCCGTCAACGGTCAAGAAGCAGCAGCTCGACGAGCTGGGTATAGAGATAAAGAAGAGCGGGAACAGGGGCTGAGGCTGGCAACTGACCGGGAGTTGCTGCTGGCAACAGACCGGCGGTTGATTCTTGCGAATGACCGGGGGGTATCAGTTGTGCTCCGGGGTTGTTCGGAATGCCAGTATGGGTTGTATTCTCCGCCGCAACCAGGGTGTCCCCCGGGCGCTTCTGAGGTTTCAGATGACTTTATTTACTTGCTTTTGCCTGTCGCTTTTTTCCCGGCCGGTTTCTCCTCTGACGGCTTTGAATAAGGTATCGAGAAGCAGAAGAGCGATCCCTCTCCAGGTTTCGAGATGAGCCAGATCTTGCCTCCCAGCAGCCTGACATAGGCCTTCGATATCGACAGTCCGAGGCCCGTTCCGCTGTACTGCTTCGAGCTGGGACCCTCCACCTGGAAGAACCGTTCGAACACCTTCTCATGGTGTTCTGACGCGATGCCGATGCCGGTGTCGGAGACGAAGAACTCAACCATCTCACCGCGCAGGACATAGCCAAGTTCTATTCTTCCCTCGCGGGTGAACCGCAGGGCATTGTTTAGCAGGTTCGAGAATATCTGTATCACCTTAGTCTCGTCGGTGCGGACCACCGCTTCACCGTCGACGAGGTGTGTGGTGAAGTTCAGTATCAGCCCCTGCTGTTCCGTTCGCAGCCGGTACGTATCATACAGGTGCCTGATGAGTGTATTGAGATTGACGCTCTTGCGGCTCACCTTCACCAGTCCTGTTTCGATGTTGGAGATGTCAACGATGTCGGTGATGATCGAGAGGAGTTGGTTGCTCGACTGCGAGATGATATCGATGTACTGCTTGCGGCTCTCCTCGTCGGTTTCAGGATCTTCCAGCAGGGTGGTGAAGCCTACGATAGCGTTCATCGGGGTGCGTATCTCGTGTGAGATGTTGTGGAGGAAGGCGGTCTTGAGCCTGTCACTCTGCTCGGCCTTCTCCTTGGCACGTATCAGTTCCTCCTCTATGTGTTTGCGCTCGGTGATGTCGGAGATAAATCCCTCGAGTGCCACCAGCTTGTCGCTTTCGTAATAGCCGCGTCCCCTCTCCCATACCCATTTTATGTTTCCTGATGAGGTGACGACGCGGTATTCGATTGTGTAGAGGTAGCCGGTCTCCAGTGCTTCATGCACTACATTCCATACGGTTTCTCTGTCTTCCGGATGGATAATGGAACCGTATGTTCTTATCTTACTGTCTATGAACTCATTGGGCAGGTATCCGGTCAGTTCGTAGATGCCGTCGCTGATATACTGCATGTTCCAGTCGTAGTCGTTGTTGCAGCGGAAGACCACCCCGCGGAGGTTGTTGATTATGGTGCTTAGTTTCCTGTTGTTCTCCCTCATCTCCTCCTCCGTCATCTTGCGTTCGGAGATGTCGCGGCCGATGTTCTGATAGAAGCGCACGCCGTCGACATCCACGGTGTAGGCACTTATCTCTATGGGGAAGGTGGTGCCGTCGCTGCGCCTGTTGACGGTTTCGATATATGATGATCCCTTCTCGTTGAGTTCCTTCTCGTGTTTGACGAGGGTGGGCAGCTCTTCCGGCGTCCGCAGGTCGGAAATATTCATCCCGATGAGTTTCTCGCGCGGGTAGCCGTAGGTCCGTACGGCGCGCTCATTGGCTTCGACAATATTCATCTTACTGTCTATCAACAGGATGATGTCGTTGCCATGCTTCATCACGAAGTCGAAGTGCTTGATAATGGCCTGGCGGTTGAGCTCTTCCTGCTGCTTCTCGCGGCAGAAGCGTGCGCGTGTAGCCTTGATGATAAGGTATCCTATCAGTGCCAGTGCCAGGTAGACGAGTCCCATTATAAGCCAGAGCATGGTTATCTCGTCAGTGTATCTTTCGAGGATCTCCGGGACCTCTTTTTTGGCGATGAGGTACCATTCCGTGCCGGGCACCTTTTTTACAGAGGCGACAACCTCGGTTCCGGTGTAATCAATGAATGTCGTTATGTCGTTTCCTTCCTGCGGAAGATTGAGGTAGCTCATCTCCATCGGGCCTGCGGCCAGGGTGACGGGAGAGTCATGGCCGGCGAGACGTGACCCGTTGATGTATATGACAGAGTCGCCCTCAAAGCGGAAGAGGATGCATTCGGAAGTGCTGCCGGGTGTTGGCCAGGAGGAGAGGAGGGGGAAGAGTTCCTTTTCCGCATCGATGCGTATTACCAGCACTCCGGCGAGCACGGTGTCGCCCTCCAGCGGCATCCGCATAGGGATGAGCATGTCAAGATGGAGGTAGGAGACCACCGGGGCGGTGTGGAAATCCGACATCGATATGACCGGGTTGGAGATGGCTGCGGTGATGTTGTTCCTGAGGAAGTCACCCATCACTGCCTCCGATTGCGGCACTGCCAGTCCCGGGCGGCCACCGGCATCGACCAGCACGGCACCGCCGAAATCGTAGTTGACGATGAGTGTTTTGAGGAGCTGCTCCAGCCTCGACTGTTCCCATTCAGCGCTCTCCTTGATGAACATGGCATCGACATTCTCCACGAGGGTGACATTCTCATGGATCAGTGTCGCGTCGTTAAGACGTTCATTTCTCCAGCTGGCCACCTGTTCAGACTTCAGGAGGGATATTGATTCCATCTCCGTCTGGGCATCGTGGAGCATGCGTTGTTGTTCGCCGAAAGAATATATGATCATCACCGCAGTGAGGACGGCTGCGGTAAAGAGCAGCACGCTCAGGGAGGTCCAGGGGAACGGCGACTTTCGTGTTCTGGTTTTCATCTGGCTCCTGCGGGTAGTTTTAAGGCCGGGGCATGAAGATAATACAATGTCACATAATCAACCGCAGGGGCGGGTGAATATTGTGTCATGGCCGGAAATAAAAATCCGGAGCCTTGCCCTGTGGCTGGTGGGTGGCTGCCCGGCTTCCTGGCTGTAATTTCCACACTTCAACTGGCTCAACCGTCCATGTGGACTGGCAGGAGCACCCCTGTTTCCCGGCAGATAGCTCACCTCCCTTGATAGGGCGTGAGATGTCCCCCCTTTCCTGGCGCGAACTGTCTGCCTGAACAGACGGGAGGTACTACGCTTACTTTGCGTTTTTCTTCTCCTTTTTCTCCTTGCGCTTCTCTTTCAGGCTCTTGGTTGCCTCTTTCTTTTTGTCCTTTTTTGTGACTAGTCCTTTTGACATGGCTTTAGAATTATGATTTACAGCGTTTTGTCGTTTCGCCCCGGGGTTTGCCCTGGTGACGATAAAAATAATTTCAAAGATTTGAAAAAGCAACGGTTATTGAATAAAAAGTGATATTTCAGTGGCTTTCGGCTCCCCGAAAAGGAGCTCAAACCGGTTTATCTTAGTTTCTCATCTCTTTATGTATTATAACAAGGTTTTTGTCAAATAAAGTCTCGGGTCTGTTTTAATTATCTTAATTTTAGAGTCGATTTAAAGGCTGAGCATTTTTTTATTCTACTGTACCTTCTGCCATGATGGCTGAGGTTATCACCTGTCTGTACACGGAAAAAATGTGCCCAGCTCTTTACCGGGAGCCGGGTTTTCTTTTCATGCAGGCTCCTTCGCGGAAGGCGGGTCAGTGTGACTGACGGAACGAAGGTGTATTTAAATCACTTCTGTTAGAAGTGTTAATGAATAGAATATCAATTTATTACATTTATTATAAAGGACCGGAGTGACATCCCGGGTCATCACTTTTATGTCCCTTTTCGAAGGTATCTTAAGGATGACAGGAGATGTGTTTTTAACAGCTTCAAATGTGTTTTCATGAAAATGCAACTATTATGAAAAAGGTTGATTATTTCTCCGGTAAACTATTTCGGAATCGAATTACAAGGATAATAATCCTGGGCGGACTATTATCTCTTGTCTCTCATGCTGTTTCCGCCCAGTTGACTGCGGACTTTATTGCCAGCCCAACATCGGTTTGCGCCGGATCATCAGTGACATTCACCGACAATACTTTCAATATAACTGGATCAGCAGAATATAGCTGGAATTTTGGTAACGGAGCCTCACCTGCGACCGCAACAGGTGCCGGTCCTCATTCTGTGACCTACTCAGTTGAGGGATCTGTGACGGTAACACTTTCCGTAACGGATGCCAGCGGCACAGATGAGGAGATAAAAACCGATTACATTACAGTGAGTGGAGTAGCACCATCATTTACATTATGTCCCGGGTCCACGATCATGCAGGATGCTGATCCGGGTTTTTGCACGGCCATAGTGGACTATGCTTCACTTGTTGTAGCATCTGGTTCGCCTGAACCTGTTCTGTCATATACCTATAGTGGTGCCACTACGGGAAGCGGCAGCGGCACAGGTAGCGGATCAGCCCTCAATATCGGTACTACGCTGGTAGAAATTACGGCAACCAATTCCTGTTCAGTGACCGTTACATGCAGCTTTTCTGTTTTTGTCAACACCTCACCTGTCGCTGATGCCGGAGGGCCTTATGAAAGCTGTCAGGGTAGTGGAGTGACATTGAGTGGAAGTAGTTCTTATGACCCTGATGGAGAATGTGGAGATATTATTTCCGATTACGAATGGGACATTAATAATGATGGAACTGATGATTTATCAGGTGCAATACAAACGTTGTCACATGTGCAACTTGTTGGTTACGGGTTGGGTGTAGGTGGCCATACAATCAAATTATCAGTACAAGACAATTACGGTGTCAGCCATTCTGATTACACTACTTTGACTATTCATGCGTTGCCGGTAGTCAGTATTACTGGGAGCAGTTCTATTTGTGTTGGCAGTACTACGACCTTGTCGCCTAGTGCAGATGGTGACTGGGTTAGTAACAACGAAACCGTAGCGACAGTAACTACAGATGGTGTGGTCACTGGAGTTGGAGAGGGCACTGCCACATTTACATTTACCTCAAGCCTTACAGGATGTAGCAGTACCACTTCAGCGGTTAGTGTAAATTCATTACCTGATGCGCCGACAGCATCACTTACCCAACCTACGTGTTCCGAACCCACGGGTACTATAACAGTCACCTCACCTCTGGGAGCTACTATAGAATACAGTCTTGATGGCGGCGCCTGGGTAAGCACCACCACGTTCAGTGGGTTAGTTGCCGATGCTAGTTACACCCTCAGTTCACGTGATACTGGCTCAGACCCGACGTGTGTCTCGAGTGCGGTCTTTGTTATCGATGCCGTACCTAGTGCCCCGCCGACGCCGACAGCATCACTTACCCAACCTACGTGTTCCGAACCCACGGGTACTATAACAGTCACCTCACCTCTGGGAGCTA
>JARGFQ010000007.1:173484-191281 GCA_029210565.1 Bacteroidales bacterium
CAGTTCACGTGATACTGGCTCAGACCCGACGTGTGTCTCGAGTGCGGTCTTTGTTATCGATGCCGTACCTAGTGCCCCGGAAGTAAGCGTAGTTGGTTTGATCAATATTTTGGTCGGAGGTACCACTACCTTGTCTCCAACAACTGGCGGAACCTGGGCGAGCAATAATCCTCTGGTAGCTTCAGTAAGCAATGCTGGTCTTGTGACTGGATTATCTGTTGGCAGTTCCACATTTACATTCACCTCATCAACAACAGGATGTAGCAATACCACCGAGCCTGTCACGGTCGTGGAATTGCCAGCCTCATTCGTGCCCGTATGGTGGCCCGGTAATGGGATGGATCACATGAACTTCTATGCTCTTACAGCGACACTTGATGATGTTGCTCTGCAACCGGGAGATGCTATCGGAATATTCGACGGACCAATTTGCGTGGGAGTAGGTATTCTGCAAGAAATTCTTACGGGATTAAATTATCTTTCGATAATTGTATCACATGATGACTCTGATACACCCGAAACCGACGGATTTATTACAGGCCATATCGCTACTTTCCGTGTCTGGGATCAGAGTGAGGATAGTATAACAGTATATGCTGATGCAGTTTTTGAATTTGGCGATAGCATTTTGGCTCCCGGAGCAACTTCCAGTTTTAACCTTACTGCGGTTAATCCACTAAGTCAGACCATTACGCTTAAAGAAGGATGGAACATACTGTCATTTACAACTACACCTGATAACCCATCAATGCTTGATATTGTTAACCCACTGATAACTGCAGGGACATTGCTGAAAGTACAGGATGAGGCGGGAGATGCTATTGTACAGCTCCCTGTCCTTGGTTGGGTTAATGGAATTGGAGACTTTCAGATCACCGAGGGCTATAATATTAAAGTCTCAGAAGATACACAATTGAGTATTATAGGACGACCTATTGATTCACCGTTGGATATTCCACTACTTTCCGGGTGGAACATTTTCGGTTATCCATTCCCATCCGGACAGGCTGCTGAAACTGCCTTGGAACCGCTCATTTCGGAAGGAAGCCTCATTAAAGTGCAGAATGAAATAGGCCAAGCGATTGTGGAACTTCCTTTACCGTTGGGATGGGTCTACGGTTTTTCCAATCTCTTACCAGGCGAAGGGTATAAGATTAAAGTCAACATTCCAACAACGCTGACCCTGAGTAATAATGATGGTGGAATCTTGAAGAGTAGCCACACCGTAAATCAGCTATCTCATTTTCGCCCTGTATATAAAGGTAATGGACTGGACCATATGAACTTATACATAATGAGTCCTACACTTGGCCAAACTGACCTTACACCGGGAGATGAGATTGGCGTGTTCGACGGCGATGTATGTGTTGGAGCGGCAGTTGTGGATTATTCAAATCCTGATTACGTATCTGTCGCAGCATCTCTGGATGATCCCACAACAGAAGAAATTGACGGTTTCGTTGAGGGTCATTCATTCACTTTAAGGTTATGGGATCATCATCTTGGCAAGGAGCTTATCGCACGATCCTTTACCCTGGAGCCAGGATCATTTGGAACTTTTACAAAGAATGGAACCTCTGTATTGAAGACTGACTTCGAAGACTTTAAGAATGATATGCTGAGTAATGCCTATCCTAATCCCTCTTATCAAAAAACAATCTTTAACTTTATACTGGGGAATAGATCAAATGTTCGTCTTGAAATCATTAATTCTATCGGAACAATTGTGGCTATTTTGGTTGATGATGAGTTGAATGAAGGGCCACATTCAATAGAATGGAACAATAGATCTGCTACAGGGCTAAAGATGGAACCAGGGGTTTACTATTACCGAATGATAACTAATGGTAGCACTCAGACTAAATCTCTGGTGATTAGATAGGATTATTATAATATTCGAGAACTTAGTTAATTGCCTTAATAAAAGTCGTTGCAAATGAAAAAACTGATAGCCATCTCAGTTATGCTTGTTCGCTTTATTCTCGAACTGCAAGCACAGTGTTTTACACCGGTATGGACAGGCAACGGGATTAACCAGATGAATTTTTATATTACATCTGCTGTTGTAGACGGAGTCAATCTACAGCCTGGCGATGAAGTAGGAATTTTTGATGGTATCTATTGTGTCGGAGCCGGTGTTCTGACACAGGAATTAACAGGTGGTGGTGTTTATCTTTCAATTATTGCCTCAGAGGATGACACTGATACTCCTATAATTGATGGTTTCACAGGAGGTAATGCGATTAGTTTTCAGTTTTGCATCAACAGTGGATTGACTTATGTTGCTGATGTTCAGGCAGTATTTACTTATTCAGATGGTCCAATCGGTCTTTTTAGCCCTTCCGGAACTACAATGATTGATCTTTCGGCTACAACCGGTTGCAGTGATCCGCCGACACTGTCGCTGGGAAGCTCATCCGGGTCAACATGTGTTGATAGTCCTATTACAGTAAGCGGAAACATCTTTGGTGGAAGTGCAACAGCGGTTACTATTACGGAAAATGGTTCAGGCAGTGTAAATCCCATATCAACAGGCACATCACCATTCTCGTTTACATACACTCCTGCACCCGGTGATGCCGGTAATACGGTTATAATAACGGTGACAACAAATAACCCTTCGGGAGATCCATGTGTCCCAGCAACAGACACCTATTCTCTGACAGTCAATGCCAATGTTACACCGACGTTCACTCAGCTTGGTCCCTATTGTTTAGGTTCAACATCCGGGACCCTTCTGACGACTTCACTCAATGGAATAACCGGAACATGGTCACCGTCGACGATCAACACGACGACAGCCGGTACTACGACCTATACATTTACACCGACAGCAGGCCAGTGTGCCACCTCGGCCACGATGGATGTTTTGGTCAACGGTTTGCCGACAGTGAGCATCACGGGCAGCAGTTCGATCTGCGTTGGTGCTACTACCACGCTAAGTCCGACTACAGGAGGCACCTGGACGAGCAGCAATCCCACAGTTGCCACAGTCAACACATCGGGAGTTGTGACAGGAGCTGCAGCAGGCACAGCGACCTTTACGTTCACCGCTGACGCCACGGGATGTAGCAACACCACAGGACCTGTCACGGTCAGCGCCAATGTTACTCCTACGTTTACTCAGCTGGGTCCCTATTGTTTAGGTTCAACATCCGGGACCCTTCTGACGACTTCACTCAATGGAATAACCGGAACATGGTCACCGTCGACGATCAACACGACGACAGCCGGTACTACGACCTATACATTTACACCGACAGCAGGCCAGTGTGCCACCTCGGCCACGATGGATGTTTTGGTCAACGGTTTGCCGACAGTGAGCATCACGGGCAGCAGTTCGATCTGCGTTGGTGCTACTACCACGCTAAGTCCGACTACAGGAGGCACCTGGACGAGCAGCAATCCCACAGTTGCCACAGTCAACACATCGGGAGTTGTGACAGGAGCTGCAGCAGGCACAGCGACCTTTACGTTCACCGCTGACGCCACAGGATGCAGCAACACCACGTCGGCAGTCACGGTCAATACTTTGCCTGTGACATCAGCGATAACAGGCAGTGCCACCCCTGCCTGTGGTGGTACGGGGTATGTTTACAGTGTGACGAACACGGTTGGGTCGAGTTATTCATGGACGGTACCATTGGGCGCTACAATAATCACGGGTCAGGGGACCAGCAGTATAACAGTGAATTTTGGAACAACAAATGGAAACATATCAGTCACTGAGACAAATGCTGCAATATGTACGGGTACACCCAGGACCCTGGCAATCAGTTTGCAGGGTTGCGGGTTGGATGCCAATTTTGAAGGCACGCCACTGGTGATATGTTTAGGATCGACAGTGACATTCACAAATACATCGACAGGAACGACAGGCAGTACGACCTACAGCTGGAACTTTGGATCGGGAGCGACACCGGGGACTGCTACTGGGATAGGTCCGCATACGGTTACCTATGGCACGACAGGATCGAAGAGTGTCTCACTGACGATTACAGAAGGAGCATCGAACACGGAGACGAAGAGCAATTACATTACTGTCAATCCGAATAACACAATCACACTTACCTCGGGGGCAGGCACTAACAACCAGACAGTTTGTGTCAATACACCAATAACAATAATCACTTACTCGACTACCGGGGCAACGGGAGCTACATTCTCGGGTCTGCCATCAGGAGTAAACGGAAATTGGTCATCTAATACTGTAACAATAAGTGGTACTCCGTCAGCATCAGGCACATTCAACTACACCGTAACCTTAACGGGAGGCTGCGGCACTGTAACTGCAAACGGCACTCTGACAGTCAATATCTGCACCAGGACGCTTAATCTTTCCTCTGTCTTACTTGAAGGCCTGTATGACGGAGGCGGTACCATGAGGCAGGCATGGGGGGAGACAGGCACTCAATGGCCTGCAGGAATAGCTGATCATATAACTGTTGAATTACATGATCCTGGTAACTATTGGACGATTATCTATACAGCTGCGGATGTAGATCTTACTACAGAGGGGACAGCGGTGATCACGATACCTGCTGAACATTCAGGGTCATACTACATTACTGTGAAGCACAGAAACAGTATCGAAACCACTACAGCATCGGTTGTATCATTCTCGGAAACGTCGATTGACTATTCCTTCAATTCACTCTCTTCTGTTTACGGTGAAAATATGGGGATTTCAAGCGATGGCCGCTACCTGATCTTCGCGGGAGACGTCAACCAGGATGGCTTTATAGACACCCAGGATTATATTGGTATCGACAATGATTCTTATAACTATGCTTACGGATACCTGGTAACGGATGTTGACGGAAACGGTATGGTGGATACGAATGATTACATCCCCATTGATAACAACAACTATAAATATATCGGAGTCATTCTGCCTTAAAAGAATGAATATTAAATAAATACACGAGAAACCCTGTCCAAACATAAAATCATAACATGAAAAAATTAGTCTCTTACTGGAATAGGATCATTGCAGGGATTACATTGTTTACAGTCAGTTTTGCATTGAATGCACAGATAGACAATTTTGAGATATCAATTCGCAATGTTGCTCAGACTGCCCAGAACGTTCTGGAATTTGATGTATATCTGCTGGACAAGGATCCGGGACAGCCATTTGAGCTTGCTTCAGTACAGCTTGGGCTGCTGTTCAACTCCCTTATCTATTCAGGGGGGACTGTAACGGTCACATACGATAACACAGGTTCAGGGTTGAATTCATCACAGCAATTCAATTCCGCTGTAAGTATTGCGTCATCACTTTCAGGTTACCCGAATCAGACTTTGATAAGACTGGCCGGTCGCACACCGCCCGGAGCAGGAAACGGTACCATCATATCATCAACAGGAGACGGAACCCTGGTTACGCATTTCAGGATATCAAGCAGTGTGAACTTTGTATCAGGGACAACCCCTGATCTGGTTTTTTGCCCCAGTACCGCGGCTAATCCTCTTTATCCTACACGTGTTTCACAGTACCAGGGAATTACAAATACTGCACTTGTTGTAAGTCCGGGGACTAATGCGATTGTATATGACAACCCGGTTCTTAATCCCCCTCCTCCGACAGCTTTTGCAGTCACTGGCGGCGGATCATACTGTGAAGGTGGTACCGGAGTGGCAGTAGGTCTTTCCGACTCGGAAATAGGGGTTACGTATACATTGATAAGGAACAGTGCCGAGCTCACACCCACAGTTGACGGTACAGGGAACCCACTGGATTTCGGACTCCAAACTGTCGCCGGAACATATACGGTTGAAGGAACAAATGCCGGCGGGACAACCACCATGACCGGAAGTGCTACGGTCACAGTAGATCCTCTGCCTGTTGCAGCAGGAACAATAACAGGGACTGCCTCTGTCTGCCAGGGCGAAACAGCGGTTGCATATTCGGTGCCGGTCATCACCAATGCGACAACCTACGAATGGATATACACCGGAACAGGCGCGACAATCAACGGTACAACAAGATCCGTCACAATCAATTTCGCCGCAAATGCCACATCAGGTAATCTTACAGTAAGAGGAGTCAACAGCTGCGGTAACGGTACCGTGAGTCCAACCTACGCAATTACAGTAAACTCAGTTCCGGTAGCTGCCGGAACTATAGCCGGGACACCAACGGTTTGCCAGGGACAGAACGGTGTCACATACAGTGTGCCGGCTATTACGGGAGCTTCCAGTTATATTTGGGCCTACTCAGGCAATGGGGCAACGATAACCGGCACTTCGAACTCGGTCACGGTAGACTTTGCTTCAAATGCTACTTCGGGTAACATGACAGTCAGGGGAGTGAACAGCTGCGGGAACGGAGCCGTGAGTCCCTACTATGCTGTCACCGTCAACCCGTTACCGTCGGCTGCCGGTACCATAACCGGCACAGCCACGGTCTGCCAGGGGCAGAGCGGAGTGTCATACAGTGTGCCGGCGATAACGGGGGCCACAAGTTATAGCTGGGCCTATTCTGGCTTGGGAGCAACAATAACGGGCACAACTAACTCAGTGACAATAAGCTTTGCATCCAATGCTACCTCGGGTAACCTGACGGTCAGGGGAGTAAACAGCTGCGGCAACGGCGCCGTGAGTCCAAACTACGCCATCGCCGTTAACCCGTTGCCGGCAGCGGCGGGTACAATTACTGGCTCGGCCACAGTTTGCCAGGGTGCGACAGCGGTTTCATATTCGGTGCCGGTTATCACCAATGCGACAACCTACGAATGGATATACACCGGAACAGGTGCGACGATCAGCGGCACAACAAGATCCGTCACTATCAATTTCGCGGCAAATGCCACCTCAGGTAATCTTACAGTAAGAGGAGTCAACAGCTGCGGTAACGGTACCGTGAGTGCAAACTATCCCATCACGGTGAATTCCTTGCCGGCTGCAGCAGGAACAATCACAGGCTCGGCTTCTGTATGCAGGGGTACGAGCTCTGTAGCCTACAGTGTCCCTGCCATAGCAAACGCAACAAGCTACAGCTGGGCATACACAGGCACTGGCGCAACTATCAGCGGCACATCGAATTCAGTTACGATAAGCTTTAACGCAAGTGCCACTTCTGGTAACCTGACTGTAAGGGGAGTCAACACCTGCGGCGACGGAGCCGTAAGTCCAAACTTTGCCATTACGGTCAATGCCCTCCCAACGGTCAATGCCGGCATGGATCAAACGATTCCGAACGGGACAAGCACAAACCTTTCCGGGACTGCCACAGGCACTGGCCCATTTGCGTATAGCTGGACACCGGCGGCACAGGTCACCAGTCCGACGGCCATCAACACAGCAACCGCAATTCTCTCATCTACAACTACCTTTACACTGACTGCAACATCAACCACCACCACATGCTCCAATTCTGATCAGGTAACTGTCAATGTCTCCGGTGGTGCCCTCAGTGCATCAGCCACTGCTACTCCCAACACTGTCTGTGCCGGGACGACAGTTCAGCTTGCTGCCAATGCCTCAGGCGGATCAGGATCATACACTTACGTCTGGACTTCGAATCCTGCAGGATTTAACTCAAGCTCTGCAAGCCCGACCGTTATACCATCAGTCAGCACAACCTACAACGTCGCTGTCAATGACGGTTTCTCGACTGTCAACTCCCAGGTTTCGGTAACTGTAAATGCAATACCTGCAGCTCCAACGGTCACTGTGACACAGCCTACATGCGCTGTAGCCACCGGGACCATCACAGTAATCTCTCCGACCAGCACAGGGATGACTTACAGTATCAACGGGACAACCTATACAAACACAACAGGAATTTTCTCAGGCGTTGCTCCGGGTGACTACACTGTCACAGCACGAAGCCCTGCCGGATGCACCTCCCCGGGAAGAGCGGTGACGGTCGATGATCAGCCCCCGACGCCCAGCGTATCCAACCAGACGGCATCAATATCATCCGGAGGCACCTTTACAGTGACTCCGACGGGAGTACCGGCAGGGACAACCTATACCTGGCCGGCACCGACCTATACCAACGGGGTTACGGGAGGCACAGCCCAGGCCACCGGAGCGACCAGCATTTCAGGCACTCTTACCATTCCTACCGGCTCAGGAACCGCTGTCTATACTGTCACACCCACTGCCGGAGCATGTGTCGGCAACACCTTCACCGTGACAGTTACCGTCTCATCATCCTGTGTTCCGGTAACACTCTCCTCCCATCCTACTTCTGCAAGCATGTGCGCAGGCGGTAATGCTTCAATGAGTGTTGTGGCAGGAGGCACATCGCCCTTCACCTACCAGTGGCAGTACAACAACGGGGCTACGTGGGTTAGTGTGGCTAACGGGACCCCGGCGGGTGCAGTATATACCAATACCACTTCTGAAACTCTTGATATATCAGGAATCACTGCTACGGGAAGCTACCAGTACAGGTGCTACATTACCAACTGCACCGGCGGAAACAACGCCACCTCCAATGCTGCCACCCTGACTGTCAATGCTATACCTGACGCACCTATAGTGGGGACAATAACCCAGCCTACCTGCACTGTCTCCACGGGGAGCGTGGTGCTCAGCGGCCTTCCGGCAGGCACCTGGACAATCAATCCGGGGAGCCGCACAGGATCGACAACAACGTTTACCGTGACCGGATTGGTTCCGGGATCATACACTTTTACAGTTACCAACTCCAACGGGTGCACCTCTCCTGCATCCACCGAAGTTGTCATAAATACTCAACCCGCTGTGCCGACGAGACCTGTCATTGGCACGGTTACTCAGCCGACCTGTGTCTTATCGACAGGATCCGTCGAGCTCAGCGGGTTACCTTCTACAGGAAACTGGATCCTCAGGCAGTACCCCGGAGGAATAGCCACAACAGGAAGTGGAACAACCGCAACAATCACTTCCCTGACCACAGGTACCTATAACTTCTCTGTGGAGAATGAGGAGGGATGTATATCTCCCCTGACTGATAATGTGGTTATCAATCCTCAGCCTGCCACTCCATCAGCACCGAATATAGGGTCTGTTACTCAACCGACCTATACCGTTGCTACCGGCAGCGTAGTGCTTACAGGTTTGCCACCCGGAACGTGGACACTCACAAGGTTTCCTGACAATGCCGAGATCACAGCCTCGGGCACCTCGCACACCATAATCGGACTGGAGCCCGGCACCTACACGTTCACCGTCACCAACTCTGTTGGCTGTACTTCATTACCTTCGGCTAACGTTGTCATCAATCCACGCCCGGGAACCCCCAACCTGTTTATAACCAATCCGCCTACTATCTGTGAGGATGAAACCGTTGACCTGACCCTCCCGGCAATAACTGCAGGGTCGGATGCAGATCTGACTTTTACATACTGGACTGATCTCATGGCTACAGAAGTGTATGTGACTCCTACGGCAGCCACAGGCGGCACCTACTACATAAAAGGCACCAATGCCCAGGATTTCTATGCCATAAAACCTGTGGTCGTGACAGCTGATGAGATACCGGTGGCTAATGCAGGTCTTGACCAGGTACTTGATTATGTCTTCGGTACAACTCTGAATGCAGAGATTCCTGAAGCGGGAGCTGGATTATGGGAGCTTGTCACCGGCGACGGTGAGATATTCAACTCCACGGCTCCGTCGACAGCGGTCAACGGGCTGGCCCTCGGTGAGAACGTATTCAGCTGGACAGTCGCCAACGGCGCATGCGATCCGGTAACGGACTATATTGTTGTGACGGTCAATAACCTCATCATACCTACGCTCATCACACCCAACCAGGATGGCCGCAATGACTTCTTCGTGCTGCGAGGACTGACAACCCTGGGAAGGACAGAACTTGCGATCTTTGACCGCAGGGGGCTGAAGGTGTATGAAAACACTGACTATGACAACACCTGGGAAGGACTGGACTACAATGGCTATCCACTGCCCGAGGATACATACTTCTATGTGCTGAGAACAGCCAATGGAATCTCCCGCAGCGGTTATGTCGTTGTCAGAAGATAATGCGCCTGCCCCGCCCGCCAAAACCTCATGACAAAGGTGAAGGAGGGCCGTCCACCGAAACCTTCTTCTGGAGGGGGCAGGTGGGCTGCCCACTGAAACCGCCTTCGGGCAATTAAGATGGGCGAGGCGGCCTCAGAAACCAAAAACAAGAAACCAGCAACAACGAACACGAAATTCGAAACACATCACGGAAATGAAAAAGATAATCAACCTGTTAATTTTGCTTCTGCTACCCATAGCATTGCTGGGCCAGCTGACGCCGGTAACGAATCAGTATATCCTGAACCCGTTGACCATTAATCCCGCCTATGCAGGCAACAGGGGAGGGCTCAGCGTCGCTGCCTTCTATCGCCAGCAGTGGGTGGGCATACCTGGCTCCCCGCGCACAATGACCCTTGAGGTGGATGCCCCGGTGCTCTCCGACAAGCTCGGACTGGGACTGGTGGTGGTCAATGACGTGATAGGGGTGACGAAACAGACTGAGGCGATGACCTCATACGCCTTCAGGATCAATGTCGGCGACGGAATGCTGGCCCTCGGGCTGGGTGCTGGACTGGTCGCGACCAATACGGCGTGGTCAGACCTGATCGTGCTCGATCCCGGCGATGAGTACTACCTGATCGACTCGAGGGTGTTTCTCGTCCCTGACTTCAGCTTCGGCACATTCTACACGGTAAAGAACTTCTTTGTCGGGTTCTCTATCCCGAGGCTGCTGGGCTACAGGTTCGACTTCGACAAGAACAAGTATGCACTGAAGGTGGAACCCGGGCAGTACAACTTTATCCTCAATGCCGGCTATATGATACCGATGGGACCCAGGGCGAAGTTCCTCCCCTCGGCGCTGGTGAGCTACTCGCCGGGCGACAAGCTGTTGTACGATGCCAACGCTCACTTCATCCTGTACGACAGGTTCTGGATCGGCGCCTCGTACCGCAGCACCGGGTCGGTCACAGCGCTGGCGCAGTTCGCCATAAACAACCAGTTCAAGGTTGCATATTCGTATGATTTTAACTTCGGCAAGCTCGGCACCTACAGCAACGGCTCGCACGAGGTCATGCTCCGCTATGAATTCCGTTACAAGGTTGATGTTATAAATCCATTGATTTTTTAAGTGACTAGAGTGAACTAAAGTGATCTAGAGTGATCTAAAGTGACTAAAGTTATGGATAACAAAGAGTTTACAAGGCACTCCAGCCTTTTTGCTCACTTCGAACTTCCAAGAAAATGAAAAAAAGGACCACAATCATTCTGACAACAGTAATCTTACTGACGGGCACTCTGACAGCCCAGCAACAACCGTACACTGTCACGAAGACCAACTTCAGCACTGACATGTACAATGAGTTCGCCCCGGCGTTCTACAGGAACGGTCTCGTCTTCTGCACTGACAGGGGATCGGCCGTCAACAGCGAGGGGATGGCGGTGGTGAAGATGTTCTATGCAGACACCGCAGCTGGCAACACCCGTAGCAAGCTCTTCTCGAAAGACCTCAAGAGCAAGCTCAACGACGGACCGGCGACTTTCAACCGTTCCGGAGACACCATTTATTACTCGAGGAATCTTGTGGTTGACGGGAATCTGAAGATGCTCTCCACCTTCCGCAACAAGCTGGGGCTCTTCTACGCCGTTGCCGAGGAGAAGGGGTGGGGCAGGATACGCGAGATCAGGTTTAACACCGAGTGGTTCAACATAACGATGCCGTGCCTCTCGCACGACAGCAAGCGCATCTACTTTGCATCCGACAAGCCCGATGGCCTTGGCGGACTGGATATCTACTACAGCAACTGGAACAACGGATACTGGGAGGATCCCGTGAACCTCGGTCCCAATGTCAATACCGAGGGCAATGAGAGCTATCCCTTCATCAGCGAGACCGGCGAGCTCTTCTTTACCTCTGACGGCCGTGGCGGGCTCGGGGGCAAGGATATCTTCGTCACGAAACAGAAGGACGACGGCTGGCATACGCCGGTGAGACTGGCGGCACCGCTTAACTCTGAGTATGACGACTTTGGCATCGTCATAACCCCGACCATGGAAGACGGATACTTCTCATCTGACCGGGGCAAGTCGATTGACATTTACCGTTTCACCTCATCGATGCCGCAGGTCTGGTTCGCTGAGCCTCAGAAGGAAAACATCTACTGCTTCGCTGTTGCCGACAGTGGCCTCATCGAGGCCGACACGCTCAAGCTGCAGTACGTATGGGATTTCGGAGACAACACGAAGATGTCCGGTTATGCTGTCGAGCACTGTTTCCCAGGTCCTGGCAAATACAGCATGGCCCTCGACATCATCGACCGCAGGAGCGGCAGTGTTTACTTCCGCAAGCAGAGCTACGACATTGAGATATTCGATTACGATCAGCCATATATCACCGCTCCCGAATATGCTGTTACGGGTGAGACCGTGCAGTTTGACGGGATGAAATCCTACTCTCCCGGCTACACCGTCACCGGTTTTTACTGGGACTTTGGCGACGGTACCCAGAAGACAGGGGCTGCCCCCTCGCACAGGTACAGCAAGAGCGGCGACTATGATGTGAGGCTTGGGCTCACGCTCCGGTCGGAGTCGACGGGCGTTGTCCTCAAGCGCGCCGTGACCAGGAAGATAACCGTCTTCGGCACCAACCGCGAGATGGAAGCCTTCCTTGACGCCAAACCGGCAACCGGTCCCGGCCTGATGGATATCAGGGATTTTGAAAACATTAAGATAGTGAGCCAATATTCTGCCGAGAGTGAATTTGCGAAGGAGGCGGTCTTCCAGGTGGAGATACTCTCGTCAAAGACCAGGATGGATCTCAGCAACCCGATCTTCCGGAGTGTGCCGGCGAAGTACACTGTCAGGGAGGTCCGCAATGAGGAGGCCGGCACATACAGTTATATCATTGACCAGCAGATGACCCTGATGGCAGCCTATCCCGCCTTCAGGGAGATGGTCACCGGCGGGTACAAGGGAGCGACGGTACGGCTGCATGTACTAAAGGATCCTGTCGAGAGGGAGCTGAATGTCCTCAAGAAGAATTACGGTGTCATGACCGACACCTATTTCGACACCCGTAACAGGCTGGTCACCAATGCCTACCTGATGCTTGACCAGGTGGTGATGATGATGAACAAGTATCCTTCGCTGAAGCTTGAGATAGGAGTTCACACCGACAACCAGGGTACGACCTGGAGTCAGCAGAGCACCACGCAGAGTCGCGCACAGGTCATTGTGGATTATCTTGTTAACAGGGGAATAAATGCCTCACGCCTCACCCCGAAGGGATATGGCAGCACCCGTCCGATAGGTCCTAACGGCACATGGCTTGAGCGGCGTCTGAACAGGAGGGTGGAGTTTACTGTTATAAAGTAGCAGACGCGTTTACCCGCCAGCTGCGTACGAATTTTTTAACCTATTCTGACCGGTATGAAGCAAACACTAACGGCCTTAATTCTTTTTTGCAATACGCTGATACTCTTTCCTCAGGTTATTTTGACGATAGAGGGACAGGAGATAATTGATACCGAGACAGGCACATCAGCCGGATATAATATCTCGAGAAACCAGGTAACCACTCTAACATTTCGTAACAACTCGCTAACTTCGGTGAATTCTGCGGGATATATGCTTCAGGCTGGAGATGAGACTCCAGGGCTGAACAACAATCATCTTGACGGTGAGGTGATCACGGGCAACAGGTTCGTTTGGAACGGAACTGATGAAGAGAGCTGGACGCATGTGATTTTTACCGGCTATAATAATAATGTTATAATCAAATATAATTATTTGCATGATCCTCCGAATGGGATTCAGCGCAAGTCAAACGGTATGACCGATCTATCCGGGGTAGTGGCATACAATATCATTAATAATCCAAAGGTGGGAATTGTCGTTAAAGGCATGAACGGAGTGAGGATATTCAACAACACCCTGTATTGCGAAAGAACACCAGCTCAGACTGGAAGGGGACTCATTGACGTCCATACGAACACTGACAATGGACTGAATGCACCCTCAACCGGGGCAAGGATTTACAACAATATATTTTACACCAAGTACGAGACGCTGTGCATCAACGTGATGGATCAGGCAAGCCTTGCCGGATTCGAATCAGACTATAATGTCTTTTATTGTGAAACCGGAACCCCGAGGTTCAATGCCGGAGGCTCTTATAAAACATTCAGTGAATGGCAGGCGCTGGGTTATGATCAGCACTCTGTGGTAATAAATCCAAACTTCAAAAATTTCACAGATTTTGTTCCTGCAGAGAGGCTTGATTACGGTACGGACCTCGGGGAGAACTATATTGAAGGATTGGCTGTTGATGCTGTCTGGAGCAATGTCAACCCACGTACGGCAGTACAGAATGACACATGGCAGGTGGGGGCGAGGATCTATGAGGAACAGGTTATTATCGAAGAGCCTCTGGATTCGGTTACCTTGCTTTATCCAAACCCTGCCCGGGACTTCTTCTACGTGCTGAACAATAATCCGGAGAAGATATTCTCGACTATGAAGATATATAGTGCCGCTGGAGTAGTGGTCTTGCAACAGGTGCTAGGCAGGGAGATAAACACTGTGTATCTTCCCGGAAGTTTTGCTGCAGGACTCTATAACGTTGTACTTGAAGGAGACAATCTTGACAGTGATCTTCAGAAGCTGATAATAGTTGATTGACCGGTTGATTATCCCTTAATGAATTTTTGTGTATGGATTATCCGGTCAGCGGAAATAATTAATACATACATGCCTTGCTGCATATTAGAGAGATCGACATGGTGAGTAATGACCTCATCAGGAACAACTTCATTGTACACGACATTTCCCAGGATATCACAAATTTTCACGGTATATCTCTCCGCTTCCGGTTTTGTTGGAATGTCAATTGAAAACCGTCCGTCATTTGGATTGGGGTATAAGGAGAAGTTTTCATTCATGTAAACTTCTGCCTTCACCTCAAAATCCAGCACTGATGATGTTGTTGTTGAATTCAGGTTGTCCGTTGCAGTAGCGTGAAGGGAATATTCTCCAGCATCCAGATTCTTAAGTGAGAAAGAGTATGGGGCTGCTGTTCTTTCGGCTATCTTAACATTACCGTTATACAGGATGACAGAATGAACTGAGCCGTCATTGTCATAGGCCTCCACATCAATAACGACTGTTGCAGGTGAAGTGTAGGAGCTCCCTTTTACAGGAGATGAAATAGAGACCACCGGTGGCTGATTGGGAGGTGGTTGAGGTTGAGGTTGAGGCTGGGGTGTTACCGGAGCAATACAGTTATTGGTAACAGTATGGGCACTCAGTGAAGCAGCCTGTGCCCCTTCTGAAGTCTGCAATGGGTTGGTTACAGGTTTGGTATAGGCAACAGTGACAGCATCTCCATATATGACAGGGCTTGCAAGTGTTAGCTGGACTTTGGTTCCTGAGACAGTAACTGAATTGACGGTGCGGCTGGTCCCGTTGACTTTGACTGCAAAAGCGGTAGCAGCAGGAGCGATATTAGCAAGGCTAAGGCTGTAGGTCATTACAATTACTGAAGGGGCAGCATTTTCGATGACGGCTCCCGAGAAGGAAGGTACAGGAGGTGTGTATGGATTAGGGTCAGGCATCAGTATGACCGATCTGTAGGGAAGTAAAGTGACGCTGCCGGCGTATTTGGTTCCCTTGACATCGATCATTGGCTGAGCCAGAGTATAAGTCTTATTCGAGGTAGTTGGGTTATAGTAGAAGTCAATTTTGGAGGTATCATTGACTGATACCGGGGATTTCTTTGAGTTGCGATCCTGGCTGGTAAAAGTTTGCCATGATGCCAGGGTTCTGTATTTGCTGCCGGTTGACGGTGAGTAGGTGTGAAAAACATCATCATCATCAACCGGTCTTGCATAGTAGTTATTGTCTGCAGTGCCAAAAGCCGGGATGTCATCAGTGCCGCTGTAAAATTTCAATGAGAGTTGTGAAGATGATTTGGCGAAAAAGATATTATTGGTGAGTGTATTATTACGGATATTGCTTTCGGTATTGTTCTGGAAGAACATCCCATAACCATTGCTGAATGCAGTATTGTTATCGAGCTTGTTTTCATGAGAGCGGTGAATCATATAGCCACCCTCAGAGCAATGTGCAACCGTGTTATTGGTAATAATGACATTTGTTGAATTTACATCAAGGTAGATCCCCCGGGCAATATGTCTGTCGGGGTAAGGTGTGCCATCAGTGTTGCCTTTGACATTAAGAATAATGTTTCCATCTACTTTTCTTGACGTACCTTCCCCAGCCGTATAAATCCCCGCTCCGTCGCTCAGGGTAAGTAAAACGTCATGGATGAAATTGTTTTGTATTGTTATTACATCGGCTGAAGATGAGAGTTTAATGCCACTATAGCCAATGTTTCGTAACGTATTGTTTTTTATCAGACAGTCATTATTATTGATTCCGATTCCGTTTGCAAGATTACCCCAGAATGCCTGCCCGGCAATAAGTCCGACTTTTTCAATGATATTTGAAGTGACTTTGTGCTGGGTTCCAACGGCCATGATTGCTGTTTGATTGCATGATGAGATCAGGTTGTTTGTTATGTTACCGTAATTACCCCATAAATTGATCACATCGAGACCGGCAAAGGTAAATTGGGAATTTTGGATCGTAATATAATCATTGGCGTTGGTGATAAACCCGATCATAGTGGAAGCAGAGCCTTTGAAGTGGATATTGTCAATCGTGATATAATCATTCCCGGTATCGTACACCAGGTTATTTAGTGAGGCAACCTCGACTTTTTTTGTTGCGGGATCATTTGATCCGAAGTAGATATATATCTTTCCGGCAGTTACATCATGATACCATTCGCCATAGGCACTAAGGGTTCTTTTATCGTTCTGAATGAAATATCCATGTCTGGCCTCGGCATTCTGAACAGATCCCAATGAAGAGTAAGTCAGTTTATCACCAGTATGATCTGTCACTTTGCACCTGTCAAGTGACCAGTCATTCTTCCTGATAACTACTTCTGCGCCCGTCCAGTCTATGGCAGTTCCCAGCTCGTTGTCTGTAATGGAGAGATTGGTAACGGCAGATTCGAAAATATTGTATTTATCATCCGGCCATCTTCCCATTGCATATTGTTTGTTTTCAATGACAACCATATTGGTCAGACCTTCTGATTTCAGCGAGGCCGAGTAGATTCCATTGCCTTCATTTGTCCATGATGAGATTGCAGTAAAGCCGGTAATAATTGGTTTATCCCCTGTTCCGTAGGCGCCGAGGGTGATAGGGGAACCTGACGCGCCTGTTTTTGTAATCTTGATCGTACCGTAAAATATATTGCCTCGTTTGAATAAGATCCTGTCTCCAGGCTTTAAAACAGAAAAAATGGAATTGACCTTATTTATCGTTGCCCATGCAGTGGCATCTGAAGTGCCAGAGGCAAGGTCATTCCCCCCTGTTTTAACGTAATAATCAGTTGCTGCAGAAAAAGAACTTAAGGCCAACAAGATAACAATAAAAGTGGTCTTCATAATATGAAACATGGAGTGACGAATGTGCAATTAATTTTGACTAACGTTCCTATTTGTACGACGAATGACGCTTTTTGTTACATCAAAGTAATTCAAAAAGTCGGCAGCAATGTAAAAAGAAAAATCATATCTCAAAATAAGATTACCCGTTTTTTGCAGTTTGATAGATAAATCTTTTTTGTTTTCTCTTATGAATTTTTTTAAGTCAGAGTCGATACAGTTCTTCACAAGGTTCATTACCAAAGGTCATGAACGGAGTGTTAGAGCAAAAAAGAACATATTAAGTGCTTTTGTAATTAAAGGCCTCAGTATCCTTACCA
>JARGFQ010000008.1 GCA_029210565.1 Bacteroidales bacterium
GAGCTGGTACTTGTGCCGACCCCGGTGAAGGAGAAGGGAAAGAAGCCATTTTTCCCTTTCATGCTGTTGCTGGTGGAGGAAGCTATCAGGTCTCTCTTCGACAACCTAATGGGATGATTTATTTAACTTTTGCCGGATGTATTCTTTGAATAGCATGATTTTCCTGGTTTCAGCTGAATCGAACACCAGTTTTTCGAAATCACGTGATTTAAGTTCGAAATCTGTTGTTTCACATGATTTGAGTATGCTTTCATATAACTGGATATGATTTGAAATTTCGAATTTTTCTTTTAGATATCCGAAATCAGGCTCAGTAATGCCCGAAAGGAATATAAAGTCATAGTAATCCCTGCCTTTTCCTCTTTCCAGAACTGCACCGGTTTTCATTGAAAGAAGAATAGCCGTAGAAGGGGTGAATATCTGGGTAAAGACATCGAATTTCTGTATAATTGGTTTTAAAGGTTCATAGGCATAATTATGCGGTTCACATTCTATCTTGATCAGAAGCTTTTTCTCCCTGTGACCTGTGAATCCTAACTCAAACAATAAGCCGGGAAAGATTATATTTCGTCTGAATGCAGCCAGTTTGAGATCCTTTCCCTTATCTTCGGCTTCAATCTTAACTCCTTCTTGCCTTAGTCTGCCAATAAGCTTGTCTGTCAGATTTATGAATTCCTCCCTTGACAGATTAAAACAGTCAAAATCAAGATCTTCACTGAAACGCTGAATATTGTGTAAAATCCGCAGGCTGGACCCTCCTATAAAACATAACTTTGACGCATATTCTGATGAAAAAATGATATCCAGAAACCTGTAATGAAAATACTCCTTCAGAATATATTCGAACCACGAAGGATTCCTTCTGATACTATCACCGAAAAAGGTTTTTATTTCGTCGAAGCTGATCATAAGCCATAAATTTTGGTCATCAATTGAATTCTACGTTTCAGGGCTTCGCTCTTATACCTTCCAAGGAAATTGTAAAAATCATCATTAATAATCCTTGCCAGTTCGCTGTCATTCAACCTAAGATGTTTCATTTCCTCTTTCGAATTGTAAAAACTGTTTATATAAAAATAATCCAGAATGGCTTTCTGTGGAGTAGCCACCATAATCTTTCTGCTCTGATTGCCTGCGGTACTGTTGGCATCTACATTTTCAAGTGTAAATCCGAAGCCGAACAATTCCGGTTTGATACAGTGATAATAAAAATCTCCCAAATGGGTTGAAAATTTGTTTGTTTTCCGGGTGGTTACCGATGTAGTAACCGGAACCATATCCGGGATCAGATTATACCAGGAAAGCGCCGTATGCAAACTAACATAAGAAGGAGCATAAATAAGGTTGGCGGCAAGCCATTCAATATTCTCATTGCTTTCAGCATCGTTAAATGTATACCACCTGTTTCTCAGTTTCGAAATGTATCCTTTCTTCTGCCAGCGGACCAGGTTCATCAGGTTCATTGAGGGAAATTGCTTTTCCACATCCAATGTTGAAAATACCCTGAAAGGCTTCATTCTCGTCTGGAACTCAATCCACATATATTTCTATTTATATACAAATATATATATTTATAGAAATAAACCCAAGGGGTTCTCAAAATCTCTGAAATCACAGCAGTCACGTACATCTTCCTCCGAAATTTCCGCAAGAGACTCCTTAATCCGTTTCGATGCAGCATCAAAAAGGTATTCAGCGCTGGCAGGTTTCATAGTTGAAGGTTGTTTTGATTCATGGCAGGTTCATCTGCAAATTATTGGTCCTCCGTTATTTCCTGTAAGGCAGGCGGCACTTTCACCATCTGCATCAGGACAACGGTGTCACCATTAAATGTTTTGGTGACAGGCTTGCCGTCACGGGTCAGGGCATCAAAGAGGCCGGCATCAACCAAATCCCATAAGGCGTATTTTGCCTGCGCCTGAAGGTTAATCAGGCCGAAATGGTTTTCTGAACCCAACGGATTTGCGGCATCTTTCCATTGCTCGTCAAATGCTTCAAACCAAAAACAACTAATGCCGTTGGCATTAGTCCATTCCCTCATCAGATGGTAATATTGTGCGGATTTGTATTCATCGGTTGCCCTTGATCCCGTCTCTCCATAGAGACCATCTGAAACAGTTGCCCATCCGGTCTCGCCTATATGAACGGGTTTATCAATACCGAGACCTTTCATGTAGGTGACCACACTTTCATACTGAACGATGGCATAATCCCTTGCCCGCAGCATGGCCGCATCAATTTTCTCCATATCTGACAGATTCTCCTCCTCCTCGGGGACTCTCCAGAAGTCTGGATTATAATGCGTCTCATGCATAGGGTAGGTGTGCACTGAAATATAATCAACCGCTTTAATGAGTTCGTTGAGGTCCTCCAGATGGTACTCGGTTCCGCCTCCACCCCATGATGCAAAATTGTCCGAACTGGTTATCCATAAAGTCCCGGGTAATTTGCCTTCCTTCTTCATGGTTTGCAGATGATTTACCCATTTCAGTATTATAGCAGGTTCAACGTAATAATCCCATGCCCAGTGCACCATGGCCTCATTACCCACTGCTATTATTTTTACAATATCAGGGTATTGTTGTGTCAACTCAACAGTGCGATTAATCTCTGTTGCATTCCTGAGACTCTCTTCGTTTCTGATGCGGTCGGGGAGGTCAGTCCAGGCATTTTTGCAGTCGATCCATGCACCCAGCATCACATACATCTCAAATCCGGGGTCCTCTTTCTTCAGCAGGCTTATGGCTTCAAGCAGGTTTGCTGCTTCTTCAAAATGCACATTATAGGTACGAAGCAGTTTTATTCCCATGGCCGACAAAATCTTCATGTCTTCCTTCAACTGGGGAATCGTGGGCTGAATATTTCTTGTGGTTTCGCGATACCCTCCGTAGGAGATGGCCTGGTAGTCGGGTGAGCCAAGTATTTCAGCTGCCGTTTTGCCGGTGGCGCGCGGCCCCGGGTTGCATGACACAGCCACCATGGCAGCCACGGCGAAAATCAGAACTGGAAGTAACTTTTTCATAATGCAGGTGGTGTTATCATTTATGCATGACGCACAGGAATCATTGTTAAATAGTATTCATTGAATGCGCTGGTGTAATTATCAGTTTTAAACGGGCGCACACTACCCTCTTTATTTCTGTTCTGACTCTTCCCTCCTTTTGTCAAGTTCTTCCTGCATCAGGAGGCAGGTTTTATGGTCAATGGCATAGTACCAGAGAAGGATGGCGCACGACATATACAGGATCCCTGGAAAGACTGAGATCATCAGCTTTATTCCGGTAAGGGTGGTGGCTGATTGATCAACATTGGGAACGAAGTGAAACAGGGCCAGCATCCAGCCTGCCAGTGCACCGCCAATACCCCATCCGGCCTTTTGGGCAAATGTGGCTGCCGAAAAGACCAGTCCTGTGGCACGCCGGCCAAACTTCCATTCAGAGTAATCGGCAGTATCGGCGAGCATGGTCCAAAGCAGGGGAACGGCAGGAGCATAAGTGAATTTGGCCAGAACATTCAGTATGTAAACGGCAGTCATATTCTCGCTGCCGGGGAGATACAGCAAAATGAAAAACAGTCCTGAGAGCAATGAACTGGCAATATATACATTTCGCTTCCCAAACCTTTTTGCCAGCGGTTTTGAAAACGGGATGCCCGCTATCAGCGCTACAGTACCTATCACATTGAACAGCTGGACATTCTGTTCCTGCCCTATGTAATATTTGAAGTAATAGGCAATGGAAAGATTTTGCAGGGCAAACATGACAAATGAGACAATGCCTACAAAGAACAATATTACCCAGGGACGGTTCCTGAACAGGTTTTTTATGTCCTGTTTAAGGTTGTGCTGTTGCATGGCGGGAGGTTTTACCCTCTCTTTGGTGGTCATGAATGTAATCATGAACAGGATGAAACTGATTGCCGCAAACAGCAACAGGGTGTACTGATATCCCTTGGCGTTGTCGCCCTTGCCGAAATAACCGGCCAGGTAAAGGGCGGTTCCCGTAACGATAAACTGACCGGCAAAGGCAAATATGAAACGGTATGAATTTAATCCGGCCCTTTCGTAAGAGTCGCAAGTCATCACGGCGCCCAGCGATGAATATGGAAGGTTGATGGCTGTAAAAACAGTCATCAGCAACAGATATGTGACTCCGGCATAAATCACCTTTCCGGTGGGGCCAATGTCAGGTGTTGAAAAGGTAAGTACTGCCAGCACACTGTAGGGAAGCGCCATCCAGAGCAGGTAGGGACGGAATTTTCCCCATCGGGTGCTGGTACGGTCAGCAATGATACCCATGAGCGGATCGCTGAGCATGTCCCAGAAGCGGGCGATCAGCATGATAGTACCGGCGGCGGCCGCGGATATTCCAAAGGTGTCCGTATAAAAGATCAGAATCCAGAAGCCTACCATGTCCCATACAAAGTGCGAGGCCGTATCGCCAAGGCCATATCCGATCTTTTCCTTCAGGGATAGTTTTGTGCTGTTTGTGCTCATAAGGCTTTAAGAATTGTATAGCTTAATGGTACCAGGTTGAATAAGATCAAACCAGGACAAACTTGGTTAAATTTTTTCAGCCATTCAAATGTACTGGTTGCTTTTTTCGACCGATGCCACGACACCGCCGCATTTTGGAACGTCAGAGGCACATTTTGGTACAAATATTATGTTCTGTTTCATGATATTAGCGTAATTTTAGTAGTTGTCAGGAAATTCTTCGAGCATTCCTGTATGCTAATTACCTAATTTTTACCACATATGTCCACTAAAATAGGAGTATCATTCAGTACGAGCCCACACTCCTTTGATGCCGGCAGGGAGATGGCTGAGACGGCAATGCACAAAGCCGGAACAGGCAAGGCAGATCTCGCATTGGTGTTTGCCTCAGCCGAGCATGATTCGGAATCGCTGCTCAGGGGTGTAAAATCAGTTATCGGAAATGAATGCATTATTGCAGGTGGAACTTCGGCTGGTGTCATAACCAATGACTACATGGGATATGAGGGCTTTCATGCCGGTATTATGGTGATCTCCGCTGTTGATATAAATTTCAGGACTGAAGTCGCTGAAAACATTAACAACGATGAATACCGAGCCGGAAAAGTGATGGGCCGAAAACTGACGTTCATCAATGGCTTTGACGACCCGTCCCTGCTTCTTTTCTTCGACTCAATGCGCAATCCTCCCAGACCATTAAATATCTTTTACCAGGCAACTCCAATCCTGTCGGGTATCGGTGAAGAACTCGCAACCATTCCCCCAATTGCCGGAGTGGGAATAGCGTCCGGCATGAACATGAAGAAGACGGAGCTGTGGGACAATAAAAAGGTTTACCGGGATGCCATCCTTTCCCTGGTGTTCCATGGTAAGATAAAACTCCATACTGTAATAATGCACGGCTGCAAACCTGCCTCTGATTATCATAGGATTACGAAAGCAAAGGGAAACCTGATACTTGAAGTAGACAACAGACCCGCAATTGAAGTTGCTGCGGAATATCTTGGCAATTCTGCATTAACTGACTGGAAGAAAGCGATGTTCTTCATCACCCTCGGCGTAAACAAGGGCGAATTATACAGTCCGTTCAGGGAAGAGGATTATGTAAACAGAATGGTGCTCGGAGTCGACGAAGATAGCGGGGCAATCTCACTTATGGAAGGTGACCTGAAGGAGGGAGATCACTTTCAGTTTATGAGGAGATCGATTGAAACCGACATGATCTCAAAGAGTGCCGGACAGTTCCTTGATTCCCTGAATGAGAGGGAGCCTCTTTTTGCATTCTACATCTCCTGCCTTGGAAGGGTCAAAAGATATTTCGGCAGCGAAAAAGAGGAGTCAGAAGAGATTCAGGCAACCGTCGGCTCCAGAATACCACTTCTGGGGATGTACTCCGGAGTTGAAATAGCCAGAGTAAAAGAGAAGGTTATGCCGCTCGACTGGACCGGAGTGCTCTGTATTTTCACCAGGGAATGATGCCAACCATCATAAGCGGCACGAGATGAGCCAGGAGAAGCGAATAGAATACCTGCTGGCACAAAACAGGGAGCTTGTAAAGGAGCTTTTCAGGTTTGATTATCTCCTTAACAATACAAAAGCTATCCTTGCCAAACAGCAGAAAGCATTTAAATTACTTGTTGAGATCCAGAAAGTAATAGGTTTTTCAAGGAACGACAAGGAGCTGTTCAACGAAGTGGCCAGCCTGATAGATTCAACTCTTGAGATGGCTGCAACCTATATATACGAAGCCTCCGAACTGCATGAGGGTGTGTACAACCTTGTGTGCTTTCACGATACCTATGCTGAGGGGAGCATCGACCCGAAAGAGCTGGAAACCATCACACAGTCTCAATGGCCTGAATATGAAAAATATCTTGTTATCAACAGTAAAAAGGAAGAATGCACGGCAACTGAAGAGATTAAGAAAAGGTTTCGGCTGTCGAGCCTTATAATCCACCCCGTATCCTACAATGATTGCACCAGGTTAATCATTATCACCGGTATAAGGGTAATTGACGAAACAGTGCTCCTTGACCTGACACCAGAGGATGTCGCTGCAATAGAGGCTGTTGGGATTCTCATTTCCAGTTACTTCAGGAAGACAGAGTTTATTAAGTTGTATGAGGCCGACAGGTTCAAAACGGAGTTTATTTCCAATGTCTCCCATGAGTTCAGAACGCCCCTGACGCTGGTCCTCGGATTACTGGAACAACTGAAGACTGGTATGGATCCCGGGGAGGAGGCCGGCAGGCTCGAATCGCTGGGGGTTGTGATCAACAATGCTCTCAGGCTCAGGCAGCTGATTGATCAGCTGCTTGATATGTCAAGGCTGGAGACAGATTCGGAACGGCTGATGGCAGACAGCAACAGCCTGGGCGACCTGGTAACCAGGATTGCCAAGTCGTTTTTTGCCATCGCAGGAAAATCAGGGATCGAATTCATTTTCAGCATTGCGGGCAACTTTGAAGACTCCTGGTTTGATGAGGATAAACTTGAAAAGATACTTACAAATATTCTTGACAATGCCTTCAAGTACACCTCTGAAAAAGGCAAGGTAGAGTTCTCGGTATCTGAGGATAAAAGCAGGAAAGGAGAGACCCGTGCTGTCCTCGTTGTTTCGGACACAGGCCCGGGTATTCCCACAAGAGAAAAGGAAAAGATCTTCGAAAGGTTTTACAGGTCGGCTGGAAACGGTGACAGTGCCGCTGGTGGCACAGGGATCGGTCTCTACCTGGTAAGCAAGTTGGTTGCGCTCCATCACGGTACGGTGGAGGTCGACAGTCAGCCGGGACAAGGATCCACATTTACCGTTCGTATACCGGTAAACAGAAACGCATACTCAGACAGCGAACTGGCAAGTTCATCCGTTAATACAGTATCTGCCCCCGGTACCGCCTCAATGCCTCAGGCAGGTTCTACTGCCAACGCATTACCGGCTCCTGCCGCAACGCAACTGGCCGGCAAAAGGCAGCAAAAGAGCCGTGATGAGAATCCGGCAAACAGGCTCTGCATCTTGATCGTCGAGGACAACAAAGAACTGAACTCCTTTATTGCCGGCAGCCTCTCGAGGGAGTGGACTGTATTGGAGGCCTTCGACGGAGAAGAGGGATTCGCTGCAGCGGTCCAGAATATCCCCGACCTGATCGTCACAGACGTGATGATGCCGGTTACGGACGGTTATGAGCTTTGCCGCAGGATAAAGCAGAATGAGAAAACAGGACATATCCCGGTAATAATACTCACTGCCCGGGCTGACAGGCAGAGTACCATCACGGGACTCGATTGCGGGGCCGATGACTACATCAGCAAACCGTTCGACATGCTTGAGCTCTCCTTTAAAATCAGGAATCATCTGGAGACCTCCGCGAGAATACGCGACAGATACCGGAGGGAATTCCTCACTACCCCTGACGAAGCTGCGATTCCCATACCGCAGGATACTCTGTTGCAAAAGGTAATCAGCCTGATGAAAGAGCACATTGCCAACCCGGATTTTCATGTCAGTTCTCTCTGTAGTGAATTATACATCAGCAGAACCCAGCTTTACAGGAAGATAGAGGCCATGACTGGCTACTCACCTGCCGGGTTGCTGAGGTCGATACGGCTGAAAACTGCCGCAGCCATGTTCAGAAAAGGTCACAGCAATGTCGCACAGGTCATGTACCGGGTTGGCTTCTCCAGCCAGTCCAATTTCGCACGCCATTTCAGGGAGCAGTTCGGTGTCAATCCATCCGCCTATATTTCCAGACAACCTGACAACTAACTAAAAACAGACGTTGGGACTAAAACGTTCTGTTTTGGTACGAATCAGGTAGAATAACAGGTCATTGAGGGTCTAATTTTGATCTGTTAAATCTTTAGTAAAACTAATCTGAAAAGCTATGAAGACAATTGTACTGAAAGCACTGCACTCTTACCTGGCCGGCGCGGTCATGGTTGCTCTCATCCTGCCGGCATGTTTTTCCGCATCAGGACAGGAAAATGACAAACTGAAAAGCAGCATCGAAGAGATAAACAGCAGGTTTGTTGATCTCTTCGGAAGCGGTAATGCTGACACTCTCGCGTCATTCTATACGGCAGACGCACACCTGATGATCCCGGGGGCTCCAGCCATGTCAGGAACTGACAATATAGTTACCTACTGGCAGGGTGCAATCAATGCCGGCATCAATAATGTCAAACTGGAGACTACCGACGTCTCAGGATGCGGCAACGAGGTCATTGAGTACGGCAAATACACCATTTTTGCCGGCGACAATTTTGCCGTTGACAATGGCAAGTTTATAGTTATATGGAAGAAGGCTGGCAAAGAATGGAAGATATTCCGTGACATATTTAACTCGGATAATCCTCCGCCAATAGCAAGGAGTGTTCTAAATGACACTGTACTGATTATCTATAACTATGTTAAGGCCGATAAGGTCGAAGACTTCAAAAAGTTCAACAATGAGTTCCTGCACCCCCTGTTCCTGAAGGAGAACAACGCTGCCGCCATGTCTGCAAGGATGCTGGAGCCCCTAAGGGCCAACGAGGATGGAACATATACCTATATCTATCTGATGGATCCTGTGGTCAGCACTCCCGGGGCATATGCGTTTCTTCCGCCACTAAGCAAAGAGTACGGAGAAGAGAGGGCGCGGGAGATTATAAAGGAAGGCTTTACAGATGCCCTGGCACGTCCCCAGGTTCAACGCCGTTTTGTAGTCCGGTTAACGGGGCGTTAACCGGGTGACGGGCAAGACCATATCTTGATCATTTCACCAGTGCCCCGCCTTTGCTGTCGCTCTCCACTTCCACTTTCCGGTTGAGCTTCTTCACGCTCTTCCCCTTATTGAATTTGTAGGAGTAGGAGAACTGGAAGTAATTCGAGGCGTTGAAGCCAATAATATTTGTTGAGGAGTATTCAGGAGTTTCGGTTTCCGTACGGTTAAGCCTGACATTGGTTGACAGTGGCAAAACCCATACTACTCCCAGACTGTGATTCTAGATCTGAGTCTGAATTCCCGGCCCGTAGAAAGGGTGATTATACGTCCTAGACCTGGCATTCACGTTCACGCCGTTATAACTCAGGAAGGCAAAAGCGGTAGTCTTCTTGTTCTTGCCAAAGCTGTGATATGCAGCCCCTGTCATGCTCCATGAGAAGTAATCCCTTCCGGGTATCGTAAAGTCGGGGCCGGTGTACTCATTTATATGACCGTTGTATACCCTGGCGTTGAAGTTGACATACCACAGCGTGGCGTTTATGCCGCCTCCCAGCTCGTAACCGTTCAGAAGGTTATAGGGCCTGGTAAATGTAATCAGCGTGTTGTCAACAGGCGATTGTGTGACCTTGTATTCATTCCCCACCCTGTTAGAGAAGTACTCATTGTAGATGTAGGGAGAGAAGTAATTGCTCCCGAAATTCCATGTGTAGGTAAGCTGAAGGCGGTCACGGTAATCAGGCCTGAGATCAGGGTTCCCCTGGGTGATGTTATAGTTCTGATCCGTTCTGAAATAGGGGTTCATGTCATAAATCCCCGGACGGTTAATCCTCCTGTTGTAGGTAAACTTCAGGTTATGCGATGCCGAGAACTTGTACTGTATATTGACTGTCGGAAGAACACAGGTGTAGTCAGGCTCGGAAACAGAGTCTGCCATGATATGACTGTTCTCCAGCCTGAGCATTCCCTGCATGCCGATCTTCTTGACATTCCAGATGATACCGGAATAGATCGAATTCCTCAGTTCCCTGTATTCAAAAAGGTTGTCTCCCGCCACGTCATCTATCACGAAATCATAGCTCATCTTCTGGTAATAGAACTGGTAGCCCGCTTCAAGCTTCGCATTCATCCCCAGCGGTTGAACATAATTCACCTTTCCGGAATAATAATTCCTCCTGTTAAGATTCTCCTCGTGCCGGGAATAAATATCAAGCACAATCTCTGAATCATAGGGATACCGGGTATTGTCGAAGCTGTTATCCTCCACCGACCTAAAATTATAATAGGTGTTTTCGACCGGCAGCTCCTGAACCGGGTTAGTGAATGTTTTCTCATAAAACAGCGAGGCTGACGATTCTTCACTGCCATAACCATTATGTGTGAGTGAGGCAATCGTATTGAGCGGGTTTTCACCCTTATAGAGAAAAGTCTCACCCAGGAGATCCACATCCTGGTTTACAGGCTTGTAACTGACATTCAGGCTCAGGCTGTTCTTATCATTGATGTAATAATCAAATCCGCTGTTGATTGTCGACAAGGTTACCTCAATGCCTCCGCTTCCCGAGAGGCTGATTGTTGAGTCTATTGCAGTGAAGATACTCTTGTTTGACTGGCTGATATCAAGAGCCTGGTAAATATTAATGGCTGTAATATAAAACGTTATCTTGCCCATGGAGTAGTCCAGGCTGCCGGTGACCTGGCTGGTGAGTTTGTTAAAAGGTTTTACATTGGCTCCGATATTGCCGTTCACTCCGTACCTGGCCTCTTTCTTCAGTATCACGCTTATCACACCATCGATATTGCCTTCGTATTTGCCTGACGGATTGGTTATGATCTCGATAGTTTCGATATCCGAAGGCAGGATCCTGGCAAGGTATTCCTTGTCGCGCTGTCTCCCGTCAACCTGGATGATGAAGTTGCTGCTGCCGTTAAGAGTCACGTTATTCTGGAAATCAACATTGACCTGCGGTATCTTTTTCAGAAGGTCATAACCGTTGGTGGCTGTCTGCGAGACTGCGGCAGGGATGGCATAACTGGTTCGGTCAACCATCTCCTTACCCTTCAGACGTTCTCCCACCACCATAATCTCACCTATGGTTGCCGTCGTTTCAGACAAAAAGATGGTATCGACGGCTACATCAGTATCACCGGCCTCCACAGAAACACTCCTGCCGGAAGTTGCATAGCCCACATAACTAACCCTGACGAAGTAATTTCCGGGTTTCACATTTTCAAGAACATAACCACCATCTGTCAGGGTAATTACACCCGTAATCATTAACGAGTCAGGCAACAGCATCAGCCCGACCGTGGCGTAGGGCACCGGAGACCTGTCGCTCTCCAGGCATACTTTACCGCTTATATTTTGAGCCTGCGCGGTAACAGAGGCTGCCAAAAGCAATCCAATCAAAATACTTCTCATTTTCTGTCCAAAATCAATTTATTATAATCCAACAACTTTCGTTTCCCCGTTAATGTCCATCGGCATCTGCATACTGAATCCCGGAGCGCTTATGCCCAGATTTCCGGAAAGGCGCGTTTTCCCGGTGCTCTCTAACAGCAGTCCGGTAAGAACAGAAACCTTCATGGTTGCCCTGCTCAGACCCTTGAGATCACCATACGTTACGGTCGCGCCACCGGACTGAATAGGTACCGCATTATCAGCAGCCTTAATGGCAGACTCCGAGGTGATGAGGTCAAAGTCACCTTCAGTCCCTGTAAACCGGAATGTTGTTGAGATGTCAAGCAGCATTCCACCGGAGTTCATTGTTTGTGAGTTGCTCCAGGTATCACCCGGAGAGACCTC
Organism: Bacteroidales bacterium; assembly: GCA_029210565.1. Lineage (GTDB taxonomy): Bacteria > Bacteroidota > Bacteroidia > Bacteroidales > VadinHA17 > SR-FBR-E99. The sequence goes on from JARGFQ010000008.1 coordinate 12,002, forward strand.
CCTGCCGGGAAGGTTATATGTAAACATTCCTATCATGGTCTTCAATTCTTCCGTGCCAATCATATCTGCAATCTGCTTTTTCACGGCATCGCCCGTCTGGCCGGCAAGAGTAATGGCAGCCGTATCCCTGAGCATCATTTCGGAGAGCAACGTGGCATTGAGTATCTCAACAGGCCTGCCCGAATAATCAATTTTGGCATATATGGCATTCTTGCTTAACCGGTTCATTATGCATGAGACCACATCGGCTATCTCTGATGATTGTATTTCTCCCTCATTGGCGGAGCTCATAATTGACAACTTTCCCATCGTATTGGTTTTGGTGATCATAGTGTCAAGGCGAACCTCCGTGATAATAAATTCCGGGGTTGCATCAACCATTTTTAATGAAATGGAATAGCTGACATGTGATTCTGTAGTCTGCTGACCGCCGTTAATCGTCTGGGTAACGGTCTGATCTGCTTCGGACCTGAGCTGATACACCTTGTTTTTCTCAAGGCTCATCTTAAGGGTTATGCCAGTCTGTGCCTTAAGCGAACCAGATAGCAGTACGGCGATAACCAATAACAGAATATTTCTCATAAGTAGAGGATTAGTTGTTTTTCAAGTTCGCCGTAAAAGTAGGTCAGGAGTCACCTCAAAACTAATATTCGTCGGTAAACGACTGTTTTTCCGGGTGAGGGGCATTATTAGCAGGTGCGGACGGATGCGGAGGTGTCGGCTGGATTGGTAAAGGAACAACAGGGTTGGTATTGCCGTTCCATGATTTATAAGTAAAATTGCCTCATCATCAATACCCGAAGAGATATGTCATCAAGGAAATTAACACAGGTTGTCAGGGGTCAGCATGCTGTTGACGGGGCAGGAGTTCATTTGCGCAGGGTGCTAGGGTACAGAACTATCAGGGATTTTGATCCGTTTCTGATGCTTGACGGATTTGATTCTTCAAATCCGGAGGATTATATCAAGGGGTTTCCCTGGCACCCGCACCGGGGAATTGAAACGGTCACCTATCTGCTGAAGGGCGACATTGAACATGGTGACAGCCTGGGCAACAGTGGTGTCATCGGGGACCTTCAGTGCCAGTGGATGACGGCCGGATCAGGCATTATACACCAGGAGATGCCCCGGGCCTCAGAAAGGATGCTGGGCTGTCAGCTCTGGGTCAACCTCCCCGGTAAGGATAAGATGACACAGCCAGCCTACCGTGATATCAGGCAACAGGATGTTGCCGTGGTCAGTGAGGAAAATGCAACGGTCAGAGTCCTGTCTGGCAGCTACAAAAACAATAAAGGAGCCGTCAAAGCCGAATATGTAAAGGTCCAGTACCTGGATGTAGCCCTGGATCCAGACAGCACCTGGAGCTACGCTGAAACCCCCAACGACCAGACCTTGTTTCACTACCTGATAGATGGAACACTGGCCGCTGATGAAGCGTTGGAAGAATTTGAAGAAAAGGCATGTGCGATGCTGATGACTGCCACTTCCCGGGACAGCTCTGAATTTGATGAGGTAAGGGTCAAGGCAGGGCCCGACGGAGCCCGATTCTTCCTGATAGCTGCCAGGCCGCTGCAGGAACCTGTCGCCTGGGGAGGCCCTATAGTCATGAACACACAGGAGGAACTGAACCTGGCCTTCAGTGAACTTGAAAGCAAAACCTTCATCAAGCACGACAAGCCACAGGAATTCTAAGGCAGTTTATATTCTTCCGGAACGACCTCCGGCAGCTCCGTCACCGGCAAATCAGCCACTTCCTTAACTTTCGGGGAGATGATATTGCCCACCATCATCGTCAGCATGGTCATCAGTATTACCAGGGTGATAACCTCGGTGTTGATCTCAGGGATGATATAGGCCGAGGGAATGCTGATAAACAGAAGGATGGTTATCAACCCGCGCGGGGCGAAGAGGACCAGGGAGAGACTCTTCTCCTTCAGCACAAACCAGAGGAAAAGCCATCTTATCAGCAGGATACCTACGGTAACAGAGAAAGCGATCAGGAGATTCATCGGGTAAAAGATACCTTCAAGAGAGGTATAATAGCCGAAAATGATGAAGAAGAAAGACCTCACGAGGAATGTAAACTCTCCGAGGATCTTCGAGAAGGAGTCAATGTCTTTCCTGAACTTGTCAAAGTCGACAAACTTGTTGATCGGAGTGTGCTCCCCGAGCTCACTGTTGGAAAGGGTAAGCCCGAAGACCAGGACCAGCAGCAAGGCGGGCAGGTGGTACATCTTTGCCAGTGAATATACCAGCACCATCACAGTCATGATGATGATATAGTTGATATGGTATTTTATCTTGTGAAGGAGCATGGCCAGTCCCGAGGAGACGGCAATGGCTACTATAACCGTGATCAAAGCCAGAAGAAGATAATGGGGTATCCCTCCCGACAGGTCTCCCTGGTTGAAGAGGATGAAGTCAAAGGCCATGATCCCGAATATGTCGGAGAAGGAGCTCTCATAGATGATGAACTCCTTCTCACGGTCCTTCAGGTGCCCTGCCGAGGGTATGGCTACGGCGCTGCTGATGATGCCCATCGGTATCGAATTCAGCACTGCAGCCGTACCTGAATAATCAAAGAGCTGAACCAGTATAAAAGCAGAAGCAACAGTGACAAGAATAAGAAGAGTCAGGGCCGACAAAACCGATTTCTGCAGCAGCCTGGCCTTCTTTTTCTCAAGCTTCAGGTCGAGGCTGGCATGCATGACTATCAGGATAAGCCCCAAGGTGCCTATTACTGGCAGCACCGGCTGCATGTTCGGGATGATAAACCCTGTCGATTCCGTAATCACATGCAACAGTATACCCAGTCCTATCAGAAGGATAACTCCCGGGATCTTTGAATACTTGCTCGAAATGTCAAACAGATACGAGAGTATCACTATGATGCAGAGTACTAATATGATATAGTTCGTCATGCCAATTATTCCGGAACCGGTGCCTTCAGTTTTAAATCTTTATCATATCTTAATACTGAAAAACTAACCCGACGCCAAAGGTAAACAAAACATGCCAAATCATTAAACGGTGCCCGGCAGCAGTCCGGTCAGCTACCAACAGGGAGGTTGAAAGAAATCATCCCACCCTAAAACAGATCAATCAGTAAATATTAATTTTGCAGTAACATAATAATTGAAAAATGAAATTAGTACAAGTTGTTTCAGTTGCAGTGATCATGATGCTGGCTGCATCGTGTTCATCATCGGTGAGCTTCCCTGTATCAGCCGTCGCTCCTGCGGCAGATATCTCTGCCTCCGTGAAGCAGGATAAGAACGGTAATTTAGAGGTGACGGTCACGGCCAGGAACCTGGCGGAAGCGGGCAGGATTGCCCCCGGGAAAACCACCTATGTGGTCTGGGTAGTCACAACGGACGGTGAGATCAAGAACCTCGGGCAGCTTGACGTGAAGAATGCCAGGACCGCGTCGCTGAGCTCCCTGACCGCGTTTGAATTCAGTGAGATATTCATCACTGCCGAGGAGGCCGGCGATGTCCTTTTTCCGGCCGGCATCGAGATCTCAAGAGGAAAGGTCAAAAATAAATAGCAGCCTGACACCTCTTTACGATCAGCGTATGTCCGGCAATAAACGGTAGCCTGGCGTATGGTCAGGCCCGGGACTTATTCAAACCCGGGACATACCTGGTGAAAAGCAACAACCACGTGTTTTTCCGACCCGGAGCTATTATTTCTGAAGTGAGTAGAGATACTTTATCTCCTCTGCCCACAGCGACTCCTCGGGTGTCTCCAGGATGAGCGGTATCCCGTCGAAGCGCGGGTCATTCATTATCAGTGAGAAGACCTTATCGCCCAGCTCTCCCCTGTGGAGGCTGTCGTGACGGTCGACACGCGTACCGAATGCCTTCTTTGACTCATTGAGGTGCATGCCGCGCAGGTATTTAAAACCCACGATGCGGTCAAACTCATCAAACACCTTTTTGAACCCTTCGGCATCAGAGATGTCATAACCTGCCGTGAATGAATGGCAGGTGTCAATGCAGACCCCCACCCTGCTCTTGTCTTCCACCCTGTCGATGATATGACGCAGATGTTCGAACCGGTATCCGAGGTTTGTGCCCTGTCCTGCGGTGTTCTCTATGACCGCAATCACGCCGTTGCTTTTTGAGAGTGCTATGTTGACCGACTCAGCTATCAGGCTGAGGCACGCCTCCTCCGTCATCCTGCCGAGATGGCTTCCGGGATGGAAATTGAGCCTGTCAAGGCCCAGCTGTTCACATCTCTTCATCTCATCGTTGAAGGCGTAGCGTGAGCGCCCCAGGCCTTCCGGATCGGGATTGCCGAGATTGATCAGGTAGCTGTCGTGCGGCAGTATCTGGTGAGGCTTAAAATCATACTTCTCACAGTTATTGCGAAAGGCATCGATGCTCTTCAGCGTCAGCGGCGGTGCGACCCACTGTCGCTGGTTCCTGGTAAAGAAGGCAAAGGCCTTCGCTCCTATCTCATGGGCATTCAGGGGGGCGTTCTCAACCCCTCCCGCTGCGCTTACATGGGCACCTACATATTTCATCTCTCCTGATGTTTGTTATCTGTCGATCAAAGGCTTCTCGTAGACAAAGATATCGGAGAATCCCATACCTGCAAGCTCCGGGTAGTAAGGATAGGTCTCCTCCCTGGTGAAGAAGCCGGTCACCACCACCCTGTAGCTGTCCCAGTCCTCAATTATCTCCACAGGCAGGTTCAGCCTCCGCTCTATCTTTTTCTTTGCCCTCTCAGCCTCCGACAGCTTGCGATAGCTGCCTGCGTGCAACAGGAATCTCGGGACGGGTGCCGGAGGAGGAGGAGGCACTATCTCTTCTTCAAAAACAGGCTGTTCCGGTTCTGCCTCTGCCGGTTCGGGTAACACCTGCGGTACCGGTATCTCTTTCATGCCGGGTTCTGCCGGAGCCTCTGCCGCCTCAGGAATCACCACAGGAGTTACCGGCACCAGTCCCTCTTCGGTCTGATGCAGTACCAGTATGTCAGTGAAGCCTCGCTCCTGCAGCAACGGTATGAAGTCACGTATCTCAGTGGTATCTGCAAAGCCGGTGATCTGTACCTTCCAGAGGCCCTCATCCTGCCTTACCGTCACCAGCTTCTCCGCAGCAGCAAGCAGCCTGTTGCTTATTGATTCCGTCTCCTCCACCGTCTCAAAGGCGCCAAGCTGGAGGGTATTACCCGATATGACCATCGGAATAACCGGTTTTTCAGTGACAGTCTCTCTCACCACTGCAAGAGAATCCTCCCTTCCGGTGGTTATCCATTCACCCTTCACAGCCTTGTTGGTGATAACCCATATTTCAGTAATGCCCTGTCCTTGTATTACAGGAATATACTTTTCGAGATCCTCACGGTCATCAAAGCCTGTTATGCGTACCTTCCAGAATCCGTCCTCCTCAAAGAGCTCCACATTCTTGTCAAGGGCGCCCTCCACCTTCTGTTTCATGATCTCAGCGTATAGCTTGTTGCGGAAGGCTCCGAACTGAACGGCATAATAGTCTTCAGTTATCGTCACCAGCTCGCGGGTAACCTCGTGTATCACCAGGTATGAGGTGTCAGTGGTTACCACCCTCTCCGGCGTCGGTATAAGAGCGACAGCCGTGTCAGCCACTGCGGCAGGAACACTGTCGGTGACGGGCAACAGCTCAGTCGCGGTAACGGTGACGGTGTCAGCTACAGTGGCAGGTTCCGGAACTGCCACCGTATCAGCCACAGGAGCCTTCTTCCTGAGCGTAAAGTCAAGTCCTTCTATATAGTCGCCCTCTATGCCGGATATAACACTGAATTTAATGGAGCCAGGCTCTGATATCAGGTAAAGTTTCCCAAGCTGTGCCGTATCGACGAACACACTGTAGTCTCCCGGTGCCAGGCCGAACCAGCTGAAATATCCGTCATCTTCAGTCAGGACTTTCGCAATGATCAAATCATTACTGTCACGGAAGTTTACTAATATGCGGCCCAGTCCACGCTTAACCCTGTCATCTTCAATAGTCACCGTACCTGTCGCCTCTCCCCTTACCAGCACCGGTATCTCAATCAACTTCAGCATGTTAGGATCAGCGATGACGGCATATGATTTTTTTGTCACCCGCCACGAGATATTATCGAAGCTGTTCTCGTCAATTTCCAGGAAATGTCTGACATAAGGTTCCAGTCCGGTAATATGTATCGTGGTATCTTTTTCACTACGTTCGAGTCTTCCGCTGCCTGACCTGACATTCAAGCCCGGAGCCCCGGGTTCGCCGGCATCACGTATGCCGTTTGCGTTCAGGTCAAGAAAAGCGACGACCGAGATGCCGCCCCGGCCCACATTTGTTCTGTTGTCTGCCCTGAGCCAGTGCGTGGGGCCGTCACTGATCAGGCTTCCCCGTGCATACTGCACGAAAGTTGCCTGCCTGTTGGTCTGACGTGCTGACACTCCTGCCTGTGCAAAGGAAAAGTCATACCTCATGCCTATCTCGCCCATACGGATGTCATGAAGGAAATTACGTTCCCATGATACATTCAGATATCCCCTTTCAAAGAGGCGCTTCTCAATCCTGACCTTCGCATTCATAAGTCCAAGTCCTGTGTAGCTGTACTGGACCTGCGGCATGAGAAGAAACCGGGCGGGCAGTCGTATCCCGAGGGAGAGATTGCTATACACGATCGGGTCGTTTTCACCTGTGATGATGCCATATGTTGTAAGGTTGGTGTTGACCCCCATAACGGAACCCGCCATCATCAGTTCTGCTGTGGTATGTGTATTGACAGGAAGGACAATCTGGTAAAGGGAGAGCCTCGACCAGGCAGAGAATTTTTTTATCCTCACGGGTACAGAAAGGGACGCCCTGCGTTCTTCAAGGTAGTTGTAGCTTATAGCTTCCTGGTCCTTGTCATAGTATATGTAGCTCAGGTCTAGCTGGATATTGGAAGGAAGCCTGTACGACAGCGTTCCCCTTGTCCTCACACCGCTGGTATATTCGCCTGCGAGCATAATATTCCCGGGAAGCCTGATGGAAGCATTGACGTAAGGCATGAAGGGTTGGGATGTCACGGAAGAGAGGTACTCGGCACCGCCACCGACCGTAAGAAAACGGGTGGCACCATAGCTGATGCTTGCACGGGAATATCGACTATAGAGGGAATCTTCTACTACGCCCGCACTGAAAGTATACTCCAGCTCCCTGTGCGGCACGAAGTTGTACGGAATAGTGAGATTCTGTTCACGGGTGCGCTCTTCTCCCCACGGACCGTAGAACTTCAGTTTTACCATAGTGTTGCCGTATACCAGAGGGACATCAAAGGTGAAGAATCCCGATGCATCAGCCCTGACGTAATCGACAAGCACATTGTTTACGTACAGTTCTACCATCCAGCCTGGTTCGGTCTTGTCCGTCAGAGTATAAGATCCAAAGGAGCGCCTGAATGTCGTCGGGGTATTCGTAAGCTGAATTCCCACAACAGGGTCATAGACGGAAGCCGTCGCCTGTGAAGTGATCTTTCCGGCGATTATCTGCCGCAAATAGCTTCTGTTATTATTTACATGCCGCCACAGGTAATACTGCTGTTTTTCGGAAAAAGCATCACCGGTGTAATAATTAAATGAGGCTGTTGCTTCACCGCCGGCAATCACCGCGCCAAGAGAGAGGTTCATGCGTGCCTGGGACACCCCCCCCTCCTGCTCCGTAGCATAGAGTGACCAGTCGGCCATGCCGAAGCGGAATGCCGGATAGCTCCTGTCAACGATGGTATCAACTACTATTTCGCCCTTTAGCCGCCTCATGTTGGCCCTCATCTCCTCCAGCTTCAACTCTCTAATGGCGGGAAGCTCCTGTTGCGTCTCCACATTGATGGTCAGATCGCGGAAACTGAATCTGCATTCGAGTCCGAACACCCTCCCGTACAATGCTGCCCTCATGTAGAGACCGGTCTCCGACCTCACCAGGTCACCCTCATCGAGCTGCCTTTTATGCCCTTCGAATGTAATGGTATTACTCTCCCTGTCAATGATGTATCCTGCCTCCTGATCAATAAAGAATCCGGTAACCGTGTTCAGGTCTTCAGAAGGTACATTCCGTATCCTGATGAAATCAAAGAAGCCTGCCACCGGCAGCCAGACCTCCTGATCACGGATAAGCACGTCGATTTCTCCCATCCCCAGGTAAGGTATTTTTATGTAAACGGCTATCTCGTCATAGAGAGGCTCATCCTGAGCAGAGAGTCTCAATGAAGGGTGAAAGAGGGCGGCAAGGATGAGTATCAGAAGAATCTTTCCGGCCAAAGGGGATCTTTGCAACGAGTTCACTGATCCTGATTGTGCCTTTTTCTTTATCATCCACCCTGCGTATCTGTCTACCAGGTTTGCTATTCCTGAATAAAAATTATACTGAAGCTTCCTGTATAATCCCCGGGGGGATTGGATGCAATATCATTTACCATTAAAATACCACCGACAAGAACGGTTGTCCATTCCGTCCATGGCACCGTAATAACGAAAGGCGATGCAGGAAGGGAGGACCACGGCTGCATCATCATCGTTCCGCCGTTGCTTCCCGTGAGGGTCACCGGCGGAGTGGAGAGGATGGACACAACAGTCCCGGTATTTGCCCTTACATAATACATCACAGGGGAATATAGATATCCCATTCCGAGAAGAACAAGATCCCCCGTGGAGCTCCTTGAGTAATCGGGCCCGACAGTGACGGTTCCTCCTGTCAGTCCCGGGGCAAATGCACCAAATGCAAGGGGCTGCGATTCGTTTACATTCACAATTACGGGGCGCGGCGGCATTTCCTGGGCCCTGAGTCCGGACGCCAGCCCGACTGCAATGAACAGCAGCACTGCAGTTGTCAACCGTCTGCAAGAAAGTAGTATGGAATAATCACAACCCGTCATCTTCCCATTATCAGTTTTTCAACAACCTGTATTGTACCTGAACTGTACCTGATGATATAAATGCCCGCGCCTGTATTCATGTGAAACACAGTCCTTCCAGGTCCATAAACCTCCCTGGTATACAGAGTCCGACCGGAAATATCATATACCGTCATCTCACCCTGACCTGCATCAATGTCGTTCACCTCTGCAATTATCATGTTGCCTGAGACGTAGGCCGATATGATATCTGTCTCGTAATCAACGTCTTCATTTCCTGCTGTTGTTTTAAGGAACACCAGTGAAAATCTACCTTCATGCCTTCCGGCAGGAAGTGTAACCCTGTATTCACCGCCCTGTGAAAAGTTTATGCTGGTTCCCGCCTCCGCATCAATGAAGAGGAGGTTCATTGTTAACGGCTCGTTTTCAATAGTCTGCAATTTAAAACAAACCTCTCCAGCCCGGTAGGTTACCAGGCCAAGAGGGACGCTTAATTTTTCTCCGGCCTGCAGAGGGAGGGCATTAACGGATAGGTTTTTACCATTTTCAATTACCGAGTAAAAATTAGTCAACCCTATATCCGTATTGAGGAGCTTCAGTGCATCATATTCTGTGTCAAAACCATCCGACGCGGCATCATCAAAATAGATCACCTGCGGATCTGCAGATGCGGTATCATCGGCAAACGTTGCCACAGCTCTTATCAGGAACCTGCCAATTGCAGATCCCGACTTAAGGAATGTCACCGTCTTGTTATTGGTTCTGACTGTATTGCTCGTTCCCAGCATCGCTGTCACCGGATAGGCTCCGTCAGTGACATGGACGAAAAAACCCTGCATTGATGGAATGATGTTTGTTGTCACTCCATCGCTTGAGACACCGTTGATGTAGCTGCTGTATGTTCCGCCATACTGATCTGTGGTGCTTGCACTAAAGCGGTATATTGCATTGTCGACATTGTCCTTTGTCCATCCCGCGGCATCCCAGTCTATAGGTGAAGGGTATGGATTGCCAACCAGGTTGAATCCATTCGTCTTGCTGCTGTTGTGATTGTACAGCGTTATTGAATGATTGCCGTCAGCGACTGTTCCGGAAATGTCAATTGTCAAGGGGGCAAGTACGGCCCCGAAGTTTACTGCATAGCCTGAAAGCGTATTAAGTATGTCTGCTGGAGCAATATGACTTATCCAGCCTGATCCAGCCTGGCTTTCGTCATAACGGAAACAGGCCGGAAATCCTGCCGTCAGGTCGGTGTCATCTCCCAGCTCGGCAACAGTTGCTTCCACGAATGGTGAGCTTACATATTTGTATCCGAATCCTTCCGTAAGGTAACGCTGCATCGTAACGTTGCCTGTTACCTGTCCTGTGCCGCTGCCATCAACGAGGGCCGTTCCCAAAGGATCTGACAGCAGTGTCAGATTACCGTCCGCAGTAAGTATCCCGTCGGACAGCAGGGTCCCTTTTACCGTCTGTCCCGGTGTGATGAAAGAGGTGATACTGGTTGATTCAATCGCCAGGTCGTTGAACTGTACCGGAACAGTGCCCCCTAATGCCTGACTGCCGCTGCCGTTCATGATAACGTTGCATACCGGCCCGTTCCTGGTGCCTGAAGAGAATCTCATTGTCCCGTTGTTATAGATATCTCCTCCCACAATCAACATGTGTTTTCCGTTATTTCTTCTCGGGATAATATTTGCTCCCGTGTTTACAGTAAGGTCTGATATTACCGTAAGGGACTGGGAATTCGGCTGGGTTGTCGGACGGCCGATATTTAGGATGCCGCTCAATCCCTGGCCTACTGTTACCGAATAGCAGATGGCATCGCTCAGGTCCACGCTGACAGTATAGCCGTCGTCAATAAAAACATTGTCGCCGGGTCCGGGAATACTGAATCCGGGCGGCCCGCCCCTGGTCGCAGACCAGGTGACAGTATCGCTCCAGTTGCCTGATGCCACCGAAAAGCGATCTGCGGCATTCAGGTCCGTAACAAAAGACATGAAAACCACACTAAGCAATAATTTTAGAACTGTGTAGTTTTGCATCCTCATTCTATTCAGCTGATTATAAGCTTTTAGTCTGTATTGTTAATTCAGCATCAACTCTGCCGTGGCATATACCTCAGGTTTTACATCTGACGGTGCTGAGTAGGTTATGATGAGTTTCCCCTGCTTAAGATCAGCTTCTCCCCCGTTGAGGAGAGTGAATTCAAATTTCCGTGACCTGTTAGGGGTGTACACTGCCACGCCGTTGGCCATACCTGCCCTTGTCACCGTGCCCGCCGGTGACACGTGGTCGACTGTCAGGTCACCATACACCGAATAATTACCCGTCCGGCTGAGAATGATCTTCAGTCTCGGCACAGCTTCATTCTCCAACTTGAGCTCAGCGTCGTCGATGGTTACACTGACCGTGGGCTTTCCTATCCGTATTATTGCAGGTATTGTAATGCCAAATATTGGTGTCAGCCTGACAGAGATGGAGGATGGATCCACAATGGCTTCCTCTTCTTCTCCGAGAGGCTTCTCCGCAGGCACTGACCTGAAATAGAGGTGAGACCGGTACTCCCCCGGCTCAAGGCTACTGCCCCTGGTAACCTGCAGCTTGACAGTCTGTGCCTCGTTGGGCCCCAGGGTCACCATCCTGGGGAAATACCTGAGGTAAGGACTCGCAAACCGTTGTCCTTCATCTGGTTCAGTAATTGTCTCAAAACCGCCATTCTCAGTCATCCTAATCTGGATCAGCGAGATGACATAAGTGGCCGTATCGTCACCTATATTGGCCAGGTTCAGATCAGCGGATCTTTTATTTCCTTCGAATACAACCCTTTTGGGAGTAAGGAGCAGGTTGCCCTGAGCCTTTGTATTAAAAGGAAAAAAAATCTGAAGTAGTATCAGACCTGTTACTGAAATCCTTACCATTAGCTTTGACATTATTTCTGTTTTAATTTCCGGCGCTGTGTTAGTTGAAGTCAAAGGTAATAGTATACGTTCCCGTATAAATACCTACGGGATTGTCATGAATGGTACCCACCTTTAGTGTAGCTCCTACGTATACCGTCTGTGCGCCGTCGTACAGCATGCCTGCACCCGGTGTTGCAGACGGCACTGACACCCAGTCATCCACAGTCATGGTACGCGCGGTGCCCATATGCATGATGGTGACAGGCTCTGCCGGCAGTGTGATGGTATAGGCGATACCGGGGTCGCCTGTAACATAAAAGCTTGCAGCGTTGTGAGTACCACTGCCCGGCCAGACGGTGCCAAGAACAGAAACACTGTTTTCCGGAGTCAGTATGAGTTCCCCGCCCGCAGGTCCGGGTGAAAATCTGCCAAAATTCATCTGCGAGGTCTCTACGGCAGTAAGCATGGTAATGACCTGCGCAGTGATGTGGCCCGTGGCACTGACAGCCGAAGCTGTCTGTGCCAGCGTTACCCCCGGATACAGAACAAATAAAACAAACAGGCTTAAGAGATATCTCCTGAATATGGTCATAATGAAAGGCTAGTGATTATTCCTTCCGCTCTTCCATCAATTATAGTTGACCGTTACATCAAACCCGGTGGCGTTTGTATAGGTTCCAGCCGGTTGGCTGCCGGTCACATTGAGGGTGGCCCCCACATTGAGGGTCTGCGTTCCACCTGTAAGTGTACCCGTGGCATTAGGTGTGCTGGTAAAATTATCCACCGTCATATTATTTCCTCCGCTGCTGATAATATGTGAGACGGGCAGAATAATAGCATAAGTCGCATCAGCCAACCCTGTAACGGTAAAGCTCGCTGCAGTTATAGTACCGGTGACTGACGGTGATGTGAGACCGTTCAGGGTCCTTGCCCCCGCAGGGTCAACAACCACGGTTCCTCCGTCAGTATCGGCAATAATGTTACCGAAGCTCAGATCGGCATCCTTGGCTATCGTAATGGGAGATACTATCACCGCCGTGGCTGTGGCAGAGGCCGTACCCGACTGTGCAAAGGTACCTGCAGTGAATGCAATCATGATAACTGAAAATAAAAGAAGCTTTTTCATTTTGGGATTTGTTTGATGTTTCTAATTAAATAATTGTTTTGATTTAATTATCGACTGGTTTATGAACAAACTGAAGAAATGAAGATCTTAGTATCTCAAACTCTAAATTTTTTTTATAATTCCGCATGGTAAAATTATAGTTAAGCGTTTCTTTAGCACAGCTAAATACGGCAACTTATCAACAAAGGTGGATAGTTTTTAACAGGGGTCAGAAGCTGCTGCTGCCGTCCCAGCAGTGGGTACAGAGCTTCTCCCGTGGCAGGCCGATGGCTTGCACCAAATCGTCAAGACGCTGGAACATAAGGGTATCCATGCCCAACGTGGATGCTATCTCCCTGACCATCAGCTCATATTTTTCCGAATCGGGGTCAAGGTACTCTTCAATATTCCTCTCCTCGCCCTCCAGCTTGACTATCGCCTTCCGGGCTGCCAGCTCAAGGGTTGAACGTGACTGTGAGAAGTTTAGGAAGGGACACGGATAGAGCAGCGGCGGACAGGCGATCCTCATGTGAAGCTCACCGGCACCAGCCTCGCGCAGATCCTTCGTGTTATCTCTGAGCTGTGTTCCCCTGACAATGCTGTCGTCAAGAAAAACAATCGATTTGTCTTTTGTCAGCTTCTTGTTGGGTATCAGCTTCATTCTTGCCACAAGGTCGCGTTGTATCTGCCGCTGCGGCATAAAGCTCCTGGGCCATGTGGGAGTGTATTTTGAAAAGGAACTCATGTAGGGCACAGATTTCTCATTGACATATCCCAGTGCATGCCCTATTCCCGAGTCGGGGACTCCGCAGACGAAATCAGCCTTCACCGGATCACGTTTGGCCAGTGCAGCGCCACATCGGTAGCGCACCTCCTCAACATTTCTGTCTTCATATTCGGAGGTCGGAAATCCGTAATAGACCCAGAGGAAAGCACATATCTGCATCTTTTTTCCCGGTGCCTTCAGCCGTGTGAATCCGTTGGAGCGTAGATGTACTATCTCGCCCGGGCCGAGGAAATATTCGGTCTCAAACCCGGTGTTGGGAAAGGAGCATGTCTCTGAGGCTACGGCAAGGGCTCCCTCCTTCCTGCCGATTACCACCGGCGTACGGCCAAGCCTGTCGCGAGCAGCAATGATACCGTCTTTAGTAAGCACCAGAAGAGAACACGACCCTTTGATTTTTTCAAACACCTGGGTGATACCCTCAACAAAAGAGTCTCCTTCGCAGATGATATTTGCAACCATCTCCGTTGGGTTGATATTGCCCATGAAGTTTTCCGTAAAATGCTTTTTCCTGGCCAGGAAATAATCAGCCAGCTCGCTGATATTCACAACTCTGGATACAGTGACAAGGGCAAACGGCCCGAGATGTGAATTGAACAGTATGGGCTGAGGGTCGGTGTCGCTGATAACTCCCATTCCGCTGTTTCCCCCGAAATCCTTGAGCTCTGTCTCGAATTTGTTACGGAAATACTCATTCTCCAGGTTGTGAATGCTCCTCCGGAAGCCTATCCCGGAGTCATAAAAGACCATCCCGGCACGCTTGGTGCCCAGATGTGAATGATAATCAGTGCCGTAAAACACATCATCAACGCAGTCCCTGTCGGATACAGAACCGTAAAATCCACTCATAAAGCCATGTTGTTTAAGCCAGAATACGCCGGGCTAAGATAATCAAACGGCAGAAAAACGCATTGTTCTGTAATAATTAGTAATTTTGCACCGGATAAAATAATAAACATATGGAAAATCACGAAAAATATCAGGCTGAACACATTGAGCACAAAAAGGGTGCTCCGGTTGTCATGATAGTGTCTACGATAATCCTGACACTCGGTTTGATTGCACTGGTAGTTCTGTACTACAACCAGAAGAGCAAGATGGTTGAGATGGAGCAGGTGCTTACAGAAGAGAAAGATTCTCTGGCCAATGAGCTCCGCATGATGATGTACGGATATGATACCCTCAAGACAAGCAATGACACACTCAATGCAGAGCTTCAGCGCGAGCGCACCAGGATCCAGAAGCTTCTTGAAGTCAGCGCCTCCAATGCGCAGTTGATAAGAAAATACAAGGCTGAGATCAGCACCATGCGTGATATCATGAAAAGCTATATAGTACAGATAGACTCTCTCAATACGCGTAATCAGATGTTAACCGCTGAAAATGTGGAGATCAAGGAGCAGATTACCGCGGTACAGGAGAGCAATGTCGAACTGGAAAAGACAAGGGAGGAGCTTACCTCCAAGGTGAGCGTAGCCGCCGTGATACAGGCCAAGGACATAGTTGCCATGGCTCTGAACAAAAAACGGAAGGAGACTGACCAGATCAGGAATCTTGATAAGGTGAGGGTATGCTTCACCCTCAGGGAGAACCGGATCGCCGAAGCAGGCAACAAGATAGTCTATCTCAGGGTCGTCCGCCCCGATCAGCTTGTAATCACCACCTCCCCTGACAACCAGTTTGAGGTTAACGGCGAACAGCTGATATTCTCTGCCAACAGGGCTGTGGATTATGCCAACAATGACATCGAGATGTGCATCTTCCTGGACAACACCGGCGATTTTATCCCGGGAACCTACAGTGTTGAGCTATATCTCGACGGACAGAAGATCGGCGCAGGAGAACTGTTGCTGCAAGGAAGGGGCTGATCACAACTCCATAAGGAGTTCCGCAATAATATTATCAGAGATCATCCTGCCCTGATCCGTCAGGGCCAGGGTGTCTCTTTCCCTTTTCATCAGCCCGTATCGGATATATTTACCCGACATGTTGACAAGGTAATCATGAAGCTCCTTGTCATAGCTGTTTTCAACATGTGTGAGATCGATACCCCATGCGGTGCGCAGAGCGGTCATGATGTACTCGTTGAAGAGGGTCAGCCTGTCAAGCTCCTCCCGTTCAGACGATACCTTCCCTTCATTTACCGATCTGATATACTCCCTGACGTCTGAGATATTCCACTGCCTCGACCTTCTGTCAAAAGAGTGTGCCGAGGGGCCCAGGCCTATGTAAGGCACCTGCTTCCAGTATGCAGAATTGTGTCTCGAGATATATCCTTCAAGGGCAAAATTTGAGATCTCGTAATGAATAAATCCTCTATCCATCAGCAGACTTATCAACAGCATGAACATCGAATTGCTGGTCTCCTCGTCTGTCTCGGTGAGCTTCCCTTTCTCCCTGAGGCGGTGGAGAGGTGTCCCCTCCTCTATCGTCAGATGATAGGCTGAAATATGTGTCACGGGAAAGGTCAGTGTCTTCTCAATATCCTGCCTCAGGTCAGCCGTGGTCATGCCCGGGACGCCGTAAATAAGATCAGCCGACACATTTTTTATTCCCTCACTGAAAATCTTCTCAAGCGCTTCGGCAGATTGACGCGCACTATGCCTCCTGCCCAGGTATTTAAGCCTGTCGTCATCCCAGGACTGCACTCCGACACTGATCCGGTTGACGCCAAGGGATGCCAGGGAGCTGATATACCCTGGCTTGATATCATCAGGATTTACCTCCACTGTTATCTCAGGGTCATTGCCTATACTGAAGTTATTCCACACTGCAGCCAGAATCCTTTCTGCCTGGGCCGCGCTCAGCAGAGAGGGTGTTCCTCCCCCCAGGTATACAGTATCCACCGTCTCAGTGTAGAGGTAGCCCGATCTCAGAGCAGCCTCGCGTGTGAGTGCCTCAACCAGGGCATCCGTTTCTCTGCAGTCGGTGACGCTGTAAAAATCACAGTAGCAGCAAAAGCTCCTGCAGAAAGGTATGTGGATGTAGACGCCGGCCATGATAAATATATCCTCTAAAAATACAAAAGATTCAACATTAGTTTGCTATTTTCGCAATCTCATCACCCATGCATGCTATATCGCATTATAAAACAATATTATAAGAGCATTATCATTGGGGTGCTGATCACCTGGCTCAGTCTCTCCGGAAGCAAAACGATGGTTCCCGGACGGATGCTCGACATTCCCTATATTGACAAGATGGGCCACTTTGCGATGTATGCCTTTTTTTCGGCTGTATTGCTTCTCGATTCATGCAGATGGCAGCTGAACCGCAGTTTCATTTACCCTCTCATGCTCATTCCGCTTCTCTTTGGAGCAATTATGGAGATCATGCAGATGACCCTTACCACATCACGCAAGGCTGAGACTTTTGACCTGCTGGCCAATGTCGGGGGTGTTCTTACCGGTCTTCTGGTGGCCTATCTGATGAGAATGGTGCTGGCAAGATTCAGAGCCTGATCGACGGATATTTCTTCAGCTGCCCGGCACACGCTTTAATGCTCTTTGAGCTGAAGAATTTTTCCAGGCGTACCTTTTCCCTCCTCAGATCATTGTGAAGAATGCAGACTCCCCTGTCGGACTCATCAAAATTACATTTCTCCCCGGTGATAAAACAGCTGTCAAAGAAATCCCTTCCGTCAATAGCATCTATTATATCCATCAGGGTCAGTTCTGAGGCCGGGACCATCAGGTTAAATCCGCCGTGCGGACCTTTTGATGAATGAAGTATCTTTTTCTTCGTCAGTATCTGGAGGATCTTCGCCAGATAGGGCTGCGGGATTTTTAGCTTTTCAGATACCTCCCTGAGTCCTGTATGTGTGTTCTTTTCAGGTTTTGCTGCAATAAAGATTACAGCCCTGATGCCGTATTTGCATGTTGATGAAAGCATCTAGGGGTTCTTTACCGGAATTTTGTCAATCCTTCTCTTGTGCCTGCCTCCCTCAAAATCTGTTGTAAGAAAGGTTTTGACTATCGCTATTGCTTCAGCCTCCTTCAGGAACCGTCCGGGAAGCGAACAGATGTTGGCGTCGTTGTGTGACCTGGCAAGCTTGCTGATTTCCTCACACCAACATACAGCAGACCTTATCTTCTGATGCTTGTTGGTCGCCATGTTGATGCCGTTGCCAGAACCGCATATGGTTATGCCGTAGCTGAAATCACCCTTCTCCACCGCCTCTGCCAGCGGATGAGCAAAATCAGGATAATCTACGCTGTCTTCAGAAAAAGAACCTATATCCTTAACTTCATACCTGTGTGAAATGAGCCACGAAACGAGCTTTTCCTTGAGCCTGAAACCGGCATGATCTGAGGCAATTATGATTTTTTCCAAAACACCCTTATATTTTTATACAAATATAGTCCTGTAATCAATACCAGAAAAGAAAACATAGCCTGTTTGACTCGTAAACAACAATTTTATCTGATTGGTCGGATGTGACTTGCGTGACATTGCTGATCAAATCTGTCTGAGAGTTGGCGGTCATGCAAGTTTCATCTGTTAATAACATGTAACCACCGTTTTAATTTTTTGTTCATTAATTGTTCTGACTCTTGTGCTTTGTCCTACATGTATTTTTTTTCTGTTTTCAAAAACAATTTTTCATTCCTGAATGCTGATATTTCAACCTTTGCTCAACACCCGGCGTGTGATCTTTTATTAACTTTCACTGCCAACAAAAAAGCCGTAACAATTGTTAATCTAAAGGCTAATTGTCTCTTTTTCAAATAAGGTATGCTTTTTGTTGTGTTTAAAAGCTGTTATTAATCTTTTAACCTCCATTTTTGCAATAGGAATCGTAAAATTGTTTGAACAGAATTAACAGTATATAATAACCATCATATATAAATTTATTAAAACTATAATATTAAATATGGTTGTTGAAAAAGATATCGCAAGCAGGATTGAGGAGCTCAAAAAGGAGAAAAATGCTGTAATACTGGCACATTACTATCAGACTTCTGACATTCAGGATATAGCCGATTTCATAGGCGACAGCCTGGCGCTTTCACAGCAGGCAGCAGAGACTGAAGCTGATATGATAGTGTTTGCAGGAGTGAAATTTATGGCGGAGACTGCAAAGATACTGTCACCGGAAAAGAAGGTAATCATTCCGGATATGCTTGCAGGATGCTCACTGGCCGATTCATGCAGAAGGGAGGATTTTGCTAAGTTCATCAGTGATCACCCCGGAAGAACTGTCGTTACCTATGTTAACACAACAGCTGACATAAAGGCCCTGAGTGATATTGCATGCACATCTTCAAATGCGAGGCAGATAATTGAGTCTCTTCCTGAGGATGAAAAGATAATCTTCGGACCCGACCGTAATCTTGGAAATTATATAAAGAGCCTGACGGGAAGGGATATACTTGTCTGGGACGGTGCATGTCATGTTCATGAGGAGTTTTCCCTGGAGGCTATCCTGAAGCTGAAGCGTGAAAACAGTGACGCAAAAATAATTGCACATCCGGAATGCGAGATGCCGGTAAGGCTTGTTGCAGATTATATAGGTTCAACATCAGGCCTGCTCTCATTTGTAAAAAAAGATAAGGGTAAAACATTTATAGTAGCTACAGAACCTGGCATAATATACCAGATGAAAAAAGCCAGGCCGGAGAAGATATTTATTCCGGCACCGCCGAAAGATTCAACCTGCGGATGCAGTGAATGCAATTTCATGAAGCTCATAACTCTTGAAAAGATATATAAATCGCTTAAATTTGAAGAGCCTGAAATATTAGTTGACCCGTTGATAGCAAAACAGGCGTTGATACCTATCAGGAGAATGCTTGATATATCGGCAAAACTGGGCTTATAAAATGAAGAGACTTATTCTCACCCTGCTGATTTTTATTCCTTTTTTCCTTGCTGCGCAGCAGAACAGGGAACTCAAGGATGGATTCCAGCAGTTAAAATATCCAAACGGCAATATATCAAGCGAAGGATTTATCAGAAACGGGAAGCCGGACGGATACTGGAAAAGTTACTATGTCACAGGTGTGCTTAAGTCCGAAGGAAAAAGAACCAGCTTTCTCCTTGACAGCATATGGATCTTCTATGACCAGGCAGGCGACACGACGGAGAAGATCAGTTATCTACTGGGAAAGAGAAACGGATATTATTTCAGGTATAAGAAAGACGCGGTTCACGGACCCTATGTGTATTCCTCAGAGCTATACGCGGGCGACAAAAAGGAGGGGGTAGCACGCATTTTCTATCCGGATGGCAAGATAAGACAGACAATCCCCTATTTTAAAGGTAAAAAGGACGGCCTGTCACGTGAGTATGACAAAGAGGGAAGAATAGTCACCCTGCTTGAATACAACAATGACTTCCTCATCAGCCGCGAGCGCATAAACCAGACAGATGCAGCAGGACTAAAACAGGGAGAATGGCTTGAATTTTACCCTGGCGGTACAATAAAGACCGAGAGAAATTATCGTAATGACATGCTTCATGGCTATTACAAGGAATATGATGAGAGGGGAAGGCTTCTTGTGACACTGCTTTATGACAACGGCAAGGTCACCGGCACAGAGATTGACAACAGCGCAGAGATTGATATTGAGAACCGGTATGACGAATCAGGAAAACTGATCTATTCAGGTCCGTTCAAAGAGGGTATCCCGGTGGGGATACATCGTGAGTACAACAGCGACGGAACAGTCAGGATTGCAAAAATATACAATGATAATGGCGTCCTGATATCTGAAGGAATCGTTGATGATGAGGGCAACAGGAACGGTCCGTGGAAGGATTTATCCGCTGACGGAACATTGATGGCGGAGGGGGCATATGTCAACAACAGGCGCGCCGGAGCATGGAAATTCTATAATGCTGCCGGAAGGCTTGAGCAGGCAGGATCATACAATAACGGCCGCATTGACGGAACATGGCGCTGGTATTATCCGGAGGGAGAACTGCTGAGGGAGGAGGATTATTACCAGGGAAGAAGAGATGGTCAGTATACTGAGTTCACACGCACCGGTGAAGTAATAGCACGGGGAGAATATGCTGACGGAGAGAGAAACGGCGAATGGATATTCAGAACAGGTGACAACATCGAAGAAGGCAACTATCTTCTGGGGCTACGCGAAGGCGAGTGGAAGACATATTATCCCAATGAAAAACTGAGATTCCGCGGAGAATACAGACAGGGTAATCCCGTGGGTCACCATATGCTGTGGTATGACAGCGGGAGGCTCAGGGAGGATCGCTATTACCGAAATGGCCTCAGGACGCGGACATGGAAAAAGTACAGCGAAGAGGGAGAAGTGATTCTCTCAGTCACCTACCGTGATGATGTAGAGACAAGTATAAACGGGGTGGCTGTTAATCTGCCCGAGAGCGGCGTCAGGCGCATAAAATAGCTTCGGACAATGAGCGAACAGTTCAACCTGAGAAAAGAGATAACCCTCGCCGGCGATGCGGAACTGGAGAAACAGCTGCGGCCACTAACCTTTGACGACTTCAGGGGGCAACCACGGATTACCGAAAACCTGAACGTCTTTGTCACAGCAGCACTGCAGCGTGGAGAGGCTCTTGACCATGTGCTTCTGCACGGGCCTCCGGGACTGGGAAAAACTACCCTGGCCGCCATCATCTCCAATGAATTGAAGGTTAAACTGAAAGTTACCTCGGGACCGGTGCTCGACAAACCCGGAGATCTCGCCGGGTTGCTTACCAGCCTCGAAGACGGGGATGTTCTTTTCATAGATGAGATCCACCGGCTGAGCCCCGTGGTGGAGGAGTACCTCTACTCGGCCATGGAGGACTACCAGATTGATATCATGATAGACAAGGGTCCGGGTGCCCGCTCCGTTCAGCTGAAGCTGAATCCCTTTACGCTCATAGGCGCCACCACCCGTTCAGGCCTGCTGACCAGCCCTCTCAGAGCCCGGTTTGGCATAAAGTTCCACCTGGAATATTATGATAATCCGATACTGAAAGGGATAGTGAAAAGATCAGCAGGAATTCTAAGGATAAATATAGACGAGATCGCCGCGCTGGAGATCGCCTCACGCAGCCGTGGTACGCCGAGGATAGCCAATTCACTGCTGCGGCGGGTACGTGATTTTGCGCAGGTGAAGGGCACGGGTGCCATTGACCTGGAGATAACACGATACAGCCTTGAGGCACTGAATATTGACAAGCATGGTCTTGACGAGATGGATAACCGCATACTTAAAACAATCATTGAGAAGTTCAGGGGCGGACCGGTGGGACTGAACAACGTTGCGACAGCCGTGGGAGAAGAGAGCGGAACCATAGAAGAGGTATATGAGCCTTTCCTTATCAAGGAAGGTTACATAAAAAGAACGCCCCGCGGACGTGAGGCGACAGAGACAGCATACAAACACCTGGGCCTGGTGCCCGGCAGTGATGGCAGGCTGTTCTGAGACAGCAAGGGCCGGTAATCTACGAACTCAACTTTTCAAGACCCTTGAGGTCAATAATCTTAATTTTCCTGCCGCTGAGCTCTATAAGCCTGTCGCTCTTGAATTCAGAGAGAAGACGGATCACTGATTCGGTGGCAGTGCCGACGATGTTCGCCAGCTCCTCACGTGTCAGGGATATACGGAGAAATTTCTGGTCGTCAAGGCCGAAATCGCCGACCAGGTTCACGAGCACCTCTGCAACCCTCTCCCGCACAGTCTTCTGGGCTATGTCAGTAATATATGAGTTAGCCTCTGCAAGCTCGTTACAGGTGAGCTTGACCACCTCAAAGGCAAAGGATGGATTCGTCTTTACAAACTGTATCAGCAACTCGGAGGGGATGAAGCAGACCTGGCTGTCCTCTATAACTTTGGCAGAAGTACATGCAGGCTCATTGCTCAATACTGACCGGTAGGCGATGATCTCGCCGCGGCGTGCAAAACGGATGATCTGTTCTTTACCGTCAACACCCGTCTTGAATACCTTTATGATGCCTGAATGGATACAGAAAAAACCGCTTATACGGTTGCCTTCATGATATAGAATGTCACCTCTCCTGTAGTGTCTGAAATCCTTCTCAAAGTTTAGCCTGTCAATCTCATCACGGGTCAGAAACCGGAAGACGGCGTTTGTTTCAAACGCGCATTTTTCACATAATACCATGGATAAGTCATGCTGTTTCATCACTCTGGAGATTAAGATGACAAAGGTGAGTATTAATTAATGAAAATCATAAAATTTCAGACCGGAACTGATTAAGAAACCTGATGTCGTTTTCAAAGTAGAGACGGAGATCATTGACACCGTATTTAAGCATGGCAGCGCGCTCAATACCCAGGCCGAAAGCATATCCCGTATATTTTTCTGAATCAATACCGCATGCTTCAAGGACATTGGGATCAACCATGCCGCAGCCAAGGAGCTCGAGCCAGCCTGTGCCCTTGCATACGCTGCAGCCCTCTCCACCGCACAGATTACAGTTTATATCCATCTCTGCCGAAGGCTCCGTAAAGGGGAAATAGGAAGGCCGGAGCCTTATCCTCACATCCTTGCCGAATAGCTCTACGGCAAAGTAGAGCAGCGTCTGCCTGAGATCGGCAAAAGAGACGTTCTCGGCAATATACAGTCCCTCAACTTGGTGGAAGATGCAGTGGGCACGGGCCGAGACAGCCTCGTTTCGGAAGACCCTGCCGGGAGAGATGGTTCTGATGGGAGGCTGCTCTTTCTCCATCACACGCACCTGTACGGATGAGGTGTGTGTTCGCAGAAGCACATCGTCGGGATGAGACTCCACTCCGGAACTCTTTCTGATAAAAAAGGTATCCTGCATGTCGCGCGCCGGATGGTCTCTGGCAAAATTGAGCAGGGTAAAGACATGATTGTCATCCTCTATCTCCGGTCCTTCCGAAACGGTGAATCCCATGCGGCTGAAGATGTCAATTACCTGGTAACGGATAATGGATATGGGGTGACGTGTACCCGCTCTGAGGGGCCAGGCCGGACGGGAAAGATCGGTTTCTGAAGTAACGGTCTCGGCAAAAGAGAGCCGCTCCCGGTGCTCATTGTACTTGTCGGTAGCCAGCTGTTTTAGCTCATTCAAAAGCCTGCCTGTCTCCCTCTTCTCTTCAGGCGGAACATTTCTGAATCCCTCAAAAAGCGTTGAAATACTGCCCTTCTTGCTCAGATATCTTATCCTGAACTGCTCCAGCAGATCAGCTCCTGATATCTGAAAATCTTCAACATCTTTTCTTAATTCTGCAATCCTGGCAATCATCTCCGTGGCCCAATATTATTTTATGATCTTAACATTTATTATCCTGATATCATTTACCGGCCTGTCAGTCATGTCTGTAGCCGTGGCGGCAATAGCATCAACAACCTCCATTCCCTCCAGTACCTCGCCGAAGACGGTATATGCACCGTCAAGAAAGGGTGTCCCGCCTACGGTTTTGTAAACATCAATATGTTCTTCCGGCATGCTATATGGGCCCGCATCTTCCATCGCCTCATAAGCCCTGACAATGGCATTCTGCTGAATCATATCCTCCGAGACGACGGTATCGGACTGCATGGCCTCCCGACGCAGCTCACTTAGAGCTTTGTTGTAGAGATACTGACGGCGGTTGTACTCAATGCGCTGAATGGTATTGGCCAGCTCCTCATCGTTGTAAATCTTTCCCTGTACAATGTAGAACTGTGTTCCTGATGAGTTGCGGTCAGGATTAACATCATCGCCCATGCGGGCTGCTGCCATAGCTCCCCGCCTGTGAAAGAGTGAGTCGTTGATCTCCGCCGGTATGGTGTAATCATCATTAAGTATGGACGTATCCTGTTTTGTGGATCCGTCACCCGTCTGGATCATGAAATCTTTTATCACCCGGTGAAAAGAGACCCCGTCATAAAAGCCACTCTCGGCAAGCTTTATGAAGTTGTCGCGGTGCAGGGGCGTCAGGTCAGACAGGGCGATAAGTATGTCTCCCTCGGTAGTTTTAATCTCGGCGCGGACACCGGATCCGCTGCCGGATGTACAACCTGCCAGCAGCATTACAGCTGCAAGCGGTAACAAGATGCGTAAGGAACTCTTCATTTTCTTATTATTTACGAAGGACAAAGATATATATTTGCAGTAAGAGTTAAGCATGAACGATATACGTAAGCTTGCAGGGCAAACTGTCATTTACGGTTTCGGCACCGTTGTGCCGCGATTTTTGAACTATGCTCTGCTGACACCCTTTTATACCTATATTCTCGGCAGGGAACAGTACGGTGTTGTCACGGAGCTGTATGCCTGGATGGTGCTGGCCCTGGTCATTCTAACGTACGGGATGGAGACGACCTATTTCCGGTTCTCGGGAAAAAAGGCACCGGCAGAGACGGTTTACAGCACAGCCCTGGTCAGCCTCTTTGCCACTTCGGCCTTTTTCATAATGGCGGTGAGCCTTTTCATCACTCCTGTGTCAGGATTTCTCGGTTATGAGGAACACCCGGAATACATACGGATGTTCTCGTGGATAGTGGCCATAGATGCCTTTTCGGCAATACCGTTTGCATGGCTCCGCAATAACAACAGGGCCAGAACCTTCAGCATTTTGAAGATCATAAATGTGGCCGTGACCATTATCACGGTCTTCTTCTTCCTGAAGGCGGCGCCGACGATGGCAGAGCGGGGAAATGAACAGATTTTTAAGATATATAATCAGGATATGCAGGTGGGTTACGTCTTCGTGGCCAACCTGGTCGGGTCAGCCGTTACGCTGCTGCTGCTGCTGCCTTATGTGCTGAAGATACGTCCGGTTTTTGACAGGAAACTGTTCGTGCGTATGCTCTCATACAGCTGGCCGCTACTGGTAGGAGGCATGGCAGGATCACTGAACGAGGTGCTTGACAAGATACTGCTGCGGCGGTTGATAGGAGGCGCAGAGGGTCTCGCCACAGTGGGTCTTTACGGTGCCGGGTACAAGGTGGGAGTGTTGATGTCTCTGTTTATTCAGATGTACCGCTTTGCCGCGGAGCCCTTCTTCTTTGAGAAGGCCGGAAGCAAGGAGGCGAAGGAGATATACGCGGTCACCATGAAATATTTTGTGATCACCGCACTGATACTCTACCTGGGTATAAACCTGTATGTTGAAGCACTGCAGATAATTATCGGACCGCTGTTCAGGGAATCACTGGTGGTGGTGCCTATAGTAAGCATGGGATACCTCCTGCTCGGCATCTTCATCAACCAAAGCATATGGTACAAGGTGGATGACAGAACCATCTACGGAGCATGGATCACCCTGGCGGGAGCCGCCGTAACAGTACTGGTAAACCTTCTGTTTGTGCCCCGCTTCGGCTATATCGCCGCTGCATGGGCACACGTGGCCTGCTACCTGTCAATGGTGGTGTTATCATATGTTGTGGGCATGAAATACTATCCTATAAAGTATGAGACTTTGAAGATCGTGCTCTACATAACGCTGGCGGTGGTACTACTGGCACTATCACGACTGCTGGCCCCGGAGAACAAAATAACCGGCATCGTTTTTGACACTATACTCCTTTTCATTTTCTTTGCCGTGGCAGAGATTAAGGATAAATACTTTACGTTATTGTTTAAAAGAAAAAATGAAGATCAGAATAGTTAACAGGTCAACACACCCGGTGCCGTCATACGAGACAGAATTATCTGCAGGCATGGATCTGAGGGCTGATATCCGGGAACCGGTTACCCTTAAAGCCATGGAAAGAAAACTTGTGTCAACGGGTCTTTTTATTGAACTGCCGGAGGGTTATGAGGCACAGGTAAGGCCAAGAAGCGGCCTGGCCATCAAACACGGGATCACAGTGCTAAACTCGCCGGGGACAATTGACGCCGACTACAGGGGAGAGATATGCGTGATCCTGATCAATCTGTCAGACTGTGATTACACCATTAATGACGGCGACAGGATAGCGCAGATGATTATTTCGCATCATGAGAAGGCCGAGTTCATTGAAACCGATGAAATAAACATGACGGAGAGAGGAACCGGAGGATTCGGACACTCGGGCAAGAGATGAGAAGGGAACTTTGGATAATTGCAACAGTGCTGCTGATAAACGGCTGTTCCACAGGAGCCGTAGCACCTACGGCAGACACAGATAAGATAGTGAGGCCCGACAGCAGGTATGACTATATGCTGACCGAGGCGCTGCGACAGAAATATGTGGGTGATGTCAATGAAGCTGCAAGACTGTTTGAGAAATGCATCGAGACGAATCGGGCACGCTCTGTTCCCTACTTCGAGCTGGCACAGATATATTCGGCCGCAGGCATGGGAGAGAAAGCGGTTCAGTATGCCTCGGCAGCAGCACGACTGGAACCGGATAACTACTGGTACCAGCTGGCAGCAGGTTCGCTTTTCACACAGTATGAACATAAGGATTCGGCACTGGTATATTTCAGCAGGGCACTGAAGGCTGACAGCCGGGCGGTGGAGGTTAATTCAATACTGGCAGGACTCTATGCAGAAAGAGGAGAAGCCGAAAAGGCAGATTCGCTCTTCAGCATTCTGAACAACCAGGGTGCGCTCAACGATGACATGTTCCTCATGATGATCTCCGGCCTGATAATGAAAGGAGACCTGATAGAGGCTGCAAAGAGAACCGAAAGACTGATTGAAAGAGAGCCGTACGAAATGAGATACAAAGCCCTGCTTGCAGATATAAGTTACGAGGCGGGTAACATTGAGAAGAGCGACAGCATATACAGGTCAATAATTGATAAGGATCCGGATAACATAGAGACACAGCTGCTATACCTGATGAACCAGGTATACAAAAAGGATTATGCTGATATTTCGGGATTTTTGAATAATGTTTTTGAAAGTGAGGTTGTTGACAGGGAAAGAAAGATATCTGTCGCCGGAAGACTGCTGACAGACACTGCCTATGTAAAGGAAAACTCCTACTCACTGGAAGAGAGCCTGATGATACTTGAGGGTAAATATCCCGGCGATGAAGAGATACTGTCAATGAGGCCCGTAATGTATGAGAACGCAGGACGGATCGATAAGGCAATTTCACGGTATGAAGCGATAATTGATAGGGTGAAGCCCGGATTTTACCTAAAGGAGAGATTGATACTGCTCTATGCAGAACAGGAAGAATACAGGAAGCTGTATAACCTTGCCGCAGTCTATTCCCGTGAAAACAACAGAAGCATCATTGGAAAAGTATATTATGCTATAGCTGCCATGGAACTTGAAGAGTACCAGGTAGCAGACACAGAACTGAAAAAAGCACTCATCCTGGCAGGAAATGATTTCGGGATGAAGGTACAGGTTCTCTCAATGATGGGAGATCTTAAATTCAGGATGAAAGATCCGGATGCTGCCTTCGGGTTCTATGAGGAAGCCCTGAAACTGTCGCCCGGTGAGGTGCTGATACTTAACAATTATGCCTATTTTCTTGCCGAAGATGACCGTGAGCTGAAAAAAGCCCTGAAGATGGCAGAAGAGGTTATGCGGAAAGAGGGAGATAATCCCACATATATAGATACATATGCATGGGTGCTCTATAAGCTGGGAAAGCACAGGCGCGCCTGGAAACAGATGCAGAGAATAGTTGATGCGGATGAGGTGAATGACGCAGAGATACTTGAACATATGGGATTTATTCTATATGAACTGGGGAGATGCGAAGAGGCTGCGGAATACTGGAAGACATCGCTGGAAACTGACAGCTCGAAATCCTATCTGGAAGAGGAGATAAAGAAATGCGGGAAGGATTAAGATATGCGATAGTAGTGCTGCTGATAGTTATGCTCGCCGGATGTTCCGCTGCACGCAGAAGGAAGAGCACTGAACCGGAAGCGACATTTAGCGCGGCCGGTTACAGTGCTATGGCTGGCATAGTCAAGGGATATAATATCACTGATGAGGGATTCGTTATTCGAAGGGGAAAAGTAGAACTTCAGGGAACTCAGGTGGAGGGAACCTTTGGGTTCACTGCGAGGATAAACAGGGATGGTGATTTTCTTGCATCGGTGAGAGGACCGCTTGGAATAGAATTGGTGAGAATACTTGCTGTGGGAAATGAAATAGCAGCAATAGACAGGTTTAATAGAACTGTGTATATTGGAAAAAGAGATGTCTTCATGCAAAAGAACGGAATGCCGCGGGATTTCGTGGAGATGCTCTTTGGCGATATGCCTGAACTGGACAGCGCACAGTTTGGAGCAGTTAACGCAAATGAGCTGATAATGAGGGTATCAGACATGAATACGGAAAGAGAGGTGGTGATATGTGTTGATGAGATGAAGGTGTGCAGGCAAAGTGTTAATACCGTAGCGTCGGGACATGAGATAACGATGCATTTCAGCGATTTCAAGAGTGCCGGAGATAAAAAATATGCTACGCACATTGAGATGAATGAGAAGAAGAAAAAGCTACATGTGACAGTGAAGATAGACGAGCTGGTTACCGGCTTTGATGAGGAGATTGTGTTTAACCTGCCATCATACCGGAGAAGCAACATATGAAAAGAGTGTTTCTGTCGGCCCTGATCATGATGTGCACACTGATTACAGTCAAGGGACAGTCGCGTGCCGAGCTCGAGGAGATGAGGAAGAAAAACCTCGCGGAGATAGAATATGTTGACAGACTGCTCAAGAGTACGGCGAGTGAAAGGAGCGAGAACCTGAATGAGCTCAGGGTCATTGGAAAGAAGCTGAACCTGAGGGAAAAGCTGATTAATGAATATGGCAGGGAGATTTCACTTCTGGAATACAGGATCTCACTCAACCGGATGGCGGGAGAGATGCTTGAGGAGGACCTGAATAATCTTAAAAATGATTATGCCAGGTCAATAGTAAGTGCATACAAGGCGACGAAGGGCACTCCGGCAGTAGCGTTCATTCTGTCATCTGCTGATTTCAACCAGGGTTACAAGAGGTTGAAATATATACAGCAGGTCGCACGATACAGAAGAAAGGAATCGAAGACAATAGAGACGATATATAAGGAGCTGCATAACACACAAGAGAGGCTGGAGAGAGACAGGAAAAACATCAATGATCTGAAGGGAAGGGAAGAGAGGCAGAAACAGATGCTTGGGAATGAAAAGAGCAGGAAGGAGAGGATGGTAAGTACCCTGGCGAAGAAGGAAGCGCAGCTGAAGCAGGATCTGGCACAGAAGAAAAGAATAGCAAGGCAGATTGAAAATGAAATTGCCAGATTGATAGAGGAAGAGAGAAAGAGAAGTGCGATAAGCCCGATGAGCAATGAGATGAAGGTGATAGGAGAGTCGTTCGGGGAGAACAGGGGGAAATTACCATGGCCTGTGGACAGGGGACTGATCACAAGTCACTTTGGACTGCAACCGCACCCGGTATTGAAGAATGTGACTGAGGACAACATTGGGATTGAGATTACGTCGGGCGGGATCACAAGGGCAAACGCAGTATTTAAGGGTGAGGTGGTTAGAGTGTTCGCAATATCAGGTGCAAACATGGCAGTAATAATGCGGCACGGTAAATATCTGACTGTATATCAGAATATTGTTAATGTAAAGGTAAAGGCCGGAGATTCAGTTGTAACAGGAGGGATTTTGGGCGATGTTTTCAGTGACAGCAGGGATGGAGGAAAGAGCGTAATAAAATTCATGATCTACGAAGAGAAGAAAAAACTTGACCCTGAACGGTGGCTGTTAAAAAAATGATTAAATTTTGAAACAAAAAAATTGACCTGTTAGTATAAAAACTGATAG
Organism: Bacteroidales bacterium; assembly: GCA_029210565.1. GTDB lineage: Bacteria > Bacteroidota > Bacteroidia > Bacteroidales > VadinHA17 > SR-FBR-E99. Next base: position 42,312 of record JARGFQ010000008.1, read on the forward strand.
GGAAACAGGATGGAAAGCATTACTATTAATTCAGACGTTGAAAACCTTAAGGTTGTTGAAACCGTTGTCGATACACTTTCTAAGAAACTGGGAATTCCGGATGAGGTGTACGGTAAGATACTCATATCAACCGTTGAGGCTGTGAATAATGCCATACTGCACGGAAACAAGGGAGACATAAAAAAGATTGTAAAGGTTGATTTCGCAGCTGACGGAAACTTTTTCAACGTAACTGTAACTGATGAGGGGGAAGGATTTGAATACGGCAATCTCCCGGATCCTACTGATCCTAAGAATATTGAAAACCTTCACGGCAGGGGTGTTTTTCTAATGAGAAACCTGTCAGATGAGATAGAGTTCAACGAGTCAGGAAACGAGGTTAAAATGCAGTTCAGATATTAGTAGATTGGTAATAAGGGTACACTACGATATTGAAAAGTTCAGACTGCGTGACAGTAAGGCACTGAAGAAGGTTATAGGAAGGATCATAAGGGATGCGGGAATGAAGCAGGGGACTGTTGACCTGGTCTTTACGGGCGACAGTAAGGTGTATGAGATAAACTATGAATTTCTGGGGCACGACTATTACACAGACATTATTACTTTTAACTATAACAGCGGTAAGACAGTTAACGGTGAAGTATATATCAGCACCGACAGGGTGCGGGAAAACGCAATGAAGTTCAATGTACCGTTCAGAAGTGAGTTGAAACGGGTTGTTTTTCACGGAGTACTCCACTTGTGCGGATATGATGACAGAACAGCTGAGGAGAAGGCAAAGATGACGGAGATGGAAGAGATGTATCTGGCTTTATCATATTCCGGATGAATTTCACTTATGATATAATTGTTGTTGGCGGTGGCCATGCGGGTTGCGAGGCGGCGCATATAGCTGCTATAATGGGGGCAAAGACACTGCTTGTCACAATGGACATGACAAAGCTGGCCCAGATGTCATGCAACCCGGCAATGGGAGGCATAGCCAAAGGACAGATAATCAGGGAGATAGATGCACTGGGGGGAATGTCAGCACTGGTGACTGACAGGACGATGATACAGTTCAGGATGCTCAACAGGAGCAAGGGTCCTGCAATGTGGAGTCCGAGGGCTCAGTGTGACCGGATGCTGTTCAGCAGGGAGTGGAGGAAGTTACTGGAGGAGACGGATAATCTTCACATATGGCAGGAACAGGCAAACCGGCTGATATTGGAAGAGGGAAGGGTAAAAGGCGTGAAGACAACCTTCGGAAATGAGTTCAGGGCAGAGGCTGTGATACTTACAAACGGCACCTTTCTTAATGGACTGATGCATGTGGGATTCAGCACTATGCCTGGGGGGCGGTCAGGAGACGCCGAATCGCTGGGCCTTAGTGACCAGTTAAGGGAGGCAGGTTTTGAGGTCGAGAGACTTAAAACGGGAACAAGTGCCAGGGTAGACGGAAGAAGCGTACGGTTTTCAGAGATGACGGAGCAGAAGGGCGATGGCGACGGCCGATGCTTTTCATTTATGAATGACAGGGTTGTGATTAAGGACGAGAGGAGCTGTTTCATCACTCATACAAACAGGGAAGCACATGAGGTGTTGAGGGAAGGACTGAAGTTTTCGCCGCTCTTTACAGGAAGGATCAAGGGGCGGGGACCAAGGTACTGTCCAAGCGTGGAGGACAAAATTGTAACCTTTGAAGGAAAGGAATCGCATCAGCTCTTCCTTGAACCGGAAGGGTGGGAGACCAATGAGTATTATATTAACGGCTTTGCCAGCAGCCTTACGCTTGAAACACAGATCGGTGCGCTGCATAAGATAAAGGGACTGCAGGATGTAGTTATATACAGGCCCGGGTATGCAATAGAGTACGACTTCTTCCAGCCCACACAGCTGAAGCATACGCTGGAGACAAAAAGGGTGGTGGGACTCTACTTTGCAGGGCAGATAAACGGAACCACCGGATATGAGGAGGCCGGTGCCCAGGGATTGATGGCAGGAATGAATGCCGTGCTCAAAATGAAAGGCGGGGAACCGTTTATACTCGGACGTGACGAAGCTTATATCGGGGTGTTGATTGATGACCTCGTGACAAAGGGAGTGGACGAACCATACAGAATGTTTACGTCAAGAGCAGAATACAGGATCTTGCTGAGACAGGACAATGCCGATGAGAGGCTGACAGGTAAGGGATACAGTATTGGAACTGTAAGTGAGGAGAGGATGCAGAGAATGAAGATGAAATACACCATGGTTGAGGAACTGGAGGCATTTCTGAAAAGAAGCACTGTTTCCCCCGGAGAAATAAATCATTTCCTTGCTGAGCGTGGAACTGCACCAATAAGTCAGAAAATTAAAGCAATTAATATTGCCGCGCGGCCGCAAATAGATCTGAAGGAGCTGCTGCGTGAAGTCCGGGGATCAGAAGAGCTTCTGTGCAACAGGACGGAAAGCAAAAAGGATATTATTGAAGCAGCCGAAATCCGCATCAAATATTCAGGATACCTGGAGAGAGAGAGAGGAGTGGCGGACAAGATAAAGAGAATGGAGGATCTGAAAATCCCGGACGATATAAGCTATAACGAGCTGGTATCAATATCCACGGAGGGACGCCAGAAGCTTTCAAGAATAAGACCGGCATCCATAGGTCAGGCATCAAGAATTAGCGGAGTATCAACTTCTGATATTTCAATTCTGATAATGTATCTTGGAAGATAATCGAAAGTGTTCCACGTGGAACACTTATTTTAACCAATAAGATGAAGATATCAGGAAAAATTATTGATGTGCATCAGAGGCGCATCTATCACGGTGCTGTTACTATTTCAGCAGGCATAATAGAGAGCGTGGAAGAAACCGGATCGGGACCGGATGTTTACATCATGCCGGGATTTACTGATGCGCACGTGCATATCGAAAGTTCTATGCTTGTACCATCACATTTTGCCGTCGCAGCTGTGCGCCACGGGACCGTGGCGGTGGTGGCTGACCCGCACGAGATAGGGAATGTGCTGGGTAATGAGGGAGTAAAATTCATGATTGAAAATGCCCGGAATGTACCGTTGAAAATAATATTTGGTGCACCATCATGTGTACCGGCTACAGATTCTGAAAGCAGTGGTGCACGCATCGACGCAGATGATATAAAAGAACTTGTGGAGAATGATATGATAGGGTTCCTGGCTGAGATGATGAACTTCCCGGGAGTGGTTCATGACGACCCGGAGGTGGTACGTAAGCTTGAAGTTGCCCGGAATGCAGGCGTTTTAATCGACGGCCATGCGCCAGGTCTGACGGGGAAGGATCTTATAAAATATATTAGGGCTGGAATTACCACCGACCATGAATGTACAACCCTTGAAGAAGCACAGGAAAAGATTGCAGGCGGGATGAAGATACTCATCAGAGAAGGCAGTGCGGCAAAAAACCTTGAGGCACTCGCACCGCTTTTGGAGACAAATCCTGGTTATGTGATGCTATGCAGTGACGACATGCATCCGGAGACCCTGGGAAAGGGACATATTAACCGGCTGGTGGCAAGACTCATCGGAATGGGATATGATATCTTCAGCGTTATCAGGGCCGCATCGGTAAACAGTGCAGAGCATTATAAAATAAATGTCGGACTGCTGAGGCCGGGAGACCCGGCAGACTTTATAGTAACTGATGATACGGGAAAGATGAATATCATGAAAACCTTCATAAACGGAAAATGCGTTTTTGACGGTGTGAAATCCCTATTTTCACCGGGAGAGGTTATGAAGATCAATCATTTCAACTGCAGTCACCTGCTGCCGGGCGAGATAAGAGTGGAGAATACCGGGAAACGGATACGGGTTATCCTTGCACGAAACGGTGAGCTTCTCACTGATGCTGTAACAACTGAAGCCGGAACAGGTAAATATGTGGAACCGCGTCCTGCAGAAGATCTTTTGAAAATCGTAGTTAAGGAGAGGTACAACGACAAACCCCCGGCAGTCGCCTTCATCAGGGGCTTCGGGCTTAAGAGCGGGTCCATGGCGTCGTCGGTTGCTCACGACAGCCATAATATAATAGCCGTTGGAACCAATGACCGCGACATAATCAGTGCAATTAATATGATAACCGACGCCAGGGGTGGTATGTCGGTAGTCTCCGATGAGGGGGCTGAAATCCTTCGCCTGCCTGTGGCAGGCATCATGTCTGATATTCCTGTAACAGCCATGGCTCGACAGTACGAACGACTATCGGAGAGCGTCAGGAATCTCGGATGCAGGCTCGATGCACCCTTTATGACCCTCTCCTTTATGGCCCTTCTGGTCATTCCCGAGCTCAAGCTAAGCGACCGCGGACTGTTCGACGGCCTGGCATTCCGCCACGTACCGCTCTTTGTAGAATAATCCGGAGGAAAACAGTTGCTCCACCGGGTTCACACCCTGCGGGTCCAGAGATCGTGACACCAGATTATGATGGCAAGTTCCGCTCCTGGCTGAATAATCAGCTGACGAGCTTCATTGGCCAAAGCTAAATCCAGACGGACGAAAACCCCACGGCAAACCGGCACTCCTGGCCGTTCCGATCTTTGTTGAACAGGCTGCAGGAGAACTTGTCTCCTGCCTGTTCATCGCACGGGTGAAATTCCTCCGAACCAGGAGAGAGCATGAAACAACCAGCTTTTATAAGAAATACACTTATTTATATACCTGCTAATTGGTAAAACTCCTCCGAACCAGGAGAGAGCATGCAACAACCGGCTTTTATCGAAGTGCACTTCCTGATATCCCGGCTAATTATGGTTCAGCCCCGGCGAACACAAATTGCCCACGAAGCTGGACCATGGTACATCAGACCTTATTCCGTCTCCAACGCAGAATTTAATGGTTCTTCGCAGTGCATTCCCCATCTTCACATCCTTTGCACCAGGGCATCATAATATAACATTCCTTTCTTCGATAGATAATCCAGGGGATTGACCTTTGTCCATTACGGGCAACAGTTTGACTAACAAACAGATGTATATCATTCCGCTGCCTGTTATCTTCAATTCCTCATTTTTATACCTTTGGAAAAAGGGAAATAAATTCAAAGCCTCTTTGCCAGAAAAGGAAAATATACGATCTACAGTCCCAACCCTCCCGGACAGCCCGGGAGTCTACCAGTTCGTAGATGCCTCGGGAACAATACTTTACGTAGGCAAGGCCCGCAGTCTGCGCAAAAGGGTGGCCTCATACTTCTCGGGACAACAATCTGGAAAAACCCGCGTGATGCTTTCAAGAGCAGCAGAACTGCGCCATATTGTGGTTGACAATGAGTCGGAGGCACTGCTTCTGGAAAATTCCCTGATAAAAAAGCATCAGCCGAGGTACAATATTCTTCTGAAGGACGATAAGACCTATCCCTGGATATGCATTAAGAATGAGCACTTTCCGCGTGTGTTCATGACCCGCAAACTGATTGCCGACGGATCATCATATTTTGGTCCATACACTTCTGTACCTGCCGTACGTACACTGCTTGAACTTATCAGGCAGCTTTACCAGATAAGGACATGTTCGCTTCCCCTGCGCGAAAAGCAGATTAAGGAAGGCAGATTCAAAGTCTGTCTGGAGTATCATATCGGAAATTGCAAAGCCCCATGCACAGGGCTAATCAGTGAAACGGAATATAATCATAACATTTTGAAAATTAGGCAGATAATCAAGGGAGATATAAGTTCAGTCACTGCACATCTTGAGAAAGAGATGAAATATTATGCGGCTGAACTGAAATTTGAGGAGGCCCAGAAAATAAAGCAGAAACTTGAAATACTTTCGCGCTACCGGAGCAAATCGGTGGTTGTCAACAGCTCTGTCAGGAATGTTGATGTCTTCGGCTGTTCTGAGGATGAAAACTCATTGTATGTCAGCTATATGAAGGTTGTTGAGGGCGCGGTGGTACAGAGCTGGTCGGTTGAGCTCAGGATGAGACTGGAGGAGGAGAGGGAATCGGTTCTGTCAACGGCTGTCACGGAGATCAGGCAGAGGGTCTCAAGCGATTCGCCAGAGATAATCGTTCCCGTTATGCCTGACATCCGGGAGGAGGGGGTAAAATACAGTGTTCCGAAGCGGGGCGACAGGCTCAAGCTGCTACAGCTGGCGGAGCGCAATGCGGTCTTCTTCAAACTTGAACGACAAAAGAAAGCAGCCGAAAAGTCAAAGGAGAAAAGAACCGAAAGAAACCTTGAGAAGGTGAAAAAGGATCTCCACATGCCGCTGCTGCCGGTTCATATCGAATGTTTCGACAACTCTAACATACAGGGAGAAGCAGCGGTAGCCGCCTGCGTCGTATTCCGTAACGGTAAACCCAGCAACAGGGAATACCGTCATTTCAACATAAAGAGTGTTACCGGGCCCGACGACTACGCCTCCATGGAGGAGGTGATCTTCCGCCGATACAGGAGAAGGCTTGATGAAGGGAAACCTCTGCCTCAGCTGATAGTGATAGATGGCGGCAAAGGGCAGCTCTCATCGGCAGTTAAGAGCCTTGAGTCTCTTGGACTGAGAGGAAGGATCACCGTCATTGGTATTGCAAAGAAACTTGAGGAAATATATTTCCCCGGTGATTCTGTTCCTCTCTATCTCGACAGGAACAGCATAACGCTGAAGATCATTCAGCATCTCAGGAACGAAGCACACAGGTTCGGCATTAACTTTCACCGTAACCGGAGAAGTGCCGGCATGAACAGTTCTTTTCTCGATGAGATCCCGGGCATTGGGGAAAAAACCAAGGAGAAACTGCTTAAGAGATTCGGTTCGGTCAGAAAGGCAGTTGAAGCCTCCCCTGCAGAACTTGAGGAGGCAATCGGGAAGCAAAAGGCAGGGATAGTGATCGCAGCCCTCCAAAAATGACTATTTTCCACGTGGAACAATCAGCCTCACCAGTCTTGATAATCACCTGAATCACAGTGACTAACGAGGCTGTACGTGACGTCTTAACCTCCTGACATTTAAAAATTTTCGTTTACGCGGGTAGTCCCCCGAAGATTTTCTTCAGAAAACGGTGCACGGAATGCACTCCGTTCGGTTTCCAGAACATCAGGATGCACTGGTTGTGGATAAAGTTCAGATCCTCCTTTGAAAATTCCTCAACCAGCGATTTTGTTTCTGCCCCCTGCTGGATCCACAGATCCTTTATCCCGTGCTCAATGGCTTCCCTGGCAACGGCGGCAGTCTCTTCCTTTGGTGTCATAAAAATCACACCCCTGATTTCTGATGGAAGATCCTTAACGGAACCATAGCATCTCACGCCGTCGATCAAATCGGTGTTGGGATTAATGGGAACAACATCCATTCCGTTTTTGCGCAGATCCTTGAACATGACCTGCCCGAATTTCTTCGGATCGCGTGAAACTCCTGCAATGGCATACTTTTCCAGTGACAGGAAGCGGGCAACATCTTTCATTTTTTTCTCAGTGTTGAAAATATTACAAATTCCATCATTGCAGATCTGGTTTCTGATTCGGGGTATTCCTCAAGGATATGAATAGCCCTGTCGGCATAATCCTGCATTTTTGTCTCGGCATATTCAAGGCCGTGATTATTTTTTACAAAAGTGATCACCTCCCTGATCTCAGCACGCGATTTCTTCTTTTTCCTTATGATGCGCTTTATCTTCCTTCTCTCTGCCGGTCCGGCCTCGCGCAGCGCATGGATCAGCGGCAGTGTGATCTTCTTTTCCTTGATATCGTTTCCTTCACGCTTCCCCGTCAGCCCGTTGCTTGTATAGTCAAGGAGGTCATCCTTAATCTGGAATGCTACTCCCACATTTTCGCCGAACAACTTCATCTTTTCAACAGTCTCCTGATCATCGGTCACGGAGCTTGTGCCGCAGGCTGTACACGCTGCTATGAGCGCCGCCGTCTTCATTCTTATGATGCGGAAGTAATCTTCTTCACTGATGTCCAGCTTGCGGGTCTTCTGAAGCTGTATCAGCTCTCCCCTCACTATCTCCCTGACCGCGTCGGAGACGATGCCAAGCATGTCAAACCTCTTCTTCGAGACACTGATAAGCAGACCCTGTGCAAGCAGGTAATCACCCACCAGCACGGCGATCTTTGAGTTGTAAAGCACATTTACCGTTGGCAGACCGCGTCTTTCCGAGGCATCATCCACAACGTCATCATGCACCAGGGTGGCGGTATGAAGAAGTTCGATAAAGGTGGCGGCTATGTAGGTTGTCTCGGTGATGGTACCGTTGAGCCTGGCCGATAGAAACACCAGTAACGGCCTCAGCTGCTTGCCCTTCCTGCGTATGATATTATTAAGGATGACCCTGAAAAATGGGATATCACTCCGGAGCGTCTTTGCGAAGTAGGACTCAAAATCGCGCATCTCTGCGGCAACGGGTCTCTTAATATCTGCAAGGGTTGACATCTTTCCGGCCTGTGATAAGCTCAAAAATAAGAGAAAATGTTTTACCCGGATAATTTTTCACAGCATGGTGTTGAAAAGAATCGGACATATAAGCAATTATCACCTTTTCTCTTCAAGAAACTTTTTCTGGAACAGAAGTATTGCAATCACTCCGGTGGTGATTGATGCGTCTGCAATATTGAAAACGGGTCTGAAGAATACAAATGACTGTCCGGGTCTGATCGGCGACCATTCGGGCCATTGCGTGTCTATAATCGGAAAATAGAACATATCCACGACCCTTCCCATCAGAAATGAGGAATATCCTCCTCCCTCCGGGAACAGGACTGCCGGGGTGTGCCAGCTCTCACTGAAGATCAGGCCGTAAAAGGCACTGTCAATGAGATTTCCTGCTGCGCCGGCGATTATTGCACTGACTGACAGTACAAGTCCTATATGGGCTTTCTTTCGTATAATGCCGGCCAGATACCACGAGATCCCTGCTATGGCCAGCATCCGGAATGCAGAAAGGGCTATCTTGCCGGCCTTGCCGCCCCACTCCATACCGAAAGCCATGCCGTTGTTCTCAAGGAAGTGTATCAGGAACCAGTTGCCTGCCACATGTATCTCCTCGCCAATGACCATATTGGTTTTAATGATGATCTTGAGGATCTGATCGACAAGCAGTATGGAGAAGATCAGCAGCAGTGACTTTTTCGCAACCGACATAGGTGTTAAAATTTGGAGCAAATTAGCAAAAAAACCCGAACGGCGTTATCATCAGTTACATGACGCCGGCATCATCCGGCATCCGGCTCCGGCTCAGTAATAGAGAAATCTCTTTATCTTGAGCGTTGCTGTCTTCTGAAATGGTTCAGGCTGGTAAACTACAAGCTGCAGCTGGCTGTACTTGTTTACCTTCGAATTGACGTACCTGCGCAGCTCCTCAAGATATTCTTCCACCAGATGTTCCGCATGATCCGTGATCTCCTTCTTCATCTGCTGGTATTTTGCCTGCAGTTCCTCAGTGTTTACATGGACCATTGCAACCAGCTTGCCCTTCTGCTGCACCACCAGAGACTCAATCACGTGCCCAAAGTCGTTTATGACTGATTCAATCTCTTCAGGATAGATATTCTCACCGCTTGAACCAACGATCATATTCTTAAGCCGTCCTCTGATACTAAGATAGTTATCTTTGTCGAGATGCCCAAGGTCGCCGGTACGGAACCATCCGTCGGGTGTGATTACTTCAGCCGTCATCTGCGGCTCACGATAATATCCTTTCATGACATTGTCGCCCCTTACCCATACTTCACCCTCGCCGGTAACCGGGTCGGGGTTGTGAACCTTAAGTGTCACGCCTTCCATTGCCGGTCCTGTGGAACCCAGCCTGCAGGAACCGACCTTTGTGCCTGCCAGCAGCGGTGCGGTCTCGGTAAGTCCGTAACCGATGGCATACGGGAAGCCAGCATCGAGAAGGAACTTCTCAACCGTAGGATTGAGCTTGGCACCACCCACGCCGAAGAAGCGCAGCCTGCCGCCGAATGTCGCGTATATCTTTTTCCCCGCAATCTTGTTAAGAAGCCTGCGCACGGGGGTTTTGTGATAGAGAAAGGATACCAGCCTGTTCTTCTCGAATGTCGGAAGAATCTTGTTGAAATATATCTTTTCCATTATCAGTGGCACAGTGAGCATCGTCGTAGGCCTCACCATCTCAAGTGCAGGCAGCAGTACCGACGGTGTCGGTGCCTTGCGCAGATAATATATCGCAGCCCCGTTGAAAAGCGGAAGAATAAGACCGAGTGTCTGCTCGTAGCTGTGGGAGAGAGGAAGGATTGACAGGAAGACATCACTGTCCACCACAAGCTGAATGGTGAGCACATGCTGTGCAGTAAAACAAATGTTTTTGTGAGTCAGCATTACTCCCTTCGACTTGCCTGTGGTCCCGGAGGTGTATATTATCACCGCCAGATCCTCTTCCTCAACCGGGTATTCCCTTTCAGGCCTTCCCTCCGGATCAAAACTGGCGCCGTTGCTTCCGGTTATCACCGAGAAATCATCATTGGAAAAGATCGTCTCAAGGATTTCGGATTTGAATCCCTCAATTTTCGGTTTCAGGGCATTGGAAACGAAAAGTAACCTGGCCCCTGAGTGTACAAGCACATTTGCTACCTCCCCGGCCGTGAAGTCGGGAAGTATAGGTACTGCCACAGCACCCATTGAGGTTATTGCCAGGTAGGTCGCACCCCAGTTGGGCATGCTGCCGCTCAGGAGAGCCACCCTGTCTCCCTTTTGCACCCTGTATTCTTCAAGCAGGCGGGTTATCGCCCGGGTACGGTTACTGAGCTGATGGTATGTCATAACATCCTCTCCCACAAATCCCAATGCCTTGTTGCTGCCGTGCTTTCTGAAGCTCTCTCCGGCAAGGAACGGGATCGTCAACATCATCTTGTTATCCATAATTTATTGCTTTGAGGGAACAAAGGTACGCTTTAATAATTATGTAAGACATTTAAGGTTGTAAATATCAGTGAGAAATAACGTGATAAACAAAAATCGTGATAAATAGTTTACTTTTGTGAGCATCAATAATTGTACTATGTCTGTTATCAGGGTAACCAGGGAATTCAGGTTTGAGATGGCGCACGTGCTGTGGAATTATGACGGTCCCTGCCGTAACGTGCACGGTCATTCATATCTCCTTTATGTGACCTTATCGGGTCTGCCGCTTGATGATACGGATCATCCGCGCAACGGCATGGTGATCGACTTCGGAGATCTGAAACGGATAGTGATGGAGCATGTCGTCAACAGGTTTGACCATGCTCTGATGGTATCCGGACTGTCGCATGCAGATCATGTCGAAAGCTACAGGAAACACTTCAGCAATGTCATTGTCTCGCCATACCAGCCGACATGTGAAAACATCGTTTCGGATATTGCATCAATCATCAGCGGCAAGATACCTGAAGGTGTCTCTCTTCACAGCGTGAAACTTTATGAGACGGCCAACTCGTTTGCCGAGTGGTACGCATCAGACAACCGGTGATGGCAGAAGAAAAGGACAAAAGGCTTTTTTTGCTTGATGCTTATGCGTTGATATTCAGGTCATACTATGCATTCATCAGGAATCCTCGCGTGACATCCAAAGGGATGAACACCTCTGCGGTGTTTGGATTTCTTCTCACCCTGGAAGATCTGCTTACGAAGCAGAATCCCACGCACATAGCCGTTGTATTTGACCCCCCCGGGCCTACCTTCAGAAACGAGATATACCCGGCATACAAGGCCAATCGTGACGCTACCCCCGAGGATATCAAAATAGCAGTGCCCTATATCAAGCGCCTGCTCGAGGCATACCGCATTCCCATCGTGGAGGTGCCGGGCTTCGAGGCCGACGATGTCATAGGCACGCTGGCACGAAAGGCCTCGGAAGATGGTTTCATGGCGTACATGATGACACCTGACAAGGACTTTGCACAGCTTGTCACCAACAGAGTGAAAATGTACCGTCCCGGACGCGGTGGCGGCGAAGCCGAGATATGGGGAGAAGATGAAATCATGAGGGAGTACGGCGTCGCCCCATCAAATATTACCGATCTCCTCGGCCTTATGGGCGACAGCTCTGACAATATCCCAGGCGCCCCGGGAATAGGCCCTAAGACAGCCTGCAGGCTCATCGGCGAGCACGGTGACATTGAGAGCCTTCTGGGCAAGACATCGGAGCTATCAGGCCGGCAAAAGGACATCCTGGAGCAGAACAGGGAACAGATCCTGCTCTCAAAGCGGCTGGCGACAATCGAACAGAATGTGCCACTGGAATTCCGTCACGAGGAGTTCCACCGCAGCGGGACAGATCTGGAGGCACTGCGAACACTCTATGAGGAGCTGGAGTTCAGGACTATGGCCTCGCGACTCCCGGTATCAGCCGGTAGCACCTCAGGAAAACCACGGCATGATGTTGCCGGAACAGAGGCATCAACCTCTGAATCACCAGGCCTTGCGGGAACCATCTTTGGCGCAGCAGCCTCTGAACCAGGGTCCGGAAGCGTGGGGACTCTCTTCGGCGATGCTGCCTCTGATGCCAGTCCCGGCAGCCAGGGAACACTTTTCGGCAACCCCGCCGCCGTAACGCGTTCATCCGCCTCAAACATCAGCAATACCCCTCACGAATATACTGTTGCAGGAAACATGGAGGAGGCAGAGGAGCTGGCAGTACGGCTTGCAGCACTCAAAGAGCTCTGCTTTGACACCGAGACCACCTCCCTCGATCCTCTCAACACCTCACTGGTAGCTGTCGCCTTCAGCTGGCAGAAGGGCTCGGGGACCATGCTGTGGCTTCCGCCTGACAGAGAGGAGGCACTGCAGATGCTGGAGCCTTTCCGGAGAGTGTTTGAAGATGAAAAAATCGTCAAAACAGGACATAACCTGAAATTTGATATCCAGGTGCTGTCAGGATACGGTATCAGGGTCAGGGGTCCCCTGTTTGACACAATGATAGCACATTACCTCCTCGAGCCCGACATGCGCCATAACATGGATCTGCTTTCGGCCAGCTACCTTAACTATGAACCTGTTCATATAGAAGAGCTCATTGGCGAACGAGGTCCCAAACAGAAGAACATGAGGGATGTTGGCATGGAACAGCTCAGGGAGTATTCAGTGGAGGATGCCGATGTTACCTGGCAGTTGAAGGAGAAGTTTGCTCCGATACTCAAAAAAGAGGGCCTTGAAAAGTTGGCTGCCGACATCGAGATGCCCCTGATAGCTGTTCTTGCCGATATGGAGAGGACAGGCGTCATGCTCGACAGTGATGCTCTTAACAGTTTTGCCGTCACACTGCGTGAGACATTGATAAAACTTGAAAAGGAGATCTATACCCTGGCCGGGCAGGAATTTAACATCTCCTCTCCCAAACAGCTGGGAGAGATACTCTTTGTGAGGCTGAAGCTTGATGACAATGCCCGGCTTACAAAGACAAAGCAGTACCGCACCGATGAGGAGGTGTTGCAAAGGCTGTCACCCAGGCATCCTGTACTAGGCAAGGTCCTTGAGTATCGGGGTGTGAGGAAACTGCTCTCCACCTATGTCGAGGCACTGCCCGGACTGGTCAGTCCTGTTTCCGGCAGGATACACACTACATATAACCAGGCCGTTGCATCAACCGGCAGGCTGAGTTCAACAAATCCTAATCTGCAGAACATACCGGTGCGTGACGCCGAGGGGCGCGAGATCAGAAAAGCCTTCATTCCTGCAGAGGGTAAAATCTTTCTCAGCGCCGACTATTCACAGATAGAGCTGAGACTGATGGCTCACCTGAGCGACGACGAGTCGATGATATCCGACTTTCTTTCAGGACAGGATATTCATTCGGCTACGGCTGCCAAGATCTTCAACGTCGCCCTTGATGAGGTGACACGCGAGATGCGGGCAAAAGCCAAGACCGCCAACTTCGGGATTATCTATGGCATCTCCGCTTTCGGGCTCTCCGAAAGGCTGACCATAGGGCGCAAGGAGGCCAAAGAGCTGATTGACGGTTATTTCAACTCATACCCCGGGGTGAAGGTTTACATGGATGAGAGCATCAGCCGTGCACGGGAGTCGGGCTATGTGACGACAATGTTCGGCCGACGCCGCTGGCTGCCCGATATTCACTCGAGAAACCAGATTGTCAGGGGCAATGCCGAACGCAATGCCATCAATGCGCCCATACAGGGCAGCGCTGCTGACATCATCAAGATAGCCATGGTCAGGATCGCCGGAAGGCTTGAGAGAGAGATGCCCGGGGCAAAGATGATACTGCAGGTGCATGACGAACTTATCTTTGAGGTTGATACCAGCACAGTGGAGAAACTCAGGAGACTGGTCATCGAAGAGATGAAGGGTGCCGCAGACCTGGCCATACCGCTGGAGGTTGACACAGGTACGGGTAACAACTGGCTGGAGGCACATTGACAATGGCAACACAGGTCAAGGTTCTCTATTTTGGTGCTGCACAGCAGGTTGCCGGTAAGGCTTCCGAGGATTTTACGGCAGAAGATACGGCATCCCTGCGCGAGCAGATACTTGAAAGATACCCGGCAATGCGCAGGGTCACCTTCAGGCTCGCCCTCAACAGAAATCTGCTTAAAGAGGAATCACTGCTGAAAGAAAATGATATGATTGCAATACTTCCTCCTTTTGAAGGGGGCTAACCTATCTAATTCTGCCAAATGAAACAGGCATGAGAGAAATAATCATGCGGTTCCATCTGACCCTTAAATAATTAACAGTTAACAGATGAAAAACAGGTATCTGGTCGGGGGGCCAATTACACCTCTGCTTATTTCGGAGTTGATGACGCTGGGCAATGATGACAACGCTGCCGGGGCAATCTCAATATTCATCGGCAAGGTACGAGACGATGAGGTCAACGGTAACAGGATCGAGGCACTTGACTATTCTGCCTATAGCGAGATGGCTGAGAAAGAGGCTGACGGGATCGTGAAGACGGTGAAGGCAGCTTTCAGTGACGTAAGGAAAGTTTTGCTGGTTCACTCCACGGGAATGGTCAAAGCCGGCGAGGTATCGCTCTTCATCATGGTGACATCGGGCCACCGAGACCATGCTACGCGTGCTTGCCGTCACACCCTCGAGATGATCAAGGAGCGGCTGCCGGTATGGAAGAAAGAGATATTCTGAGCGCGCCGTAACGGGCGACCCTACATTGCCGTACCTTTCAGCAGGTTGTTGTAGCGCATCCTGTCTCCTGCTATTTCCAGTGCTGTCTGCACCTGTCTGTCGCGTTTCAGCGAATATCTCACCGAACCGGCATCGTAGAAATACCTGCCTGCCAGTTCCGACTCCAGCAGCTCAATGATATCGCTCTTCTGTACAGTCATATCCCTGTCGAGCGAATGGCTCAGACCGGCCTTCAGCTTCTCAATCTCATTGCTGTTGGCGTCATATAGATTCTCTTCTCTGGCCGCGGAGGCGAGCTCCTCAAGCATAAGTTCCGAACCTGTGCTGTATGAGAAATTGCGATCCCGGAGGAACTGTTCAAAACGCTCCAGGTCACTGTCGGTCACCTTCAGGCTGTCTGGTGACGATGGCTGTGGGTGCGACCAGTAATATTCCGTGGCGAAGTCAAAGACCATGTTCTGCACATAGAGCTCACTTGTGAAGCGGCTGAATATGTCAGACTCCACCCGGATGTCAGGTATTATCCCTCCTCCGTCTTTCACCGGTCTGCCGTTCCTGGTGGTGAATGTCTTTATCAGCGAATCGGGGATCTGTCCTACACTGCCGTCTTCGTTCCTGTGTGAGAAATCGACCGCCTGGATGCACCTGCCACTGGGGATGTAGTATTTTGCCGTGGTGACTTTCAGCTGTGCCTTGTAGCTCAGGGGCCTGGCCACCTGCACCAGCCCCTTGCCGTAGGACCTCTCTCCGACGATTATCCCGCGGTCAAGGTCCTGCAGTGCCCCGGCTACAATCTCAGATGCTGAGGCCGAGCCTCTGTTTATCAGGACCACCACCGGCATATCGGGCGCCACCGGGGTTCTGGATGTACGGAAAACGGCATCATACTGCTTTGCCCTTCCCCTGGTGCTCACCACCTCCTGTCCGGGCTTAACGAACAGATTCACAATCTCCACGGCCTCATTGACAAGGCCGCCGGGATTGCCCCTGAGGTCCAGTATCAGATCACTGGCACCAAGGTTATCCTTAAGGTCGGTGACAGCACCCCTCACTTCAGCGATGCAGTTCTGTGTGAAATTTGTAAACCGTATGTATCCGGTATTATCATCTATCATTCCGTAATAGGGCACGGCAGAGATAGAGATCTTCTCTCTTTTTATAGTCTTTGTAAACTCCTCTCCCTTTCGCCTGAAGGTTATCTCAGCCTCAGTCCCCGGCTCGCCCTTGAGCATGTCGGAAGCCTCCTCGGAGGAGACTCCCTTGAGTGATGTGCCGTCAATACTAAGCATCATGTCACCCGGCCTGATGCCGTTCTTGTCGGCAGGGAACCCCCGGTAGACATTGGTGACAACGATATAGTCACCTGACTTTCTGATCAGGGAGCCAAAACCGCCGTATTTCCCGGTGGTGAGGAAATCGAGATCCTCGCGCTCCTCTTCCGGGTAGTACACACTATATGGATCGAGGGTTGAAAGCATCGCTGTGATGCTTCTTGTGACAAGCTTTTCAGGGTCTATCTCATCTACATAGAAAGCGTTCAACTCCCTGAAAAGCGAGATATATATATCAAGGTTCCTGGTGAGCCTGAAGTCCTTGCTCTCCTGTCCGCCCATCAGAAACCCTAACGCAAGCATAGCTGCCAGTGCCATCACCAGTATCAGCAATATTCTCTTTCTGTTGCCTCTTTTCATTCGTATAAATATTTATCTTATTGGTCGAACGGAACTTACATGAAGAATAATAATCATTTCCTGTTGAGAGATACTGCTCATGTAAGTTTCATTAGATTACTTGATTGTTATTTTATTGGTATAATGGAACTTACATGAAGTTTTAACGTCATATCCTTTTGAGAGTCCCCTCGTTTGCAAGTTCATCATAAAGGCCGTTTTCACAAAGTTAATATTTAAGATTCGTCAATCTGCCGATCACCCCGGTGACACCCTTCACCACAAAGTCATAAGGCCTTATCTGAGTGTCATTCCATATGATTGCAAGGTCCATGCGCCTGCCTCTGCCGTCGAGCCTCTCCGTCAGGGGCATTCTGTTGAGCCTCCATGCCTCCCTGATTCTCCTTCTTATCAGGTTGCGGTCGGTTGCCTTTTTGAAATTTCTTTTCGGAACTGATATGAGCACTCTTACGGTGCTCAACGATTTCTCTGCCGGGGCTGTCCTGTATATTATTCTGAGAGGAGGAACGCTCAGTAACTTTCCTCGTGCAAAGAGTTCGCTGACGGCCTTTACCCCGCAGAGCCTTTCTCCCTTAACCAGTGATGCCTTTTTCCGTGTCATCTCAAAAGAGAAAGCATCGATCCGCGTCAGGGATGGATGCTTTCATTAAGAGTCTCTTTTCAGTAAGCTCTATTTGTTATTCCTGTTAAAGTCGCGTATGAAGCAGTCAAGAGCCATTGTCATGGATGGAGCCTTGGGGTTGGGTGCCTGAATGTCGAGCCTGTAACCCTCGTTGGTTACCGCCTCAGCTGTTGTGGGGCCAAAGGCAGCGATCTTTATCTCTCCCTGAATAAATGTGGGAAAATTCTCCTTCAGGGACTTGATTCCTGAAGGACTGTAGAACACAAGCAGGTCATAGTCAAGCTCCTCACCGTCAAATCCGGCACTGATTGTTCTGTACATGGTGGCAACAGTGTAGTTAACTCCCTGTTTTGTCAGCAGGTCCGGAATATCCGTATTGTGGGGCTCGGAGAGAGGAACAAGGTAGCACTCCTCCTTATGCTTCACAATAATATCAATGAGATCTTCAAATTTTGCTTTGCCATGGAAGACTTTGCGCTTTCGGTAGACAATGTATTTCTGGAGGTAAAAAGCCACATTTTCAGTAATGCAGAAATACTTCATGGTGTCAGGCACGGTGATGCGCATCTCATCACATACCCTGAAAAAATGGTCAATGGCCGTCTTGGATGTAAAAACGACGGCTGAGTAATCTGTCGGATTGATCTTCTGATGACGGAAATCCTTTGCAGGGATACCTTCAATCTGAATGAACTGCTTGAAATCAATTCTCAGATTGTGTTTCTTGGCGAGCTCGAAATATGGTGATTTCGGATTGTTGGGCTCAGGCTGCGACACTAATACCTTCCTAATTTTCAACGCCTTAAGTTTTAAGTTCAACCTCCACTGCTTACCTTCTGATCAGAAAACACCGACTGTTTTGAGAATGACCAGGAGAGGTAAGACTTCAAGGGCACAAAGGTATAAAATGTAATACAAAATCGAAATATGCCTTTTACGAAAAATGATCAACAGCCTTAAGGCTCTGATAATAATAAGTATAGCAGACCCGGCGAGGCCGGCAATTATAACCGGAAGCGGATTATTGAGCGGCGAAAAAATGATAACTGCGTTGAGAATAAAGAGTAAAAGTGCATTGGTGAACCACACGTTGTAGATGACATTCATATATTCTCTCAACGGGTTCTTCCATCCTGTGAGTTCCGCGGTTACTATGCTGGTGAGATGTCTCATCATCACTCCTGCGAGGAACGAGCCGGCAAAAATTGCTGTAAGCCATACGGAGCCTGCCGGGCTGTCCGGCTTCAGGTTTCCGGCGAAAAGGAGTGATAAAGTGGCGAAGAGGCTGATGTTAAGTGCCGAGAAGATGTTTCGTATTATCGGCGGCCAGGTAAGGACTTCGGACGTGCCCGGGGGTGCCGGCGCCGGTTGTTTCCGGAAGCTCAGGGATGATAATCCGGTAAAAACAGATTTACGGGCTATGACTGTCAGCAGTGTCAGCAGCAGGAGGGAGATTGAGAGAATGATGAACCCGAAGTCGGAATTCATCTCTTCCGCCGGCAGGGGTTCACCCTCAACGCGCTCTGTCTGCTGAATGATATCGTTTCGCAGAGTGGTGCCGGCCGGCATCTCTCCGGTGGTCATAACATTTTCCCCGGCCAGCGGGAGGAACCTGCCTATGCTGAAGGTATTGCCCCTGGCTGCACCGGTAAGGGTGTCGGCAGCAGGAGAGGTGACAGTATCTCCGGTGACGGTGATCATCCCCGGCGATTAAAAGAAGGCAGGCTTGCCGGGGTACAGTTCTGCCAGTATGTTATTGGCAAGTCTTGATGCGCCGATCCTGAAGTATTCAGCCGTCAGCCATTTTTCTCCGAGCATGTTCCTGACGATGAAATAATAGACCAGGGCATCATCAGGAGTGACAATCCCGCCTGCAGGCTTAAAGCCAACCATTATGCCGGTCTCATTCCAGTAGTCACGTATTGCACGGCACATCACCCATGCTGCCTCGGGTGTTGCGGAGACAGGGCTCTTTCCCGTTGAGGTCTTGATAAAATCAGCACCGGTATCCATGGCGATTATTGATGCCCTGTAGATGTTCCTTTCGTCCTTGAGTAACCCCGTTTCGAGGATAACCTTCAGGGTAGCCTCTCCTGCAGCCTGCCTGACAGCCTTCAGTTCGTCTATCACTTTTTCGTATGCTCCTTCCAGGAATGTACCTACAGGAATGACCACATCAACCTCATCAGCACCCATCCTTACTGCCAGCGCCGTCTCCAGAGTCTTGACCTCCAGGAATGTCTGGGAGGTGGGAAAGGATGCCGCGACGGCAGCAAGCCTGATCCCGCAGTCGCTCAGGCCATGGCGGGCAACGGTGATGAAGTTGGGATAGACGCAAAGGGCGGCAACATTGTTTATCCCGCTGAAACTGTAACGGAATGAAGCTGCTCTCTCAGCAAAACTGCCTATTGTTCCTTCACTGTCGGAGGTGTTGAGGCTTGTCAGGTCAATCATGGAAAAAATATCTTTCAAAAGAGGGCCCCTCTCCACTGAAGTGGTCATCCTTTGAGCCTCGGTAATGCATTCACCCATCTCCCCGGGGGAGTAGTCGTGGTTCAGTAGTTTCTTGTATAATTTGGTCATAATTAGTGATATGAAATAAGAAACAAACATTATCTGCCCTCAGGCAAACGGGGGTCAATTTAATTGTTTTTAATGAAACTTGCATAGCAGCAAATCACAAAAGAAAATGACTATTTTTATTCATGCAAGTTTCATTCGACCAATGGAATAATAATTAAATAACCGAATGAAAAGCAAACAAAGTGTAGAGGTAAGGCTACCGCCGAAGGTTTTTATTACGTGCCAGGGAGGCGAAAACACCCGCGAAGCAGAGGATGGAGAAGACAATAAATGCGCTCTTCATTGAATTCATCAGCTGGGGGTAGTTATCCGGGCTGATCTTTTCCTGTCCCATGTAGAGGGCCAGCAGCATCAGGGCTATTGCCATGCTGAATGTCTGGCCCACGTTTCTCATGGTGCCGAGCATACCGGAAGCATTTCCCAGCTGCCGCTTCTCAACGGAGCTCATTATGGCATTTGAATTGGGTGAGGAGAAGAGCGAGAATCCTGCTCCCATGATAAGCAGCACAATCACAACGAATACCACCGAGGTCTGCTGGGTGAGAAAACAGAGCATTATCAGTCCGGCTGTGGATATGGCCATGCCTATCGAGGCGAGCACGCCTGGGTTATGATGGTCTGACAGCTTTCCGGCAAGAGGTGAAATAAGGGCCATTGTGACAGGCCACGACATGAGCACAAACCCCGCATCGCGGGGCCCCAGCTCCTTGATATACTGGAGGAAGAGGCTGAGAAAAAAGCCTATGGCGCTGGTAGCGGCATAATGTATCAGTGCGGCAAGGCTTGAAAATGCAAAGACTCTGTTCCTGGATATAAGTGTTATGTCGAACAAAGGATGAACTGCCCTCTTCTCCCTCATGATGAATAGCGGCATGAGCAGCAGGCCGACGCCTGTTATGATCCAACCTCCGGGCGAGGGCAGTTTTGAAAAGCCATACATCAGTGCTGCCATCGCCAGGCCGTAGACCACCGATCCCTGCCAGTCGAAACTCTCGCCCCTGGCATCAGCCCATTCTTTCTTCATGCGGGTACGAATAAGTATCAGGCTGATAATTCCCATCGGTATTAGAAAGGCGAAGATGCATCTCCAGCCCAGATACCGTGTCAGCAGCCCTCCGAGAAACGGCCCTGAGGCCAAACCGGCATATACTGCCGTGACATTTATTCCCATGGCCCTGCCTCTCTCTCCGGGAGGGAAGACCGAGGTCAGTATCGCCATGTTTGTACCGAACATCATGGCTCCTCCCACACCCTGCAGTATCCTTATACCGATAAGCCAGCGTATGCCTGGGGTGAAGGTCAGAAGTATCATCGAAAGAGTGAAGACAATCATCCCCGCGGTGAATATCTTCCTGCGTCCCAGTATATCCCCGGCCCTTCCTGCAGGAAGGAGCAGCATGGAGGTGGTAAGCATGTAGCTGCTGACTATCCAGTTTAGGGTGACGGCGTTAAGGCCGAATTCTTCACCGATGGAGGGCAGGGCCAGGTTGACTGCCGATCCCATAAAAGGGGTCAGGAATGAGGCGAAGGCAGTGACCGTCAGCACTGATCTTTTAAACTCTTTCTCCGTCATTCCCTCTGCTTGCTGTCTATGATTATCGTCACCGGCCCATCATTAACCAGTTCAATTTCCATCATGGCACCAAATATTCCCGTTTTCGGTTTGCGTCCAAGGAACTCACCGATGCGCATAATGAACTCCTCGTAGAGGGGAACAGCCTTTTCCGGCCTGGCAGCCCTGATATATGAGGGCCGGTTCCCCTTCCTGGTGGAGGCGTGAAGCGTGAACTGGCTGACAATCATCAGCTCGGATGCGGTATCAATGGCCGAGAGGTTCATCACCCCGTTGCTGTCATCAAACACCCTCAGGTTAACCGCCTTTGCTGCCAGCCACTCAACATCATCGGTAGTGTCAGCCTCCTCAATGCCGGTAAGCACCAGCAGCCCCTTCCCGATGGAAGAATGTATCTTCCCTTCAATGGTTACGGAGGCCCGCTTCACTCTTTGTATTACTATCCTCATACCGCCAAAACAGGGTGGTAAAAATAGCAATTATTACTATTTTTGCGACCATCTTGCAGTTATGGACCTCATCACAATAATGGCGATAGCCCTGGGCCTCTCGTTTGACAGTTTCGCTGTCTCCCTCTCATGTGGCGTCATCGAATCGAGAATACGTTTCAGGAATGCCATGAGGATAGCATTTATCCTTGCCCTTTTTCAGGGCGGACTGACGGTGGCCGGCTTCTTCCTCGGTTCTACCGTAAGCATATACATTGAAAAATATGATCACTGGGTGGCATTTATCCTTCTGATGTTTCTCGGAACAAGAATGATTATCGGGGGATTGAAGGACGGTTCCGAACGTCAGCCGGTAGACATCAACCGCTGGCCGGTGGTTCTCACCATGGCCGTCGGTACAAGCATCGATGCCTTTGCCGTTGGCATCAGCTTCGCCCTGCTGAGGGTACAGATATGGACCGCCGGCCTGATAATAGGGGCTGTCACCTTCCTGGCTTCCATGACTGCAATACGTATCGGCAAGTCGGCGGGTGACCGCCTCGGATCAAGGGTTGAGATCATTGGCGGGATTATTCTGGCGGTAATAGGAATCCGTATCCTGGTCGAACACCTGACTACTGCTGCCTGACACACTGCGCCGGGTGAAATCAGCCGGGTTCGTTTCTACGGTTTCAGTCAGAACATTTCAGAACGGAATCTCTTATCAGCGATTGAAAGCTCACCTTCAAATTTAGGAAAGGTGAACGAATTTGTTGACAGATTGTTCTAAATTTGCATTATTCATGGCCCCGATAACGGATACACAAAAAAGCAAATGTAACTGCATCTCCTGCGAATTCAGGAATGTGGCATTCACCAACCTCAGCGACAAGGACATGAGTCGTGTCTGTGAGGCCAGGGAGGAGATGCATTATGCCAGGGGTGAGATAATCCACCATGAGGGTGATGCCATACACGATTTCAAATACCTGAAACATGGTCTTGTAAAACTGTTCAGGGTCAACAGCGACGGCGACGAGCAGATCATCACCATCACCCGTCCCCTTGAGTTTGTAAGCAACACCAACGTGTTCCACGAGACCCATTACAGATACTCTCTCTCTGCCCTCGAAGATTCCGATGTATGTTGCATCAGGCTTAATCTGATCAGGGAGCTGATTGAAAATAACGGCAGGTTTGCGCTCAATCTCATCTCCGTTCTGTCACGCACTTTGCAGAATATCATTGCCCTCGGCCTTGAGATCAGGCAGCGTAACCTGGCGGGCAGGATAGCATATGTGCTTCTCTATTTTGCCAATGATATATTTCGTTCCAGGATATTTGACCTTCCGGTATCACGCAAGGAGATAGCCGATTTCATCAGCATGAGTCCTGCCAATGTCATTCGCACCTTCAGCGATTTCCGCCGTGACGGCATAATCAAATCGAATGGCCGCACCATTGAGATTGCCGACATGAAAAAACTTGAGGTGATCTCGCGCCGGGGCTGATCACCGGTGCCGGCTTGCCTCCGGATAAGGAATTCATTATCAGATAGTCTTTATTTTACGGGCGACGAGTGATTTGAGCAGGTACCCCGCAATTACAGATGCAGTAGATCCAGGCAGGACATTATGATGTCAGCAGGCCTGCAGGGCAGATGATATATCAGGATAGCTGAATTGAAATCCCGCTGCTGAAAGATGCTCCGATGAGATACGGCTTCCGGTTGTCAGCAGCACGGACATGTCTCCCATAACGGCACGCAGCATCCATACCGGCACGCGGGGAAGGAACACCGGAAGCCTTTTCTGACGTGCCACCTCCCTCATTAGCATATCATGTGTCACATGATGCGGCGCCGCAGCATTGTATGGGCCAGACATAGCACTGTCTTCCAGTGCCTTATGATACACCCTGCGGAGATCGTCAATGTGGATCCACGGGAAGTACTGATTACCCGGCCTCAGCCTCACCACCAGTCCGGCCTTGGCTGGTGCTGTCATTTTGTTCAGCGCCGAGCCCGATGATGCCAGCACCACTGCGGTTCTCAGCTTCACTGTCCGCACTCCTGCCTCTGAAAAGGAATCTGCGGCAGCCTCCCATAACCGGCATGTCTCACCGAGAAAATCTCCCGCCGGCGGATCTGCTTCGGTAAAAATCCTTTCCGAAATCTCCGAACCATAATAATTTACACCCGAGGCGGTAATGAAAACAGAGGGTATGATGCCCGAACCGACACTCATCCTTTGAAGCAGCTCTCCCGTCACTGTCCGGCTTCGGATGATATCCCTCCTCCGGGCTTCGCTCCATCTGCCCTCACCGATATTGGAGCCCGCAAGATGGATTATTGCATCCCCCTCCCGGAATGCATCCGGGTCACAGTAGCCACTTTCAGGATCCCAGCAGAACGACTGGTATTTACTTTCCTTGCTCTTTCCTCGTGTTAGATGTGTTACATGCCAACCCTCTCCCGCAAGCAGTTTGCTGATGTGTGAACCAATCAGTCCGGTTCCGCCTGTAATAACCACCCTCTGCATCTCTCACTCAAAAGATTCGATTATCTCAATGGCGTCGCGAATGCACTTCTCGCACACCTTTTCCGAAAGCCCCCTGGCTCTGATTCTTGCTTTTCCCTCCCGGCTGTTGAGGTCTTCACCCAGCAGGTCCGAACACTGGTCGGTTCCGTTTCTTTCTGTGAAGATCGTGTTGAACACCCTCACCTTGTCATATACCCTCTCCTTGTCGCTCTCATCCGGCAGTCCGGCTGTTCCGTATTTCATTCCCAGCCAGATATATGCACCGGTCACTGCACCGCAGGTCTTCTGCTGTCTTCCCATGCCACCTCCGAAAGCCGCCGCCGTTCTGGAAGCTGAATCACTCTCACCGGAACAGGCCATGAGTACCGCCTGCGAGCAGCTGTAGCCAGCCCTGAAGAAGTTGATAGCCTTATCTGTTGTATTCATTCGCTTTTTCGTCAAAAATAATCAAATGATATGAACCCCGGAGCTCTGGACTCAAAGAACGGTGCAAACGCCAAAAACCTCTATCTGTCCTTCGCGTCTGCCTGCTTCATCGGACGTAGCCAACTATACCGGCCGAAGTCCGAATCTTTACGCGACGGCTGATTAAAAAAATAAAGCAGCAGTTGATTCTCTTTTTGATATGACTTCGAAAAGTCATATTTTTATCACCTTCAATCAACAGAGATCAATCAAAATATTTAAAAATGGCAAATCAGAAGAAAATAAAGGGAGTGATCGGTATTCTTACCGGAGGAGGAGATGTTCCGGGGCTCAATCCTGCCATCAGGGCGGTGACCATCAGGGCCAACAGGGAAGGTTACAAGGTAATAGGGCTCCGCAGGGGCTGGGCCGGTATACTGGAGATAATAAGAGATCCGAAGGTCGACAACAGTCACTGTTTTCAGGTGCTCACGGATGATATTGTCAACAAATCGGGCAGGACCGGCGGCACATACCTGCATACATCACGCACCAGGCCCAGCCATGTGGCCAAAGCCTATGTCCCCGATCATCTGAAGGACACTTACAAGGATGAGGTCAACGACCTTACTCCGGAGGTCCTAAAGAATCTCGAGTGGTTGGGGATCGATTTCCTGATACCTATCGGTGGTGATGACACTCTCAGCTACGGTGTCCATCTCTACAAGCAGGGAGTGAAGGTGGTGGCCATACCCAAGACGATGGACAACGACGTCCCGGGCACGGACTACTGCATAGGATTCAGCACATGTGTTACCCGTACCATACAGATGACCAACACCCTGCGCACCACGGCCGGGTCACATGAGCGTATAATGGTGCTGGAAGTGTTCGGCAGGTATGCCGGCTTCACCGCCATGCTGCCCACCATGGCGGGAGCAGCCAACAGGTGCGTCATACCGGAATATAAATTCGACATAGAACTGCTTACCCAACTGCTGGTTGAAGACCGCAACTCCAACCCGAGCAAGTACTCCATAGTCCTGGTCTCGGAAGGCGCACTCTACAAGGGCAGTGAGATGATATTCCAGGACAGCAAGCTCGATGCCTACGGCCACGCCAAGCTGGGAGGCATAGGCGACCTCGTCTCTGCCGAAATCAAGGATCATACTGCAAAATTCAACAGCGGCAAAACCATAAATATAATTACACAGAAGCTGGGTTATATGGTCCGGGGCGGTGACCCTGACGCCGTCGACTCAATAGTACCAATGGCTTACGGAAACCTGGCGCTCGACCTTATAATGAAGGGCCTGCACGGCAGGGTGGTGGTGCTCAAGAACGGACGCTATGACAATGTTCCCATCGACGTGGTCACCTCTTCAAAAAAGGTTGTGAAGGTATCCGAATACTACAACACCGAAAGGCTCAGACCTTACTATTCAAACTTCGAGATGAAGCCGTTCTTCCTTATGGCGGCAGAGTATTGAAAATAACCTGTTCAGATATAACAGAAGGTGATGCCGGATCACACAGGGCATCACTTTCTTTGTTTCAGCGGAAACAGTTGCGGGGGTGAAGGATGGCCTTGTAATAAAATCGACCGGCAGCCGCTACAGGGTGCTTGCTGATGACGGCATGATCCATGAGTGTGTCCTTAAGGGCAGGTTCAGGATCAGCGGCCTCCGTACCACCAACCCGGTGGCTGTGGGTGACAGGGTGACTCTTGACGCCAGGGAGAACGTGATCACGTCACTGCACCCGAGACGGAACTATATCATCCGCAGAGCATCAAACCTCTCCCGGGAATCGCAGGTCATCGCAGCAAATATTGACCAGGCCTTCCTGATGATTGCCGTCACCATGCCAAGCACGCCAATAGAGTTTATCGACCGGTTTCTGGCCACCGCCGAAGCCTACCGTATACCCGCTTCAATAATAATTAACAAGGCAGACCTCTACGGCGATGAAGATGACGCTGTGGCTGACAGAATAAAGAGCGTGTATGAAAAAATCGGGTATCCTGTCTACATCATCTCCGTTACAACGGACAGCAGCATAAGCCAGATCACGGTTGCCCTGAAAGGCAAGATTACCCTGCTCTCCGGCAACAGCGGCGTAGGCAAGAGCTCCCTGCTCAACAGGCTCAACCCGGCACTCTCACTGAGAACAGGAGAGATCTCAGAGTATCATGAACAGGGCCGTCATGTGACCACCTTCCCGGAGATGCATCCGCTGCCGGAGGGGGGGTATGTCATTGACACTCCAGGCATCAGGGGATTTGGTGTTATCGACTTCGATCGCAGCGAGATATATCATTTCTTTCCGGAGATTTTCCGGAGATCATCAGGTTGCAGATTCTACAACTGCCTCCACCTGGCAGAACCCGGCTGTGCGGTGCGTGAAGCCGTTGCCCGCAATGAAATTGAACCGTGGAGATATAAAAGCTACATAAGCATGTTGCTGGAAGACAATGATAAGTACAGATAATCGTTATGCTATAGGTAAGAACTGCTCCTGAATGAAAAAAATAACTATTGTTGCCTGGTCTGCTTTCTTCCTGATCATGCTGGTCACGGTGATATTCTACCTGAGCCTCTACAGAAACCA
The DNA here is from genome assembly GCA_029210565.1 of Bacteroidales bacterium. Lineage (GTDB taxonomy): Bacteria > Bacteroidota > Bacteroidia > Bacteroidales > VadinHA17 > SR-FBR-E99. The sequence goes on from JARGFQ010000008.1 coordinate 69,799, forward strand.
GATAGAATATTCCAACAAGCTGCTTGGCAGACAGGTAATGATAGCCGGCTCCGACATTGACAATACCAGCATGTATATTGTCAGCGACCTTACGGAGTTGGATTTTTCAGATGATTTCTCCGGTTTTTTCACCGATGAAATTACCAATGAGCGGGTCACGGAGAGGATTAAACTCTACTATTCCAAGTATGAGGATATCGTTGTCGGGCTAATGCTGTACAACACCTCGGGCGATGTCTATACCCTGTTTAAGGATGAGGAGAGGAATGCATGGCTCGACGGATCGTATAAAGCCCAGTCTGTGCCAGAGATATTTGAGACAGAGCATCTGGAGTCCGAACGTGACCGTTACAGGTACTATCTGCCGGTACTGAATGACGGACAGGTTCTCGGTAACCTTGTGATAACAGTTGATTTCAAAAAGTATTTCTCCAGGATTTTTACCAAGTACAATCTTGAGCAGTATCAGTGGCAGTGGGTGGTCAATGACACGGGCAAAATAATATTTGACAATCACGGCGGAGAGGTTAGCTACAACCATCTGAATAAAATTGCAGAAGGCATCACTCTCGGCAGCTCGGGGAGGATCACGCACACCATGGAGCAGGATGGCCTCACCAACGAGATACTCTCTGCCTACTATCCGGTTACCCTTCTGGGCCTCGATTTCGGGATGGTCTTTTCTGCGCCGACAGATTTTTTCCGGAAGTATATTGTCAGGAACTCGTTAATTCTGGGCCTGCTGACGATGCTGACGCTGCTCTTCATTATCATACTGTTCAGGTATTCCTCAGGGAGGCAGAATCGTCAGCTGAAGAAGACAGCAGAGTCGGAGAAGACCCTTCTCTCACTGATGGATAAGATGCCTGCAGGACTCATCGTATGCAATGTCGGCCGCGAGATCCTCAGGGCAAACCGTGAAGCTGCACGGCTCTTCGGCTATGATAATGATAGTGAGATGACCGGCAAGCTGGTACCCGACCTGTCAGGCAATGAGTTTGCCGGAGACTTTGCCGGCCGGGACGGTAACGGTAATATCATCAGGCTGGGAGGTACCGGAGGGGAGAAGGTGATCTTCCGCAACACCATTCCGGTAGAGTATCATGGCGAGAGTGCCACACTGGAGGTCCTCATTGATGTTACCTCACTGGAGCTGGCACGCCGGCTTGAGGCAGATGCAAATATTGCAAAGTCGGAGCTTCTGGCGCGCATGAGCTTCGAGATACGCACTCCACTGAGTGGTATCCTGGGGATGACCGATATGCTCAACAGGGCGGAGCTGTCTGAGGAGACAAAGGAGGTGGCCATGCTGCTCAGACGGTCGGCCGATCTGCTTCTCAACATCATCAATGATATCTTCGATGTCTCGAAAGTAGAGGCCGGCAAGATGATACTCGACGAGATCCCGTTCCGGCTCAGGGAGCAGGTCGACTATTGCATCAACCTCGTCAGGAGAGAGAACCCTGACACTATCGTAAAGATAACCTCATCGGTTGAACAGTCGGTGCCGGAGAGCCTCATCGGAGATCCCTACAGGCTGCGTCAGGTCATCACTAATCTGCTGAACAACTCCCTGACCGGAACAAAAACGGGAGTGATAAGGGTTGGTTGCAGGGTAAAAAGGACAGAGGGAAACCAGTTCCTGCTGGAGTTCACCGTGACCGACACCGGTACCAACTATACCAAAGCCGAGATCAAGAAGCTGTTCGGCGACTACATCACCAACCTCAGCGAGCGTTCTGACTGGTCTGAAGACCTGATGCTGGGTCCTGTGCTTGCACGTCAGCTCACTGAGCTAATGGGCGGCGAGCTGCACGCCGAGAGTCCGGCGGGCAAAGACTCCTCCGGAAAGGAGAAAGGACTGAAGGTGACATTCACAGTAAGCGTCCACCTGAATGAAAAGATTGCCAAGGAGATTGATCTCAGCCGCTACATTGAGACGGGGATGATACGCACTCTTGCCATCACCGGCTCACATGGCCGTGATGATGATTTCCTCGGCATCATGCACCGCATCGGGCTCCCGGTATCGGTGACCAGCTTCCAGAAGCATACGGTGTCACAGATAAACACCAGCCTCGGAAACGAGCAGAATAGATATATACTTCTGGTTATCTTCGATGAGCCTGAGGCTGACGGCTTTGAGGCGGCACGCGAGCTAATGGAGGCAGGAATAACCAGCCAGCATATCGTGCTTATGTTTACCTTCAGGGACCCCAAAGGCCACTATGCAAAGTGTGTTGACCTGGGCATTGACCATCTTCTTGTCAAACCTTTTGCTGGCGAAGATCTTGTCAGTGTGCTCAAGGATCATTTCCCCGGCCTCAGGGACCACAGGGGCACCGTGTCATCTGACAAATCCGACCTGCCCGAAATCCTTGTCGTTGACGACAACTATCTCAACAGGAAGGTGGAAGGTTCTCTCCTGAAGGTTCTGGGCGTCAATGCTGAATTCGCTTCCGGTGCCGACGAAGCCATTACGATGGCTGCCGCCAAAAGCTATGATCTGATACTTATGGATCTTATCATGCCTGAAAAGGATGGTTTCGAGGCTGCAAAGAGCATACTGGAGATGAACAGTGCAACAGTTATCGTGGCTCTCTCGGCAGATACCATGCCCGAAACCCGGACACGTGTGGAGCAGACAGGAATGAAGGAGCTGCTCTCCAAGCCTGTGACGGTGGAGGAGCTGAGAAGAGTGATAACCAGGTATCACAGGCAAGACTGACGCATGGCCCTGAACATCACCGGTCTCGATCCTGAAGAATTCCTTGCCCGCAGGGCGGAGATGCCGCTGGTGGATGTCAGATCCCCCTCCGAATATGCATACGGTCATATCCCGGGAGCGGTGAACATACCGCTCTTTGATGACAGCCAGCGGGCTGAGGTGGGTACTGTCTTCAGGAAGGAGGGCAGCACCCCCGCCGTTATTCGCGGTATTGAGCTGTCAGCACCGGAGATGCCGGCAAAACTGAGGCAGGCACTGTCGCTGGCCGCGGAGAGACGGCTGCTGCTCTACTGCTGGCGTGGAGGGATGCGCTCCGAAGCGATGGCCTGGCTCTTTCACACAGGAGGTATCAAACCCATGCTTCTCACAGGGGGATACAAGTCCTACAGGAATCATATCCTGACCGATCTTTCCCGGAAGAGAGATTTCATCATCCTGGGAGGCCTTACCGGAAGCGGCAAGACCGGAATACTCAATTATCTGGGCAGTGCAGGGGCACAGGTGACAGACCTGGAATGGCTGGCATCACACCGGGGGTCAGCATTCGGAGCCCTGGGACAGCCACCGCAGCCCTCCTCGGAACACTTTGCCAACCTGTTGTTTGAAGAGCTCTCAGGCCAGAGAGACGGTGAGGCTATATGGCTGGAGGATGAAAGCCGTAACATAGGAACCGTATTCATGCCCGACAGCTTCTTCGAACAGATGCAGACAGCACCGGTGGTTGCACTGATGATGAGCATAGAGACACGCATGCCACGCCTGCTTGAGGAATATACCTCTTTTCCCCTTGAGCAGATCACCGCCTCGGTGATTAGAATATCGAAACGGCTGGGGGGTGACAGGACCAGGGAGGCGATCGAAGCGCTGCAGAGGGGCGACTTCAGCACTGCCATAAGGATCACCCTTGAGTATTATGACAAATCATACCGCTACGGCCTGTCAAGGCGACCGGAGGGTCAGGTGGTATATGTGGAAACGGAGACCGATGATGTGGCAGTGAATGCCTCAAAAGTGACGGCAGCAGCAGCAGAGTTGGTGTCCGGTGGTCACTCTTTCCTGAGTGATGAGGCATCAACCCGTCTGAAGACCTTGTCAGACCGCCTTACCTGAACGGGCAGCTGAACGGAGCAGAGCGCTCCCTTTGGTACGGTATCAGCATCCTTTTCATCAGAGTCCCTCAGTCCGGTGACGGTATATTCAACGATACCCGTTGTGGGGCCTGTTATTATCAGCTCGTCGCCGACACTGAGACTGCCGGTCTCAAGCCTGATCTCGGCAACGCTCAGCCTGCTGAAGAAATTGGTGATCTTTCCCAGGTATATCTTTCTTTTGGAAGCTGCGGATCCGTAGGTGGTGCTCCACTCTCCCAGCCGCTGGCCGAGGTACCAGCCGTCCCAGAAACTCCTGTTGAAGACGGTCTCCAGGCGGCTCATCCAGCCGCTGACCCTCTCCGCCCCGAAGGTGCCCTCCGCCACCGCTGCGGCAGCCTCACTGTAGCACTCCGTGACGGTCTTCACATACTCTGCCGGCCTGGCCCTGCCCTCGATCTTCAGCACCCTGGCGCCGGACTCTATGATCTGGTCGAGGAACCCTATGGTGCAGAGATCTTTGGGTGACATTATGAATTCATTGTCGATATCCAGATCATAACCTGTCTCACGGTCGGTTACGGTGTAGCCTCTCCGGCATGTCTGGTAGCAGTTACCCCTGTTTGCGGAGGCATTGTACTCGTGCAGGCTGAGGTAGCACTTCCCCGAGACAGCCATGCAGAGCGCGCCGTGGACGAACATCTCCAGCCTGATGGGATCACCGCCGGGACCGCGGATATCATCACGGACGACGGTGTCATGTATCTTCCGCACCTGTTGCAGGTTAAGCTCACGCGACAGTACGGCCACATCAGCCCACTGGGAGTAGAACCTGAGCGACTCACTGTTTGAGATGTTGAGCTGTGTTGAGAGATGTACCTCCAGGCCTCTCTCCCTGGCAGCAGTGATCGCTGCCTGGTCAGTGGCTATTACTGCTGATACGCCGGCAGTAACGGCAGCGTCAAGGATAGCCCTCAGCTCATCCATCTCATCGTCATACATGACGATATTCAGTGTGAGGTAGCTCTTCATGCCGTTATCCCTGCAGAGCGACGCCAGTTCCTGCAGATCATCAACGGTGAAGTTATCCGAGGAACGGGCCCTCATGTTCAGCTTGCCCACGCCGAAATAAATCGAGTCAGCCTCTCCGGCGACAGCTGCCATGAGGGTCTCGCGTGAGCCTGCCGGAGCCATTATCTCTATGTCGCTTCTCTTCATCCCTGTAGCCGTCCGTTACCTCTCATTTGTAAAGAATGATCCTCATGCTGCATCCATTGCCGGGCTCGGAACGGAGAACGAAGATCTTGCCACCGTGATACTCTTCAATGATCCTCTTCGAGAGGGAGAGACCCAGTCCCCAGCCCCGTTCCCGCGTCGAATAGCCGGGCTTGAAGATGGTCTTGAAATCTTTCCTCGGAATACCCTTGCCGGTGTCTGCCACATCGATGAGAGCTTCCCCGTCGTTCTCGCTCAGCGCGACGGTAATGGATCCCGTACCTTTCATGGCATCAGCCGAGTTCTTGACGAGGTTCTCGATAACCCAGCCAAGAAGCACGGCATTATGAGGTACGGCATTACATGCTGTGGTGTTGTTGACGACAGTAAGCTCGATGGTGGAGGCTATTCTCTTCCTCATGTACCCTGCCGTTGTCTCCGCCAGGGCAGGCAGGTCGCCGGGCTGAAGCTTCGGCTTTGACCCTATCAGGGAGAATCTCTCCGCCACCCTCACCAGTCTCTCCACGTCGGCAGGCAGCTCCTCAGCTATGTCAGTGCCGGGGTACCTGCTGCTGATAATCTCGCTCCATGCCGACAGCGAGGAGGTGGGTGTCCCAAGCTGATGGGCCGTCTCACGTGAGAGCCCGACCCACACCTGGTTCTGCTCAGCCATCCGTGAGGAGCTGAATGCCACGTATGCCACCGCAATGAACAGAAGGATAACGCCCAGCTGCACATATGGGTATATCCTGAGCTGCCGGAGGAGGGTGCTCTCACGGTAATAGAGGTAGTTGCTGATACCGTCGCCGAGCTCCACGGTAATGGGTTCATTCCGTTTCTCCATGCGGCTCAGCTCACGCTTAAGGGAGAGAGTGTCGGATGCAATGCCGGCAGGAATATTCCGGTGTGATATAATGTTTTTGGTACCGTCCGTCAGAATCACCGGCACGGTGGTGTTATCCTCGATGATCCTGAAGAGGAATTCGAAGTCGTCAGACGTGACCAGCCGTCTTGTTGCCTCGGCCCACTGCTCTGCCTTCTTCTTCTCTTCCAGCTTGAGTTTTGTCACAAGCTGCTGGGTGTAAAAGAGTGATCCGAGGCCTATGATAACCGCGAACACCAGGAGCAATATCTTCCATACCAGCTTCTTACGGTAGATGTTCATTGCTCACCTCTTTTTTCTCAGTAAAATTTTCAGGGGACTCTCCTTCACCTCCTCCTGGCTCTGTACGGCAGTGGTGGCACCCTCTTTTCCCTCTTCCCAGGTGATGGTGAACCTGGGCTTGCCCTCAGTTGGTTTTGTAATGAGTGTGTCTGACCTGTACCAGCCGTACTCCTCATTGAGGATCCCCTTCAGCTCTTTCTTCTCCAGGGCTATGTCGGTCTTAATGTTATCCTGCGCCTGTCCAAAGTCGTATTTAACTTCCGTCTCACCTCCGACACAAACAATCTTCAGGGGGACGGTGGCCTTGCCGCTGCCGTCGACTGTCACCTGTCCGAAGGAGCTCACGCCGCGATTGCGGTCCCTGGCCTTGCGGCTCATTACCTCCGAGAGCAGGAGGCGCAGGTGATATGAATAATCGCCATTGAATTTGTGACTGCCGTAAAGGGTGAAGTTCACGGCTGAGGAGTTGATGAGCATCCTCGGGATGGAGACACTCTCGCTTCTGATGAAGAGGTCATTCTCCATCCTTGAAAAGGAGATATCCTTCAGTTCATCCAGGTCGAGATATGACGAGAGACTCTCTGCCGGCCCGAAGTCCGCCAGCCTGCCTTCCGTGATCACAAGATGTGCCTCGGCTATGAGCTCCGGCTTGATGATCCTGTAGAGAGAGTCGAGGGGAGAGAGCATGTTAAGGGATCCGGTAAGATTACCCCGCAGATTGTCACTCACAATGAAGCTCTGCCCGAAGTTATTGAAAGCGGTGAATGCCCTGTTGATATCAGTACCCTCAACATCAAGCCTGACCCTTGCAATATAATCGCCCTCCTTCTGCTTGCCGAGCATCAGTTCTCCCTCAAGGAGTCCCCCGAGGCCTCTTGCACTTATGTCTTTGAAGGTTAACACATAAGGCCTGTAATCAATTGAGGTTTTCAGGTCTGATGCCCTTAAGCCCTTGAATACCAGGCTGTCAGCCGCAAACCTCACATCTGCGGTAACCGATGCCGGGAAGATATCCCTCTTCCTTCCTTCACTCCGTACATTGACAGTGTCACTGACAGTGTCTCTTACCGCGAACTTTTCCGGGATGAACATATCCGTCCTGACATCCCCGCTGACATAAAGCATCACCGGCCGACCCGATAGCCATGGTGTGAAGTCGCGCATGGAGACATCGATGATGAAGTGCTGTTCTCCGTAGGTGAGTGAGAGGCTGTCGGCAACCAGGTCATTCATGACGGTAACAGAGCCGTTCATCTCAGTGAGTGAAGGCCCTTTTTCACCGAATGATGCTCCGAAGTCGCGGAAAAGGAGAGATACCTCCGGATTGAGCAACGGCAGTGTGGCCGCTCTCAGCTTCATGGTGTCGGGCAGAGTTCCGGAGAGACGTATGCTTCCAGACAGCAACCCGGTCTGATCATGAATATAACCCGGGTTAATTATTTTGCCCAGGTCGTCAAAGTCGAGATCACCCTCAAGACTCAGGATGATGTGGGGAGAGGTGAGGTTGTTAAGCATGAATGAGCCTTTCAGGCTTGCCGAGCCGTAAGATGCCTCAAGCTGGTCAACAGTAAAACGGAATGTCTCAGGACCGTTTCGTTCACCGTTTGTCATGCCGCCGCGGAACTTAAGGCTGTTGACCCTGAACCCTGATGCCGTGTGGCTCATCCTGCCGCCCGACAGCCCGAAGTTCATATCGATATGTGGCCTGCCTGCCTCGCCGTAGGGGCCGCTGGCCGTCAATCCAATATCGAGTATCCCTGACGGCGTGAAGCTGCCGGTGAGTGAACCCCAGCGCGCCGGAAGGAGTGCGGAGAGGGTAGAGATCTCTATCTTCTTTCCGGTGACGGTAAGATCCACCTTCTTAGTTGAGAAGTTTACGTTGCCGTTGATGTCAAAGTCAAGCCCTGCCAGCTCCAGGGCCCCTTTTGCAATTGAGAATGAGTTGGCCGACTTGCGCATCCGGAGGCTGGCTGATGCCGGCAGGTCGTGGAAATCCATCCCCCCGATGGTGGCGGAGTCTACGGTGGCGCTCAGGGCGGCATTGAGGAAGATACCCGTTTTGAATATCTCACCTCCGAGGGTAGCCTGGCTGATGTTGCCATCTATCTTCATTTCGCTGCTTCTGTCATGCCATATGACCTCTATGTTTTTTGCACTGATATTTTTCAGCCTGACATTCTTTCCCCCTCCCTTCCTGCTGGCAAGCACCTCGTAGTTGATGTCACCCCTCTTGTCTGTAAGCATGCTGATCTCACCGTCGCTCACCGTGATGGCTTTTACGGCTACGGTGCCGGTGAGCAGCGACGGGAGAGAGATCTTCAGTGAGAGCGAGGATGCGTAGAGCAGCGTGTCAGTGTTGTCACCGGCAAACTGACTCCTGTCATAATAAGGAGAGGGAGCTACAAGCAGGTTGTCAAACCTCGCGCCTATGTTCGGGAATGACGACAAAACCGTAAGTCGAAGGTTGCCGTACGATATCTTGGTGTTGACAGCCTCATTGACCTTTCTGGTCAGGGCTGCCGTAATCTTCTCATGGCGCAGTGAGGTATAGACGATAAGCACGACAAGTAGCAGCAGGAGCAGTCCGCCTGTAAGAAGAGCTATTTTTTTCAGCCATCTCATTGTCCCTGCCGCCGCCGGCGTCTATTTTTGCTTTCGGGCAAGGAGAAAGGAGAGATCGGCGCCGGGGATCACCTCCACAGGCTCCCTGCCGTACCTGAAAATGCGGCAGTTGCGCGGGCCGATGAGTGAGAGCTTCCCGTCCTCCAGGAGGAACATTGTTCCCTCGCGCAGTCCGGCAACGAAGATGTCCCTGTTGACCTCGATGAACTCCTGTATCCTCTGTTCACGTGTCTCCCCGGCATGGCCTGCAGGATTGGCATCAAGGTAATGGGGATTTATCTGGAACGGTATCAGGCCGAAAGCCCTGAATGACGAGGGAGCCGTCACCGGCATGTCGTTGGTGGTCATGATGGTCGGGCATACCACGTTGGAACCTGCACTCCAGCCTATGTAGGGTGTGCCGCCAAGGACCTTCTTTCTGACAGCTGCTATAAGCCCGTTTTCCCTGAGGCATTTGAGAAGCATCCATGTGTTGCCGCCGCCGACTACTATTGCCGGGGCATCCATGACAGCCTGCACGGGGTCACTGAAGCGGTGAATGGATACGACGTCGTGCCCCACCTCCCTGAAACGCGATCTCACTTTCTCCTCATAGGCATCGTAGGAGAAGGTTACTGCCGCATAGGGGATGAAGAGTGCCTTCACCTTTTTGCTGCCCAGGAACTTCCGGATATTTTTCCTGGGATACTCGAGATATGCCTCTCCGGCATTGGTTGAATTGCTGATAAGTAAAAGTCTCATATCTGTCGGGTTTCCGTTTTATGTTTTCAACGCCCTGCTGCCTGCTCTGTTACGCCAAATATACAGCGCTCAGTTGCCTGCGCTGTTGCGCCAATTGTACAACGTTCTGCTGTCCGCGCTGTTGCGCCAAAGATACATAAAAAAAAGAGAGGGTATTTCCTTGAAACACCCTCACCGTATCATGCCGATACTGGCAACCTTGATCCTGCTGTCAGTCGTTGATTGTCAGCGCTATGCCGACTTCAAAGGGATAGAGTTCCGGCCCTTTGCCCTTCTCGAACATCTGTGACAGGTAGCAGGTGCCGTAGACCTGTACCATCTCGTACCCTGCCCGTGCCGTGACTCCGTATCTCAGCACGTTGAGACTGAAGTCGTCATGGTTCTTATCCTTCTGCTTTCCGTCGCTGTAGTAGACCACCCTGGTATGTGATCCCAGCTTCACTGCCCCGATGATACCCGCCCCAATGTTCAGGGTGCTACTGTATGTCACGGGTATCTGTGCCTCCAGGATTACGGGCAGCACTCCGTAGACGGTTGCAAGTTTGCTCTTTTCATAGTTTATTCCGTCTGCAGGATAATATGGTTCCAGGATCCCGCCGTCTCCCGAGATGACCGAGTTGTTGTTGTCAAAGCGGTAGTTGTTGAAGCTGACACCCAGGGACGACACGATACCGATGTGGCGCGACAGTCCCAGGCTCACTGGCGGTGAGATGATATTGAAATTGGAAGATTTTGCCGTGTTCAGGTCGAGATAGTCATCGGCCATTTCCGGATTACGGCCCCACTGTCCGGTGGAATAGCTATTGAAGCCGATCTCAATGCCTCCGAGGTGGCCCTCGAACCAGCGTCTGCCGGGAGTGGAAAACTCTTCATCTGCATCTTCTTCCTCATCTCCCATCCTGATCTCCGCGTTGTCACCGTCGGTCACTATCCTGAAAGCCTTCTTCCCGAACCTTATCACTGTCTCATCGCCCGTGTCCTCCACGGTGACTATTTCACCTATGGTAATGCGGGTGGTATCTTCATCCTCACCGGGAAGATCCGATGATTCTGCCTCTTCAATCATTATCTCCTCCGCCTCATCTGCCGGGAGGCTCCCCTCCTCTGCCGGCAGCGCTTCTGCCTCCTGCCTAAGGGTGTCTGCCCCTGCAGCAATGATGTCCGTTTTCACTTTCAGGGTATCCGGCGGCGTTACCTTACCCGCCTCCGCCTCAAGTTTCTCCAACTCCTTCAGTTTTTCTTCCTTCTCCTGTGCCTGCACCGGAAGGATCAGCGCAATTATCACAGCGATTGTAAACAATGTTCTCTTCATGGCGTTTATTTAATTATTATTTTATTGGTCGAATGGAACTTACAGGAATCTGACAATCAAAACCTGTTGCGAGTTCCTGCTCATGCAAGTTTCACTTGTCGAATGGAACCTGCATGAATGTAGTAGTCATTTACTGCTGTGAGTTGCTGCTCATGCAAGTTTCTGTTGTTTATTGGTGGGACGATCAATGCCCCCGGAAAGTTACATTCAGGGGTGAGTTTTTTTCGCCGGGGCAGAGAAGGTTAGCAGTGAAGAGCTGAAATTCGTTGCAAGCTGCTCCCCTTCATTATTTTTCTCCTGTTCCAGCTCCATTTCCCAGCCCAGCACTCTGTTTACTCCCCTGATGCAGGCATCGGCAATAAAGTATCCGTCAACACTTTTCGGTTCTTTTGTTATGGCCTCCGCCAGCAGTGAGAGACCTCTCACCAGCCAGTTTTCCTCTCTCTCCAGAGCAGGAAGAGGCGTTATATCCTTAAGCTCCACCGGAGCCAGGCGGGATGCTTCCGGTGCGGCAGCCAGCAGGGGCACTGCACCCGACAAATCATGCATCAAGGCAATAGACTCTGCCAGATCATGGTATTCAGCAATTTCCGCGGTGGTTCGCGGCTCACTATTAGCGTGGATGGATGAGTTGGTAGCTGAGGCAGTAATATCATTCTGTTGCGGCACTATTCCTTCTGGTTTAAGTGATTCCGGGATCACCCCGACTGGCCGAGGCTTACTCGTTATGTCAGCAGCAGATCCAGAGATGACACCGGCATGCAGGGTCCTGCTTGTTTTGTCAACAGATGGGTTAGCCGCACCATCAGTTTGATTCATATTTTGCGTTGCAGAAGTCACACCCTCTGCCGGCCGGGTATTGATGACCGGTGATGCCTCGGGAATGAGTGCCTCACTCATGGGGTAGGCATCTACAACAGCCGGTCCCGTTGATTTGTTGTCGGGTGTCGTCTTTAACGGGCCCAGGATTACCAGGGCTCCCAGTGCTGCTGCTACAGTCAGTGTGACAATCAATGTTCGCCTGATGGCGTAGGTACCCGGATCAACTTTCAGCATTCGGTTCCTGCCCTCCCACCTGTCATTTAGCGGTGAGAGCCTGATCTGCCGGAAGCTTTTAGCGCGCATCCTTTTTTCGGGACTGGAGGCCAGCGCCTCCTCTGTCTCTGCCAGACTGTCGCCGCCGAGAGCATCATCAGACCACGCGGCAGCCAGGAGGTCAAACTGCTCATCAGCAAGCTCCTCCGGCCGGCGGAACAGTTTCCCTCCGCCCTGCAGCCTGTCACCCCGGGGTGTGAGGCGGGGGAGGTCAGTATCTTCTGTCATTGCCATACCGATGTCATTACCAGATAGTTCCTGAGGGCCACACGTCCCCTGAAGATGTAGGTCTTGACCTGTGCCTCAGAGAGTGCGGTGATGTCAGCTATCTCCTTATAGCTGTATCCTTCGTAATCGCGTAGGAGAATTACCGATCGCTGGGCCGGCGGAAGGGTCTCCAGGGCCCTGTGCAGCACATCGTTAAGGTCGCTGCCGTTCTCCTCCGCATATAGTGAACTGTCATCATAGTATTCCACGCCTAGCAGCCTGGAGTCTTTCCTGATAACATCAATCATCCTGTTGTATGCCGTTGAGAAGAGCCATGATTTCACTGCGCCGTACTCTATTTCAGTGACGCACCGCCAAAGCTTCTCGTAGGTGTCCTGCACGATATCGTCAGCCCTGTGGCTGTCCTTGATACTGCGGAAGATGAACCGGTAAACATGGTCACCGAACTCCCTGACGGTATTATTGTACTCTTTTACGGTCATTCAGGTCAATACACTGACATCATAAAGACGGCTGTAATACCCCAAATGTTACAGGTATGCGCGAAAAAAAGGTAACGACGGGTCTCAGGCCCGTCGCGCCACATGACCAGGTATTTGCATATGATGCAGCAGCGGCAGGTCTGAGACCTGCCGCAACGCAAATCAACCAGATTATTGCATATGATGCAGTAACGGCAGGTCTCAGACCTGCCGTAACGTGGATGGATGCAGAATATCGTTATTATGCAAATATCTGCCTGTTATGCAGTTATTTGGGTTGGTATACCCTCATCCAGTCGATCTCCATTGATGAGATCCCTCCTATGGGTTTGTCAACGCCTCCTGCGAGGTTGATGTACATCTCCTCCTGGGGCACGCCGGTTGTCTGACGCATCACCTCCACTCCGTTGATCTTCCAGATGAGACTCTGGGAGGTCCACTCGAGGGTGTATATGTAGAAATCAGAGAGGTATCGTGATCCGATGCTTTTCTTATAATGGCTGCCCGGCGAGGTGAAGAGATCAAACCAGACCTTTCCGCCGCCCGACCTGCATACGTCAACATGAGGTGTTATGCGGTCACCTATAAGCCAGAAGGCATTTCGCACATTGTGGTCGGCAAGTTTGATCTTGGCGGAGAAGGTGCCGTACTTCTGCCTGAAAGAAGCGCCGGTGTTGATAATGCCGGAGGTAAAGTTGAAATCCTTGTTGTAGAAACCTTTTGACGGATCCCATACCTTGCCGTTTATCTTCTGAGGTTTGGTGATGATGCGAAGTACACTGTGACGCATCTCGAAATTGTCCGAAGGTGTGTAACAGTGAAGATCGGTGGCAATACTGTAGCTGTCGTGAAGCAGCTTATCACCCCAGTAGTATTTGTTGATCCATTTGCTGCTGTCGGGGGCAGCTCCGTCGAACTCATCGCTGAATGTGAGTTTTCGGTTTTTGATGATATCAAACTTGTTCGAATCCCTAATGCCAAAGTACCATTTTATGTCGGCTGAATTCTTCAGGGTCTCATACTCCTTAAGCTCCCTGAACATCTCCGTCTTTTCGAACCGGCGCTTGTCAAGAAGATACTCTTTCCTCTCCGAAAACTCCTTTGTCTTAAGATACTCCTGGAGTTCATGGTACCTCTTCAGGCGTGCGGAATCCTTAACACCGGTGTAGTTGTGATATTCCTTTGAATTGCGAAACTTGTAGTAGGAAACAATATCCGAAGCACTCTTTTTGGTTTTGAGTTCCTGCAGTTTCTGATATTCGGGAGTATCCTTAAACCTGATCGGCTTCATATTCTTCTTCAGCAGGAACGCCGATGAGGTCACCAGGGACTGCAAATCGGAGAACCTCTTCACCTTTTCGGGATTAAGATTTTTTTTAACCTCCTTGTCTTTCTTCAGTTTTTTGAATTCCAGCCACTTGCCATACTCCTCCGTATCCTTGAATGTCACCGGCTTCATCTTCTCCTTCTGCCTGAATTCAGGCGACTGCACGAAGAGCTGAAGGTCTTCGATCTCCTTTATCCTTTCTGATCCGTCAAGCGACTGAAAATTCTTCAGCAGGGCGCGGCCCTCTGTCCTGAAATATGAAACAATGTCTTTTGCCTTCTGCAGGCCCCGGAATTCCGTCTCCCTGGCGTGCTCCTCCGAGCCCTTGTAGGCAAGCGATTCTATCTCCTTCTTTTTCTGCATGAAGCCGGCCGAGTTGACACTCTCGTGCAATACGTTGTATCGTGCCAGTTCTTCCGAGCCGGCAAAGGCGATCATCTTTTCATACTCGGCAATCAGAGCCTTCTCTTCCTGTTCGATTTTGGAGGTTGAGGGGATCATCCCCAGCATCAGCTTTAAGGTTGACATTGCAGGTTGCTTTTTGGTATAGTTCGGATAAAGTTAAATATCTTTCAAACATTATATTCGCATCAGCCAATTATTTGTTAATTAGGCAATAACAAACAAAATCGGATCAGTTGCGACAAATAGTTTATTTTCAACAGAATAAAAACGGATGAAAAAGCTCATTATTGTTACCCTTCTGATAATGGTGGCATCCTGTGCCACGGTGAAGCAAACAACCCTGCCCGCAGAGGAGGATCAGGACCACCTGATCCTTGCTACGCTATGGTACCAAAAATCAGCCGAGATGCGGGCACTTTATTATCAGTGCTTCCGCAATGCAGAGATCGCGCTTGCGGAAAACCTCGTATGGGCTGGCCGGACGACGCCGGCTGCGGTAGTGCTTGATATTGATGAGACCCTGCTTGACAACTCCCCCTTCCAGGGATGGCAGGTGCTTGAGAAAAAGTCGTTCGACAACGACGACTGGTTCCGGTGGGTGGAGCTCGCCAGCGCCAGGCCTCTCCCGGGTGCGGTGGAGTTCACCAGGTATGCCGACTCACTGGGCGTGGAGGTCTTCTATGTGTCAAACAGAACCGTGCAGGAGATGGGTCCCACGATTGAAAATTTGGCGGCCTGGGGATTTGTCAACGCCGACAGCGCACACATGCTCCTTAAGGAGACAACATCGTCAAAGGTGGAGAGGCGGGCGTTGATTGAAAAGGACTATGAGATTTTGCTGCTGGTAGGGGACAATCTCGCTGACCACAGCGGCATCTACGAGAAACGAGGTCCTGACCACGGTTTTGCAGCTGTTGACACCGACCGCCGGCTCTTCGGCACAAGATACATTGTGCTTCCCAATCCCATGTACGGCAACTGGCTCAATGACCTTCTACGGAGTGCCCCGGGCAGCATCGAGCGGGAGAGTCTAATCAGACTGCTTGAAACGTTCTGAGATCAATCCAGTTATAAAAGGGTTCTGACCGACCCCGTCAAATCTAATGTTAATATTTATATTAAATTACTGATCGTATTCGCAAAAATAAGGTTATATTTGCGAATATAGTCATAAAATTTGCTGAAATGATAGTCAGATTCCTTCAGAAAAAAATCGAAGAAAAACTGGATCAAGGAAAAGCAATCATTATTTCCGGCGCAAGACAAACCGGAAAGACCACTCTTCTGAAACTGATGTTTTCGGGTTTGGATGGTTCGTTATGGCTAAACGGAGATGAACCTGATGTCAGGGCTCTTTTTGATGAACCATCGTCGACAAGATTTAAAGCTTTATTTGGTAACAGCAGGATGGTCATTATTGATGAAGCACAAAGAATAAAAGACATTGGCCTGAAACTAAAGCTGATAACTGACCAGATTCCCGAAGTGCAACTTGTAGTAACCGGATCCTCATCATTTGACCTGGCGAATAAGATCAATGAACCGCTTACGGGGAGAAAATGGGAATATAATCTTTTCCCATTGAGTTTCGCAGAGATGGCAGGTCATCATGGATTTCTTAATGAGAAAAGACTTCTTTTTCACAGGCTTGTATATGGTTACTATCCTGAGGTTGTAAACTCTCCAGGACAGGAGAAGGAATTGCTGAAGCAATTGTCAGACAGCTATCTCTATAAGGATATTCTTATGCTTGGTGATATACGGAAGCCCGAAAAGCTTGTTAGGCTATTACAACTTCTTGCATTTCAGGTAGGTAATGAAGTCTCATACAATGAACTTGGAATGAATCTGGATCTTGACAACCAAACGGTAGAGAAATATATCCAGCTACTGGAAAAGACGTACGTGATATTCAGGCTTGGGTCATTCAGCCGGAACCTGCGCAAGGAGCTCAAAAGAGCCCGGAAGATATATTTTTATGATAATGGCATCCGTAATACCCTGATAGCAAACTTCAACCCTCCTGAGCTGAGAAATGATACAGGGCCTCTGTGGGAAAACTTTCTCATTTCTGAACGCCAAAAGCACATTCATTATTCGGGAATCTGGGCAAACAGGTATTTCTGGCGAACGCATGATCAGCAAGAGATAGATTATATTGAAGAAAGAGATAGCCAGCTCTGGGCTTATGAGTTCAAATGGAAGCCCGGCAAGAAATTAAGTATGCCGGTTGCTTTTACTGAATCATATCCCGGATCCCCCGGAACTGTAATCACCCCGGACAATTTTGAAGACTTGCTGCTCTGATTATTCTGGTATAATCACCATTAACTGAGCAAATTCAATTTTCCTGATTGATTAGGATTGTATTCACTCAAGACATTATAAGTAACCCCTTTACGCCAACGACTAAAAAAACAGACGAAAAAATCCATAATAACTTGTGCGTCTATAAATATAGTCGTATATTTGTTGTGAAGGATTGATTGAAATGAAGTGTCCGGAAACGGGCATAGCGTTGCTTTTGCATGACTTACTACAATCGGTTCCGGAATGAGAGAATTTGTAATATTTATTTCTGCCCTTGTGTTACTGTCCGGCTGTAATGACGGAAAGGAATACTCTCCTGAGATTGATTTTGGAGGGGTGGCCTATATCAAAGTTATTGTTCAGGATGACCTTGATTCCGTCAGGATGGATATCAATCATGGCAGCTACTATCCTATACAATCGTGCCTGATCCACAGATTTACGCTAACCAGGAAAAGAATCTGCGAAGCAAGGTACTGTATAACAAGGCCTGAGCTGGTCTGGTTTGAGTTCAGGGATACGGTTTATGCCTTATACATGATGCCTGGCGACACGCTGGTTGCCAGGGTTGGTCTTGACAAAGCAGGAGATGGAAGCAGTAATATCTCTTTTCAGATGGATGATCCCATATTTGCTTTCCTGCAAAATGAGAGAAGTGAGTTTGGCTGTTTTTATACCCAGAGCCCGCTTGCTATCATGGCTTTCAATACTCTGCCGGAAACCGAAAAACATTTTGATGATGCTGTGAAAAAGATAGATCAGGCAGGGCAGGAGAGGCTGAAATTCCTGGAAAAAAACAGAAACAACCTTCCCGGATGGTTTTGTGATCTTTATGAAAATGAAATCTCCTATTTTTCAGAAAACATGAAGTTCTTTCAATATTACTATCTGAAAAACCGGAACCTGAGAGGCATTCTCATGCCGTGCGATGTAAAGATTTATAACCCTGAAGCTGTCTCGTCTCCTTTATACTGGCGGTTTATCTCCGACTATCTGTTATTATCTGATTCTGTTGATTACCGACTGATTGGTCCGCCTCGGCTGATGGCGTATTACAGTAAGGCGAGTCATAATAGCAATTCGCTCCTGAAAGGAAAGATACTTGAATGTTTCAATGCATATCTTTTATATGATTTGTATTATGGGGTTGACACAAGAAAGGACCTTCAACTGGTTGATTCGTTCAGAGTTGCGACAGATTTCAGGCTGACATCACTGCAGGAAAGCTACATCGATGACAGAAAATCAGAGAGTCTGAAAAAGCTCGGGAAACTTGAAGATGAAAACAGGCTGAAACCAGGTTCAGAAGCTCCCTATTTTTATCTTAAAGATCCCTCAGGGGTTTTTCATACATTGTCAGATTACCGCGGCAAATTGATTTACCTGCATTTCTGGGCTGCCTGGTGCGGACCATGCCTTGAGGAGATACCTTCACTGAACAAGTTAACAGAAAACCTTTCCGGCAAGCCGGTAGAGATTATTAATATCTGTCTTGATGATGAATACGAAAAATGGCAGACAATAATTGAAAATGAAAAGCTCAGAGGGACAAACCTTATCTGTGTCGGAAACTGGGCCGCTGACCTGCAGGAAAAATACTCCGTAAAAGGAATACCTCACTATGCAATTATTGACGGGAACGGGTTACTCATTTCAGAAAATTGTGAGCGTCCCGATAAAGTGTATGAGCGATTGTTAACATTAATTGAGAAATAAGATTTGATCAAAAAAGACGATATAATGCAACTGACGAAGGCTGAAGAACAGATAATGCAGATTTTATGGGATCTGGAGGAGGGAGTGGTGAAGGATATCAGGGAAAAGTTTGACGATCCGAAGCCGGCGAGAAACACAATTTCCACTGTACTGAAGGTGCTCGAGAAGAAGGGTTATGTGGATCACCGGGCATATGCAAATGTATTCCTCTATTTTCCCCTGGTTTCAAAACGGGAGTACTCAAAGCACCAGCTGTTCGAGCTGCTCGAGGGGTACTTCAACAATTCATTCCCTGCAATGACATCGTTCTTTGCCAGGGAGAAGAATCTTTCGGTGAAGGACCTCGACAGGATCCTCGCGGAGGCCCGGGAAGACCTTGATGATGACTAACAGGACTAAAATATGGAACAGGCTGCACTCTAACTCCTGAAATCAGCCGCATGGCTGGCTGGTTTTACGCTGTTGTACCTTCTCTTTCTCAGGAAGGAGAGGTTTTTCATGCTTAAGCGAATCTATCTTCTGTCAGGAGTGGTTCTCTCACTTCTCCTTCCGCTGGTAACACTGCATTACAGGGTTGAGCTTCCTGCCCCGTTGATGCAGGAGACGCAGGTGATGACCGCGGTTCTGTCTTCACCAACGGCGGCAGAGATTGTTGAAGAAACAGATCCGCTGAAATGGTTCATGATATTCTATGCAGCAGGCATACTCTTCATGCTGGGCCGGACAATGCAGTACCTCTTCACGGTGTACCGCGTTGTAAGAAGCAGGCCGGCACACAGGGAAGGAGAAGCTTTACTGATCAGATCAGAAAAATATACCTCCGCTTTCTCATTTTTCAATTATGTTTTCATCAATCCTTCAGTGAGTGAGCGGGAGGCCAGGGAGATACTGAACCATGAACTGGTGCACCTTAAACAGAAACACTGGTTTGATCTCCTGCTTGTTGAGATGATGAGCCTGATACAATGGATGAATCCCTTTGTATGGATTTACTCCGGGCTTGTAAGGCAAAATCACGAGAATCTTGCCGACGAGGAGGCTCTGCAGAGCACATCTGACCCGGCAGGATACAGGGCGGCTCTTCTCAACCAGGTCTTCAACACCAGGCTGATCAGCCTCTCAAATTCATTCAACTTTTCGTTTTACACAAACAGATTTGAAATGATGAAAAAGAATACTTCTTCTCCATACAGGAAGCTGAAACTGCTTCTTGTACTGCCTCTTATGGTAGGAATGTTGTTTGCATTTACATCTCCCAGGTATGTATATGCCAAAGCCACAAGTACGTCTGAGTTAACTAACAGCCAGCCGGCACCCCTGATCCAGAATACTGTAAGGGGTGTCGTTTACCGGGAAGATGGAACACTGTTCCAGGGCGTGAGCGTGGCCGTGTCGGGAACCACCATCATGACAATTACCGGCACTGACGGCAGGTTTGAGTTCAGGAGCATACCCGAAAACGTGATACTTCTGTTTACTCATAAAGGCTACAAATATCTGCCCCTTAAGCCGCAGTTTGCCAATGAGATGTCAGTAAAGA
The DNA here is from genome assembly GCA_029210565.1 of Bacteroidales bacterium. Lineage (GTDB taxonomy): Bacteria > Bacteroidota > Bacteroidia > Bacteroidales > VadinHA17 > SR-FBR-E99. The sequence continues at coordinate 89,773 of JARGFQ010000008.1, forward strand.
TGATTCCTGATCCTGATTACGTTGATCCGGCATCAATCAGACCTGATCCTGGCAGGAAGATGCCCGTTGTTGTGGTTAACGGTGTGATTACTGACGAAAACGAAGGCTCAGTCATGCAAAGGATGAAGGATGACCTGGGAGCGTATACTCCCCTGAACCCTGAAGAAGCTGTGAAAAAATACGGAGACAGGGCTGCAGCAGGGGCCGTTGAATACTGGTCCGTAAAGAGAGCCCGGGAAATGGGAGTGGATGTCCCCCTGCGAAGAAAGTCTGAAGAGGATTTCCCGACTTTTGAGGGTAACTCGTACCTTGCTTTTAATGATTGGGTTGTAAGCCGTACTGCCTACCCTGAGGAGGCGCTGCGTGAGGGTATTTCCGGATGGGCACGGGTAAGCTATACGATTGATATTGATGGAACTATAAATGACATAGAACCCAATGCCGCAACCAATGCAATTCTTGGTAATGCCCTTGTGGAAGTTATCCGGACCTCCTCCAAATGGACCCCTCCGAGCAACCCGGAGATGAATGAACCATTCACTGCAGAGGTTGTTGTCAAGTTCACACTGCCGGATATCGTACAAAGTGGTGAAATATACCCGGTGGTCGATGAAATGCCCAAATACCCCGGAGGTGATCAAGCCCTCCTTAGCTATACTTACGAAAACCTGAAACACCCTCCAGAAGCTCTGGCTCAGGGAATCCAGGGCAGGGTCATACTCAGATTTGTGGTTACAACTGAGGGGAAAGTTGAGGATATCAGTGTGGTTAGAAGCCTCCATCCGCTTCTGGATGAGGAAGCAAAAAGGGTACTAGCAGGGGTGGCTGACTGGACGCCGGGGAAACAGGAAGGTAAACCGGTGGATGTTTACTATGCCATTCCGATCAATTTCTCACCGAAATAAAACCATGGGTGAAATATTGCAGACATTTACTTCGGCAATTTATGAAGTCCGGGAGGGTGATCTCTCCCGGATTTTTTTCAGACAATGACTTCTGAAACAGATTATTGCACTTGTAGGTCTGCTGTAAAAGAGAATTTACATGTGCTGGCATTTCTCACATCAGCAGCCATTTCCATACCGGAAGCACGTAAATACTGATGCCATTTGCGCTACTTTCCTCTTCCTGTTCCATGGTAAGAATAAGCCCCTCTTTGAGCTGGTATAAAGCAGCAGCCTCGACGATTCCATTAATCTCCCGGGCCATATTATCATTATCAAGTTGATAGCATACCTGTATTACGCCTGCCACCCTGTTTTTGAGGCTTAATACAAAATCACACTCAAATTTTTCTCTGTGGTAATGAATGGTGTATTTTCTCCTCTTCAGTTCAACAAAAACAATATTCTCCAGCTTCCGTCCCAGGTTCCTGGTGGTCTCGAAGGAGACAAGATTCAGAAATGAATTATCGATACAGTATACCTTCTTGTTGTTGATTATCTGCCTCTTAAGCGATGTGTCATATTTTTCAACCTGGAACAGCAAATATGAATTCTCCATGAATGCTATATAGCTTTTTACCGTATTCATACTTCCAAACCCAAGATTTGCCTTCAGCCTGGTATAGGAGAAAAGTTTTCCTATATTGCTTATCAGGAAACTTGCAAGCTCCCTGAAACTTCTTTCATCACCAATGCCGTACCTTACAATTATATCCTTTATCAGGATGTCCTCATAAATTTGCTTTATGATCTCTTCGCGTTCGTATTTTAGGTATTCCGGGATGCCCCCCTTCTCGAAGTAAGAATTAAAATCCTTCCTTAATAGGACAATTTTCTCAGGCAGATAAAAATCATTCTCCGACAGCTCAATTTCTCTGAAAACCAGGTATTCCCTGAATGAAAAAGGGTAAAGGACTATATTTAGATGCCTGCCGGTAAGCTTCGTTCCGAACTCTTTGCTGAGCAAAGATGCATTTGAACCTGTAATAAAAACCTTAAGGCCTTCATTGTGAAATCTTCTTACAGCGATCTCCCATTTATCGACGTTCTGGATCTCATCAAAAAAAACCACATCGACTCTGCCATTTAACTCCAGGAATGTCTCCTGAACGGCCGAAAAATCCTCTGTAGTGAATGAAAGCAGTTTTTCATCTTCAAAATTCAGGTATGTACTCCTTGAAGAGAAAAGATTTTCATTGATCTGTTTCAGAAGGGTTGATTTTCCTGCGCGACGTAGTCCGGTAATTATCAGTACATGAGCTGTGCCGGACAAATCTGCAATATCTTTCAGTATGGCACGTGGTACGGTCTCCTCATGCAGTGTGAAGCGCATATTCTGAGGAACTATGACTCTTTTAAGGTTTTCCCTGGATATCATGGCTAAACTCATTGAAACAAAGATATTAAATAGATTTCATTTTAAATGAACAAAACATTGCAATATTGTTCAATAATAATGAACGATATTGTATATATTTATTTGTACATTCTAAATGCTTAACTGAAAGGCAAACCAATGGCTGCTTTTCCGACATTGCCGGATTATAAAGTAAAGTAAAATAGAATGTTACATTGAAGCAAGAGAGAATAAGTGTTCAGGAACAAAAATTTTCCTGAAAAAACTTGCTTTTGCGAAAATCCGGATTTATCTTTGACCAACCGTTCAGTCATAAAAACGGTTTTTTATAGGGGGATCAATTGGTTGAGCGGTCATTCAAAAAAGCAAAGGGATGTCACCAAGAACTCCGGATCAGTTTGAGATGATGAGGGAGGAGAAGAGAAACCTCATCATGGACACAGCACTGGAACATTTTTCCAACCAGGGGTTCCAGGCTACAACAATAACCCATATTGCAAAGCATGCAGGCATATCAAAAGGCCTCATGTACAACTATTTCAGGAGCAAGGAGGACCTGCTTACGGCTATCATGGACAGGTCGGTGACTGAGATCTACGGTTATTTCAATCCTGATCACGACAGCCACCTGACCCCCGAAGAATTTGAACTCTTCATCCGGAAAGTATTTAAAGTACTTCATGAGAAGAGGCAGTTCTGGAAACTGCTCTTCAGAATAATGATGCAGCCGGGAGTATATGAGAAACTGTTCGGGGAGGAGTCCGGCGCCTTGTCAATATCAGGACAACCATTCAGGGAATATACCGAAAACATGATGAACCTCCTGGTGGAATATTTCCGGAAGAAGGGAGAGAACGCCGGTCCGGACTATGATCCGATGACCGACCTGCTGATGTTTATAAATGCAATCAAGGGGTTTGCCATCACTTCAATTTTCTCCGAGGAGCAGTATCAGGGTGAATATTTTGAAAAGGTAACAGAAGCACTGATAAAAAGATACAGATGAAACCATGTATGAGCAGCAACTCCTTCCGGGGAAATGGCTGTAAACTTCATGCATGTACCACCAGACCAAAAAAATAATAAACAAATAATCCGATGAAACTAACAGGACAGATAATCACAGGCATCGCAATGCTCCTATTGCTGCCGGCAGGCGGACCGGCCACCGCGCAGCAGCTGAGCGCCAAGGAGATCATCAAAAAAACTGACGAGAAATTCAACGGTGAGCTCTCGGGATACAGCGTCATGAGCATGACCATCGTGCGCCCCTCATGGCAGCGCACAATAGAATTCAAATCGTGGGCCCTGGAGGATGACTATGCCCTCACACTAATCACCGCACCGGCGCGGGAAAAGGGACAGACCTTCCTCAAGCGTGGCACGGAGATGTGGAGCTGGAATCCCGCCATCAACAGGCTTATCAAGCTGCCTCCCTCAATGATGTCACAGGGCTGGATGGGTTCTGACTACACCAATGATGATATCCTCAGGGAGTCCTCCGTGGTCGAAGACTACATCCACACTTTCGAGGGAGAGAAGGAGATCGACGGCCGCATGTGCCACAAGATCAGGCTGACGGCAAAGGATGATGCTGACGTTCTCTGGAGTCACCAGCTGTGGTGGGTTGATAAAAATGAGTTTATTGTCCTGAAAGCCGAGCTCTATGATGAGGACGGTTACCTGATCAGGACAGAGCGGGGCAGTGATCTCAGGACATTGGACGGAAGGTTTATACCCACCACCATTGAACTGATCCCCGCCGAGGAGCCGGGCCGCAAGACCATCCTCAATATAACAGAGGTAAAATTTAATGTAAAGATTGAGGAGAGCTTCTTCTCACAGCAGAATATGAAGACCATCAGATAGTGTCCATCAAATATCCACTGGCATGAAACTTACATGAACAGAAACGCACAATTGGATATGATTGTTTTGCTACATGTAAGTTCCATTCGACCAAAGAAATAATAAGATAATCGAATGAAGAACTATCAGCTTGCCTGGAGAAATCTATGGCGAAACAAAAGGAGGACCCTCATAACGGCAGCCTCGGTATTCTTTGCAGTCTTCTTTGCACTGGTGATGAGGTCGTTTCAGCTGGGCACATATGAAAAGATGTACAGGGATGTCATCGAATCGTACTCCGGTTACCTGCAGCTTCAGCACAGCGACTACCTTGATGAATCAAATCTTGACAACGGGTTTGTTCTTGAGCAGCCGCTGACTGACATCATAGAGTCGGACCCCAATGTCACGGGGGTTATACCGAAGCTTGAATCGTTCGCTCTGGCTGCTTCCGGGAGCCGCACCCAGGGCGTGATGGTGATAGGGATGGATCCCGACAATGAGCAGAAGACGCTGAACATAAAGAACCGTCTTATTAAGTACCGCCTTACTCCTGATGCAACCGAAGCTCTTAAGGAAGAGAAGCTGCCGGCCCGCACCGCAAAGCTGGTCGATGTATTTAGCGGCGAGGCCTGGACCGATGAGAAGAGCCTCATCTCTGACCTCGGCATAAGCGATGATGATTCGGCAGCAGTGATGCCTCTCTTCAGGAAGCATGCATCACTCGACAGCCGCTATCTCACCTCGGCCGATTCGGGCAGTGCAGTCATAGGATACGGGCTGTCGCGGTATCTCAGTGCCGACGTGGGAGACACACTGGTGGTGATGGGACAGGGCTATCATGGAGTATCCGCTGCCGGACTATTCGTGATAAAGGGGATAGTGAGCATGCCAAATCCCGAGATTGACAATGCATTCGTTTACATCACCCTGGCAGATGCACAGTATCTCTATGCTGCATCCGGCATGGTCACCTCGGCCATAATAAGTATAAGCGATACAGATGATAAAGAGCTTCTGCAGACGCAACAGCGGCTGGCCGCCTCCTGCAATAGCGGGCTGGTGATACGCAACTGGAAGGAGATGAATGCACTCCTGCTGAACCAGATGGAGGCTGACAACAAGAGCGGGGCCATCATGATAGGCATCCTTTACCTGGTGATAGCCTTTGGCGTATTCGGTACCGTGCTGATGATGATGGCTGAACGGAGAAGGGAGTTCGGCATGCTGGTCTCCATTGGTATGCAAAAGCGCAAGCTGGCCGGCATAGTAGGCATGGAGATGCTCTTTATCGGACTGCTGGGTGTGGTGGCAGGTGTTGCAGCATCACTGCCCGTTGTCTACTATGGCTATGCAAGGCCCCTGCGCTTCACCGGGGAGATGGCAAAGATGTATGAAGAGTACGGTTTTGAACCGGTGATGCCCATGCTTCTCCCTGACACCTATTACCTGTGGCAGGCGGTGATTGTGCTGCTGATACTGCTGATAGCCATCACCTTCAGTGTGCGGAGGATATTCAAATTGAACATAATAAATGCTCTCAGAGCCTAACAGAATACCAAGATGATAACATCCATTGCATGGAAGAATGTCTGGCGGAACAGGACGAGAAGCCTGACCGTGATAGCTGCCGTGACCGTGGGCGTCTTTGCGGGCGTCTTTGCCATGGCTGCCATTAACAGCTCTATTGTACAGCGCATTGATGCCGCTGTCAACGAGGAGCTGTCGCATATCCAGGTAAACAACCCCGGCTTCAGGGGCAGCTGTGATATAGCCAATGTGATAGCCGATCCCGAGAAAGTTGGGTCGGTGCTCGAAGAGACACCCGGAGTGACCCATGTCACTGCCCGTATTATTGTGCGGGGCATAGCCTCGACCTCCGCCGGAAGCGCAGGCGTGGAGATCACCGGCATTGACGTTGAAAAGGAGCAGCAGATGTTCGCCGTGAAGCAGCGACTCATACCCGGTACAGGGAGCTACTTCGGAACAGACACCAGGCTCAACAGCGCCTTCATCGGCGAGAAGCTGGCAAAGGAGCTCTACATAATCAGGTATATCCTCACAGAGGAATCCTTTACCACCCTTGAGGCTGAGGATGTCCCTGAGGAGGTGGTTGGGAAACTCAGACCCCTGGAAAACCAGAGGTTCACCACTGAAAAGAAACTGTCGGAAGCCTGTTCCGGATTGCTCACGGAGAAGGAGGTGAAGACGTACGGGATGAAGATAAAAGAGGCAGCCTGGTCATACCGCGAGGGATCAAAGGTCATCCTTACATTCCTTGATGCAAACGGCACGCAGACAGGCGCCGCTTTTCGTATCAGCGGCATCTTCCGTACTAACAACGACTTCTTCGAAGCCTTTTCGGTATTTGTACCGCGTGATGAACTGCTCCGCCTCACAGGGATGGAAGAGGGGCAGTACCACCGCATCATTGCACGCCTGGAGGATGATGACCTGACTGACAACGCCAGCGCATCGGTAAAAGAAGCGCTCCCCGGGCTGGAGGTGATGAACTGGAAGCAGATACAAACTGACCTGGCCATGATAGCCGATTACATAAACCAGATCTACGGAATATTCATGGTGCTAATCCTGGCAGCCCTTGCCTTCGGAATAGTAAACACCATGCTCATGGCGGTACTGGAGCGCACCCGTGAGCTGGGCATGCTCTCAGCCATAGGCATGAACCGCCGCCGTGTATTCAGCATGATCATGCTTGAATCAATATTCCTTTCAATTGTCGGAGGCTTTGCGGGTATGGCTGTAAGCGCCATTGTGATAGCCATTACCAACCATACCGGCATCAACCTGGTGAAATATTCGGAGGGTCTTGAGGCCTTCGGATACTCAGCCCATCTCTATCCCACCATCGGGGCAGATTTCTTTATTATGCTGACTGTAATGATTGTGATTACCGGGATCGTTTCAGCCATCTATCCGGCCAGGAAAGCGTTGCAGCTTAACCCTGTTGAAGCATTAAGAGGAGAATAACCAGAAAAAACGCAATACAATGAAAGTAGTTGAAATCAATGATGTCTTCAAGACCTATCATGATACAGAGGTTGAGGTGAAGGCCGTCAACGGCGTCACTCTCAGTTTTGAAAGAGGCGATTTTGCCGTGATAGTGGGACCCTCCGGGTCAGGCAAGACCACCCTGCTGAACCTCATCGGGGGTCTCGACCAGCCCACCGCAGGGGAGATCATAGTCGCCGGGCACAGACTCTCGGAGCTGAAGCCCTCGGAGCTGATAGACTTCCGTATGGAGCATGTGGGCTTCGTATTTCAGTCGTACAACCTCATTCCCGTCCTCACCGCATCAGAGAATGTGGGGTTCATAATGAGTCTTCAGAAATGGCCGAAGGAGAAGCGGATCGCGCGCACTGACGAGATGCTGCAGTCCGTAGGCCTCGCTGACCGCCATAAGAGCCGTCCGGCACAGCTCTCAGGCGGACAGCAGCAGAGGGTTGCCGTGGCCCGTGCCCTGGCGCCGAGGCCGGAGTTTATACTGGCCGACGAGCCGACAGCCAACCTCGATACAAAATCGGCCGAGACGCTGCTTGACATCATGGAGAAGCTGAACCGTGAGGAGGAGATGACATTTATCTTCTCAACCCATGATGCACGGGTTGTGAAGAGGGCCCGCAGGGTCATCACCCTCGAGGACGGTAAGGTTGTGTCAGACGAAAGGACAAACCATAATTCATGAAGCGGACACTCTTTACGACAGTTATTTTGTTTGCCGCAATGCTCCAGTCAGTGGTCCTCACCGGCATGAACCCGGAGGTTGTGGCAGGTGACACGTCGCAGAGAGCGGCCGGCATCAACCCGGACGTTACAAGAGCTGACACGGTGAAGGCAGCTGCAGTTATCACGAATGCCCGGGAAGAGGAAGAGAAGCAGATCAGCCTTACTGCCGGCGGCTATGCCTCATGGCTCCATACTGCAATGTTCGAAAAGCCGTCGGAGACCTGGATCAACAGCAGCATGCTTCATAACAGGCTTAACTTCAAAGCCTGGGCAGGAAGCAGGTTCACCTTTGCTTTAGAGATCAGGAACAGATTCGTCACCGGCGATATGATTGCGCTGGATCCCGGTTATGTGTCAGGTCTTGCGGCTGACAACGGATGGATCGACCTCTCATGGAATATCTCAAGTGGCAACTCCTATGTCCTGAATTCGATGATCGACAGGGCATATCTCGACCTGACGCTTGGCAGGCTGCAGGTCACCGCCGGCCGCCAGCGCATAAACTGGAGCCAGTCGCTGGTATGGAACCCCAATGATATTTTCAACACCTATTCATTTTTTGATTTCGACTATGTTGAGCGGCCGGGCAGTGACGCCGTCAGGCTTGTATATTCCACCGGCCCCTCGTCGGCTGCGGAGGCCGCCGTCAAGATCAACAGCCAGGGCCGGTTTACCGCCGCGGCGCTCTTCCGCTTCAGCCTGCTGAACACCGACCTTCAGTTTTTTGCCGGAGAGACCGATGAGGAGTTCATCACTGCCGGCACCGGGTGGTCAGGAGCCGTCGGGCCCTTTTCGATCAGGGGCGAGGCAACGCTCTTTTCCCCTTTTGACGGATCTGAGCATGACGGTAGCACCATGATTGCCACTGCCGGCATTGACAGGGCCTTCTCTGACAGGCTGACCGCCATGGTGCAGCTGATGTACTCAAACCGCCCGCTGTCACTCGACAGTTTCACCGTGCTTTATGAGGGTGGACTGACGGCCAGAGACCTTGCCTTCTCGGAGTTCAGCGCCGTGGGACAGGTGACCTGGGCGCCTATGCCCCTTCTCAGTATATCACTTTCAGCCATGTGGTTCCCTGACCTGGAAGGATGGTACGCCGGCCCTTCAGTGGATATTTCACTGGCTGAGAACGTCGATTTCTCACTCCTCTGGCAGCATTTTGACATGCGTCTGGCCTCCATAGAGACGAAGCTCAATCTTGGCTTCTTAAGGATCAGGTATAGTTTCTGAAACCTCCATGTGTTAGCACACACAAATTCAAGTAAATAATAATATGATACATGCAGGTTCTCCCGATAAACCGGGACAGGCTATCATACAAATGGAGTAAATTATTATATGATGAATTTTTCATACTTTTACGGAGTTAACTCCGAAAGTATGTCACTTGTCCATGAACTTGAAAAATCAGGTAACTGGTTATTCAGACGCAGGAGCTGGCTGCCGGTGGTGATTCTTGTTCCGGCAATCATCTGGCTCTTCATTGCGAACCGCAGTGTCATCTATTTCAACTACACCTGGGAGATAATCTGCATCCTGGTATCAGTCGCAGGTGAACTGGTCAGGTCATATACAGTGGGGTATGTACCCCGCAACACCTCCGGGCGCAATGTAATAGACCAGCTGGCCGATGAACTTAATACTACGGGCATCTATTCCATTGTACGTAACCCTCTTTACCTCGGCAACTTCCTGATGTGGCTGGGACCGGTTATGTTTCTGAGGTCAGTATGGTGCCTCATTATTTTTATCCTGGCCTTCTGGCTCTACTATGAACGGATAATATTTGCCGAGGAGCAATATCTGCGCCGCAAGTTCGGAGAGACATATGACATTTGGGCCTTCAGGGTTAAAGCGGTTATACCCTCTCTGAAACATTATAAAAAGCCTGCACTTCCATTCTCTTTCAGGAATGTTCTCAAGCGCGAGCACAACAGCATAGCCAATCTCTTCATCATCTTTGCCATACTCGATACGGTCCGCAATATTGCAGTCACAGGGAGGGTTTACATGGAGCCGCTGTACGTTACGCTGCTGGTGGCAGCCGGCATCTTCTGGGCAGTTGTAAGATACCTGGTCAAGCGTACCAGCTTCCTCTACGTAGACGGGAGATAGGCCGCGAGGGATCTACCTGTCGCGTACTCCCATGAATATCATTATATAGTAGATAAGTGTCGCCAGTGACCCCAGGGCTGCGATGACGTATGTATATGCCGCCCATCTCAGGGCATCCTCAGCCCTGGCGTGAGTCTCGCGCTGGGTGATCCCGGCGTTGGACAGCCATGCCAGTGCACGCTTTGAGGCGTTGATCTCCACAGGGAGGGTGATGAGGCTGAAGATGGTGGTGAGGGCGAACAGCCCGATGCCAACCAGCAGTATCTCAGGCCGCGAGTTGATAAGCACCAGTCCGGCAATGAGCACCCACTGTATCCAGTTGGAGGCAAAGCTCACCGCCGGCGCAAGCTTCGACCTCATATTCAGCCAGGCATATGACTGCGCATGCTGCAGTGCGTGGCCGGTTTCGTGAGCCGCCACTGCAGCTGCTGCTATGCTGGCATTGGAATAAACCTCACGGCTCAGGTTGATTGTTTTCTTCAGAGGATTGTAATGGTCAGAGAGCTGCCCCTGCACGCTGTGTATGGTGACGTCGGTAACACCGCTGTCGCGCAGCATCCTTTCAGCCACGTCGCGCCCGGTCAGGCCGCTGCCTATCGGCATCCTGGAATATTTTCTGAACTTCGACTTAAGCCTGTTGCTGACTATCCAGCTCAGCAGCATGAAGACTATAAAGATGATCCAGTAGGTCCCGTTGTGCAAAAACATCGTCTCGCTCATATATCCTTCAGTTTAATTCGTCATTTTATTATCAAAACATCTGCCATTCCCTATAAGGTCTGAAAAGAGGTCATTTTGTCATGACGATTCAGATTATCTTTGAGGGCGATGGCAAAGACACCTGCAAAGATATTCTCTTTTTTGCTGCTTATACCGGTATGGATATACAGGGGGGTAATCTCTCCCTGGACTCCCTCCTCATGCCGTCATGTGCCTACCTGTTCGCAGTATGCTATTGATGCCCTGACCATGCACGGTCCGCTGGCAGGAACGGTGCTTGCTGCTGACCGTATCCTGCGGTGCAGGCCCGGCGGCACCCACGGTTATGACCCGGTGCCCCGCTATATATTCAGACGGTATCGTGCCGGCGGTGGTCTTACCCGCAGGACGCCCCGTTGCAACAGGCTGAAGGAGAGAGATTAAAAGTTAAGTTTTTCCCTCAGCATCTTATACCCGGCACGGCTCACCGGGATCTTTTCTCCCGATTTGAGTATGGCCACGTAGTTATCCTTGCTGTAGGGTTCGAGTCGTGTTATGTACTCCACATTGACCATGAACGAACGGTGCACCCTCAGGAACAGTGACGGTGGCATATGCTCCTCGTAATACTTCATGGTCTTGGGCTTCAGTGCCTTACCTTCGGTATGATATATCATTACGTAATCATCCTCTGCAGCAAGGTGGGAGACATTGTTGAGCGGGATGATCTTTATCCCGGCACCCTTCCTGAATACTATCCTCGTCAGTTGACCCTCGCTCTCAGAGACGGCGGTCACGAGCTTCTCTATCTTCTCCGGCTCCGTCTCCTGCTTGTATAGGCGGCTGACGGCCTTTTCCAGCGCATCATCAAAGCGCTCCTTCGAGAATGGCTTGAGCAGGTAATCGACTGCATTGAGCTCGAAGGCCCTGATGGCATACTGGTCGAAAGCAGTCGTGAAGATCACCTCGGGCTTTTCATCGATAACCTCCAGCAGCTCGAAGCCTGTCAGCTTGGGCATCTGTATGTCGAGGAAGATAAGGTCGGGGTGTTTCTCCTTTATCTCCCTGGCCCCGCAGAACCCGTCGCCGCACTCTCCCGCAATCTCTATCTCAGGATGATCTTTAAGCATAAACTTTATCAGCTCGCGTGCCGGTGCTTCATCTTCAATGATAAGTGCTCTGATTTTTTGCATCTCGAAAAAATATTTTCATGTTTTCCGGCAGGGAAACCTCACCTCCGCAGTAAACATGTCGTCTGAGCGGTTGATTGTCAGCCCTGCCTTCTCTCCGAAGAAGAGTTCCAGCCTGCTGCTGACATTCTTCAGTCCTATGCCTGCCCCCCTCCGTGTCACAATTGATTCCCTGTCGATATTGTTTGTTATTGTAATTACCACGAGATAATCCTCCAGCCTTGCTGTGGTCTTTATGATGATCTCTTCGGTAGACTCATACACTCCGTGCTTGATGGCGTTTTCATAGAGAGGCTGAAGAAGCATCCCCGGGAGAATTGCCGTGAGGCATTCGGGACTTATATCCTCCTCTATCACCAGTCTTTCACCGAACCTCACCTTCTCGATCTGCAGATAGAGCCTCAGGCTCTCCAGCTCATTCTGAAGCGTCACCGGCTGATCATTCCGGGAGGAGAGCGAGTATCTCATGAAATCAGAGAGCTTCACTATCATCTCCCTGGCCTTGAGAGGGTCGGTAACGGTGAGCGAACTGACGGAGTTGAGGCTGTTGAAAAGGAAATGGGGGTTTATCTGTGCGCGCAGCATCATCAGCTCACCGTTGCGCACCTGCGTCTCAAGCTGTGCCTGCCGCGCCGCCTTTTCCGCCAGCCTGCCGGCGCTGAGAAAGAGATAGTAGACAAGAATGATCACAAAAAAGATGAGTATGCCGGCCGTAAGCCTGAATACCAGTACCGAATGCCAGAAGATGATGTAGTCAACCTTCTCGGCCACCAGCGCCCTTACCAGGAACCTTGGGATGAAGAGCCATGCAAAGATTGTGGCCGTCCCTGTCAGAGCGATGTTAAAGATTGCAGTATAGGCTTCACTGTCATCTCTCAGGATGTATCTCACCGGAAACCATATCGCCAGGCCAAGTAAGCCGTATAGCAACATCGACACTGTTCCGTCGAGCAGGGCCACATTCATTGTACTGCCGTAGACATAATGAATGAGGAGTGACTGGCAGGCTGCAAGTGTCAGCCAGACCAGCCACCAGGTCAGTAACCGCGTCCTGTTCTCCAGTAACGGATGCCTCATATGCTATTTGTAGCTTTTGATCTCGCCCCCTCCGAATATCACGGTGCCTCTCAAAGTAAGGCTTCTGGTGTTGTCTCTCATCTCATCGCCCCGTAGTTTTCTGCTGTCTGAAAAGCCTCCCAGTATTGGAGTCACATCTATAATAACATTCCAGCTGTCGGGTACGATGACCGTTGTACCCCCAAAGATACAGGTAATTTCAATCGCATTGTCGCCCGGAGCCAGCGACGATCTCGTAAGGTCAACCTCTCCGCCGCCGAAGATGGAGGTTATTCTTCCACCCTTGAAATTATCAGTGATAAGCTGCCGTTCCGCCCCGCTGAAGATATTAACGATGTCTATCACATCGGCCTTATTGGTGCTGGCGCTGTTGTAACTCACGGTTTTAGCGAGCCTTTTGGAGTTAATGAGAAGCACAATGCCCACAACTATGAAGAGGGCTGGCCAGAAGAAATTAAAGGATCTGAAGAAATCGGTGAACAGCTCAGGTATCAGGAAGAAGCCTCCGACGGATATCAGTACGATGCCCGGAGTCTTGTTGTCAGAGCCCACGAGTGTTATTACACCTATGACTATCAGCAGCATCTGCCAGCTGAAGATAACGTCATCAATAAAATCGTCGAGAGGCCCGGGCAGTACAGTTGTTTTCTTGAGGATAAGCACCATTCCTGCGACGATGAGGAGTATCCCGATGATAAGCCTGCTTGAGGTTTCGGAATTTTTAAGTGGATTGTTTGTTTCGTTTTCCATCACTAGTCAATTATTGGTTTCCTGTCATTTTTTTCTTTTTGTAATCGGCCTGATCATGAATGCCACCCCCGCCAGTACAAGCACTGCAGGCCAGAATATCTGCCTGTAGAGAGGTGATAGCTGTACAGTCATGTCGGGCATCAGGAACCAGAATCCCAGGGCGAACAGGACCACGACTGATACCAGCTCCAGGCTCAGGAGAGACCAGACCCCGAAAAATATGAGCAGCATCTCCCACCTGTAGTAATCTGAGATATCACCAAGGCTGAGCAGGTCTGTCTTTGCTGCTATCATCACCAGCCCCAGGGATATGAGGAATCTCGCGATGCCTGCAAACGGATTATGGTGTCTCTCTTTCATGTCGGTTGAAGTTTATTTTCGCATCAAAAATACCACCACTTACTATACCGCTGCCACAGATTTCCGGCAGACTGCGGATAAAGGGCGGTAAACGGCGAAAAGGCGGGGTATTGTTACTTTTTTGTTCATAATTTTTTTTATTGGAGTAGGATTTATAATTTTGCAGACCGAAAAAAGGGAAGATGCCCGGATTGTATTCCATACCGCTGGCCGGACTGAAGGAAGCCAGGTACACCTACGAATTTTCATTGGGTGACGATTTCTTTGAGGCTTTTGAGGGGTCAGAGATAAAGAGGGGAGAGCTTAAGGTGGAGGTAGTGCTTCAGAAATGTTCTGCTCATTTCGAGCTTGACATAGTAATTAACGGTCAGGTCGGGGTGATATGTGACAGATGTCTTGAGGAGTTTTTCATGCCGGTCGCTGCTGCCAACAGGCTGTTTGTCAGGCAGGGCAGGGAGTGGGGTGACACTGACCCTGACATGGTCACAATTTCTCCGGATGAGTACGAGCTGGATCTGAGCCAGTTTTTCTATGAATACATTCACCTGGCGTTGCCCATTAAACGCATACATCCTGATGACAGCGAGGGTCGCTCCACATGCGATCCGGAAATGCTCAGGAAACTTGAAGAACATCTCGCTCATGGGGAGAAAGAGCATGATCCCCGGTGGGATGAGCTTGAGAGACTGACGACGAACAACTAACGAAATTAATTACTGCGATGCCAAATCCAAAACACAGACACTCCAGCACCAGGAGAGACAAGAGGAGAACCCATTACAAGGCTGTTGCCCCTACAGTGGCTGCATGCCCCAACTGCGGTTCCGCCCATCTGTATCATAGGGTATGTCCTGAATGTGGATACTACAGAGGTAGGCTGGCCGTCGAGAAGAAGACGACTGCCTGACCTTTCAACCGTTCAAAAAAGCTGAACGATGAAAATAGGTATTGATGTCATGGGGGGCGACTTTGCTCCTGATGCCGTTATTGAAGGGGCTGTGGATGTCCTGGGACATCTGCCGTCAGGTGACCGTGTCGTACTTCTGGGTGACGGTCCGAAGATCAGGGAGAAGCTTACATTGATGCATGCTGACCCTGACCTGTTCGATATTGTTCCCACAACTGAGGTTATCGAGATGTCAGACCATCCTGCAAAGGCATTCTCGCAGAAGAGAGACTCATCCATCGCAGTAGGATACAACATGCTCAAGAGCGGGTTCATCGGCGGTTTTGCCAGTGCAGGAAACACCGGTGCAATGCTGGTTGGGGCAAGTTATACCGTCAATGTCATCCCCGGTGTCTTCAGGCCTGCCCTTGCCGCCCTCATCCCAAATATCAACGGCAGCTCATCGGTGATGCTGGACGTGGGGATTAACCCTGACAGCAAGCCGGATGTCCTTCTTCAGTACGGGCTGCTGGGAACGGTATATGCAAAGTATGTGCTTGGCATTGACAATCCATCCGTCGGGCTGCTGAATATCGGCACCGAGGAGACAAAGGGCTCTGCGGCAGTGAAGAGTGCCTTCGAAATGCTGCGCGAAAGCAGCGAGATCAGGTTTAAAGGCAACATAGAAGGACACCACCTCTTCACCGATGAGATGACTGACGTTATCGTCTGCGACGGATTCGTGGGTAACGTGGTCTTGAAGATGGCTGAGAAATTCTATGTGGTGCTGAAATCAAAAGGGATCAGCGATGACTTTTTTGACAGGTTGAACTTTGAGGTTGTCGGGGGCACACCCGTGCTTGGCATCAATGAGAATGTCGTGGTAGGTCACGGTATCTCAAACCGCAAGGCTATAATGAACATGCTTCTTCAGACACGCGATGTTGTTCATGCCGACCTTGCCGGAAAGATCAAGGAGGCGCTTGGAGCATGACAAGGATCAGAGCTGCAGTTACCGGAATAAATGCCTGGGTGCCGGAATACCGGCTTACCAACCATGAGCTGTCGACGATGGTGGAGACCAGCGACGAGTGGATTATGCAACGCGTAGGCATCAAAGAGAGAAGGATACTGAAGGGTGAAGGTCTCGGCACCTCTGACCTGGGCGCACCGGCCGTCACAGGCCTCCTTGAGAAGACCGGCACCTCCCCCGATGAGGTGGACCTGCTCGTCTGCGCAACCATTACACCTGACATGATGTTCCCCGCCACGGCAAACATCATCTGTGACAAGGCAGGAATTAAGAATGCCTTCAGCTTTGATGTCGGGGCTGCCTGCTCAGGGTTTCTCTTTGCGCTGCAGACCGCAGCATCATATGTTGAATCGGGAAGATACAAAAAGGTAGTAGTGGTTGGCGCCGACAAGATGTCATCCATAACTGACTACACCGACCGTACCACCTGCACTCTCTTCGGCGACGCCGGTGGTGCAGTCCTGCTCGAGCCCACACTTGAGGAATACGGTATTATGGACCATGTCTTCAGGAGCGACGGGTCAGGAAGGAAATATCTTCATATGAAGGCCGGAGGGTCACTAAGGCCGGCATCGCATGAAACGGTGGGCGGGCGAGAACACTACGTATACCAGGAGGGACAGGCTGTCTTTAAGTTTGCCGTCTCAAACATGGCAGATATCGCTGTGGAGGTGATGAACAGAAATAACCTCCGTCCGGAAGACATAGCCTGGCTGGTGCCACACCAGGCGAACCTCCGCATCATTGATGCCACAGGTCGCAGGATGGGACTGCCACCGGAGAAGGTGATGATCAACATTCAGAATTACGGCAACACCACCGCAGCCACAATACCGCTAGTTATCTGGGAGTTCGAGAAGAGACTCAAAAAGGGTGACAACCTGGTGCTGGCCGCCTTCGGAGGCGGGTTTACATGGGGCAGCATATGGTTGAAATGGGCGTATGATTCAGCCCCCACGGAATAAGAATCTGATAGGGAGCGTTGATTCAGCTGCCTTTTTTTTCACGGGCCACAATACTTTCTATATTTGTGGGTTAAAATAAATCAGGGAAAAGGATTAAACACAAGTTTCATATGGCAAAAATAATAGAGACAGACAACGGAACGGCAGTTAACCTGATAAGCCAGGGTACGGAGATTACCGGCGACGTAAAGTCAACCGGAGATGTACGCATTGACGGAGTGCTGAACGGTAACATGGTAACCAGGGGCAAGGTGGTGATCGGCCCTACCGGACGTGTCAAGGGCGAGGTAGAGTGCAAAAACTCAGAAGTGTCAGGACTTATTGAAGGCAAGATAACCGTCACGCAATTGCTGATACTCAAGGCATCATCAAAGATCAACGGCACAATTGTGACAGACAAGCTCTCCATTGAGCCGGGAGCCCTCTTTACAGGAAACTGCTCCATGAAAGACGGAGATAATGGAGGAACGGCAGCCAAACCAAAAGAGGGAGAAAAATAAGGGGGAGAGCGGCCTGCAGGCCTACTCTAGATACAGCGCCATCGCCATCGAGATGGCGGTAATAATAATCCTGACATCCCTGGGCGGAGTCAAACTCGACAAAGCCATCGGAACAGAACACCTGTTCACCGTGATCCTCTCACTGCTGGGGGTGGCAGCTGCCATCTGGCTTGTAATAAGAGAAGCTTCAAGAAACAGATAGCATGCGTCAACCAATTCAATCAATCGAGAGAACCGTCAGAAATAGACAGAATTCATTTGCCGGAACAACCAACCAGCGAATCCTAAAGAAACCACCAGCATGACCTCACCGGTCCCATTAAAGAATCTACTGTCATTGCTGGGCCTCTCAGCCATCTTCATCACACTGATACTCTCACTCAATGCGGCCAGACCCTCACTTCTTCCGGGCAGGGGCGAACTTATGCTGACCGGCGGATTTGCCATTTCAGCCCTGGCTTCCATAATCGTTTTCTTTCGGGGCGCAGGGAAAAATCCTGAAACAAGTGTCTTTGCTACACTAATTGCGCTTGGAATCAAGCTGCTCCTCTCTCTGGTACTGGCTCTGCTGTTTTTCCTTGTGCTTAAAAACAGGGATACCGCTTCAATAATATTGTTTTTTATCCTATATTTGGCATTCACAG
Source organism: Bacteroidales bacterium (assembly GCA_029210565.1). Taxonomy (GTDB): domain Bacteria; phylum Bacteroidota; class Bacteroidia; order Bacteroidales; family VadinHA17; genus SR-FBR-E99. The sequence goes on from JARGFQ010000008.1 coordinate 107,891, forward strand.
TTTTTGTAATTCTTACATTTCTCAGTGTCCTGAAAAAGATGTCAGTATAATTTAGATTAGGTTGAAAACCAGACTCTTATATTTAATTATTCTAATGCTTGGCTTAACAGTCGGAACGGCTGAGTCAGCATCATCGGACACCGGGAAGGATGAGACGGAGTCAAATGAAAATGGAGGAAAATTTGATGCCAGCACCTTCATCATGGATCATGTGGCTGATTCGCATGAATGGCATATTCTGACAAAAAAAGACGGCAGTAACGTTGCCATCTATCTCCCGGTAATAATCTACGACAAAAATTCAGGACTTCACATCTTCTCATCGGAAAAGCTTGCCCACGGTCACAGCTACATGGGGTATGCAATTGCCCACGAAGGCAAGTATGCCGGGAAAATTGTCAGAGTGAGCAGGGATGGCTATCATGACGGCTCCAAACCGCCGCTTGATCTTTCAATCACGAAGGCTGTCTTCGGTATGATGGTGGCATCGATCATACTTCTGTTGATTATGCTTGGACTGGCAAGGTCGTATAAAAGAAGCGGCATCAGTGCCCCGAAGGGTTTCCAGGGTTTCCTTGAGCCTATCATTCTCTTTGTCAGGGATGACATTGCCATACCTAATATAGGCGAGAACAAATATTCACGGTTCATGCCCTACCTTCTCACGGTCTTCTTCTTTATACTCATCAACAACCTGCTGGGGCTGATACCTTTTTTCCCTTTCGGTGCCAACGTAACCGGAAATGTGAACGTGACATTTGTCTTGGCATTCATCACGTTTCTCATCACGCAGTTCAGCGGCAACAGGTCGCACTGGAGGCATGTCTTTGCCGCTCCGGGGGTCCCTTTCTGGCTGCTGCCCATCATGATACCCATAGAGATCATCGGGCTCTTTTCAAAGCCTTTTGCCCTGATGATCCGTCTCTTTGCCAACATCACTGCAGGCCATATCATTGTCCTCAGCCTGGTGGCGCTCATCTTTATCTTTGAGTCGGTCTTTATAGCCCCCATCTCTATCTTTTTTGTCCTCTTCATGGACTGTATAGAGTTGCTGGTGGCCTTCCTGCAGGCATATGTATTCACCCTGCTGTCGGCCCTCTTCATCGGCATGGCGACAGCTGAACCGGAACATCATTAAGATCATTATATCAATTTGTAGTTTTAAATTCAGAATTATGGAAGAAGCACAAGCAGTAATGTCATTAGCAGCAGTAGGAGCTGGGCTCGCGGTGATAGGCGCCGGCATCGGCATCGGCCGCATCGGCGGCTCGGCCATGGACGCCATAGCACGTCAGCCTGAAGCCTACTCGAAGATCCAGCTTGCCATGATCATCTCTGCCGCACTCATCGAGGGGGTTGCCCTCTTCGCTGTGGTTGTGGCAATGATCAAGTAAGCAAGGAAACATAGCCTGCAACGGTTGGTTGCAGGTTTTTACCCGAATCAACAAAAAAGATACGATATGTTACTACAAAGCAGTCTTGCCAGTCCCGCCATCGGGACCGTCTTCTGGACAACACTGATCTTTCTCCTCCTGCTGTTCCTGCTATGGAAGTTTGCCTGGGGACCGATCATGAAGGCTGTCAGTTCGCGCGAGGACATGATACACAATGCCCTTGATGCTGCCGAAAAGGTGCGCGAAGAGATGAAGGTCCTGCAGGCTGACAATGAGATCATCCTTCGCAAGGCCCGTGAGGAGAGAGACAAGATACTCCGTGATGCACGTGTGGCATACGAACGCATGATGTCCGAGGCGAAGGAGAAGAGCCAGTCGGAGTCAGATGCCATGGTCCGTAGAGCAAGGGAGCTCATCGAACGTGAAAAGGTGAGCGCTATCGTCGAGGTAAAGCGCGAGGTAGCCCGTCTGGCAATAGAGGTGGCCTCAAAGGTTGTCGGAGAGACACTGAAGAGCGACACCGAGCAGCAGAAGCTTATAGAGAGATATCTTAAGGAGATAGAGGCGAACCGTAACTGAACCTCATGAACGCAAGCAAGATAGCAGTAAGGTATGCCACCGCCCTCTTCAGCCTCGCGCTCGAAAAGAATGTGCTGGAAAGGGTGTACCGCGACATGAAGATCATAAGCCGGATCTCTTCCATGGAGGAGGTAAAGGAGATGATCGGCAATCCGGTCATACCGCTGCAGAAGAGGAAGGAGATAATGATTACCCTTACAGGTGATGATGCTGATGCATTTACCGTCAGGTTCATCGGACTGATGTTTGAACAGGGCCGGGGAGAATTTCTGGGGGCAGCAGCAAGGAACGTCATTGACCTGACTCGCCGCCACAGGGGCATACGCGAAGTCACCCTTACCACAGCGGTGCCTGTCGGCGAGAGTCTCAGGAAGGAGATGGCCCTGCTGATGGAGGAGAAGGAGGACGGAGAGATCGAATTCATTGAACAGATTGACGAATCGGTTATCGGAGGATTCATTCTCAGAGTTGATGATGCATATATCGACGCGAGCGTGAGAAACAGGCTTAACAGATTCAGAAAAGAATTTTCACTGGCAGGGTATGCCGAAGAATAGATTATAAGATAAAGAGAGATGACTAATATCAAACCTTCAGAGGTATCACAGATCCTGAGGCAGCAGCTTGAAGGAGTAAAGACGGCCATTGATGTTGAGGAAGTAGGGACCGTACTTCAGGTCGGTGACGGCATCGCACGCATTTACGGTCTCAGGAATGTCGGCTCCAATGAGCTTATCGAATTCGTGGAGTCGGGCATCAAGGGCATTGTCCTCAACCTCGAGGAAGACAACGTCGGTGCCGTGATCCTGGGAGCCTCCGAGAAGATAAAGGAGGGTGACATAGCACGCCGCACAGGAAGGATATCATCAATAATGGTCGGTGAAGGACTGCTTGGCAGGGTTATCACCACCACCGGCACCCCCATCGACGGCCGGGGCCCGATCACCGGAGAGCTTTACGAGATGCCTTTCGAGAGGAAGGCTCCGGGTGTTATCTTCAGGCAACCGGTGAAACAGCCGGTGCAGACGGGACTCAAGGCTATCGATGCCATGGTACCCATCGGCAGGGGACAGCGCGAACTGATCATCGGCGACCGTCAGACCGGCAAGACAGCCATTGCCATTGACACAATCATCAATCAGAAGAGAGAATATGAGAAGGGGAAACCTGTCTATTGCATCTATGTTGCTGTAGGTCAGAAGGGCTCGACGGTGGCAAACATAGCAGCCACACTTGAGAACTACGGCGCCATGGACTACACGGTCATCGTATGTGCCACCGCCGCCGACTCTGCCGCCGCACAGTTCTATGCTCCTTTTGCCGGCGCCGCCATCGGAGAGTTCTTCCGTGACACCGGCCACGATGCCCTGATCATCTATGACGACCTGTCGAAACAGGCAGTGTCATACCGCGAGGTGTCACTCCTGCTCCGCCGGCCCCCCGGCCGCGAAGCATATCCGGGCGACGTCTTCTATCTCCACTCGAGGCTGCTCGAGAGAGCTGCCAAGATCATCGAATCTGACGAGGTGGCACAGCGCATGAATGACGTTCCCGATTCAATAAAAGATATGATCAAGGGGGGAGGGTCACTGACAGCACTGCCCATCATCGAGACACAGGCAGGAGACGTGTCAGCATACATCCCCACCAACGTGATCTCCATCACTGACGGACAGATATTTCTTGAGACCAGCCTCTTCAATGCCGGTATCAGGCCCGCCATCAACGTGGGTATCTCCGTATCCAGGGTAGGGGGCAACGCCCAGATAAAATCGATGAAGAAAATCGCAGGCACCCTGAAGGTCGATCAGGCACAGTACCGCGAGCTGGAGGCTTTTTCCAAGTTCGGCTCCGACCTTGACCCTTCCACCCTGGCAGTACTCAACAAGGGTGCCAGGAACGTCGAGATACTGAAACAGAACCAGTTTGCTCCCATGAAGGTGGAAGAACAGGTGGCGATAATCTATTGCGGCACAAAGGGGCTGCTTAAAGATATCCCGGTGCACAAGGTAAAGCTCTTCGAAAACGACTATCTCACCTTCATGCGCGACCATCACAGCGATGCGCTTGAGACCATCGCCAAAGGCATTATCAATGACGAGGTAACAGGGGTGCTTGAAAAAGCTGCTGCGGATGTTGCACTGCGATACTCCCAGCGTTAATCTGAAACGGTAAGTAAACAATGGCTAACCTCAAAGCAATAAGGGTCAGACTCAGCTCGGTCAAATCGACGCGCCAGATCACTTCAGCGATGAAGATGGTTGCGGCATCCAAGCTGCGCAGGTCACAGGATGCGATCGTACAGCTGAGGCCATTCGCTGCCAAGCTGGAGGAGATACTGACAGGACTGAACAATGCCCTGCGTGATGCCGAAACCGAGAACATCTATGCCGCCAGGAAGCAGACCTCCGGCAAGGTGCTGATAGTAGTAGTCACCTCCAACAAGGGACTCTGCGGCGCCTTCAATGCCAATGTCATCAGGGAGGCAAGACGCATCATGGCTGAGAAATACCCGGAACAGGCGAAGAGAGGAGACCTCTGGTTCATCACCGTTGGTAAAAAGGGAAATGACCTGCTCAAAAGACTGAAGTGCAACATTCTTGAAGAGCACAGTGATCTGTGGTCAGACCTCACCTATGAAAAGACAGCCATCATGGCAGACAGACTTATCACGCTATACCTTTCAAAAGAGTATGACACTATAGAGATAGTCTATAACCAGTTTAAGAATGCGGCCGTCCAGAAGCTTACCGCGGAGCAGTTCCTGCCGGTTACCGTAGCGGAGAAGGACACTGATGATAATGGATCAGCTGACTATATCTACGAGCCTGACCAGGTAAGCATTGTGAGGGAGCTGATACCCAAGAGTCTGCGGATACAGTTTTACAAGGCACTGCTCGACTCATTTGCCGCTGAGCACGGTGCACGAATGACTGCTATGCACCAGGCTACTGACAACGCCACGGAGCTTATCAGGGATCTCACACTGCAGTATAACAAGGCTCGCCAGGCTGCCATCACAAACCAGTTGCTTGAGGTGGTAAGTGGCGCGGAAGCACTTAACGGATAAAGGAGAGATAAATGTTCACCGGCGACTACCTGAGAGAACTGACAGACAAGGCTATTACCGGCCTGGGGTCTTCATCGGAAGCCGACAGGCTCTTCGTGCCGGTGCGGTATATACTGTCAATAGGTGGCAAGAGGCTCAGGCCGGTGATGTGTCTCATGGCATGCAATCTCTTCAGCGACAAGATTGATAATGCCGTGATGCCGGCAGCAGGTATTGAGGTGTTTCATAACTTTACCCTTGTCCATGACGACATCTTGGACAGAGCCGATATCAGAAGAGGCTCACCCACCGTTCATGCAAGATGGGGTGCTGACCAGGCTATACTCTCAGGGGACGTGATGGCTTTCCTGGCTACCGAGTGCATAGGCCATGCACCCGAGAAGGTGCTGCCGCAGACACTGAAGAGCTTTAACCGCACCGCGATTGAGGTGTGCATCGGTCAGCAGCTTGACATGGACTATGAGAAAAAGGGAGTCGTCACCACTGAAGAGTACCTGCGCATGATAGAGCTCAAAACAGCTGTGCTGGTGGCAGCATCGCTGAAGATTGGAGCCATCATCGGCGAGGCTTCCGAAAAAGACCAGGATCTCCTTTATGAGTTCGGCCGATCCCTGGGAATGGCTTTCCAGATACAGGATGACGTTCTCGACACTTATGGTGATACAAAAAAGTTCGGAAAGAAAACCGGCAATGATATCGTCTCAAACAAAAAGACATATCTGCTGGTGCGGGCACTGGAGACGGCAGGAGGAGAGAAGCTGCGTGAGCTGAGAAAGCTGATCGAAACCAACGACGGCAACGCGGAAGAGAAGATAACAACCGTCAGGACTATCTATGATGAGCTGGAGATAAGGCTGGAGGCAGAGAACCTGGCCTATGACTATTTCAACAGGGCTTTCAGGGCACTGGACCAGGTGTCGGTGAAGGACGAACGTAAGAATGAACTTAAAGAGCTGGCGGTGAACCTCATCGGCAGGGTCAAATGAAAGTGTGCCGTGAAGGCGGCGAGCGTAGTAAGAATAGAGTAATGTAGAATATATTTTAAGTCAGAGAGATGGCAAAAGTAACAGGAGTGATAAGTCAGGTCATCGGGCCTGTGGTTGATGTAACCTTTGAGACAGTCGGTACAGAGATGCCCAATATACTTGATGCTCTGGAGATAACCCGTCCCGACGGGTCGGTACTGGTGGTCGAATGTCAGCAGCATATAGGTGAGAAAACCGTCAGGGCCATAGCCATGGATTCTACTGACGGCCTGCAGCGCGGAACGGAGGTGGTGGCCACGGGACAGCCGATAATCATGCCCATCGGTGACCAGATCAGGGGCCGCCTGATGAATGTCACCGGCATGCCTATAGACGGTATCGGTGCACTTGACAAGAAGGGAGGCTATCCTATCCACCGCAAACCCCCGAAATATGAAGACCTGTCGACGGAGAAGGAGGTACTCTACACCGGTATCAAGGTCATTGACCTGATAGAGCCCTATTCCAAGGGAGGGAAGATAGGTCTCTTCGGCGGTGCCGGCGTGGGCAAGACAGTGGTGATCCTTGAGCTTATAAACAACATTGCAAAATCATACTCGGGCCTCTCGGTCTTCGCCGGCGTGGGCGAGCGCACCAGGGAGGGCAACGACCTCCTGCGCGAGATGCTCGAAGCCAATGTCATTAACTACGGCAAGGAGTTCATGGAAGATATGGAGAAAGGCGGATGGGACCTTGACCTGGTAGACCGTGAGGCACTGCTGGAGTCAAAGCTGGCACTGGTATTCGGACAGATGAACGAGCCTCCCGGAGCGCGTGCACGCGTGGCCCTGTCAGGCCTCTCCGTGGCAGAGTATTTCCGTGACGGTGAGGGTGACGGCACGGGCAGAGACATACTCTTCTTCATGGATAACGTCTTTCGCTTCACGCAGGCAGGCTCGGAGGTGTCGGCGCTGCTCGGGCGCATGCCCTCAGCCGTGGGATACCAGCCCACGCTGGCCACGGAAATGGGCGTCATGCAGGAGAGAATCACCTCCACACGCCACGGGTCAATCACCTCCGTGCAGGCGGTATACGTGCCTGCGGATGACCTCACCGACCCCGCACCGGCAACTACCTTTGCCCACCTCGATGCCACCACGGTGCTCAGCCGTAAGATATCGGAGCTGGGTATCTATCCTGCCGTCGACCCTCTTGACTCGACCTCCAGGATCCTTACACCCGAGGTTGTCGGCGAGGAGCACTACAAATGCGCCCAGAGGGTCAAGGAGATACTCCAGAGATACAATGAGCTGCAGGATATCATCGCCATACTGGGGATGGACGAACTCTCCGAGGAGGATAAACTGGCGGTGCACCGTGCACGCAGGGTGCAGCGGTTCCTTTCGCAGCCCTTCCACGTGGCCGAACAGTTCACCAACATACCAGGCGAACTGGTATCAATTGAAGATACGATACGCGGATTCAACATGATCATGGACGGTGAGGTTGACCAGTACCCGGAGGCGGCATTCATGCTTGTCGGGAAGATTGAAGATGCCATTGAGAAGGGAGAAAAGCTGCTTGCAGAAAGCAGGTAATGACAAACAGACAGGGAAGTGAAGATCGAGATTATAACACCCGGCAGCAGGGTATATTCAGGAGATATTCAGTCGGTGACGGTGCCCGGCAGAAAGGGATCGTTCCAGGTGCTTAAGGACCATGCGCCTATCATCTCCACCCTTGACGCAGGTACCGTGACCCTGGCCGACGAACAGGGGACCGTCAAGCACTTTGAGATCACCGGCGGCCTCATTGAGGTGAAAAGGAACAGGATCATCCTCCTCGCCGATGCCGTCAGGCAAAGCTGAGGCTGATGGACAGTGATGAGTTCCGCAGGTACGGCCATCAGATTGTTGAATGGATTGCCCGTTACTACGAGACGGTAGAACAGTATCCGGTAAAATCAGGTGTGCCCCCCGGCGCTGTCAAAGCCTCCCTCCCGGAGATACCTCCCTCCGGAAGTGAGTCGTTTGACCTCTTCCTGAAGGATTTTGACGAGATTATCATGCCGGGCATAACACACTGGCAGAGTCCCAATTTCTTTGCCTACTTCCCCGCCAACAGCAGTCCGCCCTCCGTACTGGCAGAGATGCTCACCGCCGCCCTTGGTGCACAGTGTATGATATGGGAGACCTCACCGGCAGCTGCGGAGCTGGAGGAGAGGATGATGGAGTGGCTTCGCCTGATGACGGGTCTGCCTGAACAGTTCGAGGGAGTGATACATGACAGTGCCTCATCGGCCACGCTGGCAGCACTGATAACGGCACGCGAAAGGGTGACGGGCTACAGTTCGAACCGTGAGGGGATGTCATCTTCGGGTCGACTGCGCGTTTATGCCTCCACACAGGCACACTCTTCGGTGGAGAAGGGAGCGGGAGTGGCAGGCTTCGGACGTGAAAATCTCGTGAGGATTCCCGTCAGGAGCGACTACTCCATGGACCCCGATGCCCTCAGGAAGGTAATAGACAGGGATATCAGGGAGGGATACATACCGTGCTGTGTTGTGGCGGCCATGGGAACGACAGGCTCCACGGCCATTGATCCGCTGCGTGCCGTGGGTGAGATATGCCGTGAGAAGAGTATCTGGCTTCACGTTGACGCTGCCCTGGGAGGCACCGCCCTGCTGCTGCCTGAGATGCGATGGATGGCTGACGGCATGGAGTATGTCGACTCCTTCGTCTTCAACCCGCACAAATGGATGTTCACCAACTTCGACTGCTCTGCATACTTTGTCCGCGATGCCGCAGCTCTGATACGCACCTTCGAGATTCTCCCGGAATACCTGAAGACACGAACAAGGGGAGCGGTGAACGACTACCGCGACTGGGGAATACCGCTGGGAAGACGCTTCCGGGCCCTGAAGCTGTGGGCAGTGATACGCACCTACGGGGTTGAGAAGCTGCAGTCGATGATCAGGGAGCACATCCGCCTGGCGAAGATGCTCTCCGGTCTCATAGAGGCAGCGGAGAACTTCAGGATCATGGCACCGATACCGCTGAACACTGTCTGTTTCAGGTATGAACCTGCCGGGATGGACCCGGAGAGGGCCGACAGGCTCAATGAGAAGCTCAATCATGCACTCAATGACAGTGGCAGGATATACCTTACCCATACGACCCTTGACGGCAGATATGTGCTTCGTATGGTGACAGCCCAGACTGTCGTGACGGAGAAGCATGTGACAGAGGCCTGGGAGCTGATAAAAGAGATGGCCTCAGCGCTCTCTGCCCAGGACGGTGCCATAGATATTCACTGAGACAGTGCCGTTGATGAAAAAGCGCTCCTGCGAGGGGATATAACCGGCAGTGGCTCCTGCGCTGATCTCAAAGGGAAACCGCAGCACGTAAAAATCGGCAAGGAGCTCCGCCCCGAAAGAGCCAAAATCAGTTGAGCCCTCATCAAGTCTCCTTGTGCTGTAATTATATATATTCCAACCGGTGGAGCCGTCAAAAAAAGCTGAACCCCTGATCCTTTTCAGGTAAAGAAGACTGCCGACAGCAAGGTCAGGATAGAGAACAGGCATGGTATAGTCAGCAGAGAGGGAGAACAGCTTTTCGGATACAATCGTTTCATTGTATCCCCTCGGATAGGTTAGGGCGTTATTGTATAGCAGCTTGCCGAAAGGCGACTGGTCTTCGTACCCGGCCCTGAGCACCAGGCTGTGGTTCCTGAAGATGCCGGGGAGATAGAGTGTTCCCCTGGCATATTTTCTGGTGCCATAAAGATCCCTGTCCAGCGGTGCTGAAGTAACCCTGATATCTGCCACCTGTCCCCACCTGGGGTTGATGTCGCGGTATGCCACCCGGAAGGTGTTTGAAAAGTAAAGCCTGCCGGTTGCGAAGGCAAAGCCCCTGTCATACCCGTGCTGCTCCCCGATGTAGGTATAGGCATTGCGGTAACTGACATAAAGTGCCGGCATCAGAAGCTGCCGGAACTTGCCGTAGGCAAACCAGAGCTGGTCATAGACGCTGGCATTGACGGTCAGGTCGCCCCTGATATCAGTTGGATCAGGCCTGGAGACAGTGTCTTTTCTTATTATTCTGTCACCCCCGAATGCTATGTCAGCCTCCATCACGGGGTGCCACCCGCTCCATTTGATGCCTGTATGAAGACGGTGAATTCCATCACTGTATTCATATCCCACGGTGGTTATCAGGGTGCTCAGGTGGTTCTGTGACATGAGTGTAACTCCAGGCCTGATGCTCGTGGGATCTGCCCTGATAAGGTCAATGTCGCCGTAAAAGGGAAACCAGCTGTGGAAGTTAAAGAGATGGGCAAGCTTACTGTATGGCTCTGAAGCAGGTATTGAAAGCTCAGTACCCTCCGTTGTGTCATCATGAGCCGCCGGATCCGCAGCGGGGATGACGCCGTTCTGTTTGCCTGCATCATCTCCGGCAGAGGCCTCCTCTTCAGCGGTGAAACCACGGCCGGACCATCCGGGTTCTCCCGCATCGGCTGACGGAGAAGGCGCCGGATCCGGAAGTACACCGTGCATACTTCCCGACGGTTTTCCGGTATCGGCAGAGCTCTTCTCCGAGGCAATTACAAAGCCGTCGGTAGTGTAATCCGAAAAGAGTATCTCTCCATCGGATATTGAAAATCCTGATATCCCGTAGCGTGACCTTGTGACCCGGGTGACGAGGGTATCATCGGTGATGCGGTATATGTTGTCAGAGCCGTCACCCTGGGCCAGGAAAAAGAGGGTGTCATTGTAAATCTCCGCCTGGATGATATCAGTATGACTCTCTGCCATGTTCACCTTCCATCGCTTGCCTGTCGGCCGGTAGGTCCTGATACCCTCACCCCTGTCGCTGAGAGTCACCACCGTCACGGCACTGCCGTCGGAAGACCATGCCGGCCGCTGCAGGAAGAGTTTTTCCGGCGGCACCAGGTCCATGAGCACCTCACCCGTGAAGGCATCGAGGAAGACCAGGGAACATCGCAGCTCAGGGGTGGTTGAGACCGCCACAATGGTTCTGCCGTCGGGCGAGAGATCGGGGGCACTGTAACGCGAGCGCCGGGTGAGCTGCTCCATCCCTCCGCCATCCAGGCTCATCTTCTTGATGACAGAGTAATCGCGGTTGTCCCACCGGATGTCGCGGTGCAGTTCTGACCATACTATAGTACTGTCATTACACGAGAAAATATAGGGATAAATATAACCGGTGGTGGTCAGGACATGCTCTTTACCACCACTTTCATCGGTGATCACAAATTTTGTGGGGGCGGACAAGGAGCTCTTCAGTGAGATAATGGTGCCGTCACCTGTGCGGTGGGGCAGATAGTGGTTCACGTGGTCTCTTCGGGCCGGGAGGTTCAGCGCAGGATAACCGGCGTACTCGTGATGGCTCTCTGACTCCCGCCACCGTCTCTCCAGCGCGGCGAAGGCAGAATTATACAGTCTCTTCTTAGTCAGGCCGGTCTCCTGCCTCAGGACCCTGTTGACGGGATTGAAGGGATAGCCTGACGACACCTTCCTGACGGCGCTGATCCAGGCGCTGCTGTCGGTGTTGCGGAGGTGATTCATCATGAGGTATCCGAAGACATAATGGTCAGGTGTGAAGTGCCTGTACGATCCCGCCAGCATCTTGTCATAGCCGTAGATGCCACCGGGGCCGGCCGCCAGCGCCCGGGCCTCCTGTATGAAGGCGTTGCTGCGGCCCCGTCCTGACACTCCTGTGACCGTCTCAGCGTAGACGGCATCGCCTTCAAAGGCCCACATGGGTATCTCCAAGGCACTAAGCCCCACAGCCTGCTCTCCCAGCAGGTACCGGACTGCCCTGCCCAGTCCTCTTCTGTTTAGTGATGCCAGCTGAAGGACGTGGGCAGTCTCATGCACTGCAAGCTGCCGGGCAGTAGACATCGGCAGGTTATCCTGGCCAGGGATAGGATAGAGCTCCATCCTGCGTGGAGCCCAGCTGACATAGCCGTTCGATAGCATGGAGTGGCTGTGTATGATGACCGGAACGGAGACGTTGACATCAGGGTAAAGGTGGGAGAGACTGCTGTATGAATCCTCAAGAAGCCGTGCATATTCCGCGGCACCGTCGGCAAAATCCTCGGGAAAGATGACGCGGAAATGAGGCGTGCGTATCTGACGCCACCGCAGCGAGGCCGGATCCTGTCCTGTATCATAATACTGCGCCACAGCACCCGTGACAGTCATAGTGCTGACTAAGAGCAGAATAATGAATTTCCTCATGCAGGCCGGTTTCTCCAAAAATACCAAAAATGGCTGATATCCACCGCGTCACTCCAAAATCTTATTATTTTCGTGCGGGATTTTCACCGAATGGGAAAAAGAGAGTTATGATAAAGAAATTCAGGCTTTGGGATAATATACTTGGCTGGACAGCTTTTGCCGTTGCAGCGGTTACTTACCTGCTGACACTGGAGCCGACAACCAGTCTGTGGGACTGCGGAGAGTTCATCGCTTCTGCCTTTAAGCTGGAGGTCGGACACCCGCCCGGAGCACCCTTCTTCATGATCCTCGGACGGTTCTTTGCCAACTTCGCCGGCGGTGATGTCTCAAAAGTGGCAATGATGATCAATGCCATGTCGGGACTGGCCAGTGCGCTGACAATTCTGTTTCTATTCTGGACTGTCACCCATCTTGCACGCAGGATCTTCCTGAAGCAGGAGGCCGATTATACCCCCGGCAGGATCATCGCCGTCCTGGGTGCCGGACTGACAGGCGCCATGGCCTATGCTTTCTCAGATACATTCTGGTTCTCAGCCGTTGAGGGCGAGGTCTATGCCACCTCTTCACTCTTCACCGCACTGGTCTTCTGGGCTATTCTCAGATGGGAGGATGCAGCCGATGAACCGCACGCCGACAGGTGGATTATCCTCATTGCCTTTATGATGGGACTCTCGATAGGGGTTCACCTGCTCAACCTGCTTGCAATACCGGCAATAGTGTTTGTATGGTATTTCCGAAAGTATCAGTTCTCATGGAAGGGGCTGGCATCATCTGCCGGTGTATCAGTGATTCTGCTGGTACTGATAATGTACGGCATAATACCGGGGATCTTCAGGGTCACATCACAGTTTGAGCTCTTCTTTGTCAACAGCCTGGGCATGCCCTTCAACAGCGGCATGGTCATTCACCTGCTCCTATTCATCACTGCACTGCTTCTCTCGGTATGGTATTCCTTTACCCACAGTGACGGCAGAAGGGGGTTCATGCTGGCATCGGCGACGCTTCTTCTGTCGGGCATGTGGTTGCTGACTGACTCACTGGCGGCAAACCTCCTCTTCCTTGCCCTGCTCATCTACGGTGCATGGTACCTTTCAACACGCCAACGTGTGGTGCTGAACACCATCCTGACGGCAATGACCGTTATCGTTATAGGGTATTCGTCGTTTGCCATCATCGTCATCAGGTCAACGGCCAATACGCCCATGAATGAGAACAACCCCTCAAACCCATTCGCACTGCTCTATTACCTTAACCGCGAGCAGTACGGCCAGCGGCCCCTCTTAAGCGGTCCCTATTACAATGCGCCTGTAACGGACTATACAAAGGGGAAGCCTACCTACAATCCCGTTGACGGCAAATATGTGATCACCAACCGTGCTACCGAGCGCGAGTATGATGAGAGGTTCGTCACCTTCCTGCCCAGGATGTGGAGCGACGCACCCGATCACAGGAGGGTATATGAGGAGTATGCCGGCACCGGGGGCAAGGCGGTCAGTGTCACCGACCCTCAGACAGGAGAGCCGACAACACTGCGTGTGCCCACCTTCGGGCAGAACCTGAAGTTCATGTTCCGGTACCAGTTCGGGGTTATGTACTTCAGGTACTTCATGTGGAATTTCAGCGGCCGCCAGAATGACATACAGCACCTCGGGGGACCGGTGAACGGCAACTGGATCACCGGAATAAACTTCATTGATGCCCCCAGGACCGGTTCCCTGAAGGATATGCCTGATGACATGAAAAACCATCCCTCGCGCAACACCTATTTCCTGCTGCCACTGCTGCTGGGCCTGGCCGGCTTCCTCTGGCACTTCAACCGTGATGTACGTAACTGGTGGATAGTGTCGCTGCTTTTCGTCATGACCGGGATAGCCATTGTGGTATACCTCAACCAGTATCCGAACCAGCCACGTGAGCGCGATTATGCCTACGCCGCCTCGTTCTATGCCTTCACCATCTGGATAGGCATGGGCGTGCTGGCACTCTATGAGCTGTTGCGAAAGGCTGTGGCGGAAAGACCTGCAGCTATCGCCGCCACAGTGATTGCCTTTGCCGCTGTTCCGGCACTGATGGCTGACGAGAACTGGGATGACCACGACAGGTCAGGGAGATATCTGGCCAGGGATGTGGCATTCAACTACCTCAACTCATGCGCCCCGCAGGCAGTGATATTCACCGGCGGCGACAATGACACCTTCCCGCTGTGGTATGCCCAGGAGGTGGAAGGCATGCGTACCGACGTGCGGGTGTGTAACCTGATGTTGCTCAACACCGACTGGTATATTGACCAGATGAAGATGAAAGCGTACAGCTCAGAACCGCTGCCCATAAGCCTGCCCAAGGAGCTCTACTATGACGGGGTAAACAACCAGGTGGCGGTGTTTGAACGTGTCAGGGAACCGGCAACAGCTAAGGAGGTGATGAGGTTCATCAACAGCGGCAGCGAGGTCTCAAAGCTGTCGATGTACGGTGAGGATATCTATTATATCCCTACCCGCACCATACGCATTCCGGTTGATTCGGCCAAAGTGGTGGCCAACGGAACCGTCAGGCCAGAGGATGCAGACAGGATAGTGCCATACATAGATATCAACCTCAAGGGCCAGTGGTTGATGAAGAGCCAGCTGATGGTCCTCGATATCATTGCCCACAACGATTGGGAGCGACCGATATATTTTGTGGCCGGACAGCATGACGATGCCATGGGACTGGAGGAATATTTCCAGCTGGAAGGCATTGCCTACAGACTGGTGCCGGTGAAGGGAGCCAACAGGGGATGGCTCGATTACGGCCGCATAAACACAGACATCCTGTACGATAACATGATGAACAAATTTGTCTGGGGCGGTGCTGCAGACTCGGATGTTAACATAGATTACTATCACAAGCGCACTCTCACTATGGTGAGGGCAAGGCTCAACCATGCCAGGCTGGCCGGAGCCTTGCTTGAGGAGGGAGACACCGTCAGGGCTTCGGCTGTCATTGACAGATGCCTGGAACTGTTCCCGACGGAGAAGCTGGGGTATGATTTCTATTTCCCCGAGATAATATCCGTCTGTTTTGCTGCCGGGAGGAGAGAGCAGGCTACTGAGCTGGCCCGCGGCCTTGCAGACTATTATTTCAGTCGTGCCGGATACCTGATAAACCAGATGCCTTCCGTTGCCCTGTACGCGGAACAGGAGATAGGCAGTGCACTTCAGATAGTGTCACCACTGATACAGACCTGCTATGAATACGGTGAGACAGATTTTGCCGAAGAGCTTAATGCAGGGTTCAATGAGCTCTATGCCAAGTATATGGCGATGAGAAATTAGGCAGTGGGCAGTAGTGGATTTGCGATTTCAGATTTTCGACTTTCTGCAGCTATTCACAAATCAAAAATCCATAAATCTGCTTGGTCAGCAGCCGATTTTGCTATTGCTTGCTGCCTTTCGCGCTACCCCTGGCAGTACTCTTCTTCCTGCCGACTGAAGACTGAAGAGTGTGGACTGAACCTCAGTCGTATGACTGATATGCCGGCCGCGGGGAGAGATACTTCTCCAGAATCATGTGGATCTTATCGGGAAAGACCGGCTTGAGATTGTATTCGGTGCAGCCCGCAATATAAGCCTCGTTCCTGGTCTGCTCTGAATAATACGCAGTGATGAGGATAACGGGTGCCGACTTGTTTACCTGCCGGAAGGCCCTGGTGCATTCAATGCCGTTGACCAGCGGAACGAGAAAGTCCATGAATACAAGATCAAAATTTTCCCTGCCGGAGGTAACAGCATCGACAAACTCCCTCCCGTTACGGTAAACGGATAGAAAAGCGCCGGAATCCTTTAACAGTGTTTCGTAATACTTCAGTGATGCGGCATCGTCCTCAACGATCGCAATCCGTTTGCCAGTAATATCAAGCATCTTCTATAATTGAACCCGGGGTTAATGTTCCGAACTCATCACAAAAATATCCGGCGGGGGTTAACAAGATTAAACAATTTTGCTCCAAATGTCAACTTTAGGAACAACTTATTAACAACAACTTTTAAACAAAAAATGAGTAGGGTGTTAACGTTCAGATAATGAACTGCGGGGCCCTCTTAATAGCATACCCACCTGATGGTAATGTTGCCGTAGGTGGTCTCAGGATTGGCCTTCACGGCAAAGAGTTCGTCTCCGCAAAGTTCTGTCTCATCGCCATAGTTGACCGGGTTACCGTTGTCATACGTGACCTGGTGACAGATCTGGCAGTTGTCCCCCAGCATCTCACAGGATGTAAAGAGACTTGCCGTCAGAATGAGGGAGGCGATATATGCAGCTGTTTTTTTCATTCGGGCATATTTCTTTTGTCGGTCGAATTGAACTTGCATGAAAGTTAACAATAAACTCCTTTTGTGAAATCCTGCTCATGCAAGTTTCATACTTTCATCAGATAACGGCAAAATTAAAAAAATAGTGTTACATACCCTGTGCAGCATTTTTCATAAATTAGTGTCATTATTCTGTAGAACATACAAACATTAAAACCTTTGCATCATGGAAGAGAACACCGTCTCACAGCCACAGGTAACCGTAGAAGAGAACCGGATGAAGAAACATGTCAGCGTTGCTGCCATACTCCAGATAGTATTCGGATCACTTAACGTGACAGCTGCCCTGGCCATAGCGTTTGCCTTTGGCTTCGTTGATCAGTTTGTTGACGATCCTACCGCCATCAAGGTCCTGGGTCTTGTCGGCACCCCTATGATTGTCCTGTTCCTTCTCATCGGAGGTGCAATGATAGCCGGGGGTATAGGTCTGCTCTCATGCAAGCCCTGGGCAAGGATACTCACCCTTATCATGGCTGCACTGGGACTTCTTAACATTCCTATCGGAACGCTTAAGGGGGTATATATCATCTGGGCTCTGGTCCAGACCGAGACAGTCTCACTCTTCGACAAGGGCTGCCCGAAGTCGCCCGTGGCACAATAATTACAAGCCCGTCACTGCTGCCGTCAAAATGATTATTTTTGTCGTTGGTAACCATCAATATTATGGCCGACGACAGGAAGATCATTTTTTCGATGTACAGGGTTAGCAAAAGCTACCCTCCACATAAACAGGTACTTAAAGATATTTCGCTCTCCTTTTTCCTGGGAGCCAAGATCGGAATCATAGGTCTCAACGGCTCGGGAAAATCGACCCTGCTGAAGATTATCGCCGGCATTGAAAAGGAGTACCAGGGAGAGGTGGTCTTCTCCCCCGGGTACAGTGTGGGACACCTGTCGCAGGACCCGCTGATGGATGAGAGTCGCACCGTCCGCGAGATCGTCGAAGAGGGTGCAGCCGAAGTGGTTGCGGCACTGAAGGAATATGAAGAGATCAACCTGCGCTTTGGAGAACCGGAGGTCTATGAGAATCCTGATACTATGGAGAAGCTCATTGCACGCCAGGCATCCCTGCAGGAGAAGATTGAAGCTCTCGACGGATGGAACCTTGAACACAGGCTGGAGCGGGCTATGGACGCCCTGAACTGTCCCGATCCCTTCACCGCCGTCAATATCCTCTCCGGAGGCGAGCGCCGCCGCGTTGCGCTGTGCCGTCTGCTGCTGCTGCAGCCTGATGTGCTCCTCCTCGATGAGCCCACCAACCACCTTGATGCCGAGAGCGTACAGTGGCTCGAGACACACCTGAAACAGTATGCAGGCACAGTGATATGCATAACCCACGACAGGTATTTCCTTGACAATGTGGCAGGATGGATACTGGAGCTCGACCGCGGCGAGGGGATACCCTGGAAGGGCAACTACAGCTCATGGCTTGAACAGAAGGCCGGCAGGCTCGAGATGGAGGAGAAAGGCAACGTGAAGCGTCGCAGGACCCTCGAGCGTGAGCTGGAATGGGTGCGCATGTCGCCCAAAGCACGCCGTGCCAAGTCAAAAGCCCGACTGAGCGCTTACGAGAACCTGCTCAACCAGGATGTGAAACAGAAGGAGGAGAAGCTTGAGATCTTCATCCCCAACGGCGCCAGGCTGGGCGACAAGGTGATAAGGGCCCGTGGCGTCTCCAAGGCTTTCGGCGACAAGGTTCTCTTCGATAACCTGGAGTTCAACCTTCCTCCAAACGGCATCGTGGGAGTCATAGGCCCCAACGGTGCAGGCAAGACTACCCTCTTCCGGATGATAATGGCACAGGAGAAGGTTGACAAAGGCACCTTTGAGGTTGGCGGGACTGTTACGCTGGGCTATGTTGATCAGGCCCATGCAGATATTGATCCGAAGAAGAGTGTATACGAGGTCATCTCAGGAGGCGTTGATGAGGTCATGGTTGGCAACAGGCCGGTGAATGCACGGGCCTATGCCGCACGCTTTAACTTCACAGGCGCTGACCAGGAGAAGAAGTGCGGCGTGCTCTCCGGCGGGGAACGCAACAGGCTCCACCTGGCGCTGACGCTAAAGAGCGGCGCAAACGTACTGCTGCTTGATGAACCCACCAATGATATAGATGTAAATACCCTTCGGGCTCTTGAAGAGGGGCTTGACAACTTCGCGGGCTGTGCGGTCATTATTTCGCACGACCGCTGGTTCCTTGACCGTGTGGCCACACACATAATTGCCTTTGAGGGTGACTCGAAAGTGGTTTGGTTCGAGGGCAGCTTCTCAGAATATGATGAGAACCTCCGCAAACGAACCGGGATAACTGGACCGGTGAGGTTCAGGTATAAAAAGTTTTCTTAACTCTATAGAGAACCGGCTGCACAACAGCATATTTTTTAGGCCTGTCGATATATTAATCATAAAATAATGGATTATAAAAAAAAGTTGTGTATGTGACCTGTATGAAGGAACCCAACTAACCCTTTTTATTGGTTTGAAACATCTCCCGTATATGATTTGTTTTTGATCTGTATGAAGACCTTTAGATGTTTATTGTCATTTTTTAAAATTTTCATAATTAATTTAAGTAACTTTGTCGTCTCAGGTTTCTATACAAAAAACATATGAAAAGGATTGTAATACTTGGTGCTGGAACCGCCGGCATTATGATGTCTAATAAGTTGCATAAGCATCTGGCCGGTTCGGAGTTTGAACTAAGCGTTATTGAAAAGGAAGATACTCATTATTATCAGCCCGGATTTCTTTTCCTTCCCTTTGGACATTATAAAAAAAAGGATATTGCCAAACCTGTAAATGAATTAATTAGTAAGGGGGCAGAGCTGATAAAAAAGGAAGCCGACAGAATTGATGCCGAAGGAAACGAAGTTCTTTTTAAAGACGGAAGCTCGATTTCCTATGATATATTGATAATAGCAACAGGTGCCCGTATCGTTCCCGAAGATACTCCCGGACTGAAAGGCGAGTTGTGGCAAAAGAAAATATTTGACTTTTACACAATCGAGGGAGCGTCAGCCCTCGCGGAATTCTTTGAAACATGGGAAGGAGGACGACTTGTTGTCAATGTTGCCGATAACCCCATTAAATGTCCTGTGGCACCAATTGAATTCTGTTTCTATGCGCTTGATTGCTTCAGAAAAAGAGGCATAGGAAACAAAATGAAAATCACTTATGTCACTCCTCTGTCAGGTGCTTTCACAAAACCCAAGGCCTCAAAAATGCTTGGGTCCTTACTAGAGGATAACGGGATCGAACTGGTCACGGATTTTTTCCTGGGCGAAGTTGATAATGAGAACATGAAAATACGCGATTTTGGGGGCAGAGAAGTGGAGTTTGACTGCCTTGTCACTATCCCGCTTCATTCTGGCGATCCGGTAATTTCAAAGAGCGGACTGGGCGACGAGTTCGGATTTGTAAAAGCTGACAAGAATACGCTTCAGTCAGTACTATTCAAAAATATCTTTGTCATCGGAGACGCAGGCAATTATCCTGTTTCCAAGGCCGGATCCGTTGCTCACTTCCAGGCAGAGGTGCTTGAGAAAAACATTATGAGTTTCATTAAGAATGAACCCCTGAAAGAATCATTTGACGGTCATTCCAACTGTTTCATTGAAACTGGCCGCGGAAAGGGGATACTCATTGATTTCAATTATGACACCGAACCTCTTCCGGGGACTTTCCCGGTACCCGTACTCGGACCGATGAAGCTGCTGAAGGAATCCCGGATTAACCACTGGGGCAAACTCGCGTTTAAATGGATATACTGGAAAATTCTGTTGCCCGGCAGGAAGATGCCGATTTCTGCCCATATGTCAATGGCCGGAAAGAAAACGGATTAATTATCAAAATGAATTAATAACAAATTAAATATCAATACTATGACACAAATTACGTATGCAGGTGTAACCGTCGATGTCAATGAAGAAGGTTATTTCACTAATCCTTCCCAATGGACAAGGGATATTGCTGCTGAAATTGCAAAAGAAGAAGGTATTGTACTTACCGATCAGCACTATGCGATCATCGATTTTCTGCGCAGCAGGCATAATAACGGTGAAGCCCTGTCAATAAGAAGCATCAATCATTCAGGGATTATTGATGTTAAAACATTCTACCAGCTCTTTCCTGGTGCCCCTCTTAAAAAAGCGACAAAAATTGCCGGGATTCCAAAACCCTCAAGCTGTATCTGACCATTAAAACATGTATTATGGAGTCAAATAACCCAATAAAGAAAGTCAACATTATTTGCGCCAAGGCTGCAATTGAAGATGTCTATGCTGCTCTTGTTATGGGTAACGGAGCCGTTATGGAAGGTATTGAGGCAAATCTGTTTTTCACATTCTTCGGCCTGGATGCCATTGTTAAAAACAGAATGGATAAACCTCATACTGCCGTAGTTGGGAATCCGGGCTTAAGACTTCCCGGAGGCCTCAGAATGCCTACCCTGCTGGGTGTTATTCCGGGAATGGAGGCTATGACATCATCAATGATGCTCAGCACTATGGAAAAGCTTGACATCCCCCCTGTAAGTGAGTTTCTGGAACTTATTAAAGCAGGAGGAGGGAAAATCTATGCATGCAAGCTTGCCATGGATATGTTCAAGTTCACCAAAGAAGATCTCTGGGATGAAGTTGACGGCGTTCTTACTGTAGGAGAGTTTTATGCTCTCGCCGGAGGAGAAGGCTCACACATTATATTCACCTGATCATATTACAGGTATAGAATGCAAAATCGGGGAGTTATCTCCCTGACTTTTTATGCCTGCCGAAGAGGCTGTAAAGTCCCCGGTTACGGCCAGGACCACAAAGAAGCCTTAGGGCGGCTGCTGATTTTTTGCGATAACCGAAAAATAATTTACATTTGCGGCTGCAATGGAGCGGCCCTATAGTTCAATGGATAGAACGCGGGTTTCCTAAACCTGAAATCCAGGTTCGATTCCTGGTGGGGCTACATATCAATTTTTTAATAGTCTGTAAATAAAATACTTACAGACTTTTTTATTTAATATTGAAAACATTAGGAATTTTTTGTGCAGAAAAGTAAAAGGGAGGATGAATTTTAACAGATTACTCTTTAACAACAAAAGGATGAAATTTACATCACCTGCAAAAATGAAAGCAAACTTGACTCTGATTAAATCCTGCCCCGGTAACAGGCTTCATGATATAGCTATTCTTTGAGCAATTCAGATAGATTGTCGTTATGTCCGTATAGAACCATGACATCTCCCTCATTCAACACTGTTTGAGCATTGGCGACTCCTTCAATTGACAGCCTTGTAACCTTTCGGAACAATCCTAAGATGTTCTTTTCCTTCACATTTTTCATTATCGTCAGTACAATAATATTGTAGTCCCTGTTAAATCCTACTTCAGCAATAGTTTTACCCGCGTACTTTTTGGGTACTTTGACTTCAACGATGCTATAATTTTCAGTGAGTTTAAAGGAATCAAGCATGCCTGATGTGGTTAGCTTTTTTGCCCATCTTTCAGCCGTTTCCTCTTCAGGGCGCACAATCTCAGTGACCTCCATTGCTTCCAGGATTGTTTCATGAATCTGGGAAACGGAACGACTTATTAACCTTGGGACATTCATTTTTTTCATCATGGCAGTTGTCAGCAGGTTAAGATGACTGATAATTAACTGACTTTCAAATGAAGAACCACCGCGGAAAAAATAGCTGAAATAACTTGTAAATGTCATTATGCCCAACCCGCCAATCTGGATAAGCAATGCAATTATTATTTGCCCGAATTCCGTAAAGTAACTGCCGGTATCTACAACTGTCAATCCTGTTACACATACGGCACTGGTTGATGTAAACAATGCATCAACCAGGTCAATTCTGGTTACAGTTGCCTTCGTCAGCAACAATAAAAATGTGCCGGCAATTATTATAAGCAGAAAACTTAAAACAAATAATTGCGCCGGATTAAATACCGCTCTGTGAAACTCTACCCTGATAGCTGAAAATTCACGAAAAAATACGAGGAATATTGCTGCATAAAGCCACAATACCTTTGTCAGAATATGTGACTGATTTGCCATACCGTATTTTACATTTTGTGATGCAACAAGCACCAGAAACGCAAAAAGCAGTATGTCGATAGGAAGGGATTTAGATCTGGGGCGATAAATTTTTAAAAAATACCGGGTAATTATTGAAACAGAACCTGTAATGACTGTAAACAGATATAATCTCCTGATAACCAGGAGCTCTTCGGGTTTATGGTCAAATCCAAATTCGTATAAAAGCATATAATTGCAAATACACTAATAACAAAAGGCATTCTGGCAGTGCGTTTTAAGAATGTAGCTATCTTTTCTTTGTTACTCTGGGGACTATACACCTTAAATACAGGTTGTTATTATTCCTTCTTCCAATCAGACATAATTATGCTCTTCAATATGCCCAAATAACAAATATACGCACCAAACAGGAGAAAGATGATATTTTTAAGGCATCTTGTTTACTCCCTGCCGGATATAAATAATCAGTTCAATCAGAACTTAGAAGACCAGCAGGTATAAAGTCTGAAGAAAGGAAGGATCAAAAATCACCTTTTACTTATGCTGCCCTGACAGAGGGAAACTAAATATTGTCAAGATAGCTTATGTCATCGGGGGTGATCTCAAAATCGACATCGATATTTTGCCTGATGTATTCGGGATGGGTCGACTTCGGAAGGGGCAGTGCACCTTTCTGCAGCACATAACGGATGGAGAGCTGCGCCACTGTCTTGCCGTATTTGTTTGCTATTTCGGCAATTTTTTTGCTGTTCAACAGCTTTCCTGTTGCAAGCGGGGAGTAACCTTCAACCAGGATTCCGTTTTTCCGGCAATGGTCCGTTATTTCCACCTGGGGATGTCCGATGTGCAGTTTTATCTGGTTGACCATGGGCTTGGTGCGGGAGTTCTCAAGTATTGCATCAATATCCTTTACACTGAAGTTTGATATGCCTATGGAACGGGTTTTGCCGCTCTCGTGAAACTCCTCCATTGCTTTCCATACCTCTATGTTCTCTTTTGTATAGTCGGCACCGATCTCTGTCCATGGCCAGGGGGCGTGGATGAGGTAGAGATCAATGTAGTAAAGCCCGATCTTTTTCATCGTGAACTGTATACGCCGGACCGCCTGGTCATAGCTCTTTATCTCTGCCGGCAGCTTTGAGGTGACGAAGATCTCACTCCGGTCAATGCCGGAATCAAGTATAGCCTGCCCTACGCTGTCCTCGTTGCCGTAAGCCTGGGCTGTGTCAATGTGACGGTATCCTGCCTTAAGAGCCTCTTTTACCGAGTCATAGGCAATGTCACCTGAAGGAATTTGCCAGGTTCCGAAACCTATTGCCGGTATCGTCACTCCGTTGGCTAGTGTAAAAAAATCACTGCTTTTCATAGTGTGGTTTCAATATTTGATATAATATTACTGATTACTCTCTAATAACCCTCATTCAGCAAAATTGTTGATCTTCTGCGGAGAAAAGGGGGTACGTCAGATCATGGCCCTGCAATATCAGAACTCATGCGAAGTTAAAATTTTTGTTTTCGCATTCATGTTAAGAGCCTTTGTCCGTAGTATAAACAGTAACACAAAGCCTCCATCAGCAAGAAAAAGTCATCCCCGGTTGTCATTTCTGCTCCCCATTGATTAAATTCACTTCCTGTATCAATAGCAGTAACTATGCTTAAAGGAATCTCTCCCCTCATCTCACCCCGGCTGCTTGAGGTGATGGCCAGCATGGGCCACGGCGACGAGCTGGTGCTGGCCGACGCTCATTTCCCCGGCGAGAGCCTGGGCAAACGGGTTGTCAGGGCTGACGGATTACATATCGCCGACCTTCTTGAGGCCATCCTGCCACTCTTCGAGCTGGACAGCTATGTGCCGCACCCGTTGGTGATGATGGAACCTGTGACAGGTGACACCCTCGACCCGCAGGTTGAGATCTCATACCGGAAGAGCATCTCCCTTACCAATCCTGATCTTCCGCCCATAAAACGCATCGACAGGTATGCCTTCTATGAGAGAGCAAAAAGCGCATTTACCATTGTCATGACAGGAGAGTTAGCGAAGTATGGTAATATTATTCTGATAAAGGGAGTTACGCCGGTTTGACTAAACAGTTACTTCAGAACCATGTATGTATGAAGTATAACTCAATATAATATCTTATAAAAGCTTGAATATATTTTAAATAAAGATGTTAAGTAAAATGAAATTTAAACCATCTCTCCAGATCAGTTCTATTCTGTTGCTCGTCCTGTTTTTCACAACCTATAGCATCAATTCTGTCGAAGCCCAGAAGCTGAAGGCCGGTCCTCAGGACCTCTCCTTCTTTTCATCAGTGGATGACACTGACCAGCCATATGCCGTATATATCCCTGACAACTTTGACGAGTCAAGATCCTATCCACTGGTGGTTTTTCTTCACGGGGCATACTCAAATCACCGTCTCGGGCTGAGGCGCCTGTTTGGTATGGGTAACAGCCAGGGGTATGACTTCATCAAGCCGGGAAGCGCCTCATATGAGAATGACGTTGAGGCAACCAGGTACTGGCCACCTTTCACACCGGTGGATTATATTGCAGCAGCGCCGTATGCCCGTGGCACGGCAGGCTACCAGGGGATCCCCGAGCAGGACGTGTATGAGATGATTGATGATCTCAAGTCTCGATTCCTGATAGATGAAGACCGCGTTTACCTTACCGGCCTATCCATGGGAGGCGGGGGCACACTCTGGCTGGGCCTGACACGTCCTGACCTGTGGGCAGCCATAGCACCGGTCTGCCCTGCACCACCGGAAGGAACCACAGAGTTTGCCGGAAACGCCTCTAATATGCCGGTGCACCTCTTTGTGGGGGACAAGGACTTTCTCTATCCCGTGGCTTCCGAGTGGAAGGCAAAGCTTGAGACGACAGCGCAGAGGCTCGATTACATCGAATACCCCGGAGTGGGCCACAATAGCTGGGAGTGGGCCTACAAAGACGCGTTCATCTTCGAGTGGTTCTCACAGTTCAGGAGAGATCTTTACCCTGAGCAGGTTAAGTTCAGCTCCAGGTGGTTCAGCTACAACAGGGCTTACTGGGTAAAATTTGATGATCTTGTGCCGGGAGAGATGGCAACAATAGATGCAAAATTCACCGGAAACAACCGGATTGAGGTACGGACCACCGGACTTGGGGCTTTTACCCTAAATCTTGAGGGCCATCCCATGTTTGATGCGGCAAAAAAGGTCTCTCTCACTGTTGACGGGCGGCCGTTCTCAGTGAAGAGTGGCGATGCAGTCTCCTTCACAAAAACAAAGGGAAGCTGGTCAAACAGGAAGTTCACCCCCGGGCTGACAGCCAAGCAGCCGGGCGGTGAGGGCCCGATATCTGCAGCCGTTGCCGGGAGTCATCTCTACGTCTACGGCACAGGCGGCGATCCGTCACGGGAGGAGTTGGCTGCCCGAAGGGCTCAGGCTGTGGCTGCGGCCGACTGGACAGGTCGCGGAGGACGGATAATGGTCTTTCCGAGAGTGATAGCGGACAGGGATGTCAGGCAAAGCGACTATGTCACTTCTAACCTGATACTGTTCGGCACCAGGGAGACAAATGCCATCATTGGGAAATTTGCCGACAGGCTTCCACTGCATCTCGACGCTGACGCGGCGGATTACGGGCTGCTGTATATCTACCCGATGAACAGGCATTACCTGCTTATCAACTCAGGACTTCCATGGTGGACCCCGCCGAAACAGGCCGCCGGAGAGCAGGGACTGACCTTTCTGGGCTCGAATGTCGAGATGTTGAAAAAATTCAGCGATTTCATACTGTTTCGTGAGAGTCCTGACAATGTCATCAGCCAGGGCATCTTTGACAACGAATGGAAACTTGCAGAGTCTGATGCTGCTGCACTGCAATCCTCCGGCGTAATAAACCTGCAGTAGATCTGGTCATCAGTGTTATGGCAAATTCCATTCGGTATGTTAAACAGAAGTCAGTAAACTAATGACACTTACATGAGCAACGGCACACAACAGGATTTGATTAAATAATTCATGTAAGTTCCATTCGAACAATGAAATAAATAAGCTAGTGAACCTTGCATGAGTATCAACTCAAAAAAAATATGATTATTCTTTTCTGTAAGTTCCATTTGACCAATAATATAATAACCGAATGAAAACAACAGCAGTAATGTCTCTTTTGATTGTGACGGCCCTCATAGCAGGATGCCGTAGCGAGAAACTCCAGGAAGCAACCGTCAAGCTTGATGACGGCGTTGTTCAGGGCACCGTTGAGGATGGCATCGCCGTCTTCAGGGGCATACCCTTTGCCGCCCCTCCGGTAGGGGAGTTGCGCTGGAAGGCGCCGCAGCACATTAAGCCCTGGGAAGGGGTTCTTAATGCAGATAAATATGCCCCTGTGCCGGTACAGGTAAAAACGCAGTGGATGGGTGACATAGAGATGTCTGAGGACTGCCTCTATCTTAACCTATGGACCCCGGCGAAATCATCACGGGAGAAGCTTCCGGTTATGGTCTGGATCTATGGCGGAGGATTCTCCAACGGCGGCACCGCATCTCCCCTCTACAGCGGTGACAACATTGCAAAAAACGGGGTCATCATGGTGAGCCTGGCATACCGCGTAGGTGCCCTCGGATTCATGGCTCATCCGGAATTGTCGGCGGAATCGGAGAACGGTGTCTCTGGAAACTACGGACTGGTTGACCAGATTGCGGGGCTGAAGTGGGTACAGGAGAATATTGAAGCCTTTGGAGGTGATCCGGGCAGGGTGACAATCTTCGGAGAGTCCGCTGGCGCCATTTCCGTAAGCATGCTCTGTGCCTCACCCCTGGCAAAGGGACTGTTCACCGGTGCCATCAGCCAGAGCGGCGGCTCATTCGGGCCGGTGAGAGACAGCCGGGGCATGGGAGAATACATGGCCACACTGAAGGGTGCCGAACAGCAGGGGCTTGAATTTGCCGAAAGGATGGGCGCACCGGACCTTGAAGCACTCAGGACGATACCTTATGACAGGTGGCTCGACGATCCGCTGTCGCAGATGGGTGGTTTCTGGCCCAACGCTGACGGTTATGTAATTGCCGGAGACCAGTACAAACTCTACCAGGATGGCAACTACAATGACGTGAATGTTATTATAGGCACCAACTCTGATGAGGGGTCCATGTTTGTTCAGCCGATGGAGCCGGAGCAGTATGCTGAAATGATAAAGGCACGGTTCGGACCGCTGGCAGAGAGGGCGCTTGAACTCTACCCGGGCGTTGACCAGCTGGAGGTCTATCACTCCCTGTCAGACATTTTTCGTGAGGCTACCTTTGCCTGGCCCTCCTGGGTCTGGGCACGACTGCAGTCAAAGACGGGCAGCTCGGGAGTCTACACCTATTACTTTGACCAGTTCAGGGCGGGACCTCTGTTCCCCGATGGCCCGGTGGCCAGGGGAGCTGCCCATGGATCGGAGATGGCATACGTCTTCGGGAAAATGGGTCTGAACCCCAATGCACAGGCTACCGAAGAGGAGCAGGCCCTTTCAGACCTTATGATCAAGTACTGGACAAACTTTGCAAAGAGTGGCGACCCCAACGGTGAGGGCCTTCCGGAGTGGCCCCTGTTCAGTGAAGGTGAGGAGACGGTACTCTGGCTCAGGGGTGCCGCACCGGTTACAATAGCAGCTCCTAACCTTGAAAAACTGGAGTTTATGGATGAATATTTCCGGTGGCTGCGTCAAAAATAGCTATCATTGCGCCGGAATATTGAACCATGAAGAACATAAAAAGCGTAGTATTTGATATCGGGGGTGTACTGATCGACTGGAGTCCGAGGCACCTTTTCCGTAAAGTCTTTGATAATGAAGAGGAGATGGAATGGTTCCTTTCCAATGTCTGCACTTATGAATGGAATGTACAGCAGGACGGCGGCAAACTCTTCAGCGTCGCTACAGCTGAGCTCCAGGCAAAATATCCAGAGTACAGTGACAGGATTGCCCTCTATTACGGCCGCTGGGAAGAGATGCTCGGCGGGGAGATAAAAGGGACGGTGGAGATATTCCGTAAGCTTAAATCGGACGGTATGCCCCTCTACGCCCTTTCCAACTGGTCACACGAAGCTTTCCCTGTAGCCTATAACCGCTATGACTTCATGAAGGAGTTTGACGGGATGGTGGTCTCCGGTTACGAGAAGCTGCTCAAACCTGATCATGCCATCTACCGTGTGCTGATGGAGAGATACGATGTCAATCCTGTGGAGTCGGTCTATATTGATGACAACAGGCCGAATGCCGATGCTGCGGCAGAGCTGGGTTTTCACTCAATTCATTTCCTGTCGCCTGATCAGTTGCGTGAGGAGCTGACCTGGCTGGGACTGGAGGTGTAGAATCCGCAGGAGGACCGGCAATCAGGTCGTACTTCTGCATAAACTATTGAATCAGGCCGGTAAACTGGTATTTGCCTGACGCGGGTTCAGGAGTGGTCAGTCAGTAGGACTAATGGCCTTCAGTCCGAGGTATACCGGCGGGAGCTCTGCGTCAAAGGCCTCGCCGTAGAGCTCCATGGCTGCTCCCAGGGCAGTGGCATAGTCAATGGTGCTGGCATAGACCCTCTTATCCGGTAACCGTGCAGCCAGGATTCTCATAAAAGTGTCATTCCGAGCAAAACCTCCTGTCACATAAATTATCTCCGTGGTGTCATCCTCGGGGATGATCAGCCGGTATGCACCCATGCACTCGTCAACCAGGTCGTACATCATCTGGTGATAGGCATCGGCATAGGTCAGGAAGTGTGAAAGATCTGCCTCCCTGTCGGCCATGCCCTCCGGGATGCCGTGGCGGAAGAAGGCTCTTCCCCGCTTGTTTGCCTGCATCTTGCCTATCTTCTTTCTCTTGATCTTTATGGTTTTGTACAGTTCTCCCGTAACCCCGAAGTGATCATCAAGCATGGTGACATTCCTGTCGTGGATTTCTCCGAGCAGGAACCGCGAGCTCTTTACCTGCTGCCCGGCTACGGTCATGATCTCCGCGTTGCCGGCCTCATACTGTGCGTCCGTCAGTGGCTCCCTGTCAAAAGGGTTCATGAAGATACACCAGGTGCCGGTGGAGACCAGAATAAAAGTCTTGTCAGTATCCTTCAGGTAAGGTATCAGCGAGACAGTAGAGCTGTTTATGACGTGACATTTACGAGGTTTAATACTCACATGGGCGCTTTTCAGTATCTCCTCCAGGTCACTCTCCAGGCCGCTCTGGCAGCCGTCGCCGGCAGCCATACTCACTGCAGTGATTCTGTAGATGGAGTCGGATATCACCTCACTGAGACATGACTTTATCCACTTCTCGATTGCAGGGAGGTCATCACACGGATGACCCTCACTATCGACAACCTCCCCGATAATCTTCTCCTCGGTCTGCACGGGGTTAAGGCTTCTGTCGAAAAGCTGGAACCTCTTCCAGGTCCTGCCGATATCGAAAACGGCTATTACATCAGTGTGATCGTAGCTCATATTTATTCCTGTTTGTTTCCCAAAGATAAAAAATTGGTTTGCTCGGATAGGATATGTTGCGCATCAATTTCTTAACTTCAGCATCTCAAACTCTCTGACCAATGAACTGGATCGATTTAGTCATTATTGCAGTGCTCGCATTCGGGCTGATACAGGGGTTCATAAACGGACTGATAATCGAGATCGCCGAACTGGCGGCACTGGTGCTGGGCATCTGGGGTGCCATCCATTTTTCGGACTGGACGGCCGGCAAGCTGTCGGGATGGTTCGACATGCAGTCGTCATGGACCGGAATAATTGCCTTTGCCGTCACCTTTATCGCAATTGTAATAGGCGTCTATCTGCTCGGCAAGCTGCTCGACACCCTCCTGAAGGCGATGGCACTCGGGTTTGTGGTCAAGTCGCTGGGCGCCATCTTTGGAGTGCTGAAGGCTGCGCTGATATTGAGCGTCGTCTTCGTCTTCCTCAACAGCATCGACGAGAAGAGACACTTCCTGCCCTCATCCACCATATCCAGATCATTTCTCTATAATCCGATCGCCGACCTTGTGCCTGCAATATTCCCCCTGGTTGAGGGCGGCGACCTCATCGACAGCTTCAACAGGCCAAAAAAGCAATCTCCTGGGCTGACCATCTGACCGGTTTTGATATCTTTGCGACACCTGAATTCAAGATTCTGATGATCAATTTTGTTGAAGAGCTGAGATGGAGGGGTATGATTCACGATATCATGCCCGGAACAGAAGAGTTCCTGCTGAAGGAGAGGAGCTCGGCCTACGTTGGTTTTGACCCCACGGCAGACTCACTGCACATAGGCCATCTGGTGGGGGTGATGATGCTGAAGCATTTTCAGAATGCGGGACACACACCGATAGTGCTTATAGGAGGTGCCACCGGGATGATCGGTGACCCTTCAGGCAGGTCCGAGGAGCGCAACCTGCTGAGCGAGGAGACACTGCGGCATAACCAGGCCTGTCTGAAGAGACAGTTTGAGAAATTTCTCGACTTCAGTTCTTCGGCACCCAACAGGGCTGTGATGGTCAACAACTACGACTGGATGAAGGAGTACTCATTCCTTGGATTCATACGTGATATAGGAAAGCACATCACCGTCAACTACATGATGTCAAAGGATTCGGTGAAGAAGAGGCTTGACTCAGAGACCGGACAGGGGATGTCATTCACCGAGTTCTCGTACCAGCTGGTGCAGGGCACCGACTACCTCCATCTTTACAGCAATCACGGCTGCCGCCTGCAGATGGGCGGATCGGACCAGTGGGGCAACATCGTCACCGGCACCGAGCTGATCAGGCGCAAGACCGGAGGAGAAGCCTGGGCTATGACCTGCCCGCTGATAACAAAGAGCGACGGACGCAAGTTCGGCAAGACTGAGAGCGGTAATGTCTGGCTTGACCCGGCAAAGACAACACCCTACCGCTTCTTCCAGTTCTGGCTTAACGTGGCTGACGATGATGCGGAGAAGTTTATCAGGATCTTTACAATGCTCTCGCGCAGCGAGATAGAAGATCTTGTAAAGGCTCACAGTGCAGAGCCCCACCAGCGCCTCCTGCAGAAACGGCTCGCCGAAGAGGTGACGGTCATGGCTCACTCACGGGAAGAGTACGATGCTGCCGTGGAGGCTTCACAGATACTCTTCGGCAAGGGTACCACCGAACAGCTGCAGCGCATGGATGAGAACACATTCCTCTCCGTCTTCGAGGGAGTGCCTCTCTTTGACCTCGACAGGGAGGTGCTGTCGGCAGGGGTAAATGTCTCTGATCTCTGTGCACTGCACACGAAGATAGCCGAGTCAAAGGGAGAGATAAGACGACTGATACAGGGCGGGGGTGTCAGTATCAACAGTAGCAGGATCGACAGTGCCGATATGACCGTCACTGCGGATCACCTGCTGAACAACAGGTACCTCCTCATTCAGAAGGGCAAGAAGAGCTATTACCTGGTAAGAGTGACATAAACAAAGAGAAGCTCTATGGAACAAAAAGTAAGGGCTGAGTTCAGGGCGGATTCCTTTGACCTCTTGAATTTCATTATCCGCCACTTTAAGAAATTTCTGGTCGCCGGAGTTGCCGCAGCCGTCATCTCGGCAGCGATATCGCTGATGATCAAGCCATTGTATGAATCAACAGTCACCCTCTATCCCTCATCAAATATCACCGAGACACGTACACTACTGGGGGAGGCTGCGTCCAACACTGAACTCTTCGGGGGTGACGATGCAACAGAAAAGCTGATACAGGTGATCAGCAGCGAACAGGTAAGGGATTACCTGCGGGAGAAGTATAACCTGGCCGCACATTACGGCATCAAACCTTCAGAGCGTTATCCCAACACTGTCATTGCCGAAAAGATGGACAGATATATACGCAGTTCCAAGACCTCCTTCGGGTCGGTGGAGATAAAAGTCAGGGACCGCGACAGGGAGCTGGCGTGCATCATGGCCAATGATATTGCTGCCCGTGCCGATACCATCTTCAACAACATGCAGCGGAGCGCTGCTGCCGTGACCGTTGATGAGATAAGCCGCAGCTATGCGGAGCAGGAGGCACTGGTAATGCAGTATTCGGACTCTCTTACCCTTCTTGAAGGTGCTGCCGCCCTGAAGAGCTATGCCATACTTGAGACCGAGACCGACTACCTGAACCTCATCCGCGGCAGACATATTGAGGCGCTGGCTCTCAGCCGCCGGACGATGCCCTACACCCTTTTGGTCGACTCTGGCGTTGTGGCTGAAAAGAAGGCCTTCCCCAGACGGAGTATCATCGTCCTTGTCTCAACGGTATCAGTGCTGATTCTCATGGCCCTGGTCCTCTTCGTGGCTGAAGGGGTGAAGCTGCACCGCAGTGATGACAGGCAGTGAGCTGCTGATATTACTGTTCCCGGCAGCGCTGGCGATTCTCCTGCTGGCGCTCTTCTCTCTTGAGCATCTTCTGCTGCTGACTCTCTTTCTCACCCCGCTGTCACTGCAGCTGAGCTACCTGACGGGTGGCACCGGCATCGATCTCTCCATCCCCACGGAACCGGTGCTGGCGTTGCTTCTGATGGTCACTCTCTTCAAGTTGCTTGTCACACGTGAGTTTCCGTCGGGGATCCTGCGACACCCGATGACAATCCTGGTCGGTCTGTACCTCATCTGGACGCTTATCACGTCGTTGACATCCACAATGCCGGGTGTCTCCTTCAAGACACTGGCATACCGCCTCTGGTTCACGGCGGGCTTCTATCTGCTGGCAGCCCAGCTGGCCTCGGGTGAGAGGTTCAGGCGGAGATACGTGACGGCCTATTCCGCCGGCCTCGCCATCGTGGTGATATACTTCATCGTCAGGGTCCAGGGGGCAGGCTTTCTAAACCAGCAGTTCGCGCACTCGGCATGCTACCCCTTCTACAGGGACCACACCTCTTTCGGAGCCTCCATGGCCTTTCTCCTGCCTCCTCTGACGGTCATTATGTTAAGGAAGGACAACGGCCTGATGGCAAAAGTGCTGCTCTTCTCTCTTCTGCTTCTCTTTGTCGCCGGCTTCATCCTGTCGTACAGCAGGGCGGCATGGGTGAGCCTCATCGCTGCCGCGCTCCTCGGATTTATTCTCTGGATCAGGATGCCTGTCAGAGTGCTCTGGTTCGCTGCTGCAGGATTTATCCTGGCACTGGTGCTCAGCGCCGGATGGATATGGCAGCGGATGGACAGCACGACGGAAGACTCTTCTGCCGACCTGAGCCAGCATCTGCGCTCGGCAGCCAATATCTCCACCGACCAGTCGAACCTCGAACGCATCAACAGGTGGAAGTGCGCCCTCAGGATGTTCACCGTCAAGCCTGTCGTGGGCTGGGGACCGGGCACCTACCAGTTCAACTACGCTCCGTTCCAGAAGGCATCGGAGAAGACGGTCATAAGCACTGACTTCGGCGATGCCGGCAACGCTCACAGTGAATATCTCGGGGCACTCAGCGAGTCGGGTCTGCCGGGGGCCCTGCTTTTCCTTATAATCACGGTAACGGCGGTGATCACAGGAATCAGGGTATGGTACCGGGGAAGGAGGGGCCGGGAAGGAATTTTTGTGCTGACCCTGCTCACGGGCCTCATCACCTATGCGGTGCACGGCCTGATGAACAGCTTCCTCGACAGCGACAAGATCGCTGCCCTCTGGTGGGGTTTCATTGCCATACTGGTTGCAATGGATCTGGAGATAAAGAGGAGTCCTGAAGAGGATCAGGGCGGGAGTACTAAAGCAACTCCATCGCAAGGATAGAGACATCATCAAAGAGCCTCTGGTTGCCGGGGTGGATGTCAAGATCGTCGATCAGGCTCCGGATGTTATCCGAGACCGGCAGCCTGTCGCCGAAGTGTTTAATAATAGGGGCCGTTCCAAGATCGATGCCCGCCTCATCCTTCAGCTCCGACAGCCCGTCGGTGTAACAGATGATCTTGGTAGGGTTGCTGAGCGTAACATAGTCAGTCCTCACCCAGGGCATCTCATCGAGCATGCCCACACCCACGCACGACTGTCTCAGCACGGCTGTACGGTGTGTCTTGAGATCCACGGTCACGGGGGGGTTATGGGCAGCGTTGACATACTCGAGCACACGTGTCTTCAGATTATACCTTGCGATGAAGAGGGTGATGAACCGTTCGCCGGCGGAGTTGACCACCACCAGGGCGTTCAGTTTTCTTATCAGCTCCTCCAGGCTGGCTTCGACAGTAAAGATAGACCTGAGGCTGGCCTGGAAGTTGGACATAAGAAGCGCGGCTGACATCCCTTTTCCTGATACGTCAGCTATGCAGAATCCTATTACATTCTCCGAGAGGGTGAGGAAATCATAATAGTCGCCGCCTACCTCATAGTGGGGGTTATAGAAGCCCTGCACCCTTATCCGGTCGTCAGCCGGCAGCCTGTTGTTATCAGGGATAAGCATTGTCTGCATGCGTGCCGCCAGCTCCAGCTCCCGGCGCAGGGCCTCCTGCCGGAGGCTCTCTTTGAAGAGGCGCTGGTTCTCGATGGCAACCACAATGATGCCGGAGATTGTCTGAATGAAATTCAGGTGTTTGATCAGGGGGCTCATCCCCTCGCCCTCCTCGTCGATGTCACCTATGAGCGCATAGGCTGAAGGGATATTGTTGTTGAGGACGGGGATGATGAAATCAACGCCCTTGAAGGGCTTCTGGGAGACCTCTGTCTGTATCTCCCTGAAGCGCAGCAGGTCGCGCTTAACGTCGATATTGGTCTGGAGGTTGTCACGGAAACCAGAGTTAAGCAGCGCTTCCCACTGCTCACCATGTTTGTAAAGCAGAATCTTACCTATGCCAAGGTCATCACGGAGGATCGATTCGTACTTTTTGAGCAGATCCGGAGTAGGCAGGTTGGCGTTGATGGAGAGAGTAATATCGAGCAGGGCGTCGAGTTTGAATTTCGACATCTTTAACCTGTCCTTCGGAAGCCTGCCCGGGGTCATCACGGCCGTCTCAACCCTTGACGCGTTCAATGTATGACCTGTCGCGTGTATCGACGCGGATCTTGTCGCCCACGCTCACAAACAGAGGCACCATTACTGTCGAGCCTGTCTCTATAGTCGCAGGCTTAAGGGTGTTGGTGGCTGTGTCACCGCGGAGTCCGGGTTCGGTATATGTCACCTCCATGACCACGTTGACGGGAAGATCAACCAGCAGTACAGTTTCGGTGTCTGCATGAACCACCACCTCAACCGTCGCTCCCTCTTTCAGCAGGTCACTGTTTTCGAGCATCGTCTCCGGCACTGTTATCTGTTCGAAGGTCTCCAGGTGCATCAGGTGATAACCCATGTCATCGCTGTAGAGGTATTGATGGGGTCTGCGCTCGACGCGTGCCACATTGACCTTTACGCCTGAGTTGAATGTATTGTCAAGCACCTTGCCCGTTGTCACGTTCTTCAGCTTCGTGCGCACGAATGCCGGGCCCTTGCCGGGCTTTACATGCTGAAACTGTACTATGGTATAGAGATCATTATTGTATTCGATCACCATTCCGTTCCTGAAATCTGCCGTAGTTGCCATAAAAAAATTCTGTAATACCCTTATTTTTCAATAAAACTGAGGGGCGCTCCAAGCCCTTCATAACTTGTCATATCGACGTGAAATGCCCCCACAAAGATATCAAAACGTATCTTAACCGGTAAAAAATTTTCATCGGCGGTAAACCACATGGTCATGTCTTCCTCCGTCTGGAAGACTCTTCCCACCTCGGTGACGGGATGAAACCGGTGACATTCTATCTTGCCGCCCCTGGTTCTGATTACCTCCTTGCCCTTGTATTTCAGTATGATAGGATACAACTCATCAGCAAACCAGGTTGTCATCTCATAGGTCTCACCAGGGACCGGGGTAACACCGCTGGCCAGGTAGTATTTCCTGAACCAGTAAAAGCAAGAGACTATGTCAAGCAGTCCCTTCGGTGCCGTATGGTTGCCGGAGAGGTCGCTGAAGACCAGGGTGGAGTCACTCCTTGATCTCTGGTCAAACCCCACCTCGTTATACTTCCGGTAGCGCCCCTCCTGGATATTTCTGATGCAGAAGACCGGCAGGTCAGTCTGCGGGTCAATATAACTCTCGTAGGTATCTCTCACCTTGTATATCACATCGGCCAGTCCGGTTGTCTGCCCGCTGACCCTGGCATGCCAGACAGGCTCACTACGGTAAGATGCCTCATTGATTTCAATGGAGGCCTTGCCGCTGCCGACAGGGCCGTATCTTATCTGGTATGTTACCTTCTCTCCCGGCATGTAAGGCTGCTTCTGTGCATCAAGTCGTTGCATGCCGGCAGTCAAGATCAACACAAGTATGATTATTTTTTTTCTCATAGAGTGACCTGGATTATTACGGGAAAAGCTTCCCGGGGACCGTTGCGATGAAT
This sequence comes from Bacteroidales bacterium, assembly GCA_029210565.1. Taxonomy (GTDB): domain Bacteria; phylum Bacteroidota; class Bacteroidia; order Bacteroidales; family VadinHA17; genus SR-FBR-E99. Next base: position 144,902 of record JARGFQ010000008.1, read on the forward strand.
TCCTTGAGATAATATGGTTCAAAATAGGCAACATCCTCAAACTGTTTGTCATGCAATGCTCTCACAGCCGGTATATGCAAATATGATGCCGAGAGGGGGAATGGAATTTCGAAGACAGCATTGGGGTGCCTGATGATCTCCCTGCATTTTTCGGCCCCGTTTCCGAAGAAGATCACCTTGCCGGTCTCAAGCATTTCACTGTATGATGTTTCGTTAATGATGTCGGCCGATGTCTCTCTGATGGTTGTGCCGTCGCTCCTGAACACCGCATTGTAGACCTCCATTCGTCTTGCGTCGATCATCGGGCAGAGGAGCGTACCGGAGGAGGGCGGCAGAGGGCTGGCGGACAGGTATCCGTGACACATTGCCTCGAGAGTGTTGATGCCTATCAGGGGTATGCCGGCGCCGTAGGCTATTCCCTTGGCGACGGAGACGGCTATCCTGAGTCCGGTGTATGAGCCCGGGCCCTTGCTCACCGCCACAGCCTCAAGGTCCGCAGCAGTGGCCGCGGCCTCTTCGAGAAGGCTGCCGATGATGACTGTCAGCCGTGCAGCATGAGACTCACCTTGCGGAGCTTCACGGACGCTGATCACCCGCTCTTCATCGCACAGTGATGCCGAACAGACGACGGTGGCTGTCTCAATGCAAAGGATCATTGCCGGTACGTGTACCTTGTGACGTTACTTTTTCTTATTGTCAATCTTGAAAAGCTCGTCCTTGTCAACCACTTCTATAAGTGTTGAATCGGCCAGTTTCTTCGAGATGGCACTGAAAGGCTGGACTATAACCTCCTCGCCCTCTTCCAGTCCGCTGAGGATCTCGATGTTGGCATTGTCCTGAATGCCTGTCTTTACATCCCGGGCAAGGGCGTATGTTCCGTCAGCGACAAAGACCAGGGTGCGTATCTCGTCACTCCCGAAGGCTTGCACCTCAGTTGTGTCAGTGCGGGTGGTGACCGCCTGTATGGGCACCGTCAGAACGTCGCTCTTGCTGTTGGTAAAAATGTCTACCGATGCTGACATGCCGGGTCTGAAGGGACTGGGATTGTTCTCGCCGAGCAGGTCATCATAGGATTCCCTCAGCATCAGTATCCTGACCTCGAAGTTGGTGACCTGGTCAGCGGTGGTGCCGAGAGTGTTGGCAGAATTGGCTATCTCCGTCACCACGCCGGCGAAGGCACGGTCCATATATGCATCAACTTCAATCTTTGCACTGTCACCGAGTTTGACATTGATGATGTCATTCTCATTGACGTCGACAACAACCTCCATCCGGTTAAGGTCGGCCACGCGCAACACCTCCGTGCCCGTCATCATGTTGGCACCTACCACCCTTTCGCCAAGCTCTACCGAGAGGCTGGAGATGGTTCCCGTCATGGGTGCGTAAACGGTGGTCTTCACCAGGTTCTCATTTGCCTCTTTGAGAGAGGCTTCCGAGCTCTTCACGGAATATTCCGCACTCTCTTTTTCGGCTTTGGCGATCTTATACGACGATTCCGCCTGCTCGAAGTCGGCCTGTGAGATGGTGTTCTCATCATAAAGCTTTTTGCTCCTGTTGTATGCCAGTTCGGCCTGTATCATCTGCGCCTCGGTCTGTGCCATCCTCGCCTTTGTGGAGTTAAGTGTGGCAGCGGCACGTTCACGGGCTGATATGTATATCTCAGGCTTGATCTTGAAGAGGAGCGTTCCTTTCTGAACGAAGTCACCCTCCCTGACATGGAGTTCGACGATTTCACCGGAGACGTCAGGACTGATCTTTACCTCCGTTTCGGGCTGGATCTTGCCGTTGGCTGTGACAGCCTCAACGACAGGGTTGACGGCCACCTTCTCCACAGATACCTTCACTGTGGCTTCCTTGCCAAACCATCCCTTCTTCTTGCCTATGGCGGCAACTATTATGAGCAGCAATACCGCAGAGACAAGGATCTTGAGTATGTTGTTGTTTCTCATTAGATTGTTTGATTATTATTTTATTGGTCTAATGGAACTTACATGAAGAAAATTAATCATTTCCTTTTGTGAGTTACTGTTCATGTAAGTTTCATTCGGGTATTTATTTTCAGGTTATTTTGCCAGACGGGTAATATGCTCAAGGGTCAGGGGTATGCCACGATAGAAGTCGAGGACCTTGGTCTTGAAGACAAACTCATATTTTGCCTGGGCCATCTCACTCTGTGCATTGAGCAGCTGTGTCTTTGACTGATTGTATTCAACCGCTGTAACAAGGCCTACATCCAGCTTCTGTTCGGCATACCTAAAGGCCTCCTCCATTGAGGTTACAGCCTTCTGGCTGGCGTTGTACTTCTTCAGGGCGCCGGTGGCGTCAGTAAAGGCCTGCTGGATGCTCTTGTAGAGCTCCTTCTTCGTGTTCTCCAGAGCATACTGTGAGTTCTCAATGCCCAGCTTTGAGTTCCTGATGCCGGTATTGACCTGCCATCCGTTGAAGATGGGTATGTTAAGAGAGAATCCGAGGCCGTAGTTGAGGTTGTCATTCAGCTGTTCACCGAAGGGATATGCGTCAAAGGTGACGGGCTTAAGCCTTTTGTCGGAATAGCCGGTCGAGGCCGAGGCGCCAAGGCTGAGCCTGGGGCTCCTGCCTCCCCTGGCGATGGCCAGGTCCAACTCGGCACTCTTCAGCTGGTATTCGGCGCTGAGTACCTCCGGACGGGTCTTCTCGGCTATGGAATAGATGGTTGAAGGACCGCCCTTCACTGCTTCATCATCAAGTGTTATGACCGGTACGGCTACTGCAAAGTCGTCGGCGTTGGGCAGCTCGAGCATCTGCGCCAGGGTCAGCAGTGAGAGGGTCAGCTGGTTCTGCAGGTTGACGAGCTGCAGCTCCTCGCGTGCTGCCTGTGCCTCAATGTCAAGCAGGTTACCGCGGGCGATGCTGCCAGCTTCAACCAGCCTGCCCGTACGCTCTATCTGCTGCCTGGTGAGCTCTACCTGTGCCTCAGTGGCAGTGACAAGCTCCTGGTTCAGCAGTATCTGCAGGTATGCCAGGGCGATGCTGAGCGAGATGTCATCCCTGAAGCGCTCCAGGTCCTGCTCGCTGGCAAGAAGCTGGTATTTGTTCTTCTGAATGGTATTGTAGTTGACCAGCCCGTGGAACAGCGTCACATTGCTGCCGGCATAGAAGTTGTTCGACTGTACGGTCTCGTTCTCGGTGAACTCATAGGTGGTCTCATCAAGGGCACGGCCGAAGGCGTAGTTATGCGAGGCACTGCCGTTGAGAGTGGGAAGCAGGTTCAGCTTTGACTGCTCGAGGGCAGATTGCTGATATTGGGTCATGATCTCCTGCTGCTTTATCCGGATGTTGTTCTGCAGGGCGTGCGAGATACACTCCTCCAGTGTCCAGGCCTTCTGCTGGGCCGTTACCGTTACCGACCCCAGCAGTAAGATAAAACCCAGGAAGAGGAATTTTCTTTTCATGTTATCTTTATGATGGCTGTAAATGAAGCTACGAAGATAGGAAATAGATCAGTATTATAAAGACGTCGGTATTAATATCGTGCTGCATTGGGCCATGAAAGGGAGTCCGTCAATTTTGCTTATCTTTGCGCTGTTTTTGATCAGATGTTTCATTTAAACGTTCAAGATAATGAGTAACAAAGGATTAAATCTGGAGCCCGGAGTGATCTGCGGTGAGGATGTAAAACGACTTTTTGATTATGCCAATAAAAACGACTTTGCCATACCGGCGGTAAATGTGGTCGGTACTGACTCGGTAAATGCCGTCCTGGAGACCGCCCGCGAGGTCAACTCGCCGGTCATAATCCAGTTTTCAAACGGCGGAGCACACTTCTTTGCCGGACAGGGTCTGTCGAAGGAAAATCAGACCGGAGCTATTGCCGGAGGCATCTCGGGTGCCCTGCACGTACACAATGTGGCTGAATACTACGGCGTACCCGTTGTGCTGCATACCGATCATGCAGCTCGCAAGCTGCTGCCATGGATTGATGCGCTTCTTGATGCCGGTGAGGAGTTTTACGAGACCAACGGCAAGCCCCTCTTCAGCTCACACATGCTTGACCTGTCTGAGGAGCCGCTGAAGGAGAACATTGAGACCTGCAAGAAATATCTTGAGCGCATGGAGAAGCTGGGGATGACCCTCGAGATAGAGCTGGGAGTGACAGGAGGCGAGGAAGACGGGGTGGACAACACAGACGTCGACAGCTCGAGGCTCTATACCCAGCCTGAGGATGTGGCCTATGCCTACGAGGAGCTGAAAAAGGTCTCTCCCAACTTCACCATTGCTGCCTCTTTCGGCAATGTGCACGGTGTGTATAAGCCCGGTAATGTAACACTGAGGCCCGAGATACTGAAAAACTCGCAGGACTACATACAGAAGAAATTCAAAACAGGACCCAACCCTGTTAACTTCGTCTTCCACGGTGGATCGGGGTCAGAGAAGCATCTTATAAGAGAAGCCATCACCTACGGAGCCATCAAGATGAATATTGACACCGACATGCAGTGGGCGTTCTGGGCTGGCGTCAAGGATTACTATGAGGCAAAGAAGGGGTATCTCCAGGGTCAGATAGGCAATCCCGACGGGGATGACAAGCCGAACAAAAAGTACTATGACCCCAGGGTTTGGCTGCGCAAAGGTCAGGAGACCTTTATAGCAAGGCTTAAGGAGGCCTTTGCCGATCTCAGTGCCCTTAACAGGATGTAATAATTATTAATAAGTTAAGATAAAGCAGGTCAGCAACTTAACGCTGACCTGCTTATTATTGTTAATAATTCACAGTTCCGGTGCCCGAAGGGCATGAGAGGATGGACTATTTTAGTACAAAATTTATAGCGGGATTGAAACGCGGGCCGGCCAACGGGGACAGGATAAAACGAACCACGACTCTCACACTGAGACTGAATGAGAGGGAGGCGAAGGCGCTGAACATCTACTGCAGGCGGTTCCGTGTCAGAAGCAAGTCGGATTTCATGAGGCGTACCATAATGCAGGCCATTGTGGGCAGGTTTGATGCGCAGCATCCGACGCTGTGGGAACAGGGGGAGCTTACCCTTTTTTCACAGGATCTGAAAAATAACTGAGATCGGAGAGTGTCAACTCTTATTTTATTATTTTTGTGCAGCCACGACAGGGGGGAATAGTATCGTACGGGGCAGAGATGGAATTGGAAATCATTAAAATAGAACCAACCAAGGCAACACCTCAGGTACTGTTTCTGGAGGGTCATCTTGAGATAAGAGGCAGGTCGATTGCTGAGAATGCTTCTGATTTCTACAGGCCGTTGGAAGCGTGGGTGGCTGCCTATGTGGAGCAGCCTGAGGTGAGGACCCGTGTCATATTCTCTTTTGATTTCATCAACACCTCATCAACCAAGTGGGTCTACTCCATTGTCAAGAGGCTTGCCCTCTATCCCAACGTACGGGAGAATGTCTCCATAGAGTGGTTTTACGAGAAGGGCGACGAGGAGCAGTATGAGCTGGGTCAGATAATACAGTCATTCATAGACTGTCCGTTCATCTATTACGAGACGGAACAGACCTGAAATCAGAAAAAATAGCTATTTTTGCACCTCCTCATCAGGCGCCGATTGACCCATGGTGTAATTGGTAACACGTCTGATTTTGGTTCAGAAGAGTCGGGGTTCGAGCCCCTGTGGGTCAACAAAAAAATGCCGCGCATGCGGTATTTTTTGTTGAATGGCCTGAGGGGATGGCGGAGGGGCGAGAAGCTGCGATCCCGATTTATCGGGAGAGTAGTCCCGATAGTCCGAGCAGAACGAGGGCGTATCGGGAAGCCCCTTTCCGAACCAAATGGCTGCAGATTTGTTTCATTTATGTTAAACCATTACGAACATTAAAACCTGCAATAATGGCATATTATTTCTCAAAAACAGTACAGACATCATTCGATGATGCAGTTGAAAAGGTAACCGCTGCACTCTCAGAAGAGGGATTCGGTGTTATATCGCAAATTGACATTCATGAGAAGATAAAGGCTAAAGTAGGGGTCGACTTCAAAAGATACCGAATCCTCGGGGCATGCAATCCGGTTTTCTCCTATAAAGCCCTGCTGGCCGAAGATAAGATAGGGGTAATGCTTCCATGCAATGTTCTGGTGATCGAACAGGGCGAAAATGAGATGGAAATTGCAGCTGTCAACCCCACGGATTCAATGATGGCCATACAAAACGATGTGGTGACTGAAGTAGCCGCCCGGGTGGGGGAGCATCTGAAGAAGGCCCTGGATCGTCTCTAGCCTTGGGTTAACTATAATCTCAGGGAGTGATATGCTTTGCATATCTTATCTCGTCACAGATCTTCCCGTTCTTGATGACGGCGTTCCTGAGTACTGCCTCCCTCCCGAACCCGCATTTTTCCAGCACTCTCTGTGAGGCGGTGTTGAAGGAGAATACTCCCGAGAAGATTTTTATGATGTCCAGCTCACGGAAGCCGTATTCGCAGATGAGGTTCACGGCCCTGCTGGTAATACCCCTGTTCCACCACTTTTCCCCGATGAAGTAGCCCAGTTCGGCTGTCCTGCGGTAAACGTCGTCCTGCCGGTGCAGCCCGATGTTTCCGACATATTCCCCCTCGAATTCGATGGCGAACACCTGGTAAGGCTTCTGCCTGAGACACATCGAGATGAATTTCTGAGCGTCTTCGACACTGTATGGAGAGGGGAATGCATCCCTGAGATTCACGGCTACCTTTTCGTTGTTGGCAACTTCCGCCATGGCAAATTTGTCGTTGCACCTGAACTTTCGTATAGTTACAACACTATCGGTGAACCTGAGCGGGGTGGTTTTCATGATCTGCAGCCCTTTAAGTCGGAGCATAAAGGTATTAATTTGAGTATTATTGTGTGATGAAAAGGATACTCTCTCTCATACTGACCTGCATGCTTGCCGCCGCAAGCGCCGTCGGGCAGCCTTTTCACCCTGAGAGAGGAGAGCTATTCGTTGATACTGTTGTTCCACGCGTCGACATAACGGTAAACCCCGACACCCTGGCATGGATCTACGCCAACCCCGCAAGCGACAGGGAATTTCATGCCGCCTTCGTCTTTGACAACGGCACTGTGCGCGATATGGTTGACCCGGTGGGATTCCGTCTGCGGGGCAATACCTCCCGTAATTCACAGAAGAAATCGTTTAAGGTTTAGTTTAACACCTTCACTCCCGGCGGTAAGTTTTATGGTGTGGAGAAGCTGAACCTCAACGGAGAACACAATGACCCTTCCGTGATGAGGTCAAAGGTCATGTGGGATATTCTCCGGAAATGGGATATACCAGCACCCCGGGCCAACCATGTGAGGGTGTATATCAACGGGAACTATTACGGTCTCTATATAAATGTTGAACATATCGACGAGGAGTTTGCCATGTCACGGTTTGGCAACAAGGACGGGAACCTGTTCAAGTGTCTCTGGCCCGCAGACCTGGGTTACCGGGGCAGTGAGCCTGACAGTTACAAAATATGGACGGGAGAGCGGTGGGTTTACGAGCTGAAGACGAACCCGGAGGAGAATGATTTCTCAGACCTGGCCGCATTTATCGGGGTGCTTGACAATTCAGCCGATGAGGCGCTGGTTTGCGACCTCGACGCGCTATTCAACGTTTATGATTACCTGAAGGTGATGGCTGCACAGATTTTCTGCGGCGACTGGGACGGATATGTCTATAACAAGAACAACTTTTATCTCTATCACAACACCTCAACCGGCAAGTTTGAATACATACCCTACGATGTCGACAACACCTTCGGTATCGACTGGTTTGGCATCGACTGGGCGAACCGTGATATCTACGCGTGGCAGCCCGGGGGAGACCAGCCAAGGCCACTGTACGACCGCCTGATACAGCACCCCGCCTTCCGGAAGCAGTTCAGCCAGTATGCGGAACAGCTCATCAGCAGCACTCTTGACATTGATTCGCTGATGCAGGCCATTGATGATAGAAAGAATATGATTGCGTCATATGTGGCCATTGACCCCTATTATCCGCTTGATTACGGGTACAATTATGGGGACTTCATGAATTCCTACACTGCTGCCATAGGCGCCCATGTTAAGTGGGGCCTTTACCCCTACCTGGAGGCCAGGAAATCTTCGATGCTGGCGCAGACAGAACCCGGTACGATGGTGCCGGTGATAAAATATATCAGGCATCACAGAGTGGCCGTTCAAACAGCCTGACCTTTGCCGGTGTGATTATCGCGGACCAGAAGCTGACTGCCTGGCCCAATACTGCCACCGGCGACTTCATCCGGCTGAGTGAGGCTGTGGATTGCCGGGTTTACTCTGCTGCTGGTCAGCTGATGTTTGCCGGGCGGGAGGTATCCGTTATTGATATCAGCAGGTACGCCGCGGGCCTGTATATCATTGTTACCTCTGACGGCCGTACATTGAAATTCATGAGGGTTTCGAAAGGATATTAATATCCCGGGCAGTGAACCGTGAAGTTCCACGCCGTGCCTGATGAACCTGCACAGTTCGGGTTTACTCTCACCTCTATCATAGTGGTGTAGCCGCTGAACTGTACCTGCACGGAGCGACTCTCGCCCACGCAGCCGGAGTTGAATATCGTCCTGCCTCCCTGTGAGATGATTATCTGGTCCTTGACGTCAAAAGTCTGGTAGTCGAACTTGAAGACACCGCTGGTAACACCCAGGTCTATCTGATGCACCTCGGGGGCATCGCCGCCGGCCTTCTGGGTGTCGTTACACCGGCTCTGGTGCACCACGGGCGGCTGCTGGTTGGCCGGTACTGGGGTGTTGCCTGAAGGCATGCCGCCGGGTACATTACCGGTTATGGCACCAGAGATTATGGTCATAAAGTCAACAAGGGAATTCATGTCAATGGCAGGCCTCCTTCTCTCGGGCTCACAGGCTGTTCTGGAGCTGTTCCAGACAAACCCCGGCATACAGTCGCAGGCCATAACGTCATTGATAGCGTCGTACACAGGCTGCGAGTTGGGTATGTGCGAGCAGTTGGCCTGCACTATCTGTGTAGCAGTTATGGGTTCGCATCCCTTGCTGTCGTCGCGCCACTTGTACCCCGGGAGACAGTCGCAGTAGGGCTCCTGTCGCACCGGATCCCACATAGGCATGGTATAGGGCAGGTTGTCGCAGCTGAAGCCACTGAACTGTGCCACCGCGGCGGGGATACACATGATCCTGTCCTCATCCCAGACATAGCCCGGGAGACAGTCACAGTAAACCTTCTTGTCAACCGGGTCCCATACACCCTGTGTATTGGGGTAGCCTGAGCAGTCGGCCTGTGAGGCCAGCAACTTTCCGGCCTCCTCGCACCCGAGGTTATCAGGTCTCCATGAGTATCCGGGCAGGCAGTCGCAGTAGGGCTCGTTCCTTGCATAGTCCCAGAGAGGCCTGGTGTTAGGCCACTGGGAGCAGTCTGAGTCGTTGAGTATCTGTTGCACATCCGGTTTGCATAGTCCCGTTACCGGATCAGGAACGAAATAATCCTTGCACACACAGTCATACACCCCTGTGGCACTGTTAAAAACAGGCTCGGAGTTGGGGTCGGGACAGTCGGGGGCCATCGGCTGTACATCATCCTCCGGGACGCATATTCCCTGTGCGTTTCTCACATAACCGTCGTTGCAGATGCATACCTGTGCGACAGGGTCATAGTACTCATTGGGACCGCACGACATATCCTCCTCTTCATCCTGATCCACCTTATCAAGGCGCAGTAATCCCAGGTCCTGGCACTGATTATAGATCACCGAGGTCTCTTTCAGGTCTGAATATCCCGCGGCAGTCACGGTTATTTCAATCGGGGCTCCGTTCCGTCCTGCCTCGGGATAATCCATCAGAAAAGTGTAGCGGCCGTTGACAGTCTGATCGGTTCTGGCCCCGGCAGGAGTTGATATTGTTACCGTAGCGCCTGAGACTCTGTTTCCCTCCTGATCCTCAATGATGCCTTCAAACATTAGCTGGTCGTACATTATGGTGGTGAGTCTCTTTGTTTCCGACCTTATGCCATCTTTATCGAATATGTATTTTGCAATGTACAGATTGCGGTCTGTGTTTACCGACTCCATCAGCGACATCCAGTCGCCGTAACTGTTGCGTTTTTCCAGGAGTCTTTCGCGGCAGAGATCCATTGACGAAAGCCTGCCAAACTCCCTTGCTCCCCAGTCGCGCGACTCTATGTATAGTTTTTGGTAGCTGTTGCACCACCGGATCATCTCGTCGGCTGACAGAACTGAGCTGCTGGCCAGCTTCCAGTTTCGAAAAATCTCGGTCACCAGGCCTAAGCCTGCCTGCAGCCGGGTCCATTTGCCGGAGCTCCAGATATATACGGCAGTGCCGGTCTCGTCACTCCAGATCTCGCCGCCCACGGGCCTGACACCGGTATAACAGATTGTATAACTGGTCCCAAGGTCAGTGAAGGCTTTTCGCCTGGGGTCGGATCTGTCAGCCGAGGCGTCGCCTCCCACGTAGCCCATGCAGTTACCGGCCCTGTCCCTTATCTGTTTCTGTATATTCCTCAGGCCCCCCAGTGCCAGATCGATCCCCTCCTTGAAATACCTTATCCCTGTACGTATCATGAAAGTCACCGGGGCTTTGAAAGCCTCATACTCCTGTTCGTCGGGCAGCAGTTTTTCAACATCTTCGAAGAGATTGCTCATCACCTCAAGTGACCGGAACGGATTCTGGTCATCGGGTGCGTAACGCTGATAGAAGTTGATTGCCTTTTCAATATCTTCCTTGACGCTGATGACATCCTTGAGCTCACCCTCAAACTGCTTAAGCTTTCCCAGGGTGTAGTTTACCTTCGCCGTGAGGCCTGCTGCTTCGGCATCATTGATAGCGTTCTGCACCGGTTTGGGCAGTCTGTCAAATTGGTCTTTCAGCTTCTGCCATTCACCAAGCATTTTGGTCAGCTTCTCCTGTGACTCGGTGACCATATCCTTTGAAGTAGAAAGGACATCGTCAAGTGTCTCCTTCTGCTCATCGGTAAGCTGCAAGTAAGCTTTGCCCGACTGAGCATGTGTCATGCCGGTGAAGGCCATCAGTGTCAGGATGGCAAGGGTGAGGACTGCGGCCCGGGCAACGACTGGTTTCATTTCGGGGTGCTTTTAGAAGTAAAACCTGTATCCCAGGGAAACCAGCATCATCTGGTATCCCTCTTCAGTGACAAGGATGTCATTGATCCAGAGGTCAACTCCTATCTCAAATGCTCTTCTCTCGGTGCCGAACCTTGCTCTCATCATTGAGTTGAATGAGACGTCGGAGGCAATTTCACCGTGGAGATTTGAGTCGCTTGACAGTGGCCGCAGCATGGTGTTGGCGGCAAGTCCAAAGTCAACACTCCAGTAGCGTTTACCGCTGGTCATCCTGTAGCCCGCAAAGAGAGGTATCCTGAAGGTGTAGAAGGCATTGACCCCGGCGGCATCTTCTGTTTTTCCTATCAGTGAGTTGAAGTGGATGCCGGTGCCTCCGTAAAACTTTGCTCCTATAACCTGGTCGATACCTATACTGACACCAGGGAAGAGCGGCGGATTGATCCCGTATACCTTTCCGAAGTCGGAGAAGAGAAACGAAATGAACATTGAGGTGTTGCGATACCTCGGGCCACGTACAGGAGCCAGGGGCTGACTGACAGGAGCTCCGTAGGAGGAAGGGGGTGGAGGTGGTGTCTGGTTCGCCGGCGGCTGGGCCGGCAGATTTGACGGTTGTGCTGCAGCGTTGGCCGCCGCCCGGTTCTGCGCTGCAGCAGCTGCAGCATCACAGCTGCCGTTGGGATAGTTCTCCTTCACCCATTTCTCGGCCACCTGGTAAAATGGGAAACCGCCCTTGAGCGGCACCAGGCTGGGCGACCGATCGTCGCCGTCAACAATTTTTACCTTGCCGTCACTCTTGTCGCAGACAGCCTTGTAGGTCTTCTGCGCATCGAGTGTGAACGATACCGAAAGAAGCAATAAGGATATGATGAATGGGATGATTTTTTTCATAATGGTCCGTTTTTTCAGGATGTTGTGACAGTGAATTTTTCTGATCTGCATCATCAAGCCGGGCCCTGCACACTGTCTTACATGATCAAAGATAAAAAATTCCAGAGCCGGGAAGTTGCTCTTTTGATTATTGGGCACTATTTTAAGATAAGTGAATGAATTATTGCGGTAAATTTGAAAAAATTGACAGTTGAAAACAGGCGCTGTTGAAATAAACCGCATACACCATGGCGACAGCCTGGAGTTGCTGAAGCTGCTGCCCGACTCTTCGGCCGACCTGGTCTTTGCCGATCCGCCGTATAATCTTCAGCTGCACAGAAATCTCTTCCGGCCAGACAGGTCGAGGGTCAGCGCCGTTGACGACGGATGGGATAAGTTTGACTCGTTCCTGGAGTATGATGACTTCACGAGGGCGTGGCTGTTGGAGTGCCGGCGGGTGCTGAAGGATACCGGCAGCATCTGGGTTATCGGTTCTTATCACAATATATACAGGGTGGGGGCGATGCTTCAGGACACAGGGTTCTGGATACTGAACGACATCATTTGGGTAAAAACCAACCCCATGCCCAATTTCATGGGGACGCGTTTCGCCAATGCCCATGAGACAATGATCTGGGCTTCAAGATTGAGGAACGCGAAATACACTTTTCACTACCAGGCAATGAAGGGGTTCAATGATGACCTGCAGATGCGCAGCGACTGGATGATTCCCCTATGCAAGGGTCCGGAGAGGATCAGGGAGGAGGGCAGGAGGGCACATTCGACACAGAAGCCGGAGGAGCTGCTATACAGGATCATCATGGCCACCACGAATCCCGGTGACCTGGTTGTTGACCCGTTTGCCGGCAGCGGCACTGCCGCCGCAGTTGCAAAGAGGCTGGGGAGGAATTTTATTGCCTTTGAGCGTGAGCTGGAATATGTCGATCTTGCCCGGGAAAGGATTGCGGACATAACGCCGCTGAACGTGCCTCTGCTTGAATACCGCACCGAGAGGCGGCTGCCGAGGGTGCCATTTGGTAATCTTGTTGCTTCGGGTTATATCATGGTGGGAGAGAGGCTCTGGTCGGCCGACAGGAGTGTCAGTGCCGAGGTTCAGGCCGACACCTCGCTGTTATGTGACGGGATGACAGGGTCAATTCACAGTCTCGGAACCATTGTCTCAGGCAGGGAGCGCACCAACGGATGGAGCTATTGGCATGCGGAGAGGGAGGGAGCGCTGCTCTTAATAGATGAACTCAGGAAGGAGTACCGGAAGAGGCACCAATGCTGATAGCCGGCCGCTAGTCCTCAATCCCGTCTATGTAATTTGCACCTTTCCAGATAAATTGCTTGCAGCACTTCTCATCATAATACTTGTCGATATCCATGCTGTCAAAGGTCATCAGTTCTCCTTTTTGATTGTAGAGATGTGGCCAGTAGGAACTTAGCAGGTTGATCCACTCATAATAATAATCGTCCTCATAAGTATATCTCACCCAGGCGCATATATTCAGGCTGGAATTCGGGTCTGACCGGATCTCCTTTTCCGTTTCGGCGATACGGTCTTCCAGCCATTCAGGTACTTCACCGGCTGGCACGAGGTAATTTTTCTCACATGATATCAGCAACAGTGCGGGCAGTAACAGGAGGAGAATCTTTTTCATTTTGAGCCAGAATTAGTGACTATCTAACAGCAAAAATTGTACCAACAGAAGGTAACAAAAGTAGTTTTTGGGCAGAAGTCATTTCAGGCAGCTGGTAGTAGTCTGGCATTAGTCAGAGGGCAACAGAGAATTTGAAACAGGCCAAATCTGCAAATCCTTAAGACTTTACGAACTTTCGACTTTCGGACTTTCCGACTCTAATCCATATAAGGATACCTGAACTCAGTAGCGGGCAGGAAGGTCTCCTTGATGGTGCGCGGGGAGGTCCACCTCACCAGGTTCAGCCTGCCGCCTGCCTTGTCGTTGGTGCCTGACGCCCTGGCACCGCCGAAGGGCTGAAGCCCTACCATGGCACCCGTGGGCTTGTCGTTGAGATAGAAGTTGCCAGCCGCAAAGCGCAGCACCTGGCATGCCCTGACCATCGCCGACCTGTCGGTTGAGAAGATTGACCCCGTGAGACCGTAAGGAGAGGTCTCATTGCAGAGATGCAGCGTCTCCTCGTACCTGTCGTCATCGTAGATATAAAGCGTCACCACGGGACCGAAGATCTCCTCCTTCATGGTGATGAAGTCAGGGTCGGACGTCAAAATTATTGTCGGCTCAATAAAGTAACCTTTGTTTTTGTCGCCGTTGCCCCCGTGAACTATCTCGCATGCAGAAGAGGCCTTTGCCAGTTCAATATATCTCATGATGTTGTCAAACGACTTCTCATCTATAACCGCATTCATGAAGGTGCTGAAATCGGCCGGGTCTCCTACCTTAATCTCCGAAGCCTGCTGTTTCACGTGTTCTGATATCCCGGGCCAGAGCGACCGTGGTATATAGACCCTTGAAGAGGCGGAGCACTTCTGTCCCTGGAACTCAAACGAACCCCTGATGATGGCCGTGGCAGCCTCAAGGGGGTTGGCAGAGTTATGTATCATGATGAAATCCTTGCCACCTGTCTCACCGACGATCCTGGGGTATGATCTGTATTTTTCGAGGTTGGCAGCTGCTGTTTTCCAGAGGGTGTTGAAGGTGCCGTTGGATCCGGTGAAGTGTATGCCGCCGAGGTCAGGGTGGTTCATCACCACGGAGCTGATGAGGGAGCCCTGTCCGGGCAGGAAGTTGATGACACCGGCAGGCAACCCCGCCTCCATGAACACCTTCATCAGTATCCAGCTTGAGAGCAGCGATGCTGTGGCCGGCTTCCACACCGTGGTGTTTCCCATCAGGGCCACTGACATGTTGAGGTTTGACGCTATGGCGGTGAAATTAAAGGGTGAGATGGTGTATATGAATCCTTCAACCGGACGGTATTCCACCCTGTTTAGCTGATCAATGTTCGAGAAGGGCTGCTCACCGTAGATCTGGCCTGCAAAGTAGGCATTGAACCTCAGGAAGTCAATGGTCTCGCAGGCGGCCTCCACCTCTGCCTGGTGCACGGTCTTGCTCTGTCCGAGCATGGTGGCAGCCACGATGGTGTACCGGTATTTCTTTGAGAGCAGCTCAGCGGCCTTGAGCATTATCGATGCTCTTTCGATCCAGGAGAGGGTGAGCCACGCCTCCTTGGCCCTCATGGCGGCCTCCACAGCCTCCTCTGCCTCTTTTTTACCTGCCAGGTGATAGGTCGCCAGAACATGACCGTGATCATGAGGCATCACCACCTTCCCCGTCTGGCCGGTCTTAACCGGCTTCCCGTTGATGATCAACGGGATCTCAACAGTTTCTGACGAGATCCTTTTGAGCTCCTCCTCCAGGGCAGCCCTCTCCGTGGTTCCGGCAGCATAGGTCAGAAGAGGCTCGTTGTCAGGCTTCTGGATGGCGTATATAGCATTATTAATGGTGATAAATATTTTAGTTATTTCATATTGAACAATTACAGGTGCAGTTAAGGCACCTGTTCTGATCCAACAAAAAACCAGGTCTTTTTGTTCTTGGCGGGTGGACGGGGAGGACAGGCAAGTCAATCCTCCTTCACCTCTTGCGAGAAAAGGTCTGTGGCGATGGCTATCATCTCTGGCTTCCCGAAGAGATAAACAATATCACCGCTGTTGATCACCCGGGAAGGTTCCGGATTCGGTATTATATCATCACCGTGCTTTACGGCCACCATTGTTACCCCCGTCGTTTTTCTGAGTGCTGTACCGGCTATTGTCTTGCCGGCAAAGACCGATTTCTCTTCCACTTTTACGGCTGCGATCTCAATGTCAGGTATATCCTTCAGCAGTGAATATCCCCTGACCCTGGCATTATCCCTGAAAATGCCGTAGTTATCCTCCCTGGTGCGTGCTATGGCCCTCTCGATTTCCATCCTGGGAACGAGGTATTTGCCGAGGATCCTCTCAAAGAAGTCTATGGCCGTCTCAAACTCCTCCGGGATTACCTGGTTAGCCCCCAGGCGGTAGAGCTCCTCGATGTCAGTCACATGCCTGGTTCTGACGATGATATGGGCATGCTTGTTCATGGCCCTTACATGCTGGACCACTGACATCGCCGTTATCAGATCGCCAACCGATACAATAACCAGTTCGGCATTGTGCACGTATGCCTGACGCAGCACCGGCTCGTAAACGGCATTGCCGAATACTGCATAATGACCTTTCTCCATCTCCTTCCTTGCACGGTCAGGATCGAAAATAATTGAGGTGAAGGGCAACTCCATCGATTTGATCATGGATGCCAGGTTGATGGCCCTGGAGTCCTTGCCTATCAGTACGATATGATTTTTGATCTCAGGAATATCCACCTGTTGCAGGGGGAACAGCCCATCAACCATCCAGGGTGGCAGAGGCAGTCTGAGGATGAGATTTGCCAGGGGCTGGGACACCTGTATCAATACCGGAGAGAGGGCCATTGAGGTGATGGCAACGGCAAGGAAGAGCTGGAAGTGGTAGGGAGTTATAATATTTTCCGACAGCCCCAGTCCTGCCAGGATGAATGAGAATTCACCCACCTGCGCCAGAGAGAGACCAACCACAACCGTGCCGAAGAAGGTATGCCCGAGAATGAATGCCGTAAATCCTGCAACCACGGTTTTCACGACGATTACCAGAAGCACTGTCATGACCACCAGCCAGGGGTGTTCGGCAACGAATCCCAGATCAAGCAGCATCCCTATGGAGACAAAAAAGAAGCTGGTGAAGACATCCTTGAACGGGATGAGGTTGCCGAAGGCACTGTGGCTGTACTCCGACTCGGAAATCATCAGTCCTGCCAGGAAGGCCCCGAAGGCGAGCGACATGCCGAGCTCATGGGTCAGCATCGCCACGGCAAGGCAGATAAGCAGCAGGCTCATCAGGAAGAGCTCCTGGCTGCGCGTCATTGCTATCAGGTGCAGCAGCCACGGCATCAGCCACCTGTTGCCGACCCAGATGAATATCAAAATGCCGACTGTCTTGAGAAGCAGCATCAGCAGCTCATTTCCAATGCCCGAGGTGTTGCCCCCGAGCATGGGGGTGAAGAGCAGCATCGGGATCAGGATGACATCCTGGAAGATGAGGATGCCCACTATCGTGCGGCCATAGTGGGTTGTCAGTTCCGAACGCTCCTGGAGCAGCTTGAGCACCACGGCGGTACTGCTCAGTGCAGTGAGGAAGCCTACAAAGACAGCCTCTGTCCACTGAAGGTCATAGACGCGCGAAACCAGGATGGTAATTCCCGCAGTGAGAAGAAGCTGCAGGAAGCCACCCACAAACACTATCTTCCTGATCCTGAAGAGGTGGTTCAGGGAGAACTCCAGCCCGATGGTGAACATCAGAAGGATGACGCCGATCTCGGCCATAACCTCGACATTCTCGGGGGAGTCTATAAGCGCCAGGAGATGGGGTCCGGCAATGATGCCGGTGATAAGATACCCGATGATCGCCGGGATCTTTATACGGTTGAAGATGAAGTTGACGAAGGTGGAGAGCGCAAAAATGATGACAATATCCTTCAGGATCCCAAGTTCCATCGACTAAACCTTTAGGGCATAAACTTACATAAAATCGCGCGTATTACCACGAGGGGATTAAAATCAGCGGTACTGGTTCAATAAGTACCGGAATCAGCTTTGGAGACAAAAAAATCCCGGCTGTTCAGACCGGGATATTGAAGAGTAATCAAACGCGGGTGCAGAATTGTCTGCCCGTTTATTCATCAATCGCTTTAAGGTATCCCTCTTCAACGCGCCAGGCAGTCACCTCGGGGCGACTCTTTCTGAAGAGCCAGGTGGAGAGGGAGGTCCCCGGAACGCACCGTACTTCAGTGCCTTCCGGAAGGCTAATGTCTATATCAACCAGTGAACCGTTCCATCTGCTGCCTGCCGGCAGTGAAAAGAATTCATCAAGATAAAGAGTGTCACCCGACAGTCTCCAGTTGAAGTCTATTGCCCTGGCGTAGCTCCGGGCCTCAACGTCAGAGTTGCTGCAGGCCCGTCGGTCAACAGAGATAAATCCCGAGCCGTTTTCGCTTCCGTAAATGTTTAGCTCAGGGGTGGCATGAACCCTGTCGTTCCGGTTATCCAGGTAAAAGGTAAAATTATCTACGGAAGCTGTCTCGTCATAAATTATCTCATCTGCTGTGGACCCGGATGCGATCCATAGTGTTTCAGGGGCCGGGTCAAGGCTTACTCTTTTTTCAACAAACTCCCTGTTGGAATAGACTGAGAGCTGGAGACTGAGGAAGACCCCCAGTGCGCAAAGCGACGCTATCCAGACGACAAAGAGCACGATACCCGTGATTTTGAATCTCTCCCTGATATTGAAGATCATCCTTATTCCCAGCCATGTCAGGGCTGCCATCGGAATGAGAAGGACCAGGGCAGCCAGTATAAGCACGGGCCACACCATGTTGCTGTTCAGTACAATCGACAGCAACGTGTGGGTATTCAATAGCTGCGGCTCCATCACCGAGGTGAGGAAGGGTGCGTTGTTGAAGAAGATCAGAAGGCCGAAGGTGAAGAGCAGTACAAAGCCCAGAACAGTGAATGCCACGCCCAGGATTATCGCCACGACCCTTATTATGGCCGACATAAGCTTCCCGAAAGCCCTGAAGAACTCAGAGAGGGCTTTGCCCACGCGCGCCGACAGACTGTTGGGATCGTACATCGATTTCCGGGTGTGGAACCGGCCTTTGCCTGACACGGAGGTGTCATCATAGTAGTCCTCGGGTGCCCCCATAATATTGATCATCTCATTCACCATCTCCCTTGAGACCAGTGTCGGAGGTTCATTTCCTCCGCCGAAGATCTCGGCGATGCGTGCCTCGATGTCAGCAACGGTCTCATCGCCACCCTGCTCGGAGCTGAAACGGGCAGAAACATGTTCGAGGTAGTGTTTTAGTATCTCCCAGGCCTCCTCATCAATACGGAAGAGCTGCCCGGCAATGTTAATGTCAATCGTTTTCTTCATGGCTGCCTTTATTTCCTGTCACGTATCTGATTAACCGATTCAACCAGCTCCTCCCAGGCTTTGTCAAGCTCATTGAGGTATATTTTACCCAGTTCGGTGAGTTCATAGTACTTCCGGGGAGGCCCCTGGGGCGACTCTTCCCAGCGGTAGCTTAGCAACCCTGCATTCTTCTGTCGTGTGAGCAGGGGATAGAGTGTGCCTTCAACGACTATCACCTCGGCTTTTTTGAGCTCATTGATGATGTCAACGGCATAGCATGAGTTCCTGGAGAGCACTGCCAGTATGCAGTACTCCAGTATTCCCTTGCGCATCTGCGCTTTCGTGTTGTCAGTATTCATGGCCATTCCTTTGTTATCAGCATTCTCCGCCTCCGGCGGGAATTACAGATTCATTTTCTTTTTGACAGTCTCAAACTCCTGCTTGACGCTATCCTTAATGTTCTCTACGGTCACGGGATCACCGCGCATCTCAAGCTTCTGGGCTGTCGTTTTTGCTTCAGGAAGCACTATCCACAGGATGAGGTAGAGCCCCAGGCCGAACCCGCCGGGCAGAACCAGGACTGCAAAGATGATCCTCATTATCAGCGGATCCCAGTCGAGCCAGGCAGAAATCCCTGCACAGACACCCCCGAAAACGCGTCTGTCAGGGTCGCGGTATATGCGCCGCTGCGACCTGGGAGGTCGCTCGTCGGTGGACCCGCTGCCGCTTATCAGCTCCGGCGATCCCAGTATTGCCATGACCTCTTCGACATCCTTCATGGTGATGACCTGCTTGTAGGAATTGAGCCTCATCCTGAAGAGCTCAGCGATCCTGACCTCAATATCAGACATGATCTCAGAAGCGCTCGATTCGCCTGAAAACTCCTTTTCCAGGCTCTTCATGTACTGCCGGAGCCGCTCATAGGCATCCTCGTCCATATTGAACGGGTATCCCCCCAGATTGATGTTAACCGTTACTTTCATCCCTGTAAATAATTTGTTTCATTGGTCCATTCGAACTTATTTTCAATTCTCTGTGTGAGCCGGTTTTCATGCAGGTATGTTTGTATTATTATTAAGGTACCTGTTAATGCATATTAATTTTACTTTGCAAATATATAAATAAAAAATAATACTATGTAATACATAGAACCAAGAAAATTAAAATATTTTTATATTGCAACATGATGACTGATTTTTATTATGCGGTGAGATAACAGAGATTCACTAACTTTCACCTGTAAACCTGCCTGGATTATATTTTTGGGGGGCAAGACCGGGAAATCAGATACAGGCTATACAAACAAACGACCATGAAAGCATACAACTGGGGTATTCTGGGCACCGGCAACATAGCCAAAAAATTTACAAGGGCGCTTATGTTGCTTGACAACGCGCATCTTCATGCGGTAGGATCACGTGACAAATCGAAGGCCGAAGCCTTTGCCTCCGAGTACGGGTTCGGGAACAGCTATGGCAGCTACGAGGAGCTGGTTGCGGATCCCGGTGTAGAGGTTGTCTACATCTCTTCTCCTCACTCGCATCACCTGGAGCATACTCTGCTGGCACTGCAGAACGGCAAGCATGTCATATGCGAGAAACCGATGTCGCTGAATGCCACCGAGGTGGAGATCATGGTTGCCGAGGCAAGGAAGAGCGGGCTCTTTCTCATGGAGGCGCTCTGGCCTCCGTTTCAGCCCTCCTATCTTAAGGCTGAGGAGATCCTCGGGAGCGGTAAGATGGGCAAGCTGCTGCACATGAGGGGCAAGTTCGCCTTTATCTCCTCTTATGACCCTGATCTGCGTACATATGATATTCAGCTTGGGGGAGGAGCACTGCTTGACATCGGGATCTATCCGATAATGGATATCCTGAGGTACATGGGCGAGCCTGCGTCGATCAGCGCCGCCTCAGTGTTATCGCCAACAGGGGCCGACGAGAGCACCTCGGCAATCTTCAGGTTCGGTGACGGCAAGCTTGCCGAGGCATACTGCTCTTTCGGAAACATGGGCGGTGTCTCCACCGAGTTCAACTGTGAGAAGGGGAACCTCATTCTGACCAGGGGCCGTGACAGGAGCCAGTATCTGATCATCGAGTTCCCCGAAGACACTGACGACCGCATCTTCACTCCGCCGGCGATGGGGTATCAGTATGAGGCTATGGAGGTGATGAGCTGTCTCGACAGGGGTCTTACCGAGAGCAGCGTCGTTCCTCTTTCATTCACTCTCACCCTGGCACGGACTCTCGATGCCATACGCGGGATTACAGGCATCGTCTACCCGGGGCGTGACCGTTAAACAGCGCAGAGAAGGTCACCGGATGGAAGAGCGCCCTTCCGATTTTGAAAAGAGGCGGTTGCTTCTCAGCATGCTGATACCTTTCCTGATGGTCAGCTTCATGTGGCTGGTGCTGGGAGCGGAGGCTCTGTTCGATACGGACCTTCATTTCCTGGGCATCTTCCCGCTGCGGGCCTCGTCACTGACAGGCATCTTTACCTCGCCCTTCATTCATGCCGACCTTCGTCATCTGTTCAACAATACCATACCTCTGTTTGTGCTGGGCACGGCGCTCTTCTATTTCTATCCGCAGGTCTCCCTTAGGGTGCTTTTCTGGCTCTTCCTCCTCACCGGCCTCGCCGTCTGGCTGACGGGAAGGCCCTCGTGGCACATCGGTGCCAGCGGCATTGTCTACGGTCTGGCCTCCTTCCTTTTCGTCAGCGGTATCATAAGAAGGCACATACCGCTCATGGGGCTTTCGCTGCTGGTGGCTTTCCTCTACGGCGAGATGGTGTGGGGCATCTTCCCCGGCTTCAGGCCCAACATTTCATGGGAGTCGCATATGCTTGGTGCCGCCGCCGGACTTCTTCTTGCCGTGTGGTACCGCGCCGAAGGTCCCCAGCGGCCGGTCCCGTTCTATGAGAAGGAGGAGGATGATGATGGTGATGAAGAAGAAAATGAACACGGAGCAATGAATCAACTGAATTAATTGCTACTTTTAAGACCTCCAAAACCAACCTAAACGCCCAGTAATGTACGTCAGAACTGGTATACCGGCCTTTGATGAGCTCATTCCGAGGATAAACAGGTTCCTTGAGCAGGATCTCCTGGAACTTACCATTGACGGCGAAAAGATCAGAGGCTACCGCTCTCCTGATGCCCGTTCCGTATGGATAAGAAACTATTCCGACATGATGCGGGCTCTCCGTTATTCTGAGAAGGATCTCAAAAGCGTGGTTAAGCATTTTTCCGACAACCAGGCACGTAACGGACGCATCTTCGATTACTTCACCACCTTCCCCGAAAAGCTGCCGTGTGAGCGCGAGAACTGGACCAAGTATGTCAGGACACCCGTTGAGGCCGACACCGAGTTCAGGTATATAAAGGCAGCATGGCTCTCATGGCAGGCCACCGGCGACGATGCCTTCATCAGGAATCACATGTCGTCGTTTGAGAGAGCCCTTGAGTATGTTATGGGAGGGCATTACTTCGACCGGGAGAAATACCTCTTCCGCAGGCCATATACCATTGACACGTGGGACTTTGCCTATCATGCCGGCAGTCACGACTGGCTTCAGTTCCAGATAGATGACAACACCTTCTGGGGTTATTTTCACGGTGACAACAGCGGATACTACGAGGTGTTCCACTTCATGTCGTACTGGTATGCAATGTTCGGCGACAAGGTAAGATCAGCCCAGTGGCGCGACCGTGCCCTGAAGCTGCGCAAGAGCCTCAACAGCCACTGCTTCAACGGTTCGTTCTACACCCACTTCGTCAAGCAGACGCCTGTCACCATCGATGGCGTTGACGAGTCGGCACAGCTGAGCCTGAGCAATGCTGCCGCCATCAATAGGGGTGCTGCCTCGCCATCCATAGCCTCGGCCATCATCAATGAATACATGAAGCGACGCGAGACCACCGAGGCCTTTGCCGAGTGGTTCTCAATTGACCCGCCCTTCCCCTCGGGCATCTTCGGCGACTACAAGCTTTCACGCGGTGCCTACTGCAACGGTGGCATCATGCCACTTACCGGCGGTGAGCTGGCGAGGGCTGCCCTTGAGTACGGCTATGAGCAGTACGGCATTGACATACTGATGCGCTACTATGACCTCATCTCAACCAACGGTGAGACTTATCTCTGGTACTTCCCCGACGGCAGGCCCTCGACAGTGGAGACCAGCACCTCGCCCGAAGCCAAGCCCACCGACGGATGGGGTTCGTCGGCGATGCTTTATGCATTTATTGAGGGGCTCACCGGAATACAGGACAAGGACAGGCTCTTCAAAAGGGTGAGGATCTGTCCCAGGTGGACGGCAGCAGGCGTGGAGAAGGCTGAGGTAATGGTCGACTACAGCAGCTCGGGAGCCTTTGTGAAATACAATTTCAGCCGGAGCTCCGACACCATCACCCTGAAGCTGGAAGGAAGCTACGAGTATATTCAGCTTTCGCTGCCTGTTCCCGAGGGTTATATGGCAGAAGATCTTACCATAGCCGGCAGGAAGAAGAAGTATATCACGGCAGCTATCAACAGGAGCAGCTACCTGATAGCAGATGCCGATATAAAGGGTGAATGCGAGGTTGTCATGAAGCTTCGCAGGAAGCCGGCAGCCGGAAAAAAAGGTGTTGTATGAATAGCAGGCCGGTAGCAGTAGTCACAGGAGCCAGCAGGGGCATAGGACGTGCCATCGCCCTGGCACTTGCCGGTGAGGGATATGATATTGCCGCCATCGCACGAACGCCTGACAGCGAGTGCATGCTTTCGCTGCAGCCGGAGATAGAGAGTACCGGCGCCACATTCTTTCCTGTAGGTCTTGACGTGGCTCGCACCGATCTGCATGACGAGGCTATCTCCAACATACTTGAGCGCTTCAGCCGTATAGACATCCTGGTGAATAATGCCGGCATAGCGCCGATCGAGCGCAGGGATATGCTTGACATGGATGAGGAGACATTCGACAGTGTCATGGGCGTCAACCTGAAGGGGCCTGTCTTCCTGGCACGAAGGGTTGCCAGGGAGATGATCTGGATGAAGGAACAGAAGAAAGAGTACAGGCCTTCGATAATGTTCGTAACCTCATTCCTTGCATATACCTCTTTCACCAATGGCGTTGAAGTGTGCATCTCCAAGGCCGGCCTCAGCATGGCAGCCCTTGTCTTTTCCGACAGGCTGACAGAGGAGGGAATAAATGTTTATGAGATCAGGCCGGGACTGATAGAGACAGAGCTTACGGCCCGCAGCAAGGATAAATTTGACAGGCTTATCATGGAGGGAGTTGTACCGCAGAAACGGTGGGGCACACCTGAGGATGTGGCAAAAGCCGTGGCATCACTTGCCAGGGGCGAGTGGTCATTCTCTGCCGGTTCTATCTTTGAGGTGAGCGGAGGCATGAATATCAGAAGCTTCTAGAAATTAGCCGGTTACACTTCAGTGCAAGGTTTCTTGAATCATTTTATTTAACGTCTGTTGAACAAAATCACGCTCTTTCGGGTTTTAGTTCAAAACAAAACAGACAATAAAATGAAGACAACAGCATTAATATTGATGGTCACACTGTTTGCCGGTGCACAGATGAACGCCCAGGGAAAGCAGATTGCTGATCCATCTGCAACAACAATCACATGGTTTGGTAATAAGATCATCGGCAGTGCCCATACAGGCACGATAGGGCTCATGGAGGGCTGGCTTTCAACGGAAGGCAACGTCATTACCGGGGGTGAATTCAGGGTTGATATGAAAAGTATTGTCAACACCGACCTCAAGGATGAAAAAATGAAGGAACGCCTGGTGGGTCATCTAAAGTCCGATGATTTCTTCGGGGTTGAGAAATATCCCGTAGCGAAACTGGTTGTTACCGGGAGCAGTGAATTCAGTGACGGCAAGGCCACTGTCAGGGGCAACCTGACTGTCAAGGAGGCTACGCATCCGGTTGAGTTCACGGCACTCTGGGCTAAGTCGGGCGATGTTTCGACCTACACTGCAACAATCGTCTTCGACCGTTCAAAGTACGATGTCAGGTTCGGCTCCGGCAAGTTCTTCTCCAACCTCGGAGACAACGCTATCCGTGACGAGATAAAGCTCGAGGTGCAGCTGGTGGTCAGATAAACCGTTAACTGAGGAAGTGCCCCGCCGATCAGCAGGAACAGCACCGATCTTTTCAGGCTGATGCCCGATGAAGCAAGGGCTTTCGCGGCCGCCAGTATGTCCACCACCCCGCTGGTATTGTCAAGTCCGCCTGGGACAAGCAGTCCCCCTGCGTTGCCGACGGCATCAAGATGCCCGCCAATGATAATCCCCTCATCCTTCAGGAGCGGGTCCGATCCTTCGATCATACCCACGACGTTGCAGGTCCTGCCCTCAGGGTGGCGTGTGGTGTTTGCCTTCATGGTCACGGTCTTTCCTGTGGCAAAAGAGGCGGGCCTGAATGAGTTGTCGATCTGTGACAGCAGTGTCTTATTTTTCCTGTAGAGGCCGGCGAATATGTCATTCAGCGGCTCCGGGCCGATTCCTATGACAATCATATCCTTCACGTATGTGATATTGGGATTGGCACTGTTGCCGTCGATGTAAAGCATACCTGCAGCCCCGTGTGCAGCGGCATTTTCAACCTTGTAGTGGTGATAGCAGTACTTTACCCACTTTGAATATTTCGGGTCACGGGCATCCTTATAGGGCACATCGCGGTTCATCAGCACGATCTTGCCGCTGACATCGATACCCTTGTAATCGTCATAGTTGAGCTCCGGTGCTGTGACTCCGTACCCGACATAGACAACTTCTGCCGTTATCTCGCCGTTGCCGGAGTTCATCCCCGGGTAGTAGTCGGCAGGGGCCTGGTAGCTCTTCATAATTGTTGTTCCGTCTTTCTGTGGCAGGTGGAGCTGCAGCCCTCCCATGTCGTTTACAACTGTATAGGGGTGGTCAAACCACTGGAAATAAGTGCCGTTGTCGCCGGTAGGGTTCACTCCCCACTCCTTAAGTTTGTCCGCCACCCATTCTGCGGCTTCAAGGTATTCGGGGGTGCCAGCAAGCCTGCCTCCGTACTTCGGAGAACAGAGCTCCGTCATCCAGTCACTGATCTCCTCACTGCTGATGGAGTGAAAATGTTTGAGCAGCAGATGATTGTCGGCATCCTGGGCAGATGTAAGTGCAGAGAAGACAACTGCGGTCAGAAGGGTAATGTATCTCTTTGTTCCTTTTCGCATAGCTGGTTTAATTATTGGGATTGACATAACGCATGTAAAAATAGTCTTTTGGCAGGATGCACCTTAAGCAAAAGAAATTTTTCCTGAAAGAGGCTGACAATCATTATTGTATTATTCGCAAATAATGACAAATATTGTGGTTCAATGACCTACAGATGAGCAGCAAGACATTTTTGAGATTTCCGAAACGACTGGTGACGAGGGAATTTATCGTCCCGTTCATTCTGGTGACAAGCCTCTTTTTTCTGTGGGGTGTGGCTCACAGCCTGCTGGATGTTCTTAACAAGCATTTTCAGGATATCCTTGGCATCACCAGGGCGAGGTCAGGTCTGGTTCAGGCGGCTCTCTACGGGGGTTATTTCGTGATGGCCATACCGGCAGGACTCTTCATGAACAGGATGGGTTACCGGAAAGGGATAATAACCGGGCTGCTTCTTTATGCCGCCGGAGCGTTTCTCTTTCTGCCGGCGACCTTTATACAGACATTTGGATTCACCCTCTTCTGCCTGTTTGTCATTGCATGCGGCCTCACCTTCCTGGAGACGGCCGCCAATCCATATTCGAGTGTTCTGGGGCCAAAGGAGACCTCGGAACAGAGGCTGACACTGTCGCAGTCGTTCAACGGACTGGGCTGGATCATCGGACCTGCCCTGGGGGGTATGCTGATACTGGGAGCCGGCGGCGAGGGTGACACCAACAAGTTCTCGTCCATGGCGTTGCCTTACATGCTGATAGGAGGGGTGGTGCTGGCCGTTGCCTTTATGTTTGTCATCACCCGTATGCCTGATATCCATGAAGGTGAGCATGACGACCACGGAGACAGGGGCACCTACAGGGGACTGCTGAAGGTGAGGCATTTCCGTTATGCCGTTGTGGCGCAGTTTCTGTATGTGGCTGCCCAGACAGGCATCAACAGCTTCTTTATCAACTATGTGGTGGAGACCATGCCCGCGTATTCGCCGGAGAAGGCAGCCTATCTGCTTTCGCTTGGTTTTGTCTTCTTCATGTCGGGACGTTTCATCGGGTCGCTCTTCATGAGCTGGTTCAGCCCGAGGCAGATGCTTGGGATCTACGCTCTCGTCAACACCGCAGCCATGGCATTGGTAATGCTGGGCCTCGGATGGCCCTCGCTCGTTGCCCTCTACCTCAATTATTTCTGTATGTCCATAATGTTTCCAACGATCTTTGCGTTAGGATTAAAAGACCTGGGAGGCATGACCAAGAAGGGATCTTCGGTCCTGGTAATGACGATAGTGGGAGGAGCTATATGCCCGGTGATCATGGGTCGCATAGCCGACGTTTCCGGGATGGCAGTCGGGTTCATTGTGCCACTGATATGCTTTACCTTCATTGCCTGGTATGCCTTTTTCAGGGCGAAGAGTATCATAATTTTTAAAGAGGGAGAACATTCGCATGCTTAAAAATGAAACATTTATACTCTTTTTTACGTTGCTTCTGGCTTCCGGCATCTGCAGCGGACAGAAAACATGGTGGGGAGAGTATTCGGTTTTTGCAGGCGGAGGCGACAATGAAATCTTTAGATTTGAGGAGCTTATAGGCACAGGGTCCGTAACCGGAACGGGTACATGGACGGCAGGATTCGACATTCGAAGGCTGTTTGGGGATCACTTCAGCGTTGAAACAGGGCTTTCATATTCGCAACAGTACTATTATACCAGTCCGGCACCGGGTATCCCCGGTGAAGACCGGCCGGGCGACTTCGGTATTATATCCCTGCCGCTGACAGCGAGAGTTGATTTCCTGAAGTGGTTCTTTGCCGATGCCGGCGCTGTGGCAGGATTTCAGACAGGATTTTCGCGACTGGATGATATGACAGGTTTTGGCGTGACTCTGGGTGCCGGTTTCCAGTACAATTTCAAGTCAGATATCTTCTTCAGGGTGCGTGCCTATGCCGCGCAATACGGGTTGCTGCACTTCATGCCTGAGGACCATCCGCAGACGCTGACGAATGGGGGTGTGACAGTGGGAGTGGGGTACAGATTCATCAGACTGGGCAGGTGCAACTGTCCGGGGGACAACGCTCAGCGGAGAAGGTAGAAACCGGCCGGTTTGCTGTGCCGGATGATAGCGGTCAGGGAAGTGATTACTCTTCGGCGATCTCCCGGATCAGCTTTTTGGCTTCGGCCCATTTCTCGTCGGGCATGCGGGCACCGATGACCTCTATCACCTTTCCTGCCAGTATTGAGCCGAAGAGTCCGCATTTGTCGAGGCTGAATCCGTTTGAGAATCCATAGAGGAAGCCTGCAGCGTAGAGGTCGCCGGCGCCGGTGGTGTCAACGGCATTGACCTTCAGGGCTTCCACCTTCACTACCTCGTCGCCGCGTTTGATCCACGATCCGTCAGGACCTGTCTTGACTACGGCAATCTCGCATCTTTTTGATATTTCGTCGAGTGCCTCCACTGGACCGAGGCCGGTGAAGGCCCTGGCCTCCTCCTCGTTGGCGAAGATGATGTCGACATATTCATCCACTATCTTATCGAATGCCGGGCGCATGTCGTTCACGACGTTAAAGCTTGCCAGGTCGAGGGCCACGCACATGTGGTTCTCTTTTGCCAGCCGGCATGCCTGTTCCACCAGGGGGAGGTTAAAGATGAGGTACCCTTCAAGGTAGAGGATATTATAGTTACGGAAGTAATCGGCCAGCAGTTCTTCGGCCATCAGTTCCGTTGCTGCGCCGAGGTGGGTGGCGAAGGTGCGTTCCGAGTCGGGTGTCACCAGTGCCACGGCGGTACCTGTGGGTGACAGTTTTGAGCGTATCAGCACGGGTGTAAGTCCTGCCTCCACCATATCCTTTTCGTAGAAGATGCCCAGTTCATCGCGTCCCACCTTGCCGATGAAGGAGGAGTGCACACCCATTGTGCCGAGGCCGTACATGGTATTGCCTGCCGATCCCCCGGAGGCCAGTGTTCTTTTCAGTCCGTTTATAGCTTGTTTTATTTCACCTGAGCGCATGGCGTCGACCATGGTCATGCTGCCCTTGGGGAGGCTGAAGCGGGTGAGGCAGGTCTCGTCGGGCACTATTGTCATCACATCGACAAGTGCATTGCCGATGCCAATAATCTTCTTCATCCGGAAATTTTTGCCAAAGATATTGCTTAATTCGTTTAAAGCGGTTAATTTTGTGCCGCTTTAAAAAGCGAGATATACTCCTCAGTAGCTCAGTTGGTCAGAGCACCTGACTGTTAATCAGGGGGTCCTAGGTTCAAGTCCTAGCTGGGGAGCGAAGCAAGTCAACCACTTACACGGATTTCGGGTAAGTGGTTTTTTCTTTCGCGCCAGTTTTGGGCCAGCTTTTGGAGGAAATTCACTGTTTTGGGGTCATAGATGGATGACGATTGAAGGCTTATATGTTTAACATTCAATTTAAAATCAAACCATATTCTTTCTTCAAAATATATCCAGGCATTTGGGGGGGCTTTGAGATCGGTTACTTGATCAAGGAGGAGTATTTGATTACTT
>JARGFQ010000009.1:0-150986 GCA_029210565.1 Bacteroidales bacterium
GACAATTGTTGATAAATATCCTGGTTATCAACCGATTTTATATCACTTTTGTATGGATACCCTGCAATGTGGGTTAACACGTAAATTATCAATGCCAAGAGCAAAATATTGTTGATATCCACTGATTCTGAGAAATTCACTTATTGACGATATCGAAATCTGTGTAATACCACAGAAAATTGTTCATAACCACCTATTTTTGAGAGTAGACTGATTAGTTACCATTGAAATAATATCGTGCAAGTTCTTCTACATGCTCGTCGGCTACACTTGTTGAAAGAACATTGCCCCCGTTGGTAAGGAGTTGCGATACCCTGCTGGCTAATAGCTTCTTCTGTTCAACCGTCTCAAGACTCTCAAGCCGGCCAAAGTTTACAAAGATATGGTGACAAACACTCCCGTTTTTACGGTAACTCTCCACCAGTTTATAAACGGTGTACCGCTCACGAGTTGTTTTGTTATATCTTGTAAATGGCTTAATAAACATATAGCAAAGCTATCCAACTATTTGTTTATCAACAATCAGAGAGGGGGGACTACATTTGGAAAATCAAAACTCATGAAACGTAACACACTGATCTTCAGTATGCCATTTTTGGCTTCATAGACAATTGTTGATAAATATCCTGGTTATCAACCGATTTTATATCACTTTTGTATGGATACCCTGCAATGTGGGTTAATGTGGAGTCATCTCACCGCCACAGCTCTGTCAAATCATTTTTTAACGAGGCCTATCGGGTACTCCGCCCCGACGGATATTTCCTCTTTACGGACTTCCGGGACAGTCACAAATGGCCGGACCTGTTGGCACAGTTGAATAAATCCGGCTTTCTTGTGATCAGTGAAAGAGATATTACATCGAATATTCTGCATTTTCTGGAACTGGATACAGAACGCCGGGCATCGCTTGTTAACAGATACGAACCGAAAATGCTGCAGAAGTCAATACTTAATTTCACGGGAGCGAAAGGCACATCCACCTACGACTATTTTTTAACAGGCAGATTCGTATATAAATCCTTTTTGATGCAGAAAAATGGCGATTTGATGCACCTGCCGCACTCCTGATTTTACACATTAACCTGGTTTAAATCACGCATCTCCGGATTCCGGATGGTCTTCCGGGTACCGTCAGGCAAATCTATACCAGTCCTGCAAAACCCATGAACGCCAGCGCCAGGATGCCAGCGGTGACAAGAGCTATAGGCGCTCCCTTCATCCCTGACGGTACATCTGCCAGCTCGAGCTGCTCGCGTATCCCGGCCAGGATCACCAGTGCCAGCCCGAAACCAATAGCTGTGGCAGCCCCGTAGACAATACCCTCAACAAGATTGTAATCCTTCTTGATCACCAGTATCGCAACACCAAGCACGGCACAGTTGGTGGTTATCAGGGGCAGGAAGATACCCAGAGCCTGGTAAAGAGGCTGACTGATCTTCTTCAGAATGATCTCAACCATCTGCACCAGCGAGGCTATCACCAATATGTACGCTATGGTCTGCATGAACCCGATACCGAGCGGTACCAGAACATAGGTGTAAATCAGGTAAGTCACCATGGTGGCCAGAACCATCACAAAGGTGACGGCACCTGACATGCCAATCGCAGTGCTCACCTTGTTCGACACCCCCAGGAAGGGACATACACCCAGAAACTGAGCCAGAACTATGTTGTTGACCAGTATCGCGGATATTATCAGTAGTATGAATTCCATGGCTCTCTTCCTTATGCTTTGTTGATCTTCTTGACAATGGCAATCATGTATCCCAGGGCAATGAAAGCTCCCGGGGCAAGTATGAATACCAGTATGCCGTCGCCGGAGATGAATTTAAATCCGCCAATGGCGCCGCTGCCCAGGATCTCCCTGATGGCACCCAGTACCCCCAGCGCCGCGGTGAAACCCAATCCCATCCCGGCACCGTCAACAACGGAAGACCATACGGTGTTCTTGCTGGCAAAGGCCTCGGCACGTCCGAGCACAATGCAGTTGACCACAATCAGGGGAATAAATATCCCCAGTGCTTCATAGAGCGACGGAACAAACGCGTTCATCACCAGGTCAACAATCGTGACAAAGGTCGCAATAACCACAATGAAGGCCGGAATACGCACCTTATCGGGTATCAGGTTCTTCATCAGCGAGACCACCGTGTTTGAACCAAGAAGCACGAAAGTGGTTGCCAGCCCCATCCCAAGCCCGTTGATCATCGACGAGGTGGTGGCAAGGGCAGGGCAGGCCCCGAGAACCATCACCAGGATGGGATTCTCCTTTAAAAAGCCCTTGGTAAAATTCTGTACCTGGTTCATTTCAGACCTCCTTTCTCAAATGTGTTGTACGCCCTCTGTACGCCTTCACAGAAAGCCCTCGAACTGATCGTTGCAGCAGTGATGGCATCAACAGACCCGCCATCCTTCTTTACCTTGAGGGAAAACTCTGCCGGGTTCTTCCCCTTGAACTGATCCTTGAATTCGGGCTTCTCCGGTGTGCCTTCAGGTACCAGCTTAGTACCTAGCCCCGGTGTCTCCTTGTGCTCAAGAACGGAAATATTGTATATCGTGCCGTCAGGCAGAAAGCCCACCATGAAGCCTATATATCCGCTGAAACCGTTGTTGGTGTACGACCTGACAGCATAACCAACGACCTCTTCACCGCTCCTGGCAGGATAGACCTCCAGTGAGTTTCCTTCGCCCGTGGGCAGCATGAACATATCATCATTGGGATTGTTGGTGAACTCAGGCACCACCTGCTTGATCGCATCCAGCTTCTTGTTGAGTGCAGTAAGCGCTATCGGCTCCTTGGTCATCTCATAAACGAAACCGAGAGCTGCCGATGCTCCCACAGAGATCAGCGTCAGCGAAAACATCATGTTCTTAAGCGACGATTGCATCTTAGCCATGCTTAACCTCCTTTCCAAACCTTTTTGGCTTAATATACATGTTCAGCAACGGCACGAAGGCGTTCATTATCAGTATTGCAAACGAAACACCCTCGGGATAGGCCCCCCAGGTCCTTATCAGGACAGTTATCACTCCAATGCCGACACCGTAGATTATCATACCCTTGTGGGTCATGGGCGATGTAACATAGTCGGTTGCCATGAATATCGCACCGAGCATTATTCCTCCTGTCAGGAGATGGAAGCCCGGATCGGCATATATTGTGGGATCTGCCAGCCACAGGATCCCGGTGAAAAGCGCTACGGACATCAGTATTGAAACCGGGATGTGCCAGCTGATGATCTTCTTCCACAGCATATATATACCGCCTAAAATCAGTGCTGCAGCGGCTATCTCACCCATCGAACCGCCCATGTATCCGTAAAACAACTGCATGTGCGTGGGTACTTTCTCCATCAGCGATGCCACACTCTCACCTGCCTTCACACCCTCGGTCAGAATGCCTAGCGGTGTGGCTCCTGTGACCGCATCCAGATACCCTGTCCTGAATCCCGATGGCACCGGCCAGCTGGTCATCTGCACCGGAAAGGAGATAAGCAGGAAGACCCTTCCTACCAAAGCCGGGTTAAACGGGTTGCTGCCCAGCCCGCCGAAGGTCATCTTGGCCACCCCGATAGATATGATCGCTCCTATGATTATGATCCATATCGGAAGGTTGGAAGGTACATTGAACGCCAGCAGCAACCCGGTAACAACTGCTGAGCCATCTTTCACCGAAGGTTTGGTCTTCAGGATGAACTTCTGCACCAGGTATTCAACTGCTACACATGAAAGAACCGAGGTGAGGGTTACGATGATTGCTCCCATCCCGAAATAATAAATGGAGGCTGCCAGCGCCGGAACCAACGCTATAACCACGCCGTACATAAGCCTGCGGGTTGTTTCAGGACTGCTCAGATGTGGCGAAGGAGAGACATTGAGTATGTTGTTCATATCGCTTGTATGCTATTTTGTAATTTTTTCACGTGCCATCCGAATGACCGTCGACTTGCCCAACCTGATGTAGTCAAGCAAAGGCCTTTTGGCCGGACAGGTGTAGGTACAGGCCCCGCACTCCATACAGTCGGTGATCTTCTCCTTCTCTGCCTGATCCCACATGCCCTTTTCCGACAGGACTGAAATCAGCCACGGCTCCAGGCCCATGGCACATGCCGAGGAACACTTGCCGCACCTGATACATGGTAGTACCTCTGCACGGCGCGAGGCAGCAGCAGGGAAGAGGAGTATCCCTGAAGTGCCCTTGGTGACGGGCACCTCGGTAATTGCCAGCGCCTTGCCCATCATGGGCCCGCCGTTGACTACCTTGCCTGTGTCATCTGGCATGCCGCCCGCAGCCTCAATAAGAGCTGTCACCGGCGTGCCGATCCGCACCAGAAAGTTGCCGGGATTGGTAACCGACTTTCCTGTCACGGTGACCACCCTCTCTACCAGAGGCTTGTTCTTCTGAACAGCCTCATATACAGCAAAGGCAGTACCCACATTCTGCACTACAACACCCACATCTATCGGTAGTCCGCCGGATGGAACCTCTCTTCCGGTACATGCCTTGATAAGCTGCTTCTCACCTCCTTGCGGATACTTCACCTTGAGAGGCTGCACAGTGATACCCTTGAAATCCTTTGCCAGCTCTGTCAGATGACTTATCGCATCAGGCTTGTTTGCCTCTATGCCCACTACAGCCCTCTCTACACCCAGGGCCTTCATGATGATTGTTACCCCCGTCAGCACTTCGGCTCCCTTCTCCAGCATCAGCCTGTGGTCCGAGGTGAGGTAGGGCTCACACTCCACACCGTTGATGATGACCATGTCACAACTCTTGCCTGCAGGGACGGTCAGCTTGATGTGGGTCGGGAAGGTGGCTCCTCCCATGCCCACAAGCCCGCACTGCCTGCATCGCCCGATGATCTCCTCACGAGTAAGGGTGATCTCCTTCACCAACACGCTGCTTCGGTCAACTGTCGTAACCCATTCGTCTCCCTCAACATCAATGATCACCGCGGTCTGCTTGTACCCTGTGGTGTCAACCACTGTGTCAATCTTACTGACCTTGCCTGAGACGGGCGAGTGGATGTTCGTGGAAACAAATCCTTTTGCCTCCGCGATGACCTGCCCGGCCAGCACCGCAGCTCCCTTCTCCACCACCGGGGTTGCCGGTGCTCCAATATGCTGTGAGACAGGTACCGTGACCTGCGGGGGAACGGGAAGGATAACTGTCGGCTTGTCAGCTGTCAGTTTGTTCTCTGGCGGGTGGATGCCGCCTTTCGGGAATGTCTTGAACACTTCTCTGGTTGTTTATAAGGTTATCCGATTGTCAGTTCGTTGCTGCTTCTCTCAGTTTTTGATGCTTTTGCCGGTTCTTTCCTGATTCTTTCAGTCGGTTATTGCCTCCGCAGGCTCCGCCGGCTTCTGCTCCTTCACGGGAAAGCCGATCTCAAGTATTGCTCCCGTAGGACACTCAGGCACACACTTGCGGCAGAGCTTGCATTTGTATGAATCGATGAAGGCCAGGTTGTTATCCATGGTGATGGCGTCATACGGACATACCTTGACACACTTGCCGCACCCGATGCATGCCACCTTGCATGCCTTGCGGGCAGGACCGCCCTTGTCCTTGTTGACGCATGAGACATATATCTTGCGGTCTTTCTTGTTGCGCTTGCGCAGCTCGATGATGTTGCGCGGACATTCCTTCACACAGGCACCACAGGCCACGCACTTGTCATCAAGGATCACGGGTAGCTCAGTCATCGGATCCATGTACATGGCGTCAAACTTGCACGCTAAAACACAGTCGCCGCAGCCAAAACAGCCATAATGGCATCCCGTGGTGCCTCCATAAAGCGAGTGGGCTATTCGGCAACTCATCGCCCCGTCATAGTATGATGTGCGTGCTGCGTTGTCGGGAGTGCCGTTGCACCTCACAACAGCTACCTTAGGCTCAAGAGCCACGGGCTGACGGTCAAGAATGACGGCAACCTTTCCCATGGTGTCAGCGCCTCCGACAGGACAGTTCAGCCCCTCAAAGGAGGTCGACTTCACCAGAGCCTCGGCAAAGGCGCGACAGCCGGTATAACCGCATCCGCCGCAGTTGGCGCCGGGCAGAGCCTCATTGACCAGATCGATGCGGGGGTCTTCAACAACCTTGAACTTCTGCGCCACAAAATAGAGTATCATCGCGGCCAGCAGCCCAAGCACACTCAACATTGCGATCGTCAGTAAAACAGTGGAACTCATCTGTCACTCCTTTATTTTGAATTCAAATCTTTCTTCTATTCTGCCTCTCAGCAACCAGATAACCGTATAGTATATCCCAAGTGCCGCAAACGATAACAGCGCCGCAGCAACCTCACCGGCACCCACTGCCGACAGCAGGGCAAAAGCTGCAATCAGCACCACAAACGGAATGATATATCCTATGGCCAGCGCACGGAAACCCTGCGACAACTGCATCACCACAGTGACATGGTCTCCCGGCTTGAGTGCGGCACTGCTTTTTACTGTAACGACCTTGGTGTCAGACTTGCCGGGCGAACAGACAGACCGCGCCTGACAGCCGGCACAGGCCTCGGCAACGATGATCTCTACATCCGCAGTGCCGTCGCCCGGTGCCCTTAAAACTATACCCTCGTGTGTTACTGTCTCTCCCTGCGACATCAAAAGAATCTTGAGATGGCAATTTTAAGGAATTGCCGTGAAATATTACATAATAATAGTCATTATTTTGGGAAACCGGCAGGATTTGAAAATTGCGATTTGCGATTTGCGATTTGCGAATGGTTGCAGAAATCGAAAATCGAAAATCTGAAATCGCAAATCCACTACTGCCGCCTGCCTACTGCCTGACCTCAGCTTATATCACTCCACGAATACTTCTTCCCGAAGAGCCGGCGCAGGTTGACTTTCAACAGATGATTCCCGCTGCCGGCCAGCTCGGGATCATCGGCCAGTATCTCCGTAGCACGCGACCGCGCCAGGTTGAGGATCTGACCGTCCCTGCCCAGGTCAGCGATCTTCAGATCAAATGCCATACCGCTCTGCTGTGTCCCTTCCAGATCACCGGGACCGCGCATGCGGAGATCCGCCTCCGCAATCTCAAAGCCGTCATTGGTGGCTATCATCGTGTTGATGCGCTCCGAAGCCTCCGTGGAACGCTTGTGAGAGGTCATCAGTATGCAATACGACTGGTCCGCACCACGGCCCACACGGCCACGCAGCTGATGCAGCTGCGACAGCCCGAACCGCTCGGCACTCTCAATAACCATGACACTTGCATTGGAAATGTCAACACCCACCTCTATCACCGTCGTGGCTACCATGATTTGCGCCTGGCCTCGGCGGAACAGGTTCATAGAGATATCCTTGTCCTTAGAAGTCATCCGGCCATGCACCACGCTGATACAGTATTGAGGAGGAGGGAAGGCCCGTGCCATGCTCTCCAGGCCGTCCTCAAGATCCTTGTAGTCAAGCGTCTCCGACTCCTTTATCAGTGGATATACCACATATATCTGCCTGCCATCCTCTATCTGCCGGCGCAAGAACCCGAACACCTTCTCACGATCGGCATCCGTAAAGCTCATGGTCTTAATGGGCTTGCGACCGGGAGGCATCTCATCAATCACCGAGACATCAAGGTCGCCGTACAGTGTCATGGCCAGGGTACGGGGAATGGGCGTCGCTGTCATCACCAGCACATGCGGCGGACATTCGCTCTTCTGCCATAGCTTCGCCCTCTGCGCCACACCGAAACGGTGCTGCTCGTCTATGATCACCAGCCCCAGGTTGCTGTACCTTACATTCTCTTCAATTAGGGCATGTGTGCCTATCAATATGTCAATGCTGCCGTCCAGTAACCCCTTCTCTATCCTGGCCCTCTCACTCTTTTTGGTCGAGCCGGTGAGAAGTGCCGCCTCCGCATCTATCCCCTCAATAAACCTTCCTATTGAATTGAAATGCTGTATGGCCAGCACCTCCGTGGGGGCCATGAGACAGCTCTGATACCCGTTGTCAGCACCTATCAGCATGCTCATGAGCGCTACCATGGTCTTTCCGCTCCCTACGTCGCCCTGCAGCAACCTGTTCATCTGATGCCCGCTGCCCAGATCGGCCCTGATCTCACGGATAACCCTCTTCTGCGCCCCGGTAAGGGCAAAGGGAAGCCTGGTGGCATAAAAGGTATTGAGCCTCTCGCCCACAACGGAAAAGAGAAAACCCCGGGTGTTCTTCGTGCGGCTGTCCTTGTACCTCAGCAGGTTAAGCTGTATGTAAAAGAGCTCCTCAAACTTGAGCCTGAAACGCGCATTCTCAATGTCACTGTTGGAGTCGGGAAAATGAATACGGAACAGTGCGTCGGCAAGACTCATCAGCTTCATCGAACCTGTGATGCTTACCGGTAAAGTCTCCGCCAGCCGGAGGGTAGGCTGCGAAAAAACGGTGGCTAACAATTTTGATACACCCTTCGAATTGAGGAAGTGATCCTTCATCTTTTCCGTCGTGCTGTACTGAGCCTCGAGTGCTGATGAAACCCTCGCGGCTTTCTTCTCCACCTCCTCAATCTCGGGGTGAACAATGTTGAAGGCTCCGCTGAAGAGGGTGGGCCTTCCAAAGATAATATACTCCCTGTCAGTCTTATAGGTGTTTAAAACCCACTTGTGACCCTTAAACCATACCAGCCTGACCATCCCGGTGCTATCATAGAAGTCAGCCGTCAGCCGCTTTCCCTTGCCACCACCCTCGGCAGAGAAGCGCCGTATCTTTCCCCTGAGCTGTACATGCTGCATGTCGGTGTCAAGCTCGCTCACAGTGTAAAAGCGGGTCTTGTCAACATACTTGTAAGGAAAATAGTATATGAGATCCCTGAAAGTGCTGATGCCTGCTTCGGATTCAAGCAGCTCAGCCCGCTTCGGACCAACCCCTGGAAGGAATTTTATCTCATTGTCAAGCAGTTCGGACATCAGGCAAAGAGAAAATGATACTCACCGAAAATAGTTAAATTTGGGCTGCCATCAAATTTTACTGTCTGACGAAATGAACCTATACCCGGCAGCTGCAACTGTAAGGCACCTTCTCACCTCACGAAGCACCGCCGGATACGGAGTACACAGTCCGTTCATCTATGACTTCCTGACAACGGTTGTCAGGGGCAAAACAGAGCCCCGCCTCCTTGAGGAGGTCGAAAGCCTCAGAAGAGAGATGCTCGCCAGCAGAAAAAGGGTCAGGGTCACTGACCTGGGGAGAGGATCAGTCGTGAGCCGCGGGGCGGAGAGAAAGATATCAGCTATTGCTGCGGCAGCATCGCTGTCACCCGGGCAGGCAGCACTGCTGGCTCGAGTAGCCCGGGGGGCGGTAAGCAGAATAGAGGACTCACAACAGAAGAGACGCCACAAAAGAAGTGCTGATGGGGATGCAGGTCCCGGCAGTTACGATAGTATAACGAAGAGATGGGTATCAGATCAGGAGGTGCCTGTGGCAGGTTCCTCCCTTACCGAAACTGGGCAGAATTTCCTGAATCAGGGGAACAACACGACAAAGGGCCGGGCAAATGACCGGTCAAAACCGGATAAAAGAAAGATAATTCTCGAACTGGGTACATCACTCGGGATAAGCACACTCGCTCTTGCACTGGCACTGCCTGAACATAAGATAGTCACCGTTGAAGGATGCCCCTCCCTGGCCGCGATAGCACGGGAAAACCTGCAGAGACACGGCGCAGGGAATGTCGAGGTTGTCAATGCGGAGTTCAGTGCCGCACTGAGTATGCTCAGACAGGAGGATGTCAGGGTCTCATTTGCCTTCATCGACGGCAACCACAGAGGTAGCGCCCTGGTTCAGTACCTGTCTGATATTGAGAAGATGGGTGAGGAGATGATCATCGTGGCGCACGATATCCACCTCAGCCGTGATATGTACATCGCATGGCGCTCTTACCTTGCTGACGGCAAGACTCCCGCTGCCATGGAGACCTTCCGCTTCGGCATCCTGTTCCGGCTTAAAAGCATCACCCCCGGCTGCTACCGTATACGGTGTTAACAAAAAATAACAGGATCATAACATTATTATAGAGTAATTTCCACTAATTTCGGAACTTCAATAAAAATGGCATGGACAAGGTAATTGAGATACATGAAATTGTAAAGAACTACCAGGTGGGTTCAGTGATTGTCAGGGCCCTCCGTTCGGTATCACTGGAAATCAAAAGGAATGAATACGTGGCTATCATGGGCCCCTCAGGATCGGGCAAATCAACCCTCATGAATATCCTCGGATGCCTCGATACTCCGACTAAAGGACAATATAGCCTTAACGGTACCGACGTCAGTAAGATGGAGGATGACCGACTGGCGGAAATCCGAAACAAGGAGATTGGCTTCGTCTTTCAGACCTTCAACCTGCTCCCCAGGTACACTGCCCTGGAGAATGTGACCCTCCCCCTTATCTATGCAGGCATTCCGCGCCATGAACGGGAGGAACATGCAAAAAAAACACTGGACCTCGTAGGACTGGCAGACAGGATGACGCATAAGCCAAATGAACTCTCCGGAGGACAGCGCCAGAGAGTAGCCATCGCCAGGGCAATGGTCAATGACCCCTCCATAATCCTGGCTGATGAGCCTACGGGTAACCTCGACAGCAAAACTTCTTTTGATATTATGGGCCTTCTCGACAAGATTCACGATGACGGAAACACTGTCATTGTGGTGACCCATGAAGAGGATATCGCAAGACACGCACACCGTATCATTAAACTGATGGACGGTGAGGTCTCAGCAGATTATAGCAACGAGAACCGCATCGAGGTAAGAAAATAATAGATGCTCTTCATTACCTGCAATGAAGATTTATACCAAAACCGGCGACAGGGGAGAGACATCCGTCATAGGCGGCATGAGACTCCCCAAACATCATCCCCGTATTGAGGCTTACGGCTCAGTGGATGAGCTCATCGCATGGATAGGTGTGCTGCGTTCCTCAGATCAGGAGTGCCTTCCTGTCTCGGAACTTGTAACCATACAGTCCGTCCTGATGTCGTGCTGCGCCGTTATAGCCACACACCCGTCCGCAAAGGTGCCCGAAGATATATCCATTGATGATACCTCGGCACTCGAAAAGTCCATCGACTTCTTGGAATCCGGATTACCACCGCTGAACTCCTTTATCCTTCCCGGTGGAAACCCTCTGTCTGCAAACTGTAATGTGGCACGCTGCGTCTGCAGGCGTGCCGAACGGGCAATACTTCGCCTCGATGAGGAGGAAAAAGTTGACCCCGATGTGATCAAGTATATTAACCGCCTATCCGATTACCTCTTCGTGCTCTCAAGGTGCCTTAGTTATAAGCTTGGCAGCGAGGAAGTTAAATGGCTCCCGCAAAAAGTCGATAAATAATCATTAAAAAAATCGGCATTCTCTTTTTTTATTCTAAATAATTTTATATTTGCGGACTTTAAGAAGGGTAATTAAATAACTGCCTATATAATGTATTGGACACTTGAATTAGCATCAAAACTTGAAGATGCACCATGGCCAGCAACAAAGGATGAGCTCATCGATTATGCCATACGCTCAGGTGCCCCTATGGAAGTCATAGAGAACCTGCAGGAGATAGAGGATGAAGGAGATATTTATGAAAGTATAGAAGATATCTGGCCTGACTATCCCTCCAAAGACGACTTTTTCTTCAACGAAGACGAATATTAGCAGATTCCGTCAGATCACTACTATCCCCTGCTGAACTAAAGCCTTTTCCGTACTTAAATGGGGTGTGGACTAAAAGTTCCTGCCTGCTACTGCCATCAGGTTCCTACCTGCGCTTGACTTCAGGTTGCTGGAGGCTCCTTGCATCACGTTGCTCCCTGCTCTTACCCACGGGCTTCTGCAGGCCACTCTCATCAGGCTCCTCCCTGCTCTTGGCGTCAGGTTGCCGGAGGCTACTGCCATCAGGTGGTGGTAGGCTACTGTCATCAAGTTCCGGTCGCACAATATAATCTTCAACCTCTGCATCGGGTCTGACGGGATACTCTTCTCTTGAGGGCCGCAGCTCAGGGTGCCACCTGAACCCGTCAAGCCGCATCTCAGCATCAGGTCGCTTCAGCGGGGGATCAAGAGTACCGTCAGGACTCTGATTCTGGTAGATCTCAGCGATCTTCCCATCCTCGATGAAGATCTCAATGGTGGCGCTCCGGGCCCTGTTGACTCCCACAAGCTCGTTGCCGTCAACAACGTAATAGATAGCCTCGCCGTTACCTGTTACTTTTATCTGGTGAAGCTTGTTGTCAATAAAATACCCTGAAAGATTCTTCCCGCTTATCTGGTCATACCGCGTGGAATCCACCTCGCTGACGACAAAAGCCTTGTTGTAAAGCTCCATATGATCAGCCTTGCTATCTTTAGTGAAGAGAGAAATGGAGTCGGCAGTCAGCTGGTTCTCCCGTGACCATACTATGGGATCGTGGTAAAGCCTTATCACTGAATCCATGAAGGAATAGGAGAGGGAATCACACCGCCCCTGCATCTCACGACTGAACATCGTGCAACCAAAATAAGCCTTCAGAAGACGGTGACTGACACCTACGGTGTCAGTCTGGGGTATGGCTCTGAGGGTATCGGACCGCAGT
This sequence comes from Bacteroidales bacterium, assembly GCA_029210565.1. Taxonomy (GTDB): domain Bacteria; phylum Bacteroidota; class Bacteroidia; order Bacteroidales; family VadinHA17; genus SR-FBR-E99. Next base: position 12,570 of record JARGFQ010000009.1, read on the forward strand.
GTGAGGGTGTCATCATCGGCAAAGAGCCTGAACCATGGTGACCCGGTAAGCAGAAACCGCTCGGGCCTCTTGACGTACCAGGCATAACCGCCGCCTGCCATGATATTGTCGGTGGTGTCTTCAATGACAACATTTCCGAAACCTTCTCCTTCTCCCGAACGCTCATCATACCATAGAGTGTCACCGGTAATGCGCTGCTCACGGTTGTCAAGAACCGCATTGATCATAAGCTTCGAGACATCGTTGCGGGTGTCACTCCACCCTTTCTCACAGTAGAGATATATACTGTCTCCTGACACCTCCGTAGGTCCCGCAAACCAAGCGATCTCGTTGTGAGTGTCATAACGCATCGTATCAGCATTCATCACATAATCCGGGTTGACTATCCTGACACTGTCACGGAAATGCAGCATCTTGCGGTTAGAATAATAAATGCCTACCCTGCTGGTCAGCGTGTTGTCTCCGTTAAGAATGCGACCTCCGTCATCATATACTGCTACCTGGGTGTTGACATCATAGTCTATCTCCCTGGTAAACAGCCTCATCTCCTTGTCTGCCAGCTCCACGCTGTCAGTCATGACAGCCTTGCCTGTATCACCGTTATAAGAGAGATACTGACCCCAGATATGAATTGTGTCTCCCTGCCATATGTGGATGTTGCTGAATGCAAAAACCTGGTTAGTCTCATCATAGTACCAGGCACTGTCACATATCATATACAGATCATTGTGCTTAAGCCTTACGCTGCCGTTCAACTTGTTTCTCGAACGGTCAGCCAGACGGTCATATTCCATCTCGTCGGAATGGAGGATCTCAACCTTACGCTTGACCGGGGTATCCTGTGAAAAAACCTCCCGCGGAACCAAAAAGGCCAGAAGTGGCATCAGCAAACAGGCGGTTAAGCGTAAACTGAGCCTGGGGATCCTTATCCTGGCTATTCGAACCATCCGGAATAGTGAAACCTGCAATCCCTGAACTCATCACTGATACGGATGTAGGTCCTCCTGATCTTTTCTGCGATCCACTCATTGTAGATCTTACCCTGCTTGTCATTGAGGGCGGCATCGGAAAGAGAATTGTAATCGTCCTTCATGTTGACCCTGTGCGGGGCGATCTCATCATCCAGCTTCACGATACAATATATGTAGTTCCCCCTTGGATCGGTGGTGCGGAAGGGCTCGGAGATCTCACCCAGCTTCATGTCTCTGACCACCAGGTTGATCTCACGGGGCAGCTCGTCAAGTGTCAGCCAGTTGACACGCTCTGAAGGATTCTCACTGACCATCTTGCCTCCGTTGGCACGGGTGGCCTTGTCTGCTGAGTATCTCATGGCCGCTCTTTCAAAGGTAACACTGTCTGAACGTATGATGCCGGCAATGGTGTCAAGCTTCAGTATTGCCCATTCTGTCTGCTCAACGGAAAGCTTGGGCTTCATGAGTATATGCCTCGAGTTGACCATGTCTCCCTTTCTCTCAATAAGCTGTATGATGTGAAAACCGAACTCCGTCTCCACAATCTTGGAGACAACATCCTGCTTCAGACTCCAGGCCGCCTCAGCATAAGGCTTTGCAAGCTCGCCCCGCATCATGAATCCCAGCTCACCGCCCTTGGGCGCCGTTCCCGGGTCTTCTGAATAGAGTACCGCAAGGGTGCTGAAACTCTCGCCTTTGATAATGCGGCTCCGCAGTTCAAGAAGCCTCTGACGTACTTCAGCCTTGCTCGATTCCATGTCGGGAGGCTCAACGGTTATTATGCTCATTTGCACCTTCCTGGGAACAAGTGGCAGAGAATCTTTTGGAATAGTGTTGTAATACTTCCTTATCTCCTCCGGGGTGACAGTGATATCCTGCGCTATCGTCACCTGCGTCTCCTGCACAATATACTGGTTGGTAAGCATCTCACGGAGATCCTTCCTGATCTCTGCCATACTCTTGTTGAAGTAGGTCTCCAGCGCCTGCTCCGAACCTGCACGCCTGATATAATCGGTCAGCCTGCTGTTCAGGTCAGACTCAACATTCTCGGGCGATACCTCTATCGAGTCTATCCTTGCCTGATCAAGAAAAAGCTTCTGTATCAACTGATCCTCAAAGACCCTGCACCTCAGTTCATTAACAGGAGTGGGGTCCCTCTCAGCCTTGAGCTGCACAACCTGACCCTCAATCTCAGAAAGGTAAACTACCTCATTTCCTACCACTGCGGCTATTGATTCAACTATCTGCTGACCGGCAGCTGCATACCCTGCAATCAACAGAAGCATACCCGTAATAACTCTCCTTTTTCTCATTCTCTCTCTCTTCTAATAGACCTTCAGAGTATTGCTCCTGACTGCCTCGTTGTATATACCGTCTTCAAGTTTTTGCAGGAAGTCGTTCCTGCGGTTATTGATAATTATGGTTTTAACCTGCCCCCTGATGTATTCAAACGGGGCTACGGTGTTCCTGGCTTTGAAATCCCTTATCGCAATGAAGTAGACAAACTTGTCATCCCTGAGCTCCACCTCCCTGTTGCGCGCCAGCCACTGATCCTGGTTGTCTGACTCAAAAGGTACCTCCATGAGCAACTGGTTGAAGGGAATCCATTCCTCATCATAATCCTCGAAGCGAAGCGCATACTGGTAACATAACTCCTCCAGCTCCTTAACGTCATCAGGATCCGATGACCTGTAAAGCCGCCTGATCCTGTCCAGGTCGGGGGTCGTGACCGGAAGCTTGATGAAGAGTGCCTTCACAATATTGACGGTAAGCGTAAAGGTGCTCAGGTTGCCAATATAGTGGTTCTGCAACTCTTCATCGGTGACTGTGGTATCCATGTTGCGGATGAGCATCTGCTGCTGATACTGATAGATGAGCAGGTTATTGCGCATCTCGTTGAGCTGCCTGTTTACTTCGTCCTTGTATTCCGGCGTCAGGTTCTCTTCCGCCCTGATGGCCATGAGCTCCTTGCGCGCCCAGCGCCGTATGTAGCTCTGTACCGCAGAGATGCTGTCAGCCGAACTCATTCCCTGAATGACCAGGCCGGAGGGTATCTCATCAAGATAAAGCACCCTCTCTCCGGCACGGGCAACGACTGCACGCTCAGGCTCCTGTCCGGTGTTGCTGCAGGCAACAGTAATAATAATAAGTGACGCTGTGACTATCTTCCGTATCATCAGTATTCGTTGATCTTTCGACTGTAATTGGGGGCCTCGCGGGTTATTGTCACATCGTGCGGATGGCTCTCGATGACACCTGCACTGGTAACTCTCACAAAGCGTCCTTCCCTTTTGAGCGTTGGTATGTCAGGTGCACCACAGTACCCCATGCCTGAACGGAGCCCCCCGAGAAACTGGTATATAACTTCGTGGAGAGTGCCCTTGTATGGCACCCGCGCCGTAATACCTTCCGGTACAAGCTTGTGGATGTCATCCTCCATGTCCTGGAAATACCTGTCCTTCGAACCAAGCTGCATCGCCTCCACAGAACCCATGCCCCGGTATGTCTTGAACTTGCGCCCGTTGTAAATGATCGTCTCCCCGGGCGACTCCTCGACACCGGCGAAGAGAGATCCGGCCATCACACTGTCAGCACCCGCCGCCAGCGCCTTGACAATGTCGCCCGAATACCTTATGCCTCCGTCAGCAATGACAGGCACACCGCTGCCCTCTATGGCCCGGGAGACATTGTATATCGCCGAAAGCTGCGGGACACCTACTCCGGCAACGACCCGTGTGGTGCAGATAGAGCCGGGACCGATGCCTACCTTGACGGCATCAGCACCCTCATCCACAAGCTTCTTCGCAGCTTCCCCCGTACCGATGTTACCCACAAGAACCTCCGTTCCCGGAAAAATCTTCTTAATCTCCCGGAGTATCTCGGTGACACTCCTGGTGTGCGCATGGGCAGTATCAATAGCTATGGCGTCAACACCTGCACCCACCAGGGCCTCAACCCTTGACAGGGTGTTCGGTGCTATCCCTACCGCCGCAGCCACCCTGAGGCGCCCTCTCTCATCCTTGCAGGCATTGGGCCTGTCCTTCGCCTTCGTGATGTCCTTGTAGGTGACAAGCCCCTTAAGCCTGCCCTTATCATCAACTATGGGGAGCTTCTCAATCTTGTGCTTCTGCAAAATCTCCGCGGCAGCAGCAAGGTCAGTCTGATGACTGAGAGTGATCAGCCTCGACATAGGCGTCATGATCTCACTGATGCGATGCGAATAATCGGTTTCAAATCGCAGATCCCTGTTTGTTACAATTCCTACAAGAGCACCCTCCTCATTTATCACGGGTATGCCGCCGATCTTGAACTCCTTCATCAGTGCCAGCGCATCCGCAACAGTTGCACTGTCTCCTATGGTCACCGGATCAAAGATCATTACACTCTCCGCACGCTTTACCTTTCTGACCTGGGCAGCCTGCTGTCCTACCGACATGTTTTTGTGAATCACACCTATGCCGCCCTCCCTGGCAATCGCTATCGCCAGTTCGGCATCAGTGACGGTATCCATGGCCGCTGACACGATCGGGGTGTTGATTATTATGTTGCGTGTGAACATCGACCGCAGATCAACGTCACGGGGCATTACTTCCGAATAGGCCGGAAGAAGCAGAACATCATCGAAGGTCAGGCCTTCAAACAGTAACTTATCTTCAGAGAATGACATCGGGCACCGTTTTATCTGGCCGGAAAATTACAAAAAATAGATATGCACCGGCCTATCTTAAATGTCAATAAAAGGTTAAAAATGAGATTGAGTTATTAAATTTGTATGATTCAGCCATAATGACAATGTTGCCGGATATATACAGGGAGACACTCGCCCGCTATTGGGGCTTCACAACCTTCATGCCGCTGCAGGAGGAGATAATCGCCGCAGTGGCTGCAGGAAATGATGCAGTGGGACTGCTGCCCACCGGGGGAGGCAAATCCGTCACATACCAGGTGCCGGCCGTGGCAAACGATGGACTCTGCCTCGTAATAACTCCGCTGATAGCCCTAATGAAAGATCAGGTACAACGACTTAAGTCGTTGAAGATAAAAGCGATGGCTATCCATAGCGGAATGACCCGCGAGGAGGTGGAGATATCCCTCGATAACTGCCTCTATGGCGATTACAGACTCCTCTATGTCAGCCCTGAACGACTCCGGACACCGCTCTTCAGAGCACGCATGCCCAGGTTCAACTTTACCCTGGTGGCCGTCGATGAAGCCCACTGCATATCACAGTGGGGCTATGACTTCAGGCCCTCATACCTTCATATCGCAGAGATAAGAGACCTGATTGGCGAAGAGGTGCCGTTCCTTGCCCTGACAGCAACGGCAACACCACGTGTGGTGAAGGATATCATAGGGCGCCTGAAGCTCAAAAACCCACAGCTGCTCCAGGCCAGCTTCAGAAGATCTAATATCACATATTTTGTCAGGGAGACCGAAGATAAGGCTGCCTACGTGGTCAAAAGCCTTAAAAAGGAACAGGGCAGCGGAATAATATACGCCAGCAGCAGGAAGAAATCAAAAGAGGTGGCTAAGCTGCTGGTTGAAAACGGTATCAGGGCCGACTTCTACCATGCCGGACTGCCCCAGGATCTGCGCGACAGGAAACAACAGGCCTGGACTACCTGCGAGGTACGCGTTATTGTAGCTACAAATGCCTTCGGTATGGGCATCGATAAGGCTGAGGTGAGGTTCGTCATACACTGGGATTGCCCCGACTCCATTGAGGCTTACTACCAGGAGTCGGGCAGGGCAGGACGCGACGGTAAGCCTGCCTTCGCCGTTCTCCTCTGGTCACTCGATGAGAAAAGGAGACTGGAAGATTCGGTCAGGATAAAATTTCCCCCCATAGAAAAGATAAAGGATGTATATGAGGCTATCGGCAACTACTACCAGCTGCCCGTAGGATCAGGAAAAAACAGCGTTCATGATTTCGACCTGTGGAAATTCGTGACCGCCTTCAGATTCTCAGTCACCGAAACATATAACAGCCTTAACTTCCTGCAGAAAGAGGGATACCTTGAGTTTACCGATGAGATCAATAACCCCTCAAGGGTCCATTTCGTGGTAAGCCGCGATGACCTCTACAAATTCCAGGTGGCCAACGAAGAATATGACAGGTTCATCAAACTGCTGCTCAGAACCTACAGCGGAATGTTCTCCGAATTCGTGCCGGTCAACGAAGAGGCACTGGCAAACAGGTCGGGCCTGACCCGGGAGGCTATCTACCAGTACCTGCTGAGACTCTCTTCACAGGGAATAATACATTTCATCCCGGGTAAGAAAAGCCCCCTGGTCATCTTCACCGAAGAGAGGCTCGACAGGAGACACCTGCACATCTCACCCGACCTATACCTTAAAGTAAGGGAGAACTATATTGAAAGGGTGGCCATGATTATAGAATACGCGGAAAATAAAACGCGCTGCCGCTCAGCCTTCCTGACAGGCTATTTCGGGGAGGAGAACGGCCGCTGCGGACTCTGCGATACATGCCAGGAGAGAAATGAACTCGAGCTCAGTAAGTATGAGTTCGATCTTATTATCGATAAGATAAAAGAACTGCTTGGGGAAGATTCACTCAGACCCGATGAACTCGCCTCCGCTATGGAATTCCCTCCGGAAAAAAGCACCAGGGTGATCCGGTGGCTGCTCGACCACGAGAAGCTTCTGTATGACAGCCACCATAAACTCCTCTGGAAACACTGAAAAACCCATTTTATCAACACCGGCCTGTTTTTAAAACTGAAATGAATACTTTTGTCATTTGTTTATTCCCATGGAAGAGGACCCGAAAATAATCTACTCACGAAAAGTCATCGAATTTGCGGCATCGGCAAATGAATACTGCAAATACCTTGACGGAAGCAGGGATATCAACGGGATCGAAATCCTTAAGGTCATGCAGCGACTGCTGCCCTTCATCTACCTGAGAGCAACTCTTCTGCCTATGCTCGAACCCCTGCTTGAGGATGGAAATGAAAAGACGGTGACGGAGTTTGACTGGACAAGGATGCATGAAAACCTGCTCTCCAAAATAGGCAACAATGATCCATTCCCGGTAATAGTGGCTGAAGGCGACCCTGCGGACGGACTCTATACAGGCAGCATAGCGGAAAACCTGTCGGACATATACCAGGATCTGAGGAACTTCATTGTCAATTATAAGAGTGGCAATGAGGAGGTAATGAATGATGCGGTATGGGAGGTGCTGATGAACTTCGAAGAGTTCTGGGGCAAAAAACTGCTGACCACCCTCTCTGCAATCCATGACGTTCTCTACTCCGAAGCCGACGAGGAGAACCAAAATGAACAACCCGGAGATGACAAGACAGTATAACGAGACCATAAACGACGATGAACTGAGAAAACTGCCCCTGATGCAGTTCGAGGGAAACGTGACGCTGGTCGATGACATCCGTAAGTTCAATAAGGCTGTCGCAGAGATCAGCAGCTGCAGGATACTGGGCTTTGATACCGAGACGAAACCTTCCTTCAAAAAGGGAAGAAGATATACTGTATCCCTGCTCCAGCTCGCGGATGACCGTCGTGCATGGCTCTTCAGACTTAATATGATCGGGTTGCCGGCTGAACTGGCCCGACTGCTGGCAGATGAAAATATCATAAAGGTGGGCGTGGCAATTCATGATGATATCAAAGCCCTGAAATCACTTGAACCCTTCGAACCCGGCGGATTCCTTGACCTGCAGAACGTAGTGCTGGACCACGGGATAAAACAGCTGGGACTAAAGAAACTCTCCGCCCTCGTCCTTGGATACAGAATCTCAAAATCGCAACAGGTATCAAACTGGGAAGCTCCGGCTCTGACTGAGCCTCAGCAAATTTATGCTGCCACCGACGCGTGGGTCTGCAGGAAAATATACCTGGCACTTAACGGTAAAGAAAGCCGGCAGTAGTGATCACATCCCTGGTTAATCTGAAAAAAGGCAAGGAGCAGTCGGTAAGACGCTACCACCCGTGGGTGTTCTCCGGAGCCATAGCAAGGGTTGACGGCACTCCTGCCGAGGGAGACCCGTTGGAGGTACTGGCATCTGACGGCACGTACCTGGCAACGGGACACTGGTCGCCGGGATCCATCGCCGTGAGAATCTTTTCGTTTGAGAAATGCCTGCCTGACCGAAAATTCTTCAGAAAAAAGCTCGAAGATGCAGTGCAATGCCGCATTAACACCGGTATAGCCGGAAAAAGCGACACAAGCGTTTGGCGACTGGTACACGGCGAGGGCGACGGACTGCCGGGACTGGTGGTTGACATCTATGGCAATACGGCCGTCATGCAGTCGCATACAGCCGGCTTCTGGCACATCCGTAAGATGATAGCCGGACTGCTGCCGGAGGTTACCGGCGGACTGGTGACATCGGTCTATGACAAGAGCGAAGGGACACTTCCCTTCATGGCAAAGCTGAACCCGGTGAACGGTTACCTGCTGGGCGGAGAAGGTGAACCCGGTACCGTGGTTACGGAGAACGGATACAGGTTCAAAATCGACTGGGAAAAAGGACAGAAAACAGGCTTCTTCATCGACCAGAGCGACAATCGCAATCTTCTGCGCCAATACAGCAACGGAAGAAAGGTGCTCAACATGTTCGGCTATACCGGCGGCTTCTCGGTCTACGCAATGAGCAACGCCGCGCTGGTGCATACCGTTGACAGCTCAGCCCCGGCAACCGCAGTGGCTGATGAGAATGTCAGGCTCAACTTTGGGGAGGATCCCCGTCACAGCTCATTCGCCGCCGATGCCTTTGCCTTCCTGGCGGAGATGAAACAGCAATACGACCTGATCGTGCTCGACCCTCCGGCATTCGCCAAGCACCAGACAGCCCTCAACCAGGCTCTTCAGGGCTACAGGAGACTGAATGCCATTGCCCTTCAAAAGATCGCCCCGGGAGGCATCCTCTTTACCTTCTCATGTTCACAGGTGGTGAGCCGCGACGACTTCCGGCGCTCCGTCTTCGTGGCCGCAGCCAATACCTGCAGGAATGTGCGGATACTGCACCAGATGGGCCAGCCGCCTGACCACCCCGTAAATATCTACCACCCGGAGAGCGAATACCTGAAAGGACTGGTACTTTACGTAGAATAAACATCATGGACCCTGCAATACACATAAAGACAATAGCCGGGAAGCTGCATCTGCACGACTGGCAGGTTGAGAACACCCTCAGGCTTCTTGACGACGGGGCTACAATACCCTTCATCAGCCGTTACCGCAAAGAGGTGACCGGCAGCCTGAACGAGGTGCAGCTCGCTGAGATACGCGATGAGTATGAGAGGCTGAAAGAGCTTGAGAAGCGCAGGGAGGCTGTCATCAAATCGATTGAGGAACAGGAGAAGATGACTCCTGAGCTCCTGGCAAAGATTAACGCAGCCCTGACAATGTCGCAGCTTGAGGACCTCTACCTGCCCTACAGGCCGAAAAGGAAGACACGCGCCTCCGTCGCACGGGAGAAGGGACTGGAACCGCTTGCTCTCTGGCTCCTGGCACAGAAGGCCGGAGACCCGGAAACCGAGGCTGCAAAATACCTCACTGACATGGTGGAGAGCACCGATGCAGCACTGGCGGGCGCCCGTGACATCATAGCCGAGATGGTCAGCGAGAATGAACTGGTGCGCGGAGCGCTCCGGCGTCTCTACGAACGCGATGCGATTATAACATCCAGGGTGGTGAAGGGGAAAGAACAGGAGGGAGCCAAGTTCAGCGACTACTTCGAGTGGTCCGAACCGCTACGACGCTGTCCCTCCCACAGGCTCCTGGCTATGCGACGTGGTGAGGAGGAGGGATTCCTCAGGCTCACCATCATGACGGCAGAGGAGGAGGCTCTTAAAATCATTGAAAGACAGTTTGTTCAGGCCGGCAACGAAGCTGCCCGGCAGGTGCGGGAGGCGACATCCGACAGCTGGAGCCGCCTGCTGGCACCCTCCATGGAGACGGAGTTCAGAAAGAGCTCCAGGGAAAAAGCCGATGAGGAGGCAATACGGGTATTTGCCGAAAACCTGCGGCAGCTGCTGCTCTCCCCGCCGCTGGGCGAGAAGAGCGTGCTGGCGATAGACCCGGGCTACCGCACCGGCTGCAAGGTGGTGTGCCTCGACAGACAGGGAGCACTGCTGCACAATGATGTGATTTATCCCCACCCGCCGCAAAACGAGACTGCACGGAGCGTCAGCAAACTGCTGTCTCTGATCGACGAATACGGCATCGAAGCTATTGCCATCGGTAACGGCACCGCAAGCCGCGAGACAGAAGCTATTGTGAAACAATATCTGCCGTCTGACTCCGGCATCAGGATTTTCGTGGTCAGCGAAGCAGGTGCATCAGTCTATTCAGCATCCAAGACGGCCCGCGATGAGTTTCCCGACCATGACGTGACGGTCCGCGGAGCAGTATCTATCGGACGCAGGCTCACGGATCCTCTGGCAGAGCTGGTGAAGATAGACCCCAAATCGATTGGCGTCGGACAGTATCAGCACGACGTTGACCAGGCACGGCTGCAGGCCAGCCTCGACGGGGTGGTGATGTCATGCGTCAACGCAGTGGGCGTGGAGGTCAACACCGCCAGCCCCCACCTGCTCACTTATGTCTCAGGCCTCGGACCAAAGCTGGCACAGAACATAGTTGACCACCGCACCGAACACGGTCCCTTCAGGTCACGCACAGAACTGATGAAGGTAAAAAGAATGGGCGACAAAGCCTACGAACAGGCTGCCGGATTCCTCAGGATAAGAAACGCCCCCAACCCGCTCGACGCTTCGGCAGTGCACCCAGAAAGCTACCACATAGTGGAGAAGATGGCCCGCGATGCAGGCTGTACCGTAGCCGACCTGATGCGCGATGAGACAAAACGGAAGACGATAAATATTGAAAAGTATGTTACCTCCGGGGCAGGACTCCCCACACTCAGGGATATAATGCAGGAGCTGGCAAAGCCGGGACGCGACCCGAGATCAGCAATACAGGAGTTCAGCTTTGCCGATATACACTCACTGGAGGATGTGAAGGAGGGTATGATAGTGCCGGGAATTGTTACAAATATTACTAAATTTGGCGCGTTCGTTGACATCGGAGTGAAGCAGGACGGACTGGTGCATGTCTCTCAGATGGCTGACCGCTACGTTGACGACCCCTCAAAGGTGGTCAAACTACACCAGCACCTGATGGTAAGGGTGGTCAGCGTGGACCTGGAAAGGAAACGGATACAGCTATCTATGAAGGGAGTAGGCAGTAGCCAATAGGCAATAGTTCTATTACACAGATAATCAGTAATAGAGACCGCAAGACTGCAAGACCGCAAGACTGCAAGACCGCATGACTGCAAGACCGCATGACCGCAAGACCGCAAGACCGTATGACCGCAAGACCGTATGACCGCAAGACCTTCTCTGCCCTCCGACTCCGACGGACGAAGTCCGCTACGTCGGACGCAGTCCGAAGCCGTGGCGAAGGAGGGAGACCTCGGACCTTCAATCAAAATAACAAATATCAATAAACCCATTATGAAACAGACTTTCTTACTATTGACTGCCGCCGTAGCACTCGTCGTGGCATCATGCGGCAAAACACCCCAGCCCCCTGTGGCTGAGAAGATACCCTATGTCGTTGAGAGCAACGGCAACGAACGCGTTGACAACTACTTCTGGATGCGCCTGAGCGACGAACAGAAGAATGCGGAGACGCCCGACTCCCAGACGGTAAAAGTACTTGCTTACCTCAACGCCGAGAACGACTTCGCAAAGGCTGCTATGAAACACACTGTCAAATTTCAGCAGGAGCTTTTCGAAGAGATCAAGGGTCGCATCAAGGAAGATGATGAGACCGTTCCCTACTTTGACAATGGCTATTTCTATCACACCAAATACTTTGAAGGCAAGGAGTACCCTGTCCTCTACAGGAGAAAGGATGGCACAGAAACAGCAGAGGTGATGCTTGATGTCAATATCCTCGCTGAAGGTCATGACTATACCGGCGTCGGCGGCGCATCTGTCTCACCTGACAATAACCTCATGGCCTATGGCGTGGACCATGTGAGCCGCAGACAGTACACCATCTATATTAAGGACCTCAACACCGGAGAACTTTTGTCTGATACCATCGTCAACGCCACCGGCCAGAGTGTCTGGGCTGAAGACAATAAGACCCTCTTCTATGTGAAGAAGGATCCGGAAACCCTCCGCGCTGCCGTGGTAATGAAACATAAACTGGGCACTCCTGCCTCGGAAGACCAGGTGGTGTTCGACGAGACCGACGAGACTTTTTCCGTCTATCTCGGCAAAACCAAGAGCAAACAATATATCACAGTAACCTCAAACCAGACGCTCACAACAGAAGTGCGCCTCATCGAAGCAGCCAATCCCGACGGCGAAGTGATGACATTCGCACCGCGAATGGTAGGTCACGAGTATTCATTGGATCATCTTAACGGGGTTTTCTACATCAGGACCAACGCCAACGGAGCAAAGAACTTCAAACTGATGTCATGCCCCGAAAACAGAACAGGCATGGCTGCATGGAAGGAAGTTATTCCTCACCGTGATGATGTCCTTTTCGAGAATTATGAAATTTTCGACAGCTACCTTGTGGCTGACGAGCGTATCCAGGGCCTTACCAATCTCCGCATCATCAGCCTGGGCGACGGGTCCGAACATTTCCTCGATTTCGGCGAGGAGACCTATACCGCCGGCATCAGCGTTAACCCCAACGGCAACACCACACTCCTCAGGTACAGCTACTCTTCGCTGACAACACCCAGCTCGACCTACGATTATGATATGGCTGCCCGCACAAAGACACTGCTGAAGCAGGATAGCGTGCTGGGAGGGTTTGACAAGAACAATTATGAGTCGAAGCGCCTCTGGGCTACCGCTACAGACGGAACGCAGATCCCTGTTTCCCTTGTATACCGCAAGGGATTCACACAGGATGGCACCGCTCCGCTGCTGCTTTATGCCTACGGCTCATACGGCTCCTCAACCGATCCTTACTTCCGCTCTTCCATTGTCAGCCTCCTGGACAGGGGATTTGTCTATGCCATTGCCCACATCAGGGGAGGCAGCGAGATGGGTCGCCAGTGGTACGAGGACGGCAAGCTGCTGAAGAAGATAAACACCTTTACAGACTTCAACGATTGTGCACGGTTCCTCATCAACGAGAAATATACCTCTGCCGAACACCTCTATGCCATGGGTGGCAGCGCCGGCGGACTGCTGATGGGTGCCATTGTCAATATGGAGCCGGAACTCTACAACGGTATCATAGCCGCCGTACCCTTTGTTGATGTTGTCAGCACCATGCTTGACGCCTCAATACCCCTCACCACCTTCGAATGGGACGAGTGGGGCGATCCGCGCAAACAGGAGTACTATGACTATATGCTCTTATACTCACCATACGACCAGGTGAAGGAGCAGGAGTATCCAAACATGCTGGTTACCACAGGCTACTGGGATTCGCAGGTACAGTACTGGGAGCCTGCCAAGTGGGTTGCCAAACTGCGCGACATGAAGACTGATGACAACATCCTCTTCATGGATGTCAACATGACCGCAGGCCACGGCGGCGCCTCAGGCCGCTTCGAGCGACTGAAGACCGTAGCACTGGAGTATGCATTCATCCTGGACCTCGAGGGATTAAAGGAGTAACAGGCTGTTGTAACCCTGGCCGGGAAGTGAGACTGTGGCAAAGGTTGTTTCAATCCCGGCCTGCAAGGAATAAGCAGCAAAATGCTGCTGCTTCTTTGTCCTTAAAAGGATTGTTGATTATTCCGTCAGGGCTGCCAGCCCGGCGGCCCGGCAGTAAATGAAGTCCAGGTCCTTCAGAATCGGATAAATACCGGATGAAAAAAAGAGGCTGACCCGCAACAGGTCAGCCTCTTTAACATTAACAGAATTGAAAAACACTAAAAGTTGTGATCCCGCCCGGCAGTTCAGAATCCGTAGGGCGATCTCCGTTCCGTTGATTTCATCTCCGGCTTGCGCGGCATGAGGTCATCCTCCATGGCGGCATTCCATGCCAGCCAGGCAGTTATTATTGCGTTATGCCTCAGGTCAGGCAGAAGGAGTCGCTCATAAGTGTCAGCCAGGGTGTGGTAACCACGCCCGTATTCGATCTCATCCTGAATGAACTGGAAGCCTGGCAGCCCCACACCGTCAAAGCTCTGATGGTCAGTGCCGCCGGTATTGCGTATGGCAATGGTATTGAATCCCATATCCTCCATCGGCCCCATCCACTCTTCAAACAAAGGACGGACGAGGTTGTTCTCCTGGAGATAGATGCCGCGGTAACGGCCCGTACCGTTGTCCATGTTGAAATAGACAGAGAACTTGTCATAACCCGGTTTCTTTTCTTTCTTTTCCTTATCAAACAGGTATTTGGAAGCATAACCGCGCGAGCCGTACAGGCCTTGCTCTTCACCGCCCCAGAGAGCTATGCGTATCGTGCGGCGCGGCCTGGCGTCAAGCGACTTTAAAATCCTCATGGCTTCCATCATCACTATGCAGCCCGAGGCGTTGTCGGCAGCGCCGGTGCCACCATGCCACGAGTCGATGTGCCCGCCCAGCAGCACCACCTGGTCCTTCAGTTTGGGATCGGTGCCGGGGATTTCTGCAATGACATTGTAAACACTCCTGTCGGGAGTAAACTCAGTATTTATCTCAGCCTCAACCTCAACCTTCTCACCTTTTTTCAGCAGGCGCTCCATCCTAAAGTGAGGCTCTTGCGGAATATTGATCTCCGTCACAGGCGGCTGACCCTTGCCGTCATACTGAGCTCCTGTGGAACGGGGTATGTTGAAGGCATTGCCCTGATTAATGATCATCAGGATCTCCTCACTCAGCAAGAACTCATTTATCTTGTTGCGTAACTCACGCATCGCCATATAATCACCCATATTTCTGCGCGACGGTCTTCCACCGGCATCAACCATCGAAATACGCTCCAGATCATCATCGGTAAGCCTCTTTGCCAAAGGCTCGAAGCTGGCCTCGTACGGTCTGTTTGAGGGAGCTATGATGATCTTGCCCTTAAGCTTGCCACGATACTTCTCCATGTCTTCAACAGTCCTTATATCAACTAGCACCACCTCGCCCCTGACAGGCCCATTGGTTCCCGAGGTCCATGCCACCGGGGTGACGGAGAAATTGTTGTAGTAGGGCGCAGTCATGGCAGCATAAGCCTTTGAATAATCCCATCCGCCGCGACTGAAGTCGCTGACCTTCTCAATACGCACATTGGAGAGACCGTACTCGGCAAGCTTTGCACGGGCTATCTCATTGGCACGGTCAAGTCCCTGAGATCCTGTCAGACGCGGACCGGCGAGATCGGTCATGATATATGACAGCGTCTCAATTTCGGAGTTGCGCTGACCCTCCTGCCTGATCTTGTAAACCATCTCAAGGTCAACGGCAACCTCCTGCGATGAGAGAGGCATAAACATTGCAAGAAGCAGGATGGTGATTATCGCTCTCCTTGCGGTGATAAGAGCTGTTTTCATTTCACTGATTTTTAAGCGGAATAAATATAGGGTCATAAATTTTATGCCGGCGATGCATTAACATTAATTAACTTTACTTTTGTGCTGAAAGGTACATCTGATGATATATCCCGACACATACGAGCTTAAGATAGGTTTTGACCGCATAAGGGAACAGATCAGCAACGGATGCCTCAGCCCGGCCGGCGTCCGCAGGGTGGAGGAGATGCAGATATCATACTCCCCCGTGGAGGTGCGGCACAGGCTCGCCCTGACGGAGGAATTCCAGCAGATATTCTCTGATGGAGAGCAGTTTCCTTCCGATAATTACAATGATCCCCATGCCATGCTCGAGAAGCTGCGCATCGAGGGCACCTTCCCCGAACTTGAAGAGGTGGTTGCACTGCGGGGATCACTTGAAACCGTAAGACGCATCACCGGCTTCTTCAGGAACAGGAAGGATGGGAGATACCCGGCACTGACCGCCATGGCTGGGGAGGTGATGCTCTATCCTTTTGTCTCAGAGGCCATTGACCGCGTTGTTGACAAGGAAGGCAAGATACGTGACAACGCATCGCCGGCACTGAAGGAGATACGCGCTGACCTTGCATCCAAATCACTGGCAGCCGTCAGAAAACTGCACTCCGTACTCAGACAGGCACAGGCCGACGGTCTGGTAGACCGCGAAGTCACGGTGGCAGTACGTAACGGCAGGGGTGTCATACCTGTCAGCGCATCCGGAAAACGGGGAATAAAGGGATTCATTCATGACGAGTCGGCCACCGGAAAAACGGTCTTTATCGAACCGGCAGAGGTGGTGGAACTCAACAACCAGATTACGGAACTGGAACATCGTGAGAAGCGTGAGATAGTAAGGATACTGACTGCACTGGCCGACACCGTCAGGCCCTATATCGATGACCTGCAGGATAACCTCTCATTCCTGGCCGGGATAGACTTCATACGTGCCAAAGCACTCTTCGGCAACAGGCTTCGCAGCATCAAGCCTCCCGTGGCCGATACACCGCATATAAGATGGATAAACGCCCGTCACCCGCTTCTTACCCTTGCATTTGCCCGCACACCGGGCAGGATGGTGGTGCCGCTGACAATCACCATCGATAGCAGGGAACGTATCCTGGTGATATCCGGTCCCAATGCAGGCGGAAAGTCAGTATGCCTCAAAACGGTGGCACTGATACAGTATATGCTTCAGTGCGGACTGACAGTGCCCGTGGGTGAAGGGACGGAGACGGGCATCTTCGGCAGGTTCTTCATTGATATCGGTGATGAGCAGAGCATAGAGAACGACCTGAGCACATACAGCTCTCACCTGATTAACATGAAGCAGATGCTGAAGTATGCCGACAGCAGCTCGCTGGTGATGATCGATGAGTTCGGCACCGGCACGGAGCCGCTGCTGGGAGGCGCCCTCGCCGAGGCCATCCTGGCGGAACTCAATGCACGACAGGCATTCGGGGTCATCACAACCCACTATACCAACCTTAAACACTTCGCCACATCACAGGAGGGTATCAGCAACGGAGCCATGGCCTTCGACAACCAGCTGATGCAGCCGCTCTTCCGGCTCGACCAGGGTAAACCGGGAAGCTCGTTCGCCTTCGAGATAGCAAGAAAGATAGGACTGCCCAATGAGATACTCGCTGACGCTGCCGCCAGGGCAGGAGAGGGGAACGTCGATTTCGACCGTAACCTGCGCGAGATAGCACGCGATAAACGCTACTGGGAAAAGAAACGCGAGGCGGTCCGCCGCCATGAAAAAAGACTCGAGGAGCTGATTGCCAATTACGAAAGCCAGCTTGGTGACATAAAGAGCCAGAAGAAGGAGATCATCGGAGAAGCTAAAAACAAGGCTGAAGAGATGCTGCGCGGTACCAACAGGATGATCGAGAATACCATCCGGTCCATTCGTGAGGCACAGGCCGAGAAAGAGAAGACCAAAGAGGTGCGCGAAGCACTGGAGTCATTTCGTGAACAGATTGAAAAGGAAACCAAACCCCGGGAGAAACCTGTGACCGTGAAGCCACAGCTCGACAAGCCTGCCGCAAGCATTGTCAAACGCATTTCCGGAAAAAAAACGTCGGAAGAAAAAACTGTTTCTCCCAAAAAGAGCGGCCGACTCTCCCCGGGCGAATATGTAAGAATCACAGGCACTGATACCGTGGGAGAGGTTATTGAAATAAAAGGAAAGAAACTGAAGATAGTCTCCGGCAGCCTGAAGATGAGCGTTGATATCACCAAAACGGAACCTGTGGATGGCACCAGGTACAGAAAAGAACAGGCGGGGAAGAGACCTCAGCATAATATAGATTGGTCAATGACAGCACGCCGCAACCGGTTCAGCCCCGAGATCGACGTCAGGGGAATGCGCACCGAGGAGGCGCTGCAGGTGGTGCAGGATTTCATTGACACAGCACTGATGATACAGTACCGAAACCTCCGCATCCTCCACGGAAAGGGCAATGGCATACTGCGGCAGATGATCCGTCAGTACCTTGAATCAACAGGTGCCGTTAAACATCTTACCGACGAGCATGTTGACCGCGGCGGCGCCGGGATCACCCTGGTGGAACTCGATATCTGAAGGCTGCAAAAAAGTTGCTTCAGCGCCTCCTGCCCTTAACCGTAAAACGGCCGACAGTCTCCCCGCCGGAATCCACAACCGCGAAAAGCAGATTGTCATACAGTCTCCCCACCAGCATCGTTAGCAGTGAATTCATCTTCCAGCACTAATGCTAATTATCATTAAATTTACCAGTCGAAGTGAACAGATTTGTATACCGAAACTTACATGAGCAGACACTCACAAAAGGAAATGAGCATTTAATTCATGTAAGTTCCATTCGACCAATGAAATAAAAATTAAATAATAATGAAATATTCAACCATGAAGAAAATTGCCTTTACAATGATCATGTTGCTGGCTTTTACCGTTGCCGGCGCACAGACAAACGACTTTTACGATGATGAACCTTCCTACCTGTTGAAGGGGAGCAAGAAGATTCTTGTCACCGGCGAGGTGCAGAAGGATTTTACAATAGATATCACCCGGCTGCCAAAGCACAGTATCATCGTCAAGGAGACCGTGCTGATAGGTGACTCCGTAGGTTTTACCGGTGCATACCGGTACGACGGATACTCCATCTATGACATTCTCAACAGGGTGGTTCTGAAGAAGAAGAATGAGGCTGAATTCCCACCCATCATTGACCTCTATGTGGAGGTCGAAAATGACAGGGGCGAAATAGTAACCTTCTCTTGGGGGGAGATCTATTACCCGGTGAATCGTCACCGTCTCCTCATTGCCACCTCGGTGGCCCGCATAGTGCCGTCGAAGAGCAAGGACCTCTGGCTTTTGCCACAGGAGACAAAACTCATTGCAGGCAATGACCTGGTCACTGTCAGGAACATCAGCAACCCGGTGCGCATCACCGTGAAGTCGCTTGACAGCAAATACCCTATTGACAGGGAGCTATCACCTCTCTTCTCCGAGACGATGAGGATATGCGTCAACGGCCGCCAGAGAGAAATCCTGTCGGAACTGCCTGCCGGAATTCAGAATGAGACCTTCCAGACTGTCTTTTACGGCAGGGGCAGAGGCATCCACGGCACCACACCCTTCATCGGGGGAATGCTTTCGGAGGTCCTGCGTGACTATTACAGGATGTCATCCGATGCACTGCGCCATGGCATAGTTGTCGTTGCCGGCCTCGACGGCTACAGGGCAGCCTTCACCCTCAGCGAGATTGTAAATCGCAATGACCAGCAGGAGGTCCTGCTCATCGACAGGGACAACTACGAAGGAGCTGGCAGGTTCTCTCTCTTTCCGGCCGGTGACTTCTTCTCCGACAGGGCCATTAAGGCAATCATGGAGATAAATCTTCTTCTGCCGAAGAGCGGGTCACATTGGACCATCGCCGTCCACGGCGGCGCCGGTGTCATCACCCGCGAGCGGATGACCCCGGAGCGGGAGGCTGAGTACAGGGCTATGATGCAGGCTGTCATTGACACCGGCGCAGCCATTCTGGCTTCCGGCGGCTCGGCCCTCGACGCCGTGGAACGTACCATCAGGCTGATGGAAGACTCACCGCTCTTCAATGCCGGCAAGGGGGCCGTCTTCACCCACGAGGGTCGCAATGAGCTCGACGCCTCCCTCATGGACGGCAGTAACCTCGCCGCCGGCGCCGTGGCCGGCGTGACCGACATACGCAACCCGATTACCGCCGCACGCGCCGTGATGGAACAGTCGCCCCACGTCATGCTTACCGGAAAGGGTGCCTCGGAATTTGCCGCAGAAAAGGGACTGGATATTGTCGACCCCTCTTACTTCCGTGATGAGAAGCGGTATAACGAGCTACAGCGGTCACTCAAAAACGACAAGCATGGCACCGTAGGATGCGTGGCCCTCGATATGAACGGCGACCTGGCCGCGGGAACCTCCACGGGAGGCATGACCAACAAGCGCTATAACCGTGTGGGCGACGCTCCCGTAATAGGGGCGGGTACCTATGCCAACAACGCCACCTGTGCCGTGTCAGCCACAGGCCACGGTGAGTTTTTCATACGCTATACCGTGGCGCACGATATCTCGGCACTGATGGAGTACCGGGAGATGTCCCTCGATGAGGCGGCAAGAGAGGTGATAAAAAATAAACTGGTGAAGGTCGGTGGCACAGGAGGAGTGGTCTCTGTTGACAGCAAAGGCAATGTAAGCATGCCCTTCAACACCGAGGGGATGTACCGGGGTTATAAAACCTCAGCCGGCAATCAGGGTGTCTTCATCTTCTCCGATGAACCGGATAAACTGATGCCCTGACGCAGGCCACCCCCGTGCCATTACTCAAAGCGACGCAGCAGCACAGAGCCTGCCCTGACACGGGCACCCCTGCAGATGCCCACAGCGGCGCAGCAGCGTGGCAAAAAGAACGCGGCGCCCCGATTTCCTTAGGGCGCCGCGAAACTCTGAGTAAAAAATCCAAATTATCTAGTAGAGCCTTACAGACCCGTATGAGGTGTTTATCTTTACAGTCGCCGAAGGATTACTGCAGGAGCCGACCTTGCCGGCAAGCTCCGTGCTGGTGTTGCCCGCAATCCTCCTCTGAGGTGAAAACCTCGCATCATCAATCTTGACGCTGCCGTACGAGCTGCTGACATCCAGCATGTAACACGCCGAAGGATCAATCCCCAGTCTCACGCCACAGTAAGCTGCCTTTACAGTCACCTTTTCAAAGTTTGCCGGGATCTCCTCCACGGAGAGATTGCCGTATTTGGTCTCAATCTCCAGTTTCTTGTTCACCCTGCCGAACTTAAGGTCAGTGTATCCTCCCATCATCACAATGTTGTTGGCGGCATCGATCATGAAACCGTCATATTTGCTGTCGGCTACCAGAGAGCTTACCTCATCAACGGAAACCTTCGAGTACTTGCTGTCTATCAGCAGTGCTACAGCCCTCTCCACACTGAACATTCCGCAGTAGCGGGCGTTGATCTCCGCCCATCCCAGCTCGTCAATGGTTGCCTTGCCGTAAGCAACAATCAGGGTGTTCAGCGGTTTGAGATTACCCCTCGAGAGCTTGTGAACGGACAGATCACCGTATTTGCTGTTAAGCCTGACCAATCCTGCCACCTCATCCACAATAGTGTTCCCGTACTTGTTGCTGATGTCAAGATTTATATATGCAGGCATCCTGATGTTGTAGTTGATGCTGAAGTTGTTGTTGCTCCCCTTCCAGCTGGTAGATGAGAAGTCGTCGCTGAAGATCGTCTCTGCCGTCAGGTTTTCACCCTCTTCGGTGAATTTGACGGTGATCATCTCCAGAAGCTTCCGTGCCCTCTCTTCCGAGGCATGTTCAACCTTGACCGTCACATCGATGACAATGTTGTTCTGATCCCAGGTCTCAGTTACTACCGCACCGAACTTGTTAATGACCTTGAGGGTAGAGTTGTCGGTGGGTGATTTCTCCCTGCGGAATTCCTTTTTGACCTCTATCGCGGAGGCTGTCAGAGTGACGGTGCAAAGCAACAGCGCTAAGGTCGCAACTCTTCTGTTAAATAGTAACTTTTTCATGGCTGACTGGATTTTCGGTTTCTGCCTTTATCTGTCTCAATTGGCCGAGTAAATAACTCATGACTTCTATCTTGGTCTGGTAATGACTTATCATGGCGTCAATGATCCGCTGGTCGTTAGGATTGGCTCTGAGCTCCTTCTGCAACTCCGTATAGACTGAGTCCATGGCTGCCATCTCATTCATAAGCATCTCCTTCTGCTCAGGATTGGCGAGGTCAAGCGATGTGAACTCATTCTCCATAAGGTTCACCTGCCTCACATAATAGCGTTCTGCTTCACGGTACTCGGGAGAGACCTCACTGAGGGTCATTTGCTTCTTTAGGTTTGGCCTTACGAAGTGGTCAAATGTCCAGAGCGAGGAGAGGGTAACCAGCAGCGTGACTACGGCAGCCTTGAGCAGGTAGGGCATGATGCTCCTCTTTGCTTTTCCGGCGTGCAGCCTGGTGGCAAGCTTAAAGCTGAATCTCTCAAAGTGGCCGTCTGTCGGCTCCCGGTCGTCAAACAAACCTCTTTCTCTTTTGATTATTTCTTCAAGTCTGTTCATTTCGTTATTCTTTTATCTTTCCTTTCTTCAATTCACTCACCAGCTTCTGCTTTGCCCTCGACAGCTGTGACCGCGAGGTGCTGCTTGAGATGTTGAGCATCTCAGCTATCTCATCATGGTCGTAACCCTCAATGAGATAGAGAGAGAGTATCACGCGGTATCCTTCCGGAAGCCGCTCAATGGCCGCTTTGACCTCTTCCACCCTGGTCTCCGTCTCCTCCCCGTATTCTGCATCTTCAATGCTGTCGTCACGGATTCCGTCATGACCGTCAAGCTCTTCAAAGATCGCTTTTCTCCTTCCCAGGACATCAAGTGACCTGTTTACCACTATTCTCTTCAACCAGGCGCCGAAACTGACTGTCCCCGAATAGGTGTTTATCTTTTCGAAGGCCGACAGGAACGCTTCCTGCATCACATCTTCAGCTTCCATGCTGTCGTTTACAATTCTCAGGCTGGTGTTGTACATAGCCTTGTAATAGAGCTTGTACACCTGGAACTGAGCCTTCTGATCACCTTCCCGGCACCCGTCTATCAGGCCCTGGTGTATGTTCCTGAATGCTGCATCAACATTTCCCATTCTTAATTCAAGATCTTGTTTAAGTATGTTTGACGCTGCACCCATCAGTTTGAACTCTTCAATTCAATGACGGAGTGGATGCGTTAATGCTGCATCCAAGGTAGAAAAAAGCAGCAAGAGGATAAATTTTTTTTAACCCTGTGTTACCGTACCGGTTGCAAAGTCGAGTTCCGACCCGAAAAGGCTGTGCGGTATTGAGTAGATCAGAAGCAGTATTACCGCTGCGGCGATGGTGTAACCCGGGCGCTCTTTTTTGCGGTTCATGACAACCGCAAAAATCCAGACAACAACGGCAATCAGCGTCTTGTTGTCTGTCAGGTCCCAACCGAACGGGATACCTGTCCACAGATCACCGAAAGCATATTTCTGCACCAGCGGCCCCAGCACCATGCCTCCGGCAAGCAGCAGCCACAGCGCCCAACGGCCGTATCTCCTTTGTTCGGAGCTGCCGAAGGCGGCGGTGAGACCCGCCAGGTTTGACAGGAGCATGGCAAAAAACATGATGAGAATATGCGGTATCATTATCACTGCCGGCACGTTACCCTTGAACCTGATAACCACTGGTTTCTCCTTCATGACTGTGGTCTCGGCCCCGGTAGCAGATTTTAAGACAATATAATACTCAAGCTTGCCGGCGGCAGGCTGGGAGGGAAGCTCACCGGCCAGGTGCACACCGTCATGCTTCATCTCCATAGCAGTCCATTCTTCATTCATCTTCAGTCGGCGGTAAAATATCTCACCCGTCACCTCCTCCGGCACTTCAAGTTTAATCATGCAGGGATGGGTGTTTGTCTGGCTCCGCTTGAGTTCGAACGAGTACTCCGTTCCGTCAATGGTCGTCGTGGTCCTGTAGGGATATGTAGGTCCGGTTGTCCTCTGGTATATTGCGGCGGCGATTGTAATCATCACGGCTATGGTCCAGAATAGGAAGTTTTTCATGTTTAATAAGCTGATATATTGTTATAACTGAATGATTAATAGCTTCCGGGCTCCATTGCGCAAGACCTCAACAGGCACCCTCTGGCCGGGTTTCAGATGGCTGAGCCTGAACATGTAATCCTCTATATTTGAGACAGGCTTGCTATCTATCGCTACAATGATGTCACCTTTCACCATTCCACCAAGTGCGGCCGGTTTGCCGGGCGTGACAAAGTCAGCCCTCAGTCCGTTTGTGACATTGCCGGCAAAATCGGGCATGATGCCGAAGGTAACACCTCTCCTGCGGCCCATGGGACTCGTCGGTTCCTTTGGTCCGGCCTCGGTAAAGGCAAGCCTGGAGGAACTGTTCGCCGCCCATGAAATCAGGTTCGCCAGCAGGTCACCTATCTTAACCATCCCTGTATAGTTGAGCTTATCAGGGGTGTCGGAGGGAGTGTGGTAGTCAAGATGGGCCCCGGTGGTGAGGTAAAGGACGGGTATGTTTTTTCCATAAAATGAAGAGTGGTCAGAAGGACCGTAACCTTCCGGGGTGAAGGAGAGCCTTATCGCTGTTGTGTCAGTGTAATATGTCACCGTATCACGCAGCCCCTCGGCTGTTCCCACGCCGCCAACCTGCAGCCCGTTCCCATCTTTCATCCGGCCTACCATGTCAAGGTTTATCATCAGGTTAACCGTAGAGGGGTCAATACCCATGTTTTCAATAAAGTGCTTTGATCCCAGCAGGCCCATCTCTTCACCGGAGAAGGCAACGAAGATGATGCTCCTTGCATGTCCCGCCTTTTCTGCGGCCAACCTCTCAGCCAGTTCGATCATAAGAGCTACTCCTGAGGCATTGTCGTCGGCTCCGTAATGGATTGCCACGGTATCGGGGACCCTGCTTGAGGAACCAGGTCCGCCCATGCCGAGATGATCATAATGTGCTCCGATTATTACATACTCACCTGGATTTGAGTTCCCCTCCATCATCATGACCACGTTGGAGGTGATGGCCTCCCTCTTATCTACATCCGCCTCGGCATCTACCGTAGTCTGCGTTATCAATCCTGTGGCAGATTTTGAATCTGCAGCCTTCTCTTCAAGCTCTTTTATGGTGGCTTCAGTGCCTTTGAGAATCGAGTCAGCTACGCTTCTCCTGATCTGCAGAACCGGCACGCCGGCACGTGACTCGCTGCGCGAAGGTTTGTCAAGGTTGTCAGCCACATCCCATTTCTCGCCTGACACCAGCAGGACACCGGCAGCACCTTTTTCCCTGGCATTGAGTACTTTTATCCGGTCACTGCTGATGGATCCGTAGCCCGCCGAGGCAGGATGCGACTCGGGATAACCCCTGAGCACCAACGCCCATTTACCTGCTACATGCAGGCCGGCAAAGTCATCCCGGTGAAGGGTGTCCCCCGAAGGTAACAGGCCATACCCGCAAAAGACCACCTGTGCCGACAGGGAAGAGTTTGCAGAGAGTGCCAGGGGCATGAAGTCCGTGCCGGCAATATATTCTCTTCCGTCGATGGTCAGGCTATTGTTTTTGCCCGGCTCAACAGCTACATTTACCCTGAAGGGCTGCAACCCCGATTCTATGAAAGGATCAGCACCGGCTTTCTCAAACTCTTTTCTTGTGAATAGCGCTGCAAGCGAATCGCCTCCGGTACCCGTGCCCCTTCCGAAAAACCTGTCAGACGCAAGCTTAACGGTGATACGGGTCAGCTCCTCAGCTGTGATGGATGCTTTTTTACCGGTACCGGCACAGCCAGTCATGACAATGACAGCACATAGTATGAAAACAATTCTCATAGTTCATTTTTAGTGCCGGTAAAAATAGCATTCTTTTAATATCCGGGCGGGGTGATATATACAATACTCCGCCAGGACTTCACAAAATCAGCTGAACTGAAGCAAGGCTTTCTTTATCAGTGAGATGGCGTCACGCAGTTGCTCTTCTGTGATTACCAATGGCGGTGCAAACCTGATGATATGCCCGTGAGTCGGTTTTGCCAGTACTCCCAGCTCCATCATCGTAAGGCAGACATCCCACGCCTCCTTGCCGTTTTTAGGCCTGATGACGATGGCGTTGAGAAGTCCCTTGCCGCGCACCAGCTCAATCATGTCCGACTTTATGGCCTTCATCTCGTCACGGAATATCCTGCCGAGCCTCTCTGCCCTCTCTGCCAGCTTCTCCTCCCTGATCACCTCAAGTGCTGCTATTGCAACCTTTCCGGCAAGCGGGTTTCCTCCGAAAGTGGAGCCGTGCTCGCCCGGCTTGATGGTTAACATGATCTCATCATCTGCCAGCACTGCCGAGATGGGCATCGCTCCTCCGGAAAGCGCCTTACCGAGAATGAGTATGTCAGGCCTGACATACTCATGATCGCATGCCAGGAGCTTACCCGTACGTGCCAGCCCGGTCTGCACCTCATCGGCAATGAACAGTACATTCTTGCTCTTGCAGAGATCATAGGCCTTTTTGATATATCCCTCTTCGGGAACGAAGACACCTGCCTCACCCTGTATCGGCTCTACAAGGAAACCGGCCACGTCAGGATCTTCCAGAGCCTTCTCCAGCGCCGGGATGTCATTGTAGGGTATGGTGATGAATCCGGGAGTGAAGGGACCGTAATCCTTGCGTGCATCCGGGTCAGTAGACATTGAAACAATAGTGATGGTGCGTCCGTGGAAGTTGCCTTCGCAGACGATTATCTTCGCCTGATCCTGCCTGATGCCCTTCTTCAGGTATGCCCACTTGCGGCAAAGCTTGAGGGCTGTCTCATCACCCTCGGCACCGCTGTTCATGGGCAGTACCTTGTCATAGCCGAAGTATTTTGTGATGTACTCTTCGTATTCCCCCAGCACCGAGTTGAAAAATGCCCTGGAGGTGAGCGTTAGTTTCTGCGCCTGCTCAATCAGCGCTGCAGTTATTTTAGGATGGCAGTGACCCTGGTTCACGGCTGAATAGGCTGAGAGAAAATCATAGTATCTCTTGCCTTCCACATCCCATACATATGCCCCTTCGCCACGGTCAAGAACCACCGGCAGGGGATGATAGTTATGTGCTCCGTACTTCTCTTCTCTCTCAATGTAATCGTGAGGTTTCATCAGTATATAATTTTGATTTTAATGGTCTGATAGCCTGTCCCGATTTATCGGGAGAACCCACATGTCTGAAAATTATATACATGCAGGTTTGTGTATGCAATACATGTGGGTTTCATATCGTTTTTATTTATTGTGTTGTCAGCAGGGTGGCAATGTTACAAAGCTTTTTCGACAAAAAGAATATAAACGATCATGATTCTTCGTCGAGGAGGCCCGGCCGCTTTTTACGGGTGATCCGGACCGATTCCTCAAAACGCCACTTCTCTATTTCCCCGGTGTTTCCGCCAAGAAGGATATCAGGTACTTTCCATCCCCTGAAATTTGCAGGCCTGGTGTAAACAGGCGGCGCCAGCAGATCATCCTGGAACGAGTCGGAAAGCGCCGATTCGGCATCTGAGATGGAACCCGGCAGTAACCTCACAATGGCATCAGTTATCACGGCGGCCGGCAATTCGCCCCCGGTAAGTACATAATCGCCTATCGATATCTCCCGCGTGATGAGACGGTCCCTGATGCGCTGATCCACACCCTTGTAATGACCTGCAAGGATAATGATATTCTCCTTCATCGACAGCTCGTTGGCAAGAGGCTGACTGAAGGGTATGCCGTCGGGCGAAGTGTAAATGATCTCATCATAATGACGCTGCGAAGTAAGATCCGTGATACAGTTGTAGACCGGCTCAATCATCATTACCATACCGGCACCGCCACCGAAGGGATAGTCGTCAACACTCCTGTGCCTGTCGGTGGAATATTCACGCAGATTGATGATGTTGATTTCAACTACACCCCGATCCCGTGCCCGTTTGATGATCGAATCACTGAACGGACTGCGAAGCAATTCGGGCAGTACGGTAATGATGTCTATTCGCATAAAAACCCCCTTTGGTAAATCTAATGCAGTTTTTTTGTATATTTGGAAACGACACGACAAAGTTAACCTTTAAATAAATTTAGTAATCATGGGAAAATTTGTTATTTCGAAAAGAAAGAACGGTGAATTTCAGTTTAACCTTGTTGCCGGCAACGGTCAGGTTATACTGGCCAGTGAGGGCTATGCATCAAAACCTTCATGCATGAACGGCGTCAAGTCGGTTATGAAGAATGCTGCTGACCCCAAGAGGTTCGATGCAAAAGTGGCCAAGAACGGGAAATTCTATTTCAATCTGAAAGCAACAAACGGTCAGGTTATCGGTAAGAGCGAAATGTATGAAGCTCAGGCCAGCTGTGACAACGGCATTGCATCCGTCGCCAAGAATGCTCCCGGAGCAACCGTTGACGACCAGACGAAGTAGATTTCTATCTGTTTCTTTCAAAGACTATCTTTCCGTCAACGATTGTATAGTAAGCTTTTACGGACATAATCATCTCCTCGCTGATATCGAAGATATCTTCTGAGAGGATGGTTATGTCTGCTAAATAGCCTTTCCTCAGCATCCCCTTCCTGTCATCCATGAACTGGGCGTAAGCTGCACCCAGCGTATAATACTCGATGGCCTTGCCCATGGTGATCTTCTTCATCGGGAACCATTCGTCTCCCTCTTCTCCCTTGCGGTCTTTCCTTGTCACTGAGGCGTAAAGCCCCTCCATAGGGTTCGGCGGCTCCACGGAATAGTCGGTTCCGAATGCCAGCTGTGCCCCGCTGTCGGCCAGGCTCTTCCAGGCATATGCCCAACGGCTTCGATCGGTGCCAATACGCTTCTCCGCGAACCGCTTGTCAGTGATGCAGTGGGTGGGCTGCATCGAGGCGATGACGCCCAGCTGTGCAAAACGAGGCAGGTCTTTCTCTGTGAGTATCTGTGCATGCTCCGAGCGATGACGACTGTCACGGATGCCGTTGACCTCTCTTGCCTTCTCGTAGGCATTCAGTATCCAGTTGTTGGCCTTCGGCCCGATGGCATGTATACCTATCTGAAACCCCCTTTTGCCGGATCGCGCATCATCTCTCCTCCGAACGGGTCAGTGTCGCACCTGTTATTTCTGACTGCCGACGGCCAGTATCACGTTGCCCCTGATGGCAACGGCCTCAGCATCCGGCACCCGGGAATCAGCGGTGAAGACCCTTCCGTTAACAATTACAAGGTCGGCGGTCTCCGCTCTCCCTCAGCCCGCTGAGAGCATGAGAAAAAGAACAAATAGTGCAATAATGCTTTTTTTCATGATTTTCGCTCGTCAAAACTGATGCAAGATAAAGAAATAGACATTACTTTAGGTCCCAGTTTACCTGTGAACATAAACTCCAATATTTCACACGATGAAAAACAAGATCATTCCTCCGGGGTATCTCTACACAAAAGGATACACCAACTACATGTTCGTGCTGCTGTTCCTGCTATACATGTTCGACTATATCGACAGGATGGTTGTGACATCCATGTTCGTGCATATCGAGCAGGATCTCGGGATCACCCATACGCAGAGCGGACTGCTCGTTTCGGCTGTTTACTGGGCCATTGTTCTGCTGACATTCCCCATCTCAATCCTTGTCGACCGCTGGAACCGTACCAAGACTATCGGTATCATGGCCGTCATCTGGAGCCTTGCCACGGCCCTGTGCGCACTCACAGGCAATTTCGTGCAGCTGGTTCTGGCAAGAGCCCTGATAGGAGTGGGCGAGGCTGGCTATGCTCCCGGAGGGAGCGCCGTGATATCCGGTCTTTACCCCGAGGAGAAGAGATCGAAGATGATGGGACTCTGGAATGCATCCATACCCCTGGGTACTGCCATAGGTGTACTTTTGGGTGGATTCATCGCAGCGCGGCTGGGATGGAAGCATGCCTTCGGCATTGTTGCACTGCCAGGAATGATAGTCGCTGTGCTCTTCTTCTTTGTCAAGGATTATAAGACTGTCGATCTCTCATTTACAGACAGCTTTAACATCAAGGTGAAGATGAAGAAGATGGATATGGTCAGGGAATTTCTCTCAAGACCATCTCTGATTCTGACCTATTTTGGATTTGCTGCGGTGGTGTTTGTAACAACTTCACTGATAACATGGCTCTCAACCTATTTTCATGTCACCCGTGACCTGCCTGTAGAAAAAGCCGGCTCGATGGCCAGTGCGGTTATGGTGCTGGCAATAGTAGGGGCACCGCTGGGAGGAATCATAACAGACAGATGGCGAAAATCAAATATCAGGGCCCGTCTTCTGTTTCCGACGATAACAACGGTATCGTCGGCAATCCTGCTCATGTTTGCTCTGTGGATGACCCATGGCACAATACAGTATGTATTCTTCCTGCTGATGGGGGTGATGGTCACCGCCTTTCTGCCGGCAGCCGCTGCCGTAACCCAGGATGTGATCCATCCCGGAATGAGGGCTATGTCATATGCGGTGGCCGTGGTGGTGCAGAACCTGCTGGGGGCCTCCACCGCGCCGCTGGTCATCGGCAAGCTCTATGACATGTTCGATATAGAAAAAGCCATGGCACTGCTTCCGTTCATGCTCCTCATCGGTGCTGCGCTGTTTTTTGCGGGCACCCGGTATTATGTGAAAGACCTTGAAAAGACGGAGAAGATCAAACTGCAGGCAGAAGAGTAGTTGCCGGCATGACAGGAGTCTCCTGCATCAGGCTGACTTCTGAATATATTGTAGTAGATTTGCAGCGAAAATTAAAAGCGATGAAGGAACTTTTGCATAACAGATATTTTAAATTCGGTGTGATAGGCCTGCTCTACCTGCTCTGGGTCATCTGGGTGGGTAACTACTGGCTGCTGCTCGGTTTGCCCATAGTTTTTGACATCTACGTCAGCAAAAAGGTCAACTGGGCCTTCTGGAAGAAACGCAACGGCAAAAACAGCACTCTGGTTGAATGGCTTGATGCATTGATCTTTGCAGTAATTGCAGTCACGCTTATCAATATCTTCCTTTTCCAGAACTACCGCATACCAACCCCCTCAATGGAGAAAACTCTCCTTGTGGGTGATCATCTTGCCGTCAGCAAGGTGGCCTACGGCCCCCGTCTCCCCAATACACCCATCGCCTTTCCCTTTACACAGCATACCCTCCCCCTTACCGGCGGTAAGGGCAAATCGTGGTCAAACCTTGTGCGTTGGGATTACCAAAGGCTCAAGGGATTCGGGCATGTAAAAAACAATGATATTGTGGTATTTAACTTTCCTGCCGGGGATACTGTCTGTCTTGAGAATCAGGCCGTGAGCTACTATGAACTGGTTAGGGAGAAGGCCGAGATGCTCACTGCTGAAGATATCAGGGCAAACGGACCGCTCAGGAAGAAAGAGGAGTATAACGCCCTTGCCAGACAGATGATCTGGAATGAGTATACCGTTATTTACCGCCCTGTTGACCGTCGTGACAATTACGTCAAGCGCTGTGTGGGCATTCCCGGCGACACAATTCTCATCAAGGGCGGTCAGCTCTTTGTAAACGGTGTCCCGGCCATAGATCATGAGACACAGCAGACCTCTTATTATGTTCGCACCAACGGCACCCGTATCAACCCAAAGGCTTTCGAGCGAATGGGTATATCAAGATCTGACCAGTCAATGATGCTTTCAGGAACGGTCTACCGGCTTCCACTCACTGAACAGAATGCGGAACTGATATCGGGCTTTGCAAATGTCACAGGTGTCGAGGCCGACTACAGAAGGGCAGGGGAGTACGCCCCATATATATTCCCGCATGACCCGCAATACAGATGGAACGAGGATAACTTCGGTCCGCTCTGGATACCGAAAAAGGGAACCACGGTGAAGCTTGACATGGCCAACATCAACCTCTATACATCCGTAATTGACATCTACGAGGAGAATGATCTGGAGATAAGCGATACAGTCATCTATATCAACGGTTCACCCGCTGATAGCTATACCTTTAAGATGGATTACTACTGGATGATGGGCGATAACAGGCATGATTCGGCTGACTCACGCTTCTGGGGATTCGTCCCGGAAGATCATATAGTCGGACGCCCGGTGATAGTATGGCTCTCCATAGATAAGGAGGCACAGGGATTCAAAAAGATAAGGTTCAAAAGATTTTTCAAAGGAGCCAAGCGATGATTTCCGATTTGCGATGTATGATTTTCGATTTAATCACTGATAGCTGATCTGTAATTAATTCGCAGATTGCACATTGCAATTCCCAATTCTCAATTCGCAATTCGCCCATCGCCAATCAATTCGCAATTCGCCCATCGCCAATCAACCATCAAATCGACAATCGCCCATCGCAAATCGACAATAAAAAAGCGGGTCGCCCCGCTTTTTTTTATTCTTTCACTTTATCCACTATCGCCTTGAAGGCTTCCGGATGGTTCATGGCCAGATCGGCCAGCGTCTTGCGGTTTAGGGTTATACCCTTCTTCTCAAGTCCTCCGATGAACTGCGAATAACTCATTCCGTGCAGGCGTGCCCCGGCGTTGATCCTCTGGATCCACAAAGCGCGGAACTGACCCTTCTTGGCACGGCGGTCACGGTAGGCGTAGCCCAGACCCTTCTCAAGTACGTTCTTGGCAACAGTGTAAACATTTGAGTTGCTGCCGAAATACCCTTTGGTCTGCTTTAATACCTTCTTTCGCCTTGCCTTTGATGCTGGTGCATTTGTTGCTCTTGGCATTTTCTTTACTCTTTTTCGGATGTAAGCGCCTTGTAAGGTCTTTTATGCTTCACATCCCGGTTAATAAATCAATTGATTATCACACTGTCAGGTGGTTAATACTACTTGAGACCAAGCAGAAGCTTGACATTCTTCTCATCAGCCTTGTCTACCAGTCCGTCGTACGTAAGATTCCTCTTCCGCTTGGTTGACTTCTTGGTAAGAATATGGCTCTTGAAAGCATGCTTGCGTTTGATCTTACCTGAACCGGTCAAAGAAAATCTCTTCTTTGCACCCGGATTTACTTTCATTTTTGGCATGTTATATATATGTGTATAAAAATTTACTTCTTTTTCTTTGGTGAAAGGATGATAATCATCCTCTTTCCCTCAAGCCTTGGCGTCTGGTCTACCTTCCCGTACTCCTCCAGGTCATTAACAAAACGTGCCAGCAGCTTCTCTCCCTGCTCCTTGAAGAGTATAGACCGTCCCTTGAAAAACACATAGGCCCTTACTTTTGCTCCCTCTTCAAGGAAATTGATCGCGTGCTTCAACTTGAAGTTGTAGTCGTGATCGTCAGTGTTGGGTCCGAAACGTATCTCCTTTACAACAATCTTTGCTGCATTGGCCTTGATCTCTTTCTGTTTCTTTTTCTGGTGATAAAGAAACTTCTGATAATCAACTATCTTACAGACCGGCGGGTCAGCGTTCGGTGAAATCTCCACAAGATCCAGCTCCATCTGGTCTGCCAACTCAAGGGCTTCCCCTATGCTCATGACCCTTGGTTCAAGGTTGTCGCCAACAACCCTCACTGTTCTTGCGGTGATCCTGTTGTTGATCCTGTGTTCGGGTTCGGGTCTCCTACCCGGCCTGGGTCTGGGCCTGTTATACGATCTGAAATAGGTTGGTCCTGCTATGGTCTTGTCCTCCAGTTAAATTACTAATTTACTTAAATTCAATCACTTAGTTGCCTAATTCCTGCCTCATTTCCTCCTTAACCAGGCAGATGAACTCTTCGGGTTTCATCACACCCCTGTCTCCTTCACCCTGACGTCTGACAGAAACTGTTCCTGCCTCACTCTCTTTTTCACCTATGACAAGCAGGTACGGAATCTTCTTTAACTCGTTATCCCTTATCTTCTTACCTATCTTTTCGCTCCTGTCGTCAATCAGGGTGCGAATATCGGAATTATTAAGGAGATTCAAAACAGTTTTTGCATAATCATTATATTTTTCGCTGATTGGCAGCAGCACAGCCTGGTCCGGGGTGAGCCAGATGGGAAATTTCCCTGCTGTATTCTCAATCAGTACGGCCACGAATCTCTCCATGGATCCGAATATGGCCCTGTGTATCATAACAGGCTGATGCTTCTGGTTGTCACTGCCGGTGTATGTCAGCTCAAACCTCTCCGGAAGGTTGTAATCGACCTGTATGGTTCCCAGCTGCCACTTCCTGCCAATGGCATCCCTCACCATGAAGTCGAGCTTCGGACCGTAGAAGGCGGCCTCACCCACAGCTATGGTGGTGACCAGGTTTTTCTCACCCGATGCCTCGATTATAGCTTTCTCGGCCTTCTCCCAGTTTTCGTCCGAGCCGATATATTTTTCACGGTTGGAGGGATCCCTGAGTGATATCTGAGCGGTGAACTCGCTGAAACCTGCTATCCTGAAGATATACTGCACCAGGTCAATGATGCTCTTGAACTCCTCCTTGAGCTGGTCGGGACGGCAGAAGTGGTGCGCATCATCCTGCGTGAAACTGCGGACGCGCGTCAGCCCGTGAAGTTCTCCGCTCTGCTCATATCTGTAAACCGTGCCAAATTCGGCCATCCTGACGGGCAGGTCACGGTATGAATGCGGTGTGGCATTATAAATCTCACAGTGATGCGGACAGTTCATCGGCTTAAGCATGAATACCTCACCCTCCTGAGGAGTAGTGATGGGCCTGAATGAGTCTGCCCCGTACTTTTCAAAGTGCCCCGAGGTCTTGTAAAGATCCACATTGCCTATATGAGGCGTCGAGACCATCGCATAGCCCCTCTCCTTTAACACACCCGTCATGAAGTCGATCAGCCGCTGCTTCATGTCAGCTCCCCTGGGCAGCCAGAGAGGCAGTCCCATGCCCACACGCGGCGAGAAGGCGAAAAGCTCCAGCTCCTTACCGATGCGCCGGTGGTCACGCTTGCGCGCCTCCTCGAGCATAACCATATAATCATCAAGCATTTTCTGCTTCGGAAAGGTTATGCCGTAAATACGGGTCATCATCCTGCGCTTCTCATCGCCCCTCCAGTAGGCCCCGGCAAGACTGAGAACCCTGATGGCCTTTATCGGTGATGTGTCAGGCAGATGCGGCCCGCGGCACAGATCGGTGAAGTTACCCTGGCTGTATAGTGTGATGGACCCGTCCTCAAGCTCCGAGATTAGCTCCGTCTTGTAATCGTCGCCCTTCATTGTAAATAAACCCATCGCCTCCTGCTTGCTCACCTCACTGCGCACAATAGGACTGTTTTTGGCGGCAAGCTCCCTCATCTTCTCCTCTATGAGAGGCAGATCAGCCTCGGTGATTACCTTACCTTCACCCGGATCAACATCGTAATAAAACCCGTTCTCTATGACCGGACCGATGCCGAACTTGATCCCGGGCCACAGCGCCTCAAGAGCCTCGGCCATCAGGTGAGCCGACGAGTGCCAGAAGGCATGCCTGGCCTCGGCGTCCTCCCACTTGTGAAACCTGACGGTGGCATCAGCCGTGACAGGACGCGTGAGATCCCATAGCTCACCGTTGACCGTGGCCGAATATACCTCGGCTGCCAGCCCCCTGCTGATAGACCTGGCGATATCAAGGCCTGTGATACCCTGATCATACTCCCTCACCGAACCGTCGGGAAACGTTATCCTGATCATATTACCTTTTTTAAATAGTGTGCAAAGATAATATTTTTTGCTCATAATCAGAGGCGATGACCTGCTGTGAGGATCTGTGTCAATGGTGCTGGTTCAGTATAAAAAATTAATGGCACAGATTTTGGATTTAAGAAAACAGTACCAAAAACGGCAGTCATGAAAAGATTATTAATTTCAGCAGCAGCAGTGGCAATAATGCTCAGCTCATGCGAGGTCAGCCCCGATGCCGGCTTCTTTACGGATAAGATCAGGGCAGAGATAGGAGAAGAGGTAGTCTTCTTCAATAACTCTTACAACGCAGTGGAATATGAATGGGATTTTGGTGACGGAACATGGTCAGATGCCTATGAACCAATTCATTCCTATTCTGCCTCAGGAATCTTCACCGTAATCCTCAGTGCATACTCCAAGACAGGAGAGGTCGACAGATCGTACCTCGACATTGAGGTGCTTTCGCCCACCATGCTCGAGATAGAGGTCCTCGAATGGTTTGACCAGTATCCCGTTGCAGGGGCTAGTGTGATACTCTACCCTACGGAGGACGACTGGGACAATGAGACCAATGCCATAATCGAGGGCTTCACCAACGCTTCCGGCAAGGTAGTCTTCACCAACCTGGGACCCTATGTCTACTATGTTGATGTATGGCATCAGAACCATAACAACTACACGCTCAGAAATGAGGATGTGGGCTTCATTATGACTGACCAGCTCTATAAGAACGAGCTGAACCAGTTTGTGGCATGGGTCGATTATATCGGCACCAAGAGCAGTGCCGAACGCGACAGGAAACAGCTGTTGCCCCTGAAGGAGAGGAACCCTGAGACGGCCGTTAAAAAGTAAGACATCTGAAAAACAAAAAAAAACAGGAAATCAGTCTATTTGATAAATTTCGCTAAGTTTGTGAGTTCACAAACCTAATCGAAGAAATCACATGGACACAACATTTGCGCTTCATGGAATAGACTACCTTATAATGGCGGTCTATTTCCTTTTTGTACTGGGTGTCGGATGGGCCCTGAAAAAGTACATGAAGAATGCGACTGCCTTTCTTGAGGCCGGACGCGCTATGCCGGCATGGGTTGCAGGGTTGGCATTCATTTCAACAAACCTTGGTGCCCTCGAGGTGATGGGCATGACAGGCTCAGGCCTCAAGTACGGGATGCTGACAACCCATTTTTACTGGATCGGAGCCATCCCTGCCATGATGTTCCTCGCCCTTTTCATGATGCGATTCTATTACGGATCGAAGGCCAGGTCAGTGCCTGAGTACCTGAAACTTCGCTTCAACGAGAAAACCCGCGCCCTGAACGCCTTCCTCTTTGCGCTGATGACTGTCCTTGCATCCGGGATATCAATGTATGCCCTGGCTATTCTCCTGGAAAATGTCCTCGGATGGAACTTCAACGTCTCCCTGTTTGCGTCGGCAGCCATAGTCCTTGCCTATACCTACCTCGGCGGACTCTCATCAGCCATCTATAACGAGGTGCTGCAGTTCTTCATAATCATCATCGGACTGCTGCCCATGGCTATCCTGGTCATGAGTGATGTGGGCGGATGGGGAGGCATGCAGGAGAGCCTGGCACCTATCGTAGAAGGTAAGGGATTTGCTGCCGATACCTGGACTACCACGTGGAAATACACTACAGGTACCGGAATCAACCCGTTGGGGGTACAATGGTACGGGATACTGGCAGGACTGGGTTTCGTGCTCTCATTCGGATACTGGTGCACCAACTTCCTGATAGTGCAGCGCGCCATGGCCGCTGAGTCGATGACGGCAGCCCGTAAGGTACCCCTGATTGGAGCAATACCCAAAATGTTCATTCCTTTCCTTATAATAGTACCCGGCATAGCAGCCTTGGTACTTCTCAATGATCCGTCCAAAAGCTTTGTCCTGCCTCTGAATGCGGCGGGAGAACCGATATACGACTATACCATCATCATGCTTCTCAAACAGTATCTCCCGGCAGGAGTACTTGGCCTGGGAGTGACAGCCCTGCTGGCCTCGTTCATGTCAGGCATGGCCGGAAACGTTTCTGCATTCAACACCGTCTGGACCTATGACATCTACCAGAGTTATATCAGACCGGCAACAGGAGACCAGGAGGCTGATGAAAAGCATTACCTGAAAGTGGGCCGGATTACAACAATCGTGGGAGTGCTGGTAAGTATTGCAGCAGCATATATTGCCAGTAAATTCGGCAATATAATGGACTTCCTGCAGACGGTCTTCTCAATGATAAATGCTCCGCTATTTGCTGTTATATTCCTGGGAATGTTCTGGAAACGGTCGACAGGCAATGGCGCCTTCCTCGGCCTCCTGATGGGCTTCGTAGTAGCTCTTCTGCACCACGGTCTTACCCAGCCGGAAGGAGCTTCTACACTCGTGAAGGGAGGTTGGATAGGTGTTATCCATACCTACCCGGTTGAGATGGCACAGAACTTCTGGACCGCCATCTTCGCCTTCTCTGCAGCAGCACTGCTGACAGTGGTGATCTCGATGCTCTCCAGGCGTGACAAAACTGATTCTGACCTGAACGGCCTGGTCTACTCAATGACACCTAAACTTGATGACAGCGGTGTGCTGTGGTACCAGAGACCCTGGTTCCTGGCTCTGATCGTCGGAATCATTATGGTCTTACTTTCTATATTGTTCTGGTAACCAAAAAAAACAGAAATATCATGCTTGACATAAGACTTCCCATCGGATTAATGTTCTCAGTAGTAGGATTGATCATTACTATCTACGGCCTTGCCACAATAGGAGATGTGGAACTGTATGAGAGATCGCTCAACGTAAATGTGAACCTGATATCAGGATTGGGCACACTGGCCTTCGGCCTGATCATGCTTCTGCTTTCGGAACCGGTCAGAAAAAAACTGCGAAAGAAAGAGTGAATAACTAACTAAAAAAGCTGCGTGAGCAGCTTTTTTAATCTGGTTATCAGCTGTCTGCTGTAATCTCACCCGAGAAGACTGACGCCGGTAGCGACCGCATATTGTAACGCATTGCCATCACCTCGCCGTAGGCTCCGGCTGAGCGTATGGCTACGAGATCGCCGCGCCTCGTTTCCGGCAGCTCTATATACTTGCCGAATGTATCCGTTGTTTCACATATCGGACCTACAACCGAGTACTTCCTTGCAGGTTGTTCCGACGTGAGGTTCTCGATGCGGTGTGATGCATGATAGAGAGCCGGTCTCAGCAGGTCGGTCATACCCGCATCGAGTATGACGAATGTCTCCCGTGCACCCGGCTTGACAAACAGTACCCTCGAGAT
Source organism: Bacteroidales bacterium (assembly GCA_029210565.1). Lineage (GTDB taxonomy): Bacteria > Bacteroidota > Bacteroidia > Bacteroidales > VadinHA17 > SR-FBR-E99. The sequence continues at coordinate 50,996 of JARGFQ010000009.1, forward strand.
CAGCGATCCGCAGGCGGCAGTCAGCGACCGCCCCAGCTCAAATGAGATCGTGCTCTGTATCCTGCTGTCAAGGTGCCTGCTGAATACTTCAAAATAGTCGGCGAAAGGAGGAAAGCGGTCTGGATCCTCATAGTCTATTCCCAGACCTCCGCCCACATTGATGTCGGCCGGCTCCAGGCCCCTGTCGGTCAGCCACTCCCACAACTCATTGATCCTCAAACATAGATTGCGGTAGACATGCAGGTCGGTAATCTGTGACCCTATGTGAAAATGAATGCCCCGATATTCAAGGTTCTTCGACTCTTCAATAAGGGCAGTTACCTTTTCAAGCTCAGCGATCCTGATGCCGAATTTGTTCTCGTCAGTGCCTGTGGTAATGTGTTTGATAGTATGAGCCTCCACGTTGGGATTGATGCGCAGTGCGACAGCGGCCTTCTTACCCATGCGTTCGGCAATCGCATCAATTACTTCAATCTCTTCAACAGACTCTGCATTGAAGCAGCCGATACCCAGGCGCAGGGCGTTCTCAATCTCACGGTCACTCTTGCCCACCCCCGCAAAGAGAGTATCCCTGGCAGGAAATCCACACTCCACGGCAAGCTCTGTCTCATTGCCGCTGACACAGTCGGCACCCAGCCCATTCCCGGCAATGATCTTCATTATCAAGGGATTGAAATTTGCCTTTACGGCGTAGTGCAGTTTAAATCCCCTGTTGGCGGCCTCCCCCGAGGCTACGGAAAGGGTCTCGCGGAGAAGATCGAGATCATAATAGTAAAAGGGCGTCTCATGCTGCCGTAACCAGTCTGTGGTCTCTTTTGTGAACATCATTCTTCAGGAAAAAGTTTTGAACTGAGCGACCGCAATGCAACTACCTTGTCGCTTGTATTTATTAATATGGACATGCTGTTGTCGCTTCCCCCGTAGGATATCATCTTGACAGGTATCTCATTCAGTGCTTCAAAGATCTCTGGCGCCGAACCCTCCCTGGAAGGCCTGAAATCGCCCACTATGCAGATGATTGTCTGATCTTTCTCGGTCTCTATGGTACCTATTGACCCCAGTGTACTGACAATCTCGCTGAGCCATGTTGGGTCGTCAATCGTCAGTGAAACAGAGACCTCGGAAGTGGTGATCATGTCTATCGGGGTTTTAAAGGCTTCGAACGCCTCGAAGATCCTCCTCATGAATCCGTACGCCATCAGCATCCCGGCAGAACGGATCCTCACCGATATCACTGCGTCCTTCGCCGCAACAGCCTTGTAGTCCTCAGGTGTTGATCCGGAGACGATTAAGGTCCCTTCATCAGAGGGTTCCATGGTGTTCTTGAGCCGCACGGGGATATTCTTGAGACGTGCAGGGTTGATGCTCGAAGGGTGCAGTATTTTCGCCCCGAAATAGGCCAGCTCGGCAGCCTCATCATATGATAGCTGCCTGACCACCCTGGTGTTTTCTACATACCGGGGGTCATTGTTGTGGAGTCCACTGATGTCAGTCCATATCTGTACCTCCTCCGCTCCGATTGCCGCCCCGATGATGGTGGCACTGTAATCGCTGCCGCCCCTGCGCAGGTTGTCGGTCTCACCATAGGCATTGCGACAGATGAAGCCCTGCGTAATAATGATCTTTTCATCCCTGACAGCGGCAAGCTCACGGTTCAGGTTCTCCCTGATGTAGAAATAGTCCGGTTGCCCGTCCTTGTCTATCCTCATGAAATTGAGGGCCGGCACAAGCACAGAAGCAATCCCCTGTTCGGACAGGAGAAAATGGAGGAATGCACTCGACAGGAGCTCTCCCCTGGCAAGAATTCGCTTCTCATTATGCCTGCTGTGCTCACGTGAAAAGAGGGCAGTGATGTAGTTGAAATGCTCATCAGTCAGGTCATGTGCCTTTTCGCCCCATGTCAGCGATGAGAATAACTCATCCGCCACCTGGTGGTACTCACCTCGAAGTGCCTCTGTCTTAGCCAACGCCTCCTCACTCTCATCCATGGCAAACAGCCGGGAGATCTCCTCCAGGGCATTGGTGGTGCCCGCCATGGCCGAAAGCACTACTATCTTTTGTGTGTCTTCGCTGATAAGGGGGATTAGCACCCTGAACCGCTCAGGACTGGCTACAGATGTTCCCCCGAATTTGAATACATTCATCGTTGCTTCTCTTTCCCGGAATCACTGCACATGTAAGTGCAGGTGGTTAATACGGGGATCAAATATATATAAAAGTAGCACCCGCAATAAATTATTTCTCCTTTTCAGGAAAGTAATACAAAGCAGTCAGGCCAGGGAAAGCCAAGGCTTAAAGTTTTTGTGAAGGTAACAGCTCATACCTGCCTGCTGGATTATTACTCTACAAACCACAGGTGAATTGCAGGAGAGTCATTTTATTGCGGATTCGAGTTCAGCAAGTTTCTCGCGGGCTATTACTGCCGGTTTGTACCCGGGATCGGCATTTTCCCATACAAAGAGGGCCTTCTGTAAGTATTCAATTGCCTTATCCTCTTTCCCCCGGTCAGCGTAAATAAACCCGAGCTCAGACAGCTCCTCCGGCCAGTAGGGATGCACACTTAGCAGGTCAAGCAGATGTCTCTCTGCTCTCTTATAATCTTTCAGTATTCTGTAGCAATGGCCGATATAGTAATCAATACTTTTATTCCCCGGCTCAAGCTCACCTGCTTTTTCATACTGTTGCAGGGCAATATCATACCTGCCCTTCAGTTCACTTAGTTTTGCCCTGTAGAAGAATAGAAAAACCTGATACATCCATAACTCTCTCTCACTTATATATTCCTCAACTATTGGTAAGTATTTTTCAATGTTCTTAATATCCTCCATCTGGATATAGATGATGAGATATCCGAATGGGACAAGATAGTCAAACGGCGGCATGAGTTGCTTTTCAATGTCGGCAATGATGTTAAGAGCCCGTTCAGTCTTACCTGCCTTTGCATAGCTCTCGGTTGCGTCAATTCTGCTGCTAAGTACATTGATAGGGTCATCATATTTCTCCTGTTCTGCTATCTTGAGCTCCATCTTTTCTATACCTCGTTCAAACTCTCCTCTCAGGAAGAAGAAATCCTCCATGGTATTGTACACAGCATATCTTTCCTGATGGTTAGTACATTTTTCTAGAATATCATTGAGGTCATTCAAGGCTTCGCCGAATTTTCCGAGTTCGATCCTGATCCCTGCCAGCGACAGCTGAATTGAGATATCGTCGGGGTCGATCAGCAGGGCTTTGTTATAGTATTTCGTGGCTTGCCCGTTATCACCATATCTGCTGTACAGGCTCCCTAACCTGGTAAAAGACTTTGATTGACCCGGAAACACATCGGCATATCTCTGGTAGTATTTCAATGCTTCATCAAACCTGCCCTGGTTTTTATGGATATCACCTATTGTCAGCAAATAATCATACTGACCCGGATCAAGGGTTAATATCGCTTCATATTCTGCCAGCTCATTTTCCTTCTGATTCAGCATCATATAGCGCATGGCGAGCACCTCATGGGCTTTTATATCCTCAGGATACAGCTCAGCCCAGTTCCTTGCCACCTCCATTGACATTTCCGGATCCTGTTTTATGTGGAAGTAATAATCATGCTTGACGTCGAACCGGTCATTTTCAGGGAGCTTATGTATGTATGTCATCAGGGATATCAGTGCCCGCATGGCTTCCTCCAGTTTCGTGGCCTGAATGCTGAAAGCGTAAAGATTTCTGTACGCGTATGCAAATGTTGTATCTGCTTCAATTGCTTGCCTGATGAATGTTAATCCAATTTCCCTGTTTTCCTTTAGCATATATTCATCCAATCCATGGTAGAGATTTTTTAAAGCGGGAACGGACATTGTGGTTATCTCCGCAACCGGAAGATCCACTGTATTTTCTATATGCGCTTCAGGTATCCCCAGAGCCTCTTTAATCCAGATCGTCATATTGTCAACCATAGTGAATATGTCTCTCCCGGTAAAGGTATTCTCTGCCAACAGCTTGGTTGTTCTTGTATCATGAATATATATCTCAGCGGATAACAATCCGTCCTGACCTTTTATCTGACCGGCCGTGAAGTAGTCCATATGCTTCTCAGAGGCAATTTTCTTTTTCAATGTCATAGGGACGCTGATAGCATCAGGGTATCCTTCCTCCCTCAGATTGTCGCTTATGTCATACACTGACCTGATGTTAAGATATATATCCTGTGACAGGTCATAACTCAGCATATCCGGCATAGCATGCGCTAACCAGTCCAGATCATTGTCTCCCGAATTATTCTCCATCGAAAATACAAGCAGTTTCTTACGGAATTCACTTTTAGGCACCAGGCGATCGACCTCTTTCCCTTGTTCATCAACGAAGCTGACAGTAGTTGTGGTCGCACCAAGGTTACGCCCATGGAATAGAAGTACAAGTAACAAAACTGCTGCAACTAAGTTTGAAGGAATACCTATCTTTTCCGCCTTGGTCCACCGTTTTCGTCCCTGTTTGCCATGGAAATACGCCAGAATTATAACTGCAGGAATCATGGCTGCCAGGGCTACCATGCAAAAACTGACCAGGTGAGGTGATAAGAGATATTTTTTAGCCAGCCAGCTGACAATTTCAACTATAATCAAGCCTGCCACAAGATATGCTGCCAGTAGCTGAGGAACAGCTCTGCTCTTCAGATCCTTGAATAAGGATACTATACCCCGTTCAGGTTTCCCAGGTTGACTGATACTATCTTTTTCTCTCTTCTGTTTTATAAATTCTCCCGGGGGAATTTCCTCTGATTGTTGATCTGATTCTGTTAAACCCCTGAAAATCTCATCTATAGCGTTGGCTACTTTGTTTACCTGATCACGGTATATTGTATGGTTTAAATTGTCATGCGGATTCTCTTCTGCCGACCGCAGAGGCCTGTTTACTCCGGGCGCCTTGTAAATGAATTCAACTCCGCGAAGCATTCCTCCCAGGACTTCCTCGAACAGTTTCTGATCTGCAGGATTTAAATCATGAATATATACAGGCAGCACCCTGCTTGCAACATTACCGCTGGGTAGCTTTACTTTTAGTCCATAACGGTCTTTTGAAGCCTGCTCTACAAATGCCACGAACTCATGTTGCCATGCAAAAGATTTTGGATCACAATAGGTACGGGATACTATCGGAATAAAAATGAGACACCTGAGTTTCTCCTTCAATGACTCATCCACATCATGTGTCTCAAGTAGTCCGTCATGCGGATTTATATCAAAATATACGCTTATCTCCTCCTTGAATGTAGCCTCAAGTTCCTTTTTGAGGTTATCGACAAAATCCGTTATCCAGCCGTCATACTTATTGTCCTTCTGGCGGTAACTTATAAAGATGTCGTATGAAAAATCACCGATTATGCTTGCCATCCCTGTGGTTAATGGTTCAACTATCAAATATAAACCTTAACTGGTCTATAGTCAATATTAATTGTACTTGCCATTTGCTGGCTTGATACCGGGGCCTCACCAAAGAAAAATTGAAGTTTTATTATTACTTTCTATTTTTGGCTCGATTGCATAATAAAAAATCATTATTTTTGCACCCGCGTTAAAGGTCAAAGGATAAAAGACGCAAGACAAAAGAGATTACCATAGACTTTTGACTTTCGACTTATAATAGCCCAGATGGCGAAATTGGTAGACGCGCTAGTTTCAGGGACTAGTGTCAGCAATGATGTGCAGGTTCGAGTCCTGTTCTGGGCACAAAGAGAGCACAGAGCGCAGTGCAAAGCGCACGGAACATTAACATAATGCCTTGTGCCCTGAGCTCTGAGCCGGAACCGCCCAGGTGGTGAAATTGGTAGACACGCCAGCTTGAGGGGCTGGTGCTCGCAAGGGTGTGCAAGTTCGAGTCTTGTCCTGGGCACAAAAAAAAAGCCGTGAAGAACGGCTTTTTTTATTTGCGATGGCCGATCTGCGATTTGCGATTTTTTTCCAATCGAAATTCGCAAATCTAAAATCGCACATCATTCAATTATGGCATCGTAAACTGCCTGCAGTATGTTGCCTCGGATGGAGAGATCCGACAGCTTGCTGTTGTCGCGCGTAGGATATACCCTGTTGCTAAGAAAGACATACGATATCTCATCGTCAGGGTCAACCCAGATGAAGGTCCCGGTAAAGCCTGAGTGGCCGAAGCTGTTAGGTGAGGCCGAGGGACAGGGATACATCTCTTCCGGAGGGATGGTATCATTCGGCAACAGTGGTTTGTCAAAACCAAGCCCCCTGCGGTTATTGTTCTCCGGGAACTGCCTCCGGGTGTACTCCTTCAGTACCTCACTGCTCAGCACCCTCACACCACCGTACTCGCCACCCCTGCGGTACATCTCCACCAGCTTGAGAAGGTCATTGCCGGTGGCAAAGAGGCCGGCGTGACCGGAGACCCCTCCCAGCATCGCCGTACCCTCATCATGTACCGTTCCACGCAGCAGTTGCCTCCTGAAGAGAGAATCGTACTCGGTGGGCACTATCCGTTCCCTGGGATATTTCTGCAGCGGATTGTAGGTGATGTTCAGTGCTCCAATGGGCCTGTAGATATTTTCCGGTGCAAAATTATCGATAGTAGTGCCTGACAGGCTCTCGATGATCTCGGCCGCCAGGATGAAGGTGAGATCAGAATAGACATACCTCTTATCTCCCCTGGGACTGTCACGTATCTCCCTGAACATATCCTTCAGATAGTGCCTGTTCATGTATATTGAGTCAGATACCTGCAAGGCAAATCTCCTGTTGCTGTAGTCCCTGAAGATACCCCGCCTGAAGGTGCTGTCATTCTCCAGCGTGTTGCGCCAGAAGGGTATCCACGACTTCAATCCTGCCTGATGCGCCAGCATATCACGCAACAGCATGTCACCCTTGTTTGAAAAACGATACCAGGGCAGGTATTGTCCCAGGGTCCTGTCAGGATCAAAAAGCCCACGGTCGTTGAGCAGCATAAGCGACGGTGTCGCTGCTGATGCCTTCGTGACAGAAGCCAGGTCCCACAGATCATGCTCTGACACTGCCTCGGTGCTGTCATAAAGGTGGAAACCGTAACACTTGTTCAGCACCACTATACCTTTTCTTGCTATCAGCACATGACAGCCCGGAAAGGCCATGGAGTCAAGTCCGGACTGCACAATAGAGTCAACCTTGCTGTACAGTATCTCTGACGAAAGCCCGGCATTCTCTGGAAATCCGTACTGTAGCCTCATGCTGCCCGCAGTCTTGATCCCAAACCCTTCAGGGTAATCACCGTTTACCGTTACCGGCAGCCGCCCTGAGGCACCCACTCCTCCGAAGATCACCTGCACCGCAGCCTGGTGAGTGTATTTATTGTCCTGGTAGGCAACAACCATTGCCGATGGCTTTGTACTCATGTCAAGACGGGCAATACCGTAAGGATTGCCAAACCAGACAATGACAGATCTTTCAAGCGCTGACAGCTGTCTGAAGATACTGTTGAGCTGCGCTGTCACACCGTATGAGCCTGCAGGCTTCTGATCCAGGGATGAGAAGCCCGCAATGACCAGATCGTACTCCCTGAGTTTTGAGAGTACATAATGGGCATCCTGCGCGTTGCCAGGATTAATGAAAAAATGATCTGCATTGGTGTACCTGTCAATCGTTTTCTGAAAATCACTCATTGCCAGTCTGTTGACAGATACAGTGGCAATCCTTATCTTATCAGTGCGCTGCAACGGCAGAAGATTGCCATTGTTTTCAATCACGGTTATGGCTGCTGCATAGAGGTCCCTGATAAGTGCCGGATGAGCTGTGGCAGGAATCGCCCCGCTGCCGGATGATTCGCCGTGCGGATTCTTTCCGGCTGCCTCCAGCCATAGCTTTGCTGCAAGGAGCTTGCGGCATCTGGACGTGATCTCATCCTTTGATATCTCACCTTCTTCGACTCTGCGGTAGATCTCGGCAATAGCCAGCAACGGATCAGTAGAGTACTCTATGATGTCATTGCCGGCCTTCAGGGCCTCAGCATCGGCAACTCCTGAAGGGAAGGTCATGGTTGCTCCGGCCATGTTCATCGCATCGGTAAGTGTAAGTCCCTGAAAACCAGCCTCATCCCTTAACATGCCTGTAATAATCTTTCGGGAGAAGGTGGCAGGCAGCCGGGGTGTGTCATCAAGGCCGGGCACGTTGATATGGGCGGTCATTACTGACCCGATACCCTCATCAATGAGACGGCGGAACGGAACCAACTCCACGGCATCAAACCGCTGGCGGTCTCCCGTTATTACCGGCAGCCCGGTATGTGAATCAACATTGGTGTCACCGTGACCGGGATAATGCTTTGCGCAGGCCATGACACCGTTATCCTGCAGACCCTTCATGTACATCACCGCCTTCGCAGCCACTTTCGCCGGATCCTCGCCGAATGAACGGTAGTTGATGACAGGATTCAGCGGATTGTTGTTGACGTCGGCAACAGGTGCAAGGTTGAGGTTCACACCTATATCCCGGCACTGCCAGGCTATTGCTGATCCCAATCTGTATATCAGTGAGTCATCCTGAACGGCGCCCAGGGTCATCTGCCAGGGGAAATCTTCTATCTCGCTGAGACGCATTCCCGCTCCCCACTCGGCATCCTGGGCAATAATCAGCGGAACCTTCGCAACCGTCCTCAGATATTTGGTAAACCTGACCTGCCTGTCGCGCGACCCTTCGAAAAAGATAACTCCGCCTACTCCGTGCTTAGTGACAAGATCCTCCACCTGCCTGAAATTGTCCCCGTTATCGGCTGCCCATGCCGGCACCCAGATAAGCTGGGCAATCATCTCCCTGACGGTGAGAGTGTTCATGATACTGTCAACCCCGGCGTCATCATTGTATCTCTTCCATGGAATATTGTCATCAACGGCAAGCAGATTCACCGGTACATTAAATAGAATGGTGAGCAACACAACAACTGTAAAAAATCTCTTTCTCATGACTCTGTAATTGGTTTTTGAAGCAATCAAACTTACATAAAAACGCCCGATTTTCCACGGGCATATATAAATCACGGCCAGCGCAGGTATTCGCGGACGAAAAATAGTACTTTTCTTTAATAACGATTGCCGGTGTGATTGTTCCCAAAATGCTATTTTTACGACATCAAACAGAAATATCATGTCAGCATCAAAAAGTATTGGTAAGAGTCTGAAGGGTCAGTCGGGACGGCTGGTCTCCCTCGATGTGTTCAGGGGTATGACTATCGCCTTCATGATTATCGTTAACACTCCGGGCACCTGGAGCCACGTCTATGCGCCGCTGCGACATGCATCGTGGCACGGCTGCACCCCCACGGACCTGGTCTTCCCCTCGTTTCTGTTCATTTCAGGGGTGGCGATGTGGTTTTCGCTGCGCAAGTACAATTTCGAATTTTCCCAGCCGGCACTCATCCGCCTGCTGCGCAGAGTGCTGCTGATATTTGCAGCAGGACTCTTCCTTAATATCTTTCCGTACTTTGGGCGCGACTACACTACTCTGCGCATAATGGGTGTCCTGCAGCGCATCGCTCTCGCATGGGGCCTTGGAGCATTGATAGTGCTGCTGGTAAAGCGAAACCGGATATGGATACCGGCAGCAGTGCTCCTGTTCGGATACTGGGCACTGATGTACTTCCTGGGAGGAGATGATCCCTATTCACTCGAAGGAAACTTCGCCAGGAAGGTTGACCTGGCTCTCCTTGGAGAAAAGCATCTTTACAAGGGATTCGGCATGCCGTTCGATCCGGAAGGGTTGCTCTCTACACTGCCCGCAACCGCCACGGTGCTTCTCGGATTTATGTCCGGCGGACTTATCGGCGCCAGGGGCTCCTCATGGAAAACAATAGGCTGGCTATCGGCTGTCGGAGCACTCCTCATCGCGGCAGGACTCCTCTGGGGCGAATATTTCCCTATAAATAAACCTATCTGGACAAGCTCATATGTGCTCTATGCAGGCGGTATAGGCATGCTGATACTGGCAATCCTGCTATTGATAATCGATATCTTTAAAATACAGGGCTGGAAGACCATAGGCATCATCCTTGCCGGGGGAGCCCTGATGGCCGTAACCGGGCTTCTCTGGAAGGCGACGGCCGAGACAGGATACAGCTCATCATTCCTGATAAGCGTGGGCTTGGTGGTTATCGCATTTGCACTCCTGCTCAAACTCAATTTTTTCCTGCCCTTCGGCATGAACCCGATGAGCACATACATCCTGGCAGGCATATTGACCAAGACTATGCTGGCCATCAAAATAGGGGAGATGACACTTTATAAATGGATTTTCACAAATCTCTGCAGCCCGCTCTTCGAGGAACAAAAGCTTGCCAGCCTCCTCTTTGCACTGCTCCAGGTGACACTGATATGGGCATTCGGCTATATTCTCTACCGTAAAAAAATAATGATAAAGTTTTAAGATGGATATAAGAAGTGCCGTTGAAAAGGCCTTTTACAAATGGAAGGGCTCGCCGCCCGAGGTGATGACAAGATTACCCCAGTCAGGCTCTGACAGGGTATATTTCAGACTGGCATATCCCGAAGACAAGGTCATCGGGGCCTATAACCCCAGCCGCGAGGAAAACGATGCCTTCGTCGGTTTCTCCAATCACTTCAGGTCGAAGGGACTGCATGTCCCGGAAGTCTATGTCTATTATCCTGACGAGAAGATATATTTTCTTGAGGACCTTGGCGACATAAACCTCTTTACATGGCTTGCGCAGAGACCCGACGAGGAGCGTTTCAACAGTGAGGCGGAGGAACTGTTCATGACCATTGCCGCTGACCTGGTGAAGATACAGACAGAAGGCATAAAGGGACTCGACCTCTCGCTCTGCTACCCGCACCGCAGTTTTGACCGGCAGAGCATAGTGTGGGATATGAACTACTATAAGTACATGTTCCTGAAACTTATCGCTGCTCCCTTCAACGAGATACGGCTTGAGCGCGACTTTGAGACCCTGACACAGTTTCTGCTTGATGCGGGGCAGGACTATTTTCTCTTCCGCGATTTCCAGACCGCAAACATCATGCTCAGGGACGGCACTCCATGGTATATCGACTACCAGGGAGGCAGGCTGGGAGCACCCCATTATGACATCGCCTCCCTCGTCTATGACGCAAAGGCCTACATACCGGCCGAGCTGAGAAAGAAGACCCTCGACAGGCACCTGTATCTCTTCGCCGAGGCAACAGGCACACCGAGAGACTCTTTGGCCAGGTACAGCGGGGCCTTCACACTCATAAGGCTGATGCAGGCCCTCGGGGCCTTTGGCTTCAGGGGGCTGCACGAAAACAAACCTACCTTCAGTGAGAGCATCGTGCCCGCCGTCGAACTGATGAACGAGCTTCTCGCCGGCGACGATCTCTGCATAGACCTGCCGGAACTCAGAAAAGCGTCAGAGGCAGTGCCGCTGCAGAGAAAATACCGCATACTGTCGCACTACCAGCAGATGGTTACCATAAACATCCAGAGTTTCTCCTATGTCAGGGGAAAGACAGTCAACTATGACAACGGCGGCGGATTCGTGTTCGACTGCAGGGGACTGCGTAACCCGGCACATGTGCCTGAACTGAGTGAGCTGACAGGTTTTGATCCGGCTATCGCAGAGTTTTTCGGTAATGACGACGAGGCTGTCGCCTTCGCCGGAGACTGCTCAAACATCATACGCAATTCACTCCCAATGCTGAGACGAAAGGGTGTGGTGGAGATTAATGTGGCCTTCGGATGTATCGGAGGACTGCACCGCTCGGTATGGTGCGCCGCAAGGGTGGCTTCAATGCTCTCATCCATGCCGGGAGTCTCAGTCTCGGTAACCCATTCGGAACTGCAGTGATGAAAGCAATGATCTTTGCTGCCGGACTCGGCACACGGCTGGGAGAGATGACCCGCACAAAACCCAAGGCCCTCGCTGACATCAACGGCAGCACCATGCTGCAGCTGACTGCAGAAAAACTGGTGGCTGCCGGCTTTGATGACCTTATCATCAATATTCATCATCACCCCGAACAGATGATGGAGGAGGTGGAGAAACTGCGCGGCATGGGTTATGCTATCACTGTATCAGATGAGAGTGAAGAGCTGCTCGATACCGCCGGCGGACTGATGAAGGCGAGAGACTTCTTTGACGACCAACCCTTTATCTGCCATAACGTTGATGAGTTTACTGACTTCAGCCTCAACGAAATGTATCACCACCACATGGAATCGGGAGCCCTCGCTACCCTTGCCGTAAGACACAGGCCGGGTAACAGGCAACTGCTCGTTGATGCCGGCGGCCGCCTGAGAGGATGGCGCAATAATGCCACCAAAGAGGAGATAATTACCATCGCCAGCAGCAAAAAACTTGATGAGGTGGGCTTCTCAGGCATCCAGGTGCTCTCACCTGCCATATTTGAGATGATGCCGGAAGGAATCTATTCACTGACATCCCTCTATCTGACACTCGCAAAGGATAACCTGGTAATGTCATTCCTTCATGATGAGGGATACTGGTTCGACTGCGGCACACCACAGAGTCTCGAAAAGATAAGAAAACATCTGGCGAGACAGGAGTGACTCGGGCGACAGCTGCATTAAGGCTGACAGAGGCACCAGATCCACGGAACAATCAACCGACTAGGATTATAGCTGGATGGCAGCCCGGGCAAAACCAGTGAGGTCGGTTTCGCTTACAGGGAAGCCGGACAGGGAGAAATGCAGGAAGAGCCGGCTTACATCATCTTCTTCTTCCTCAGTATAAAGACCCCTAACAGGGCAAGCAGTACAGATCCTCCAAGTATGAACCAGAAGGCATTCATGCTGTTTTCCAGCCTGTTGGGGACATTCATGCCGTAGAAGCTGGCAATGAGGGTAGGTATCATCAGCACTATCGTGACGATGGTCAGAGACTTCATCACGATGTTCAGATTGTTGGATATCACCGATGCAAAAGCATCCATCATTCCGCTCTGAATATCGCTGTATATCTTGGCCATCTCAATGGCCTGACGGTTCTCAATCATTGCCTCCTCAAGCAGGTCAGACGAGAATTCGTAATCGCGTATCCACTTGGAGTTCTTGAGTTTGAGCATCATCATCTCATTTGACCGCAGCGAGGTGGTGAAGTAGACAAGACACTTCTCCATCTTCAGCAGACGGTGAAGCTCCTGGTTGCGGGTTGACTTCTCCAGGTCCTGCTCGATCATCGCCGTCTGGTTGTTTATCTGCTTCAGGTAGCGGTGGTAAAACATGGTTGTACGCAGGAAAAGATGCAGTATCAGATCAATCTTCGTCTCAATTGTAATACCCTTGCCGCTGCGACTGAAGAAATCGTCAAGCACCTCATTGTTCCTGTGGCAGATGATGACCAGGCTCTCCTTCTTCAGTACCAGTCCGAGGGGAATTGTGGTGAAGGGAAAACCGTTCGACAGATTCTGGAACGGAATACGATATATCATCAGCAGCATGTCATCCTCAATCTCCATACGCGATCGCTCGTCAACGTCAAGAATGTCAGTAAGAAAATCATCAGGGACCTTCAGTGTGGTCTTCAAAATACCAATCTCTGACGGTGTCGGGTCAGTAACGTTGACAATGCAGCCCTTTTCGAAAGAATTTAACGGAAGGAGACCGTTCGGGATCATCTGCCAGTAAGTAATCATATAGTACCTCCTCTTTTATATTCCACGGAGGTACCTGTCGCCAGCTTACCTCAGCAGAACGAAATTAATATAACGGCTCGCGTGATAGTCGTCCATTTAAGACAATAGTGTTGATACGACTGCAAAAATATAACTTTTACGTTAACCCGCATCCGGGGCTTAAAAAAATGTCTGAAAAAATTACCTTTGTGTATAACCTAAATTATCCGCAGATGGGAAAAGTGCTTGTAATCGGTGCAGGTGGCGTCGGGACCGTAGCTGTGACGAAGATGGCTCAGCTGCCTGAAGTCTTCACCGAAATCATGCTCGCCAGCCGCACGAAGGTAAAGTGCGATGCCATCGCTGAACATATCGGCGATGACAGGGTACAGACAGCACAGGTCGATGCAGACAACGTGGAGGAGATGAAGAAGCTCATCAGGTCGTTCGAACCTGATATCGTTGTTAACCTGGCGCTGCCTTACCAGGACCTCCACATCATGGATGCATGTCTGGCTACCGGGGTGGCATACCTCGATACGGCCAACTATGAGCCTCCCGAAGAGGCAAGATATGCCTATTCATGGCAGTGGGCCTATCATGACCGCTACCGTGAGGCAGGACTTACCGCCATACTCGGATGCGGATTCGACCCGGGTGTGACCGGGGTCTTCACCGCTTATGCTGCCAAACATCACTTCAGTGAGATCCATAACCTCGATATCGTCGACTGCAATGCCGGTGACCACGGCAAACCCTTCGCCACCAACTTCAATCCTGAGATCAACATCCGCGAGGTAACCCAAAAAGGCAAATACTGGGAGGATGGCAGATGGGTCTATACCGAACCCCACGAGATCCACAGACCGCTTACATACCCCGGCATAGGCCCGCGGGAGTCATACCTCATCTATCACGAAGAGCTGGAGTCCCTGGTAAAGAACTTCCCATCCATCAGGCGCGCCCGCTTCTGGATGACATTCGGTGAGGAGTACCTGACGCACCTGAGGGTGATACAGAATATAGGCATGGCCCGCATTGACCCCGTAATGTACAATGGTGTTGAGATCGTTCCCATACAGTTCCTTAAGGCGGTCCTGCCCAACCCGGGAGATCTGGGTGAGAATTACAAGGGCTGGACCTCCATAGGATGCCGCATCAGGGGCACCGACATGGGAGGGAGGGAGCGCACATACTATATCTGGAACAACAGCAGTCATGAGGAGGCGTACCGTGAGACCGGCACACAGGCGGTGAGCTATACTACCGGAGTGCCCGCAGCCACAGGAGCCATGATGTATCTGAAAGGCCTCTGGAAGCGCCCGGGCGTCTGGAACGTGGAGCAGTTTGACCCTGACCCGTTCCTACTGGAGCTGGGAAGGCTGGGACTGCCCTGGCACGAGAAGTTTGACATTGACCTGGAACTCTGAGATGATAGACTACCTAAGAGTCCCCTCGCCATGCTACGTGATAGAGGAAGAGCGGCTGAGGCGTAACCTGCAGACTATAAAACAAGTGGCTGATGCCTCCGGCGCAGAGATAATACTTGCCTTCAAGGGCTTCGCCATGTGGTCTGTCTTCCCGATAGTGCGGGAATATATATCCGGTGCGGCCGCCAGCTCAGTACATGAAGCCCGCCTCTGCTACGAGGAGATGGGCGTGCCGGCACATACCTATTCACCCGTCTTCAGGCGCGAGGAGTTCGGTAACATACTGCGCTACAGCTCACACGTAACCTTTAACTCACTGGCACAGTACCGTAAATTCGCCCCGGTGCTCAAGCGCGAGGGACAACACATCTCACCGGGACTACGGATAAACCCTGAGTTCTCCGAGATTGCCCATGGCATATATAATCCCTGCTCACCGGGCTCACGGCTGGGTGTCACGGCTGCTGACCTGAAGGAGAGGCTGCCGGAAGGGATTGACGGACTTCATTTTCACGTGCTGTTTGAATCCGACTCCTATGCCCTGGGAAAGATGCTTTCTGCTGTGGAGGAAAAATTCGGACACCTTCTGCCTCACCTGAAGTGGATCAATATGGGAGGGGGACACCTGATGACCGGAAAAAACTACAACACGGAACATCTGATAGGAGTGCTTCGTGAATTCCGCCGGAAATACGGCATTCATATAATTCTTGAACCTGGCAGCGCCTTCGCCTGGGAGACGGGTGAACTTGTCTCCACGGTGGAGGATATCGTTGAACGTGACGGAATCAAAACAGCTATCCTTGATGTCTCATTCACCGCCCATATGCCCGATTGCCTTGAGATGCCCTACAAGCCGGTAATCATCGGCGCCTTCGAACCAACACCGGGAAAACCGACCTACCGCATGGGTGGCAACTCATGCCTGTCGGGCGACTTCATGGGGGACTGGTCTTTTCACCGCGAGCTTAAGCCGGGTGACCGCATCGTATTCTGGGATATGATCCACTACACCATGGTCAAGACCACGACATTCAACGGCGTATCCCACCCCTCCATTGGCATCTGGACCGGTGACCGGAAATTCCGGCTCGTAAGGGGGTTCGGCTACGGGGATTACCGTGACAGATTGTCGTGAAATTCTGAAGTTTTGGGTCAAAAAAAGCAGGCGGGTATACCCGCCTGCTTACTTAATCAATTGTATTGTCCTTGTCAGAAGGCATACCCGATAGCAAGGGTTGCGCTTGGCAGAATCCCTTCCAGATCAGCATTTTCGCTGTTTTCTCCTTTGCCGATTGTATAGGAGGGCCCTATTCCCAAATCCAGGACAAAACCGCTCTCCCAGACCCACTGATAACCAAGCTCGGCGCCTAAGCCTATTATGGTTGCACTGTAACTTCCATCAGAATCGTTTGATACGGTTCCAACTGAAAACGATGCCTGTGGATTAAGGTAGAATCCGCCCGGTACCGGCTTCTTCGCATGCGTGAAGTAATAGCGATAACCAAGACCGACTCCGGCGAGGTTGACTTTTTTTCCAAACAAACTGTAAAGATATTGCCCCTTTATCAATACTGAGGAGGTGGTGCCAAATACTCTTTCATATGTGGCATTGAAGTTTCCAAAAGCCAAGCCGAGAGGATTGGTTTTGATTACGTTGCTCTGCGCATTTATTCCAAATGCGAAAGCAATGAAAACTAAGGAAAGGATCACTCTTTTCATTCGTGGTCAGTTTTTAATCATTAGTAACAACTATAAAGTTAAACAATTATTGTTCAGAGAGGATTGAGGTTTCCTCATATTATTAATGAATCGCTCCTGATCCCAGCAACTCCACGCCGTCGTACCATGCGGCAAACTGTCCGGGAGTGATACCCCGCTGCTGCTTTTCGAAAATAATGTAATAGCCCTCCTCCCTGGCATAGAGACGGGCGATCTGCAGCGGCTGGCGGTAACGTATCCTGACCAGGTAATCACGGCTCTCGCCGATCAGCATGGTAAGGTCGGTACGTATCCAGTGCACCTCTTCCGCCCTGATGAAGAGCCCTTTGCGGTAGAGCCCGCCATGCGTCTGACCCTCACCCACATATACCAGGTTGCTGACGGTGTCGGTGCCGATCACAAATAGCGGCTCCCTGTAACCTCCCAGATTCAATCCCTTGCGCTGCCCCACGGTGAAGAAGTGTGCTCCAGTGTGTACTCCGGCAGTCACCCCGTCACCTGGCCTCAGCGTATGCGGTGCTGCCATGAGCTGTAGCTCGGATGAGAGAATGTCACTCTCCGGCAGTCCGTCAGGCCATGCCCTGAAAGGGTGATCCCTGGGTATGTTGATGACCCTGCCTTTTCTGGCCTCCAGCTGCTGCTGCAGGAAGAGAGGGAGGTCAACCTTGCCCACAAAGCAGATGCCCTGCGAGTCCTTGCGGTCTGCGGTTGCAAGACCAAGGTCAGCGGCTATCCTGCGCACTTCCGGCTTTGACAGTGCACCGACAGGAAACAATACATTGTCAAGCTGCCTCTGGCTTACCTGGCAGAGAAAATAACTCTGGTCCTTATTTCCGTCCACTCCTGCCAGGAGTCTGTGCATGGGACCGGATGGAGTCTCTGTTGTCACCGTACGGCAGTAATGTCCAGTGGCAACATAGTCTGCACCGCTGCTGAGGGCTTCACGGACAAAAGAGTCAAATTTTATCTCACGGTTACAAAGAATATCAGGATTGGGAGTGCGACCCGCAGCATATTCAGTGAACATGTAATCGACCACCCTTTTGCGGTACTCTTTACTGAGATCAACGGTGCTCAGCTTTATACCAAGCTTTCTGGCCACCATCTCTGCAAAGGTTACGTCCTCATCCCACGGACAGTCGCCCTTCAGCACTCCCTGGCTGTCATGCCAGTTGATCATGAAGATTCCCTCCACCTCGTAGCCCTCCTCCTTAAGGAGCCACGCAGCGATGCTGGAGTCAACGCCTCCCGACAGCCCTACTGCAACCTTCTTCTTCACACCGCAAAGGTAGCTCTTAACTCAATATGTTGAAAACTACTTCAACGCCGACTCGGAGCGCGACTCTTTTTTTACTATTTTTCACAAGATGAATGCTCCGGGTAAATTATTGAAATACAGTGCATCGGCCGGCTCAGGAAAGACCCACGCCCTGACTGCATTCTATCTGTCGCGTGTGCTTCGTGATCCCGGCGCCTACCGCAGGATTCTTGCCGTAACCTTTACCAACAGCGCCGCTGCCGAGATGAAGAGCCGCATACTGCAGCGGCTGTCGCTCCTCGGAGAGGATAGCCCTGAAGGCGAGAGGGAGAGGAGTACCTTTGCCCGTTATCTCTGCAACTTCTTCCCCGAGCTGTGGCCCGACCCTGACGATGCCAGGGCGACCGTACGAAGAAACGCCCCGCAGGCACTCAACAACATCCTGCAGGATTATTCCCGCTTCACCGTCGGTACCATTGATTCCTTCTTCCAGAGGGTGATCAGGGCCTTTACACGTGAGATGGATATTCCCTCAGGCTATGAAATCGAACTTGAACATAACAACTTGCTCTCCGATGCCGTCGACATACTGCTGGCAGAGGTGGCAACAGACAGAAGGCTGCTAGGCTGGATATCATCGTACGTCAGCTCCCGCCTTGATGACAACAAGGCATGGGACATCCGCAGAGAGATCATGGAGGTGGCCGAACTGATCTTCAAGGAGAACTTCAGGCAACTGAGCCCCCTGGAAAAGCAGACGATTGGCGATTACGAAGTGCTTAAACGTTACGCTGACCAGATATACAGCATCAAGAGAAGCTTTGAGACAGAGCTGAGAGCCCTGGCTGAAAGGGGTGTCGCTCTCTGCGGCGAATGCGGACTTACGCCGGATGACTTCCTCAATAAGTCAAGGGGTGGGGTGGGTGATGCCATGCATAAGTACGCAGGGGGTGAGACAAAACCACCCAACGTCACCTGGCGGAAGGCAGCGGAAGAGGGTAAATATCATCCGGGGAACGCTGCCCCGGAGGTGATAGCTGCTTTTGAGACAGCCATGGAAAGGGGGCTGGGAGAGACGGTGAAGGCCATCACGTCACTCTTTGAAAAGAGATACCCGCTCTATCTCTCCGCCATGGCGCAGGTCAGGACCATACACATCATAGGCATCCTGGGGGCCATAAGCGAAAGGGTGCGAAGCCTTGCTCACGATGAAAACCTCTTCCTCCTGTCCGACTCCGGCGAGCTGATAAACAGGCTTATAAAAGATGATGACACTCCTTTTATATATGAAAAGATAGGCACAGCTTATGACCATTACATCATAGACGAGTTTCAGGATACCTCGCGCATTCAGTGGAATAACTTCCTGCCCCTGATGAGCGAAACAATGTCGCGCGGCAAGGACAACCTGGTTGTCGGCGATGTAAAACAGTCGATCTACCGGTGGAGAAACAGCGACTGGAGGATCATACATCGGGAGGCGGCGGCAGCCTTTGGCGATGAGGCAGTGCGAAACGTGCTGCTCGATACCAACTACCGCAGCCGTGACAATGTCATCAGGTTTAACAACCACCTCTTCGCTCCAGGGGCCATACCCGCACTATGCGACGAAAGACTCTCCTATGATCAGCTGAAAATCAGCTCTATATATGCAGAGTCAGTGCAAAAGGGTACCGATGCCAAACCAGGAGGGATGGTGCAGGTGAGCCTTTACAGGGCTTCAGAGGATGAGAAGTGGAAAGATAGGGTGCTGAATGACATTCCTGCGTTGGTGGAGAGGTTACAGGATCACGGCTACAGGGCTGATGATATACTATTCCTGTGCCGCACCAACGAGGAGGGGAAAAGCATCATCAGCCGCCTGCTTGAGTACAGTGCTGCCTGCCCCGATGAGAGAAAGTCAAGATACAACTTCGAGGTTACCTCGGGTGACTCTCTCTTCCTCGAGCGCAACCCGGCCGTCACCCTTATTATCGCATCACTGCGGTACCTGGTTGACCCCGGCAGCCGTATCAACAGGAGCCTGATGGTCAGATCATATGTTCTCGCCACGGGTGGCGATGAGCACATGATCTATGCCGGCGACAGAAAAACCGGTCATAATGATCATCCGGTGCATGCCGGAGAGATGGAACATACAAACGATCCGGATCCGGTGCATGCCGGAGAGAGAGGGCCGGGCGGTGATGTTTTTAGGGTGCATACAGTTGAGAGGGAAGAGGAAAGCGATGCGCATCCGGCGTATACCGGAGAGATGAATACGGATAGTGATGATCCTATGCCGAAAGGGTGGGAGGAGGCCTTGAATGCCTTCAGGAACGAGTCGCTATTCGGTGCCACGGAAAACATGATCCGTTACTTCGGCCTCGGCAGCCACAGGGAAAATGTTGCCTATCTCTGTTCCCTTCAGGACGTTGTGCTGACCTACTCCGGCCGCTACAGCTCCGACCTGTCGTCGTTCGTCGCATGGTGGGACAGGGAGGGTTGCAAGAGCACCCTCAGCCAGTCCGACCGCCAGGAGGCAATGCGCGTGATGACAATACACAAGGCCAAGGGACTGCAGGGAAAGGTGGTGATAGTACCCTTCGTATCGTGGAATTTTGGAAGACGGGGTTTCAGCCGACCTCTGCTCTGGGTAAAAGAAGTGCCTGAGCCTTTCTCCCCGATGCCTTTCGTGCTGCCTGAACTGAGCAGCCGCCTTGATGATTCTTTATTTGCCGGAGAGGCAATGACTGAGAAGGTGTCAGAATGGATTGACGGCATCAACCTTCTCTATGTAGCTTTTACCCGCGCGGTAGATGTTCTCTGCATTATGGCTCCGGAGACGACAAAGCCCTCTTCCGGTGGTGCCAGCGCCGAGAGCCTGCTTAACGAGGCGGTAAAGAACCTGCCTGATGACTTTACCCATAGTGAGACTGATAACGTACTCCACATAACCTGCGGTGCGTTGCCCCTGGTAACTACTGAACGAAGAGAGGTGACCTATGACCTTGATAACTATGATGTAACCGAAAGACGCGGCAGGCTCAGGCTGAGGACGGGCGGCGCCCTCCCGCACGACGAGATCAAACTGACGGAGCGCGGGGGCAGGGCATACGGCATCATGATGCATGAGCTGCTTGGCATGGTGGCAACCGCCAATGATATCGAAGCAGCTGCAGACCGTGT
Organism: Bacteroidales bacterium; assembly: GCA_029210565.1. Taxonomy (GTDB): domain Bacteria; phylum Bacteroidota; class Bacteroidia; order Bacteroidales; family VadinHA17; genus SR-FBR-E99. The sequence goes on from JARGFQ010000009.1 coordinate 72,162, forward strand.
GTGCGACAGAGGACTCCTTCCCGTCACACGGCGTGATGAGATAGTATTACGCGTGCGCACAATGATCTCATCCGAGAAGGTGAGACGCTGGTTCGACGGCTCCTGCGCCGTGATGACGGAAGCCACAATCATACTGCCCACGGGCGCCGCCCGCCGTCCTGACCGTATCATGACACACAACGGCAATGTCACGGTGGTTGATTACAAGTTCGGGGAACAGGATGAACGCCACCGTCGGCAGGCCGCCAGCTACCGCGACCTGCTCCGGCAGATGGGTTACAATGAGGTGAGTGCCTGGCTGTGGTATGTGGAAAAGGATATTCTGGAGGAGGTATGACCCTGGAACAGACATATCCATGGGGCACGGCAAGACGGTATAACTCATACACTGACTGGTTCACCTCCTACTTTGGAAAGAGGGTGCAGAAGGTGAGTATCAATGCGGGCTTTACCTGCCCCAACCGCGACGGCTCCATAGGTTATGGCGGATGTACCTACTGCACCAATGAGGCCTTTATCCCTGCTTATTGCATACCCGACAGCAGCGTCACGGAACAGATAGAAAAGGGCATAGCCTTCCACCGTAAACGGTATCGGCGGGCCGATAGCTATCTTGCATATTTTCAGGCTTATACCAATACTTATGCTGGCATTGACAGGCTTCAGTCACTCTATGAGGAGGCCCTCCGCCACCCGGCAGTAACCGGACTGGTTATCGGGACCCGCCCTGACTGTGTCAGCAGCGAACTGCTAGATTACCTGACACAGCTGGCATGGGACCGGTTTGTTACAGTCGAGTACGGAATTGAAACTGTGAGCGACGTGACACTGGGAAGGATTAACAGGGGCCATACCTTTGCTGACGCAGTGAGGGCAGTGGCAGAGACATCCGGGAGAGGAATACGCACCGGGGCTCACCTGATATTCGGCCTCCCCGGCGAGAGCCGCAGCCAGATAACCGCAAGCGCGGAGGTAATATCGTCAATGCCAGTTAACATTCTGAAGATAAGGCAGCTGCAGCTTATCGCCGGAACCGTTATGGCACAGGAATTCAGGGATAAACCGGAGGAGTTTGACCTCTATTCGCTTGATGATTATATCAGCCTTGTCATATCTTTCATCGAGAGACTAAACCCTGCCATTATGATTGACCGCATAAGCGGAGAGGCACCCCTGCGCATGCTCGATGACCCGCGCAGCTGGAGCATGCGAAGCAACGAAATCCTGCAGTTGTTCGCACAGCGTCTTGAAGAAAGGGAGACATGGCAGGGCAGACTTTTTAAACCTGGGTTATGATGGATTTCCTTGAGAGAGTGGCATATGAACTCCGCAATGATCATGGTGACGAAATGGTCAGCCAGAGAGTGGTGCTGCCCAGTAGGAGGGCGGGACTCTATCTTGCAAAATACCTCTCACGACTGAGCGACAGGCCCCAATGGTCGCCGGTGATGCTTACGGTGAGCGAACTGTTCCAGTCACTGACAGAGCTCAGACCGGCCGATATTGAGACACTGATCTTCGAGCTCTACAGCGTGTACAGAAAGAGATTTGGAGAGGAGATGAGCTTTGACGACTTCTGGCCGTGGGGCGAGGTAATCATCAGCGATTTTAATGATATTGACCTCTGGCTTGCCGATGCTGAAAAGCTCTACAGCAATATCTCCGAGCTGAAGGAGATAGATGCAAAATTCGGCGGACTGACCGATGAGCAGAATGAGATTATAAGAGGCTTCTGGAAATCGTTTAATCCCGGCTCGGCCGAGAGCGAGGCACGGTCACGATTCCGTTCGGTGTGGCAAAGGCTCGGTCCTCTCTTCAACGATTTCAAAACGGCGATGCGGGAGAAGGGAGTGGCAGGAGACGGCATGCTCTGCCGCGATGTGGCTGAGAGAGCCATGGCCGGCACACTGAAGGTGCCCGAAGGAGTTGTCTGGCATGTGGCAGGACTAAACGCACTGAACAGTTGTGAGAGAGAGCTGTTCAGGTATCTCAGGGAGATGGGGAAGGCTAAGTTTTACTGGGATTATGACCATTTCTTCATGGAGGACCCGGGCCACAAAGCCTCCTTCTTCATGCGTGAGAATATCAGGCAGTATGGCAATGAGCTCACGCCGGGGGAGGGTCAGCACTCATCACAACCGCACGGCACCTGGAACATAATTGACACCCCCTCAGATACTGCCCAGGCCCGCATGGTGTCAAAGATCCTTGGAAAGGGTGAGATCGCAATTGAAGGAGATATGACTGACACCGCAGTGATACTCGCCGATGAGAAGCTGCTGATGCCGGTGCTTAACTCTCTGCCCGCCTCCGTGGGTGATGTCAATGTCACCATGGGACACCCCTTCCGCTTTACCTCTCTCTACTCATTCCTGAAACAGCTGATGTCGCTCGTGAGAGCAGCGAGGATCAGCGGCGGTGACAGATCATTCAGGGGTGAAGAGGTGATTGCCCTCCTCAGGCACCAGTATTTCAGACTGCTGGCCGGCCGCGACGCGGGTAAGGTAATCAGCGCAATAATCTCGGGAAACATGATCAGGGTGTCCGGGGAGATGCTGCGGTCACGCCTTCCCCTGGGAAAACTCTTTGACATACCCGCCGCCGGCAGTGCTCTGCCGGGATTCCTCTCAGCCGTGATGGAAACGATTGAAGAGGCAACCTTCGCCGCCGAAGAGGATAAGGAGTTGACTCTCAGTACAGACCGCGAGTATCTGAGGATGGCCATGAGCAGCATGACCCGGATCGATAACCTGATCAGGTCATACAGCCTTGACCTGAAGATTGATACATGCATCAGGCTCATTGACAGGATCCTCCGTAGGCTTGTCGTGCCTTTCTCCGGCGAGCCCCTGCGCGGCATCCAGGTGATGGGCGTGCTTGAGACCCGTGCCCTGGAATTCCGAAACATCATCTTCCTCTCGCTCAATGAGGGCACCTTCCCGGGACAGTCGTTTGACAACACCTATATTCCGTATAACATCCGCAGAGCCTTCGGGCTTCCCACCCTGAACGAGCATGAATCAATCTATTCTTACTATTTCTTCAGGCTTCTGCGCAAGCCCGACAGAGGCTGGTTCATCTACAATTCCACGGCACAGGGCCTGAGCAGCGGAGAGATGAGCCGGTACCTGGTAAGGATGAGTTACAGTCCTGCCTTCCAACCTGTTCAGCAGAGCACCCGCATCAGCGTCGGGCGCAGCCGCATGATGCCCGAACTGCTGCCTAAGAGTAAGGAACATAACAGGCTGCTGCTGGATCTTTACGGCACTGAAGGTAAGACGGGTAAATACCTGTCTCCCAGCGCAATAAATACCTGGGTGAGCTGCCGGATGAAATTCTACTACAGGTATGTGTGTGGAATCCCTGAGGAGGAAGTACTGGAAAAGGATATCGACCAGCGCAGGTTCGGTAACATCCTCCATGAGACACTCAACAGACTTTACGCCCCATTCAGGGAGGATCCGGCAGCACAGGCAGTAATCTCATCACTGGCCGCTGACCGCTCCCGCGTCAGAGATGCCATCATTGATGCAGTGCTGAAGGAGATGAAATGGACCATGGATACCCTCTTGGCGGGAAGAGGCCTTATTATAGTAGAGGTACTGGAGAGATATATTAATGACCTGTTAAGGTATGACGCTGAAAATGAGGGACTGATATTGCTTAACCTCGAGGATGACTTTACTGCTGTCCGCACCGTGACGAACGGAGCCGGCCGGAAAAGGGAGATCAGAATAGGAGGAAGGGCTGACAGGGTTGACGTCACCGGAGGGGTGGTGAGGGTTGTCGACTATAAGACGGGAGCGCCGAAGAAGGAGGCTGTGACACCTGAAGATCTCTTTGATGAGGATAAGGAAAAAAGAAATGATGCATTTCTGCAGGCCCTGATATATAGCTGTCTCATTCGTGACCATCATCCTGACCGCCTCGTGATACCGGCCATCTACTGGGTTCAGCAGCTCTCCTCGGCAGATTTCATGCCCTATGCTACGGTTCCCGGACTCAACGGTCCCGGGGCTGACCGCAATGCATGGGAAGGGTTCATGGAAAGATTCTCGGAACAGCTGGATGGGACTCTCGGGCGGATCTTCTCAGAGGACGAAGAGTACAGGATGACACAGTTTGAACGGCGCTGCACGTGGTGTCCGTACAGGGCCCTCTGCCGCAGGTAGAAAGAGAAACCTATTTTTCAATCCGGCGCTGAAGTGCCGCCATGCGTATCGACGTCACAGCCGCTTCGTCGCCCTTGTTGCCGTGTATGCCACCGGCACGTTCGAGCGCCTGCTGCTGCGTCAGGGTGGTGAGCACCCCGAAGATGAAAGGTATGTTGTAGTCGAGATTGAGCTGCGTGATGCCCTGAGTAACTCCCTGGCATATGTAGGTGAAATGCGGTGTCTGTCCCTGGATCACGCACCCGAGGCAGATAACCCCGTCAGTGTCGTCATATTCGGCCATCCACTGTGCTCCAAGAGTCAACTCAAAGGCTCCGGGCACATGATGAACCACAATGTCATCATCCGCCACGCCATGCTTTTTCAGTGTTTTGAGTGCTCCTTCAAGAAGAGCATTGGTGATCTCACCGTTCCAGTCGGATACCACGATGCCAAACCTCATCCCTGCAGCGTCGGGAATCTGCGATGGATCGTGTTCAGATAGATTGCGTGTGGCCATCTATCAGTCAATGTGCATTTTAACCCTCGCAATGAACTTCTCTATGCTTCTTCCCTCATTGCTGTCAGGGTAACTGTCCTGTATCCTCTTGTATATCTCCAGCGCCCTGGTATAATCTCCTCCGGTCTCATAGAGCATTCCTGCCTTCATGAGATAAATAGGCGAATGAAATGAGTTGTCAGCCATATCCGCAGCCTCGAGGTAGTATTTAATTCCCTCACCGGTGTCACCCAGCTCAACGTTAGCATCACCTATCAGCCCTTTGGCCTGGGGGGCCAGTATCTCATCGCTGACTTTGTACTTGCTCAGGTAATCGAGAGCCTTCTCAAACTGTCCGAGATGCATCATACAGGCACCGGCATAAAAGTTTGCCAGTTTCCCTGATTTCGTGCTTTTGTATTCGTCGGCTATATCAATGAAGCCAAGATTGTTACCGTCACCGTAGAGAGCCAGCTTCAGGGAGTCCTGTCCGAAATACTGTTCTGCCATGAATAACTGGCTGAGAGCCTCTTCATTCTTCTTGTTGTTGTATAACCTGACCAGCCAAATCAGTCCTACTATCATTACGGCACCTGCCAGTACGTATAAAAGTGGCTTGTAATTCTGCTCAAGGAACTGTTCTGTTTTTGAAAGTGTCTGTTCGACATTCTCCATTCCCTTGTTGCCGGTATCCTTTTTCTTGCTCATTTCAATGTTCTCTCTTACAGGTCAGAAAAATAACTTCGCAAAAGTAGTATTTCTCTACTTATTAAAAAATAAAAGCATAAAAAAATGCTCCGGCAGGTGGCAGCCGGGTGAGGGTAAGCGCGAGAGGTGACGCGACGATTGCCAGTGTTCCTGACCCTGCGGTCGTACCGGCGGTTGATCCGTCGGTTGACCCTGTTCTCGCCCCGCCGGTTGCCTCAGCCGTTTCTTTTCTTAACTTTGGACTTCTATCAGAAGCGATCATAAGAGATGCATCTTGCCAGGCTGGAACTGACCAATTTCAAGAATTACGGGGAGGTATCCCTCGACCTCTCTCCGGGCTTTAACTGCTTTGTGGGAAACAACGGCGTCGGAAAGACAAACATACTCGACGCAGTCCATTACCTCTCTCTCACAAAGAGCTTTTTCAACAATTCCGATGCTCTAAGCATAAGGCACGGTGAGGATTATTTTATCCTCAAGGGCCTCTTCGTCAGGGATGGCAATACCGATGAACTCTCCTGCGGCTTTCAGAGACAGAAGCAGAAGGTGTTCAGGCTCAACGGCAAGGAATACCAGCGCATGTCGGATCATGTGGGCAGGTACCCCGTGGTGATGCTCTCCCCGGCTGACAGCATCCTGATCACGGGCCCCAGCGATGAGCGCCGCCGTTTCATGAATATGATCATCAGTCAGTATGATCCGGTATACCTTGACGCACTGATGCGATACAACAAGGCGCTGATGCAGAGAAACAGGATACTCAGGGAGGGCGGACGCGACAGCAACAGTATGCTTGAGGTCTACGACGAGATGATGCAGCCTGAGGCAGAAATCATCAACCGCTCACGCAAGGCCCTGACGGATGAGCTTGTTCCCCTCTTTGCATCCTATTATGCACAGATATCCGGGGGAGCTGAGAAGGTGGGGATAAGATACAGGTCACATCTCAGTGACGGGGATTTCCGTCAGCAGCTTGCCAATGTCAGGGAGAAGGATCAGGCCATGCAGTTCACTACCCTCGGTATACATCGCGACGACCTTCTCTTCGAGATTGACGGCTATTCGGCTCGCACCACGGCAAGCCAGGGCCAGCAGAAATCATTCATCGTGGCACTCAAACTGTCAAAGTACGGACTGATTGGAAGAATGAACGGCTTTGCGCCGGCACTGCTGCTGGATGATATTTTTGACAAGTTCGACAGCAACAGGGTGGAAGAGATAATAAGGCTGGTAAGCTCTGGAGAGTTCGGACAGGTATTCATTACAGACACACAGCAGGATCGTATACACCGCATACTGGATACAACCGGTGTCGATTTCAGATTATACCGCATCGGGCGGGGAGGAATAGAGGAGGAGATCACCAACGGAACCAAAAAGGCCGATGCGCAGAAATAAAACCATAACCATCGGTGAAGCCCTGGAGGACCTTGTCAGGGAATACAGGCTGGCGCCCAAGCTGAAGGAGGCATCGGTGATTAACCTCTGGGAGGGGATCACGGGCAAGGTGATATCCGCGCGGACAAAAAAGATATACCTGAAAGAGGGTGTGCTGCACATATACCTAACCTCCTCGGTGGTGAAGAATGAACTGATGATGCTGCGGGAGTCGCTGTGCAACCAGCTCAACAGCAGGGCAGGAGAGGTGGTGGTCAAAGAGATCGTCGTACACTGATAAGCTCTGACCGGCCGGTGCTGACATGTTAACGCTCACTGATTAACCCTGAACAGCCCCGGATAGCGAAACCCACGGATATCAACGTTCACCGGCCATACTTCGCGAAACACTCAGATAACAACGTTCACGGCCACACGTCCCAAATACTCAGATATATAAGTTAACCTGACGGTGCTCATAGTATGAACACCTGTCACATATCAGGATACTTTATAATCGCCCATACGGATCTCTATCCTGCGATGGTGCCCCTTGGAACTGACAAAATAGAACTCTCTTCCTGCAAGGCCAAGAACGGCAGATCCGCCCTCATACAGGTGTATCGTTACCTCTGCCGCGGGGTTGTCGTGTAAAAGCACATTCGCCATCAGAAAAGCCTTCTCGGCACCGTCGCCCCGCCCGAAGTTCCATACCTCATCCGGCTGTGCCATCCTGCCCGAATCATAGATTGACTTGTTCTTTAAGCCCGACAGCACCTTATAAACAGCGTCAGCCGATTCGCCTGCAAGCGCCATGTGACATACCGGATTCCTCTCAATGGCAGCCTTGATGAACGGCCTCCAGTCGGTGTAATACATGTCACGGTAAGCATAGAGCGCCAGCAGCGACATCTCCGACTCTGCCGCCGAAGCCTTTACCTTGCGTAAAATATCATCACGGCTGTCTGTGACAACTATTTCCGGGGAAGCAGCCGAAATAAATTCCCGGTCTTCGGATGGCAGTCTTGGCTCCGTCACCGTGAAAGCCATGATATCGCTGAACATCCTCCTGACACAATCAGTGTGCTCCGTAGGAAATGATGCCAGGAACTCATCTTCAAGTTCATGAAGGTCAGAGCCTGTCTTTTTCCGCAGAAAGTTCTCCACATCGTTGAGCATGATCTTGCCTGCCAGCGGCTCCGGGAAAAACTCTTCATTGTCAACCTCCGCCAAAAGCTTGTCGCGGGTCTCTTCGTTCATGCCTGCCCTGGATGAGTGTTCATACTCGAAAAGCTTTTCCAGGGTGATGTAATAGACGGAGCCGGTTCGAAGATAATGATACTGGAAAAGACACTTGTACTCTGTCTTGAACCTCAGGAAGTTGATGAACACTGCCGGGGTAAGGGATGTTCTGACAAAACTTCTTAGCCTTTGGCTGAAAGAGAGATAATCATCCTTGTTGATTGTTGCTTTGTCATAGACGGTATGTATATGCCCTGAAATATGGGATACTATGGTTACCTTTTCATTCTCCAGTGCCCTGCGCGCTTTACCAGACAACGATGTGCCGTTGAACCACATGTTTTTGGTCATGATACGGCGGTTGTTGGTCAGTAACCCCTCCTTCTCATCAATGAAATTCTGAGAATGCAGGGGAGTGGCAATCATGAAAATTTTCTCCAGGGGTATCTCCCCGACAATGAACATTGCAGCGGCATAGAGAGCGGCAAGACTGACACACTCCCCGGCACCTGTGGTGTAATGCTCCCTGTGTATGAAAGCATTCATCGCTTCCACAGTTTCTGTCTTCCAATAAGGTATTACCGAAGAGTCATACCTGTCAAGTCCGAAATGCTTCCGTATGTCAATGCTAAAATAATACCTGTCTCCCTCATACCCGAAAAGAGCATTAGACTGTTTCAGCAACTCCGTGTCAAAGAAATCGGAGAACCTGGCAATCTCACTTTCCTTTTCGGTAAGCCCCCAGGTTTCAAGATCCAGGTTGAAGATATAATTATCAATAATATACTGCTTAATGCGGTTAGCCCTGCTGGTGAAATTTTTGCGATGCATATCTCTGAACCACGGATCGTCACGCCATCTCCAGATCAGCGGCGACATGATATTTGCCAGCACCAGGGGATAAAAGAGCTCCGGAAAGATAAAAATCTCCATGTCGGAGAGTGTGTAGGCGGAAGAGTATTTCTCAAGCGTCTTCCTGTCAGAAAAGTCAGGAGAAAGTCTGGTGGTCATAAATTTTTGTTAACAGAACAGCGCACCTGCTCTTTTGTTCGTCGTCAGAATATTTCAATGGCAGCGAAGAAGAAGGAAGCCTCTCTCCCGGCATTTTCCGGCGAGTCAGATCCGTGGACTGCATTCTTCTGAACGTCAGTGGCAAAGTCGGCCCTTATGGTGCCCTGGTCAGCACTGGCCGGATCGGTGCTGCCTATCAGCTTCCGAAACTCCTCAACGGCGTTGGCCTTTCTCAACACCATCACTATCACCGGACCGGATGACATGAACTCCACAAGTCCGCGGTAAAAGCCCCGTTCACGGTGCACATAGTAAAAATCCTCTGCCTGCTGCCTGGTGAGCCTCACCATTCTGAGGGCCGTAATGGTGAATCCTGCGTCAGTAATCCTTGCAAGTATCTGACCGGTATGCCCTTTGCTGACTGCATCAGGCTTAATGATTGAAAAAGTGCTATCTGAGTCCATAAACAGATGCTAGTGTTAATTAGCCAATATTTTAATACCTTGTTATTTTTCTTACCTTTGTCGCCTTCATAGGCCACTGTTGTGCCAGAGTTCGGTAAATATACAAAAGAATTAAAGAAGCTCATTGACAGAGCAGAGCATATTCTGCTGATATGCCACATCAATCCGGACGGAGATGCCATAGGTGCCATGCTCGCTCTCAGGAGATGGATCATCTCTCAGGGCAAGGAACCGCGTATGATATCTCCCAACGCACTTCAGAGCTTCCTTCTCTGGATGAGCGATGTGGACAAGGTTGTTGACTTCCATCACAATCAGGAGGAAGCATCAAAGTTTATCCGTGATGCAGATCTGATCATCATGGTCGATTTCAACTCCACCTCCAGGATGGGTAAAGCTGAAGATCTGGTGCTCGCCTCCGGGGCGAGAAAGGTCATTATAGACCATCATCCCGATCCGGGTAACTTCGCTGACCTCATCATCTCCGATACAGGCAGAAGCTCAACATCGGAACTTATATATTCTCTTGTCAACGGTATGGAAGGGGAGGAGTTCAGCGACAGCGACTTCTTTACTGCGGTATATGTGGGCATTATAACCGATACGGGCAACTTTGAGCACGGATACTACACCGGTGATACGATGCGCACCGTTGGCCACCTGCTCGATATGGGAGTGGATAAGGAGAGGGTCTATAACCATATTTTCAGTAACTTTTCGGAAAACAGAATCCGCCTGAAGGGTTTTGCACTGCATAACCGTATGGTGGTCAACCAGGAACTGCATACAGCCTATATCTGGCTTACAAAGGAGGACCTTGAAAGCTTCAGCCATGCCAAGGGCGACACCGAGGGATTTGCCAACGTGCTTCTGACTATCCAGGGAATAGTACTGTCGGTGCTCTTCGTGGAACGCGGCGGTTTTGTAAAGATGTCACTCCGGTCCAAGGGCAGCTTCAACGCGAACCAGCTTTCCCGGCAGTGCTTTAACGGCGGCGGACACCGCAATGCGGCAGGCGGTGAGATGAAAGGATCCATAGAAGATGTGGTACGCCATTTTGAAAACACCCTTCCCTCGTACAGGGAAGATCTGGAGGCTGCCGCCGCTGAAATAAAACAATGAGAACGGTCTGCATAATACTGATACTTATACTCGCTGTAAGCTGCCAGAACAAGCCTGACAGCAATAGCAGCTCAAAAGCCCCGTCGGAAGCTGAATTGATAGAAATGAACAGGTCACTTATAACCCGCGACCGTGGAGAGATCACGGAGTTCATAAGCAGAAGCGACATCCCCTTTACAGAGACTGGCACCGGTCTATGGTACAACGTAATCACCGAGGGTAGCGGAAAAAAAGTTGTCACGGGTGACAATGTAACCTTCGACTTTGAATGTACACTAATCAACGGAGAGCCTTGCTACAGCGGGTCACAGACGATACGGGTGGGGTATGCGGATGCGGGCAGCGGAGTGACTGAAGGACTCCAGATGATGACCAAAGGAAGCGACTATCTCTTCATTATACCCCCTTACCTCGCTTACGGCCATACCGGCGACGGTGATATGATACCCGGACGGGCAATACTGCTCTACAGGATTCGAATCAGGGAGATCAATTAGTTTGGAACAGTTTTTGCTGTAATTGGGAAAACGTGAAAAATACCATGAAAAGATCAATATATGCTATCGCGGCCATTCTTCTCGCCGCCGTGACAATATCATGCAACCCGGCTAAAGCTTACGAGGAGGAGGAGAAGAGTCTGATAGCCTCCTATATCGCTGAACATAATATCAATGTTGCACCCGACTCAGACGGTCTTTATTATATCGAACTGGAACCCGGTACGGGCGAACTGATAAGGACGGGAGATTCAGTTGGCGTATATTATACCCTCTTCTTTCTTGACGGAGAAGAGATCCAAAGTAATGTGGGAGGCGACACCCCTTACAGGCTCAGGGTCGGATCATATGAGGTCATTGAAGGATGGTCAGTAGGACTCAGGCACATGAAGCTGGGAACCAAGGCCCAGATACTGATGCCTTCCAGCCTCGCTTACGGTACAACCGGCTTTGGCTATTACGATTATTACGGAAACTATTACTCCGTAATTCCCGGTTATACCCCTCTCCTTTACGAGATGGAGGTGGTAGAACTCGTCAGGGCCAGAAAATAATCTGAACACTGTTGCCGGGAATGCCCCCGGCTTCACCGGACAATAAAAAGAGGCTGCCTCAGATCAACAGAAGAGGCAGCCCCGTAATTGATTGCTTATTTATCTCCCTATAACTACAGCATCACCTGTGACCGTGACCCCCTTCAGGACTTCGGCATATTCTGCCCAGGGTCCTTCAAGGAATCCGTCAATAAGCTTCAGTGCTTCCGTAAGTGCAGCCTCAGCATCGTTCATCCTCTTCTCCTCCTGCGGCGAGGGAACCCCCGAAGCCATCAGCAGTGCACGGTAACCGTTGATCCGGGAGATGAGTCCTTCCTCCCTGCGACCAAAAGTCTTGTCTATCTCTGTAAGTTTCACTTTAACAGTCTTATGAATATCTGAAACAGCCGTTGCGAAGGCGGGTATTTTCGAAATAAGACTATCACTCTTCGCAATGCTCTCCCTGATCAGGGTGATCTTTTTGAGTTTGTCATTCAGGGCTGTAACACGTGCACTGAATGCCTCAGCCATCTCATAGTTCTTTCTTAGGGCTTCAATGTCCGGAGCCTCTCTCCTCGGATCGGCATTGACCTTCATACTGGTAGTGGCACTGCTCTCTCCATTTGTAAGTGTCACGCTGTAGGTGCCGGGAATGACAACACCGCCAAAGTTCCTGTACCATCTCGATCTCGGATCCTCACGCTGCTGCGCGGAAGGATATGAGGCCACAGGAAGTGGGTCACGATCGAAGCGCCACGTAAAGCGGTTGAAACCGCGCACCGCATCTACCTCTGTCGACCTGACACTTTTGCCAGTCTCATCTTTTATTTCTGCCTTGATCTTACCTGCGGGTGCACTTGTGTAAAACGAGATCATGGCTCCCTGCTGCCGGTTCTCGCCCCGGTACATTGCATCACCGTAAAAATAGTAGCCGGGAAGGTTGCGTGTCGAAACCATGTAGGCTTCAGGTGCTTCGAAGGCCGTAATACTGCTCTCCAGCAGCTTTTTGCCATCTGAGGCAAGGGCACGCAGGGGCCTTATGTCATCAAGAATCCAGACAGCGCGCCCGAAGGTCCCGATGACCAGGTCATGCTCCCGCAGGTGTATGGCCATGTCGTAGGTTGAGACTGTGGGGTAACCGCTGGTCCACCTGTTCCATTCCTCACCACCGTCAAACGAAACATAGAGGCCGTATTCAGTACCTGCGAACATCAGCCGGGGCTCAATGGGATCCTGGACAAAGCAGAGTACATATCCCCAAACGTCCGTATCGTCTATGATCTGCTTCCAGCTCTTGCCAAGATCCTTCGTTCTGTAAAGGTAGGCTGCATTGTCGCCCTGACGGTAATCGTTTACAACAGCGTAGGCCTCTTCGGCGTTATGCCTTGAGGCTGTAATCTGGGGTACCCAGGCGTTGCGCGGCATGCCCTTGATGTTCTGAGACGTGTTCTTCCAGGTGGTGCCACCGTCGCTGGTGACCTGTATCATGCCGTCATCGGTGCCGGCCCAGATAATGTCACGCTGCAGTGGGCTTGGCGAGATGGTTATCACCGTACAGTGGTTCTCCGCACCTGTATCCTCATGAGTGATGCCTCCGCTTTCATCCTGCTTCTGCTTTTCGGGGTCGTTGGTGGTCAGGTCAGGAGAGATCCTGGTCCAGCTGTCACCCCTGTCTCTGCTCCTGTGTACAAACTGGCTTCCGAAATAGATGCTATTGTTGTCAAATGGATCCTGCGCCAGCGCCGAATTCCAGTTGAAACGGAGTTTCTCTTCACCTTCAGCTACCGGTCTTATGCTCTTGCTCCATCCGGTGTTCACATCTATTCTCTGCAATGACCCTCCCTGTGACTGTGCATAACAGTAGCGGCTGTCACCGGGGACGGGAAGGGCATCAAAGCCGTCACCACCCATAAGGAAATCATACATCTCATTGATAAGCGGACCACGATGCCAGGAATAGGCCGGACCTCTCCATGAACCGTTATCCTGCAGCCCTCCGTAAATATTGTAAGGCAGCTCGTTGTCAACACTGATGTGATAAAACTGGCCCACTGGCAGGTTTTCTATGTGCCTCCATGTGACTCCCTTGTCGTAGGTTATGCCCATTCCCCCGTCATTGCCGTCAATCATCCTGTCAGGATTTACAGGATCGATATACCAGGCGTGGTGATCAAGATGAACCGACCCGGCAGTGCGTTTGTCAAAGGTGAGGGCACCGTCTTCGCTTACGTTGACACCCGAATAGAGAGTGTAAACCCTGTTCTCATTCTGAGGGTCAACATATATCTCTGCATAATAGAAAGGCCTGTTACCAATGTTGCGTTCCCCACGCTTCTCCCAGGTGACACCTCCGTCGGTTGACCGGTATATCGCAGAGGGCTTTGACTCGACATAAGCATAGACATATGAGGGGTTCGACGCCGCTACTGCGAGCCCGATACGCCCTTTCTCTTCCGGCAGTCCCCCGGTGACCTCGGTGAAGGTGTCACCTCCGTCACGGGTGAGCCAGAGTCCCGACCCTTCAGATGATGATCTGAAAAACCAGGGCCAGCGCTGATGATCCCACATGGCCACAAATATTTTCCCGGGGTTGGAGGGGTCCATAACCATATCAGCTACCCCGGAGGTCTCATTGGTAAAGAGAATCTGCTCCCAGGTATTGCCGCCATCGGTGGACCGGTATAGTCCTCTCTCGGTATGAGGTGCCCATGGATTGCCTATGGCGCCTGCAAATATGACATCCGGATCGACAGGGTCAATGATTATCCGGTGAATGTAGCGGGTAAGCTCCAGACCCATGCACTTCCATGATAAACCTCCGTCGGTGCTCTTGTAAATACCGTAACCTCCCGTAACGCTGTTGCGCGGGTTGCCTTCCCCAGTGCCTGCCCAGACAATGTCAGGCCTGACAGGATCAACGGCAAGAGCGCCAATTGACGCCACTTCCTCATTCTCAAAGATGGGGGTAAAGGTGGTGCCTGCATTATTTGTCTTCCATAGTCCGCCGGAGGCGGTGCCGACATAGAAGATGTTTTCATTTCGGGGATCGATGGCAAACGAAGTCACCCTTCCGCTCATGCCGCCAGGACCGATATTCCTGGTTTTTATGCCGCTGAAAAGGCTCATGTCTCTCTTCTGGGCCGTAACAGCTATCGCCAGAGATGCAATCAGGGCAGATAATAATACTTTTCTGAACATAGCTATAGCATTTAGGGAGGACAATTTAACCAAATAAAACTTAAAGGAGCAGTTCGTGCAATGTGTTTTAGAATATGAGAGAGGGCATCACGACTGCAGGAGAAAGACCGTCGGACGTTTATCAAGATTGGGCAGCGCCTCTCTCCAGGCAGCTACGCTCTTCGTTCTGACAAATTCGGTATCGAGGGTGATGTCTGCTGCTATACAGAGGCGGGTTGAGGGTCTGCATACTGCCAGGATTTCCTGCAGCATCTTCCCGTTCCGGAAGGGAGTCTCCATGAATATCTGCGTCTCGCCACCGGCAGAACGACGCTCAAGATCCCGGAGGGCCTTCTGCCTGACGGCGCTCTCCACGGGCAGATAGCCGTGAAAGGCAAACCTCTGCCCGTTGAGGCCCGACGAGACCAGGGCCAGCATTATTGAAGAGGGACCGGTAAGAGGGATGACCCGTATATTCATGCGATGCGCCTCGGCAGCAACAATGCTTCCCGGATCGGCCAGGCCCGGCATTCCGGCTTCACTCATCACCCCGGCATCAGCCCCTGCTGATACCCTCCTGAGGAGATCCGGGATCATGGCAGGGTCAGCGTGCTTGCCGACAGGAAAAAAGAGAGTGTCATCAAGAGGAAAAGCCCTGTCAAGAGTTCTCAGAAACCGCCGTGCACTCCTTATCTCCTCAACGGCAAGGAGCCTGAGGGAAAGGACGACCTTTATCGTGCCCGCAGGTATGGTCTGAGCGTGGTCAGGATTGCCGAGCGTTACCGGCACCATGTATATTACTCCACTCATTCATGCTGACTTATGATCCGGTAAAGATAGACAAAAGCCAGCGCTCATGCCAAAGTGACAACCGATATTGTACTTCTCTTATTTTCGGGTTATGTTTGCATAACCAATCCAAATGCCAGTGAAAATCACTTTTCTTGGAACGGGAACCTCCCAGGGCGTGCCGGTAATTGCCTGCGAGTGCTCTACCTGTATGTCGGCTGACAGCAGGGACAAGAGGCTCAGGACCTCCCTGCTTGTGGAGATTGACAATAATACTTTTGTCATTGACGCAGGTCCCGACTTCCGGCAACAGATGCTTACCGCCAGGGTCAAAAAGCTTGATGCCATACTCCTTACCCATGAACATAAAGACCATATAGCCGGGATGGATGACCTCCGTGCCTTTAATCACAGGAGCCAGGCGGCTATTGACATCTATGCCGAGGAGAGAGTCCAGAACGCAGTCAGAAAAGAGTACTCTTACGTCTTCTCGGAAAACCGATATCCAGGTGTACCCAGGATGGAACTGCACGTTATCAGTGAGCATAGCTTTGAAATCAATGGCGTTGAGGTGATACCCCTGCGGGTCTTTCATTACCGGCTGCCGATTCTTGGCTTCAGGATAGGAAATATGGCCTATATTACTGACACCAATTACGTTCCTGAGGAGACAAAAGAACTGCTGGTAGGAGTGAAGTACCTGGTGATCAATGCCCTCAGGAAAGAGAAACATGTATCACATTTCAGCCTTGGAGAGGCAGTCGGTTTTATACGGGAAATTTCTCCGAAGAAAGCCTTCATAACACATATCAGCCATCAGATGGGAAAACATGAGGAGGTCATGGAACTTCCTGTAAATGTCACATTGGCATGGGACGGGCTGGAGGTGATCTGTGAAGACTGAATTACCGCTTCTTGTAACGGTACAGTTTTTTCTGATATTTTTTTGAGAAGAAATATTTGTTGCGGCCAAGTTGCGAGGTATCAATGTATGAGTTCTTCCTTGCTTCCCGGTAAGAGTTCTTTCTGGTCGATGCACATCCCGGCATCAGCAGGATAGCTGCCAGAAACACGATGATAAATGATATGCCTTTGAACTTTCTTCTATTCATCGGTTTAGTCCGTATAGGCATCTAAAAGTAGTAATAAAAACCCTGACATCCTGATAAAATTAACTTCTTTGCCTAAAATAGCTCATTGACTGTACCTTCCCCTTTTATTTTCAGATACAATATCCTAAATTGCACTCCCGTTAAGTCGGATAGCAATTTTTCAGGTTATACTCAAATGTACTGCTTAAAGTTTCGCTTTTTTGCCCTTTTTTTGCTCTTTCTGATGCCGCTTTCAGCCCAGAAGCTTGAAAATCTTGGCATTGTGAAGGACAACGGAGCAGATGTTGTAGCCCTGGTGCTGGAAGACAGCAGCCGTATCACCATGACTGCTCCCAAACCTCTTTTCAGCTTCAGGCTCGACGGTGTTTATTTTGATTCTGATGATGTACCGGCCGGACTGACAGGTAACCGTTTTTTGATGATTTTTCCCGGAGGTATTGAGGCCGGGTTTACTCCAAGGGGTGGATCTCATCCCGGTTTTTTAGCTGAGCTGGTACTGAGAAACAACTGGAATGACACTGTAACTATAAGCGACGTAGTGCCCTTCGGCGAGAATGGCAACAGCGCCTGGATCACCGGTTACGGCCCCCCGGGCCTCGCCAGGGCAAACCTCTTCCTGCCGGGAAAGAGCCCCGTCAGGGTTATATTGCCGGACAATGCCTGGGAGACAGGCTTTGCAACCTTTGAAGCCGGAGGGGGAGTGTCGGTAAGCGCTATTGCCAGACGCATTGGCACAGATAACGGAACAGTCAGACGATATGAAACAATCCTGCCGCCGGGAGCGACAGTGACGTACCACATATGGGCAGACCTCTGCAGGGGGTCATGGCAGGAGGGACTTCGACTGATGTTCTCAGAGCGCTGGCTCTATGACCTTACAGGCTTTGATGATACCCTCTACAGTCGCGATGACCTGAAGTGGATACGGAGAAGCTACCTGATGATCCTGCAGATGGCATGGGACAGGGAATTTTATGACCGCTTCAGCGGCGAAGATAACTTTGGCAACCTCCTGTCAGAATACAACAGCCTCTTCGGGCATGTCGATGTCTACGGTATCTGGCCCACATGGCCCAGGCTCGGACTCGATGAGAGAAACCAATGGGACCTATACAGGGACCTGCCCGGCGGTACAGAGCGACTGAGAGCTGTCAGCAGGCAGGCAAGACTGAATGACTGCCGTTTCTTTATAGCCTATAATCCGTGGGACCGCAGTACGAGGGAGGAGAACCATCTTGCAGGCATGGCTGCCATCATTGCCGATACGGAAGCTGACGGCGTGGTGCTTGATACCGAAGGACGATCCTCGGATGAACTGCAGGGTGCGGCAGACACTGTACGCAAGGGCGTAATTATGTATTCCGAAGGTATGCCGGTGATCAGGGATATGCCGGGAATCGTTGCGGCAAGAGTACACAATGCTCTCTTCCTGAGTCCGGAACTGAACCTTAACAAGCTGGTGCGACCTGACTTTGCCATTTTTCGGGTTGCTGACGTCGGAGAGGATATCCTGCACAGGGAGATATCAGTCGCATTCTTTAACGGCTACGGTACCGAACTTAACCTCTTCAGACCCGGAAGACGCAACGAAGAGTACAGGTCGGATCTTGACTATCTCGCCTCAACAACATACATCCTTAGAAGAAACAGTGATGCCTTCCTTGATATGAAGTGGACTCCTCTGGTCAAAAGCATGGCAGACAGGCTATATGTCAACAGATGGAGGGCAGGAGAGAAGAGCATATATACCGTCCTGAGCATGGATAATCTGGGTTACGACGGACCTCTCTTCTCATTGGGCGACACTGCCGGAAAACACCTCGTCTCCCTCTGGAGACATGAGGAACTGCTGCCGTCGGTGATAAACGGTCAGCTTATGGTGCCGGTGAAGGCCGAGGGATGGAGTCGTGCACACAACGGCACGAGGAAGGAGAGCTCCGTTGATTGCATAGCCTTGCTGCCCAGGCTGATCAGGAACCGCATAGAGGGTAACAGCCTGTATATCTCTTCTGACACCGCCGGCCTTCTGTCACTCTACACCGGATCACCGGGCTACGGTAATTCTCCCGTGATGGAGTTCCGATCACCTGCCGACACCCTCATTCCCATAGAGAGACTGTTCGGGATATCCGGGGAAAAGATAGTCATCGAACTGACAGATGAGGGATTACTGCTTGATGAAAGAGTGATCACCACGGAGGCGGGTATGCCATGGCTCATCTCAGAGAGGAGGCGGACGCTCCCGCCGGTGGAGATGCCGGAAGATATGGTCACTGTTCCTGCTGCAACAGTGAGCTACAGCCTCGATGCCAATGATGAATTCATAGTCTATCCCAACACCGGAAAGGTGGTTACTGTAGAGACCGACACCTTTCTCATCGACAGATACCCGGTCACCAATGAGCAGTTCCTCCGTTTCATAAGAGAGACAAGGTATATCCCTGATGATACAACCAACTATCTCAGGCACTGGGAGGGTGGAATGCCGGCAGGTGGACAGGAGCGCTACCCGGTTGTCTGGGTAAGCCTGGAGGATGCCAGGGCCTATGCCCTCTGGGCGGGCAAGAGACTGCCAACAGAGGGGGAGTGGCAGCTGGCAGCACAGGGTACCGATGGCCGGGAGTGGCCATGGGGCGACGAATTTCATGCCACAAAATGCAATAACGGATTTAGCAGGCCGACACCTGTTGATGCTTTCCCGAAAGGAGAGAGCCCATACGGCGTGGCAGACCTGGTGGGCAATGTGTGGCAGATGACCGGCGATGTCTACTCCAACGGGGTTTACTACTTCAATATAATCAGGGGAGGGAGCTACTTCAAGCCGGAATCAAGCTGGTGGTACATACAGGGCGGGCCACAGCCGCTCACAAAGACCCAGATGCAGCTTCTCGTCTCACCCGGCTATGACCGCAGTGCCACAGTGGGATTCCGGTGCGTGATGGACCTGTAGGCCAGTCGGCACTCTTCAGTCGGCAGCCTGTAACTAACTGATTGACTGAATACTGTGGGCTGAAGACTGTGGACTATCAAGAAATCCTCCTTGCTCCGTCACCAACACCGGGCATATAGAAATCAGCCTTAAGTCCTGTCTTTGCAGTGTAGATATCACCTAATTTGGCAGCAAAATCATCTGCGTGCCGGTTTTCCACTATCGAGACGGTGCAACCCCCGAACCCGGCACCGGTCATCCTGGTACCGATGACACCGGGAAGCTTGCGGCCCTCATATACCAGGGTGTCAGGCTCGATGCCCGTCACCTCATAATCGGTACAGAGAGAGTCGTGCGATTCGTTCATAAGCCGGCCGAAGGTCTCAATATCATTTTTCTCAAGTGCCATGATGGCTTCCAGGGTCCTGCCGTTCTCCGTAATGACATGCCTGGCCCTTTTACGCACCACCGTGTCGTCAATGTACCTCTCTGTCATCCACAGGTCGGAAACGGTTAGCTGACTGAGGTTCCTGACAGGATGGTGCAGGGATATCAGCTCTACAGCCCTCTCGCACTCTGAACGTCGTTCGTTGTATTTAGAGTCGGTAAGACCCCGCCGCTTGTTGGTGTTGGTAATGATCAGCCGGCGGTCTCCCAGGATCAGCGGTGCATACCTGTACTCCAGAGTGTCACAGTCGAGACTGATGGCATGATCTCTCTTCCCGAAGCCTACTGCAAACTGATCCATGATGCCGCAGTTCATTCCCGCAAAAATGTTCTCTGCCCTCTGCGACATTTTTACCAGCTTCATCATCTCTAAACCTGCCCCGGTGATCCCGTTCATTGCCACGGCAGTGACCATCTCAATGGATGCCGACGACGAGAGACCGGCACCGTTGGGGATGTCACCATAGAAGAGAAGCTCCAGCCCGGGGGCGGAGATGCCCTCAAGGGCAAACTCGTTGATGACACCGACGGGGTAGTTGGTCCAGCTTCCCGGAATGGGCGCGTAGACTGGCGAGAGAGGCACCTCCACCTCACCGGGGAAGTTAAGGCTGTTGAGCCTGATCTTCGTTCCGCCAGTCCGGCGCAACGCCATCACCGTACCGAAATCCAGAGCACAGGGAAAGACATATCCCCCGTTGTAGTCGGTGTGCTCCCCGATCAGGTTGACACGTCCCGGTGAATAAAAAAAGACAGGGTCTGTTGCCCTGTCCCCGTATGTTTTAAAGAACTCCTCCCTAAGGAGGTCTATGTCTGCTTTCATACCTTCAGCTTTTTCTCTATTTCTAATATCTGGTTCCTGAAATGACGGTCAGTGTCTATAAGGTTGTTGACGGTCTTGCAGGCATGCAACACGGTGGCGTGGTCCTTTCCACCGATGGATGAACCAATGCTGGCCAGTGACGCCTTGGTGAGACTCTTGGAGAAGTACATCGACACCTGCCTGGCCTGAACAATCTCCCTCTTGCGCGTCTTGCCCTGCATCAGATCAACGGGAATCTTGTAATACTCGCAAACAACCTTCTGTATGTAATCAATGGTTATCTCCCTGCGCTGGGTGTTGACGAGCCTGTCAACCATCTGGCGCGCCAGCTCCAGTGTCACCTCCTTGCGGTTGAGGGTCGACTGGGCATAGAGCGATATAAGGCCTGACTCAAGCTCCCTGATGTTCGATGATATGTTCTCGGCAAGGAACTCAAAGATCTCATCGGGCAGCTCAATGCCGTCATTGTAGGCCTTCTTGCGGAGTATGGCCAGCCTGGTCTCGTAGTCGGGCTTCTGGAGGTCAGCAAGCAGACCCCACTTGAAACGCGACAACAGGCGCTGCTCCATACCCTGCAACTCTACCGGAGGCTTGTCACAGGTGAGTATGAGCTGCTTGCCCGACTGATGCAGATGGTTGAAGATGTGAAAGAAAGTATCCTGTGTCTTCTCCTTGCCGGCAAACTCATGAACGTCGTCAATGATCAGAACGTCAATCATCTGGTAGAAATGGAGAAAATCATTCTTGTTGTTGTTCCTTATTGATTCAACAAACTGTGTCTGAAATTTGTTGGCGTTCACATAAAGCACAGTCTTGTCCGGAAACTTCTCCTTCACCAGAATGCCTATGGCCTGCACAAGATGCGTCTTTCCAAGCCCTGAGTCACCGTATATCATCAGCGGGTTGAAGGCTGTGCCGCCTGGATTGTTCCCGACAGCTATACCTGCCGACCGGGCAAGACGGTTGCATTCACCCTCTATAAAATTTGCAAATGAGTAGTCGGGATTGAGCCTGGGATCAAAATGTAGCTTCTTGATGCCCGGGATAATAAAGGGATTGCGTATGGCAGGCTGCGCAGCCTCAAACGGTACCTGCATGGGCTTGTTGTGCAGATCACTCTTGTTCCTTGAAGGATACCGCACGGTGTAAGGCTTGCCGTTGGCATACCCCGCGTTCTCCATAATGATGTTGTACTCAAGCTTTGCATCATTGCCTATCTCACGCCTTAGAGTCTTGCGGAGAATGTCAATATATTGCTCTTCGAGATATTCATAGAAAAACGGACTGGGCACCTGAATTGTCAGTATGCTCTTTTCGAGCCTGAGGGGAACGATAGGCTCAAACCATGTTTTGAAACTGGCCGAAGGAATTATGTCACGAATAATTTCCAGACAATTGTTCCAAACCTCATCGTGTGACTTGTTCATTAAGATTGAAATTAAAAAAGATATTATCCTGTTTCAGGTGACGAAACCTGTGACAATATTTGTAAAAAAAAAAGGTAAAAAAAAATTTTTTTTCTCTTGACTTTTACATTTATTCTTTATGGTAATGAACATCAGGTCCTTATATCCGAAAAGAAAATTCAAAAAAAATAATGTACTGTCAATCAGTATTATACGGGGAAGGGTATGTCTCCCAACGACTTAAAAGAAGAGGATATTTCTGTCTTAATATGTATTCGGGGACTATTTCCCGGAAATAGTGCTGTAACGGGATGATTCAATAATGTTTAACACTTTTCGGGCATTTCATTCGCTCTTTTTGCCAAAAAGGGAGAAGTGGACATATTTGGTGGGATTGTTCCTCATATCCTGGAGCAAAAGATCGAGACTGGTGAGAGTGTTATTGAGATTCGCGTAAAGAGAGTCGTCTTTCATCAGCTTTCCCGCCGAACCCTCTCCCTTACTTATTCCTTTTGCCAGTTCATCGAGGCTGACAAGTGACGACTTCAGCGAGGTGAGTGTTGATTCCAGGTCTGCCGATGCAAAAGCCTCTGAGATCAACTCCAGGTTCTTCATCGTCGAATCAAGTGATGAGCTGTTTGCTGACATCATTGCCGTAAAGAGCCTGAGATCTTCTATCGACGCCATGAGAGCATCCTTCTTGCTGTCTGTGATCTCCTCAAGGCCTGCAGTAAGGCCGTTAACATTTGAAACGGCAGACCTGATGCCGGCCGCAAACTCGGGAGTGAATATCGCATTGACCGATGAGATCACCGAATCAAGCTTAACGATCATATCCGCGAGGTTATCCTCGACAGGGGCCAGGGCGTCACTGAGCCTTTCCGTGATAGGGGTGGCCACATAACCTTCAAGGGTATCGTGATTGTGACACATCTCGCTGCTCTGCCCCATGCGCAGTATCACCTTCATACCGGCAATCAGGGTCGCTGTTGTAATCTCAGCCCTGGTGTCACGGGGGACATTGAAGTGTTTGTCAACGGAAAGAGACACCAGGATCCTCCCGGAACCGTCGTTTATCAGCCTGATATCCTGCACAACACCTGCCTGGTAACCGTTGATCTCAACCGGATTCGACTCCGTCAGCCCTGCAATGTTGCCGTATACAACATGGTAGGTGTCACTGCTTGTAAAGAGAGCGGTGCCCTTTAAAAAGCTGAAAAGAAGTATGAACGCAACAATGGTGACAAGCGCTACAACCCCTACTTTAACCTCGTGTGATATCTTCATTCTGTTACTCTGTTTTTTTTGCCTGAATGGCCTCCCTGAGAGGCATTATCCTGCCGTTCCTGACAGCAATGACAAACGCGTCGGGGAACCTTAATGTAAGAATCCGCCGGTACTTCAGGGCATCATTATAAACGGGGAATCTGCCCGCAGCGTATTTTGTCAGCTCCCCTTCCTTTATCCTGGTCACAGTGTCGATGTTCTTGAGCAGATCCCTGCTCAGCTCCCTGTCGCCGGGCATGGCGGCTATCTGAACCATAAAGAAAATTTCATCAGCGGCGGAGGCATCTGACACGCCTGACGTGCCGGTTGAAGTCCCGGCTGACTTCTGCCCTTCAACTTTTGAAGGTTCCCTCTCCACCACTGTCTCATCCCTGGCTTTGCTTTCCGATGAATCCGGTGCCTCGCTCTTTATGTCGTCTGCTGTAACCCCGGCATCTCCTGCGCTGACGCTGCCACTGACGGCTTCCGGCACTGCCACGGTGCGCGCAGAGCTATCTATCCTGATCCCCGACCTGCTGTCTATCGACTGCTTGTAATCCCTGAAGGCCCTGAAAATAGCCGAGGCGAGGTAATCCTGACCTTCTGACGAAATAAGAAATTTTTCCTCCGTGGGATTGGAGATGAAACCCAGCTCAACAAGGACTGACGGCATCGTGCTTTTCCAAAGGACAATCAGGTTTCCCTGTTTCACACCCCTGTCTTTCCTTCCGACCCTCTCCCTGAACTGATCCTGCACCAGGGTGGCAAAATCTGTACTTTGCTTCAGGAAGGTATTCTGCATCAGCGAGAAGATGATGAATGATTCAACTGAATTGGGATCATACCCCTCATATTTGGTACGATAATCCTCTTCAAGAGTGATAACCGAGTTCTCCTTCATGACCACCTTCAGATTGTCTTCATCCCTGGTTGATCCCATGACATAAGTCTCGGTTCCGATAAAACGCTTGTCATTCATTCCATTCGAATGAATTGAGATAAACAGGTCCGCTTTGTTCCGGTTGGCAATCGCCGCCCGCTCATCAAGGCCGATAAAAGTATCATCATCACGGGTATAAATAACCTTTACGTCTTTCAGGTACTGCTTGATATAATTTCCTGTCTTAAGGGCTACCGCCAGATTTATGTTCTTCTCCCTTGCCTTCGATCCGACTGCTCCCGGATCCCTTCCGCCGTGACCGGCATCAATTACCATAACCCATTCTTTTTCCTCCGGTACCGGCTGTGACCATGACGTTAGTGGCATGGTAATTGAAGCCATCATCAGGAGACTTATCAGAATATCTTTTAACCCTCTTATTTTGGTATTCTGCCGCATTACAGCCTTGAGAATTTTAATTAGTTTTGTCGCTGGCATGTCAAAGATGCACAACAACAACGCAAAAATAGCATTTAACTTGCATTTTCACGCATCCGGATTGTTTGTGGCAATTTTCATGCCGCTTCTCTTCTCCGCGTCACTCAGTGCCCAGGACCCGGGGAGGTCCGGCGTCAGGGAGGTTCAGTTGCCGGACACGCTCACTGCTGTCGCGCCGGACAGACTCCCGGCGGTCATTCTGGACACCCTCCCCGGAGCCAAACCTGACTCCATTCCGTTTCCCACGCCGGAGATGCTTAACGACCGCAATGGAGAACAGGACTCGCTCTACGCGGGAGTTTATATGTCCCAACCTGACACTGCAGGGACGAAACTACCCCTGACAATTTCCTCCGATGCCGTCGATGAGACAATTGTCTATACTGCTGACGGCTATATGAAAACCGACCTGAGAACCAAGCTGGTAAGCCTGGTTGAGAATGCCAAAGTCACCTATGGTACCATAGAGCTTACTGCTGACTCTATCGTACTGGACATGGAGACAGGTTCTGTCTATGCTACTGGAAGAATCGACTCCACGGGCCAGATGGTTGGCAAACCTGTTTACAAGGATAAGTCGGAAGAGTTTGAGTCAAGGGAGATCACCTATAATTTCAAGTCGCAGAAGGGTGTCATCAGGAACGTCACCACGGAGCAGGAGGGAGGCTTTCTGCAGAGCCTGAAAACAAAGAGGCATGAAGACGGCACCCTTCATGTAAACAGGAGCAAGTTCACAACCTGTGACGCTGAGGAGCCCCACTTCTATCTCTCCCTGCCCAAAGCAAAAGTCTATCCAGGCGAAAAGATCGTCTCCGGCCCGGCCTATATGGTCGTGGCTGACATCCCCCTGCCGCTCATCCTGCCTTTTGGATTCTTCCCGGTACAGAAGAAACGGGCATCAGGGATTATAATGCCCAGGTATGGTCAGGAGGCACGCAGGGGCTATCACCTTTCCAACGGAGGGTACTATTTTGCCCTGAACGACTATTTCGACCTCAAGCTTACTGGCACTGTCTACACCAATGGCACGTGGCTGGCGGATGCAGCCACCTCATACCGGCTGCGCTACAGGTTCTCAGGCTCATTCGGCTTTAGCTATGCGAACAACGTCACAAGCTACAAGGGCATGCCCGACTACGGCAAGAACTCCAACTACCGCATCAGCTGGTCACACTCGCAGGACGCCAAGGCCAGTCCCGGTTCACGCTTCTCGGCGAGCGTCAATATGAGCTCCAGCGGCTACGACAAGAACAACAGCTACGATGTGACAGACCACGTTACCACCACCAGGCAGTCAAGTGTAAGTTATTCACGTTCATGGGCAGGTACGCCCTTCAGCTTTGCCACTAGCCTGAACCAGTCGCAAAACGTGCAGAACAAGACCATGATGCTAAACCTTCCCAAAGCCAGCCTGACCGTTGCCCGCATCTATCCCCTGAAGCCTAAAAAACCTGCTGTCAAGCAGCGCTGGTATCACGACCTGACGACACAGTATACAGCATCACTCGACAACAAGATCGACACCTATGACAGTCTCTTCTTTACCAGTGCGATGTGGAGGGGGATGAAGAACGGCTTTAAGCACGAGATTCCGCTAAGTCTCCAGATCAGGCCGTTCAATAATTTCTCGATCTCTCCCTCACTCCGCTATTCCGGCGTGCTCTATACCCAGAAGATAGAAAAGAGATGGGTGCCGGACTTCTATGATGAATCCCGCAATAAGATCGTGCCTTCAGTCGTCAATGATACTATCAGGGGCATTACTTACGGACATGCCCTTGTTCCTATGATCAGCGCATCGTTCAATCCGCAACTTTACGGAACCTTCCAGTTTACCAGGAAGGGATCGAGGATACAAACCATCAGGCATGTGATGAAGCCTTCGGTCGGATTCTCCTATGCACCGGAGACCGACAGGCTGTCGAGCGACATGTACAGGACCGTCCAGTATGATACCCTTGGCAATACAAGGGAATATTCAATATATGAGGGAGGACTCTTCGGAACACCCTCGTCGGGACGGCGCTCGGGCTCGGTAACCTTCAGCCTTACAAACCTCCTTGAGGCCAAGGTCTATGCCAGGAATGACACGACGGGCAAACCTAAGAAGATCAAGTTGATAGAGAGCCTTTCGCTGAATACCTCCTATAATATCTTTGCAGACTCCCTTCACTGGTCTCCCGTGAGCATGTCGTTTCGCACTACCCTGGCCGAAAATATCAACCTGCAGGCCAGCAGCAGCTTCAATCTCTACGGCATCAATGAGCAGGGTGGGGCTGTCAAGGAATTTGCCCTTGTTCAGGGACGCGGACTGGCGAGGATGACAAGCCTAAACATGAGTGTCGACTTCGACCTGGGACGCCTGCTCAGGGGGAAGGATAGCGGCAAACAGCAGACCACCACATCTGCCGGATCACAGGGTATGGGCAGAGCTCCGGGAGGTGCACAGCTGGAGGGAACGGGATCACAGAGTACCCTGCCACTTTCATCCGACAGCTATGATGAGTACGGGTATGTGAAATTCGATGTGCCATGGTCACTCAGGATGGCATATAACTTCAGCTACAGCAAGCCCGGGCTGCGCACCAACATATCACAGACCTTCACCATGTCAGGCGATCTCAGACTCACCCCCAAGATGGCCATCACCTACAATACCGGTTTCGACTTCAAGCAGAAGGAGATCACCATGACCAGGGTCGGAATCTCACGTGACCTGCACTGCTGGGAGATGAGCTTCTCATGGATACCCACGGGATATATGAAAAGCTGGAACTTCACCATCAGGGCCAAATCAAGCATGCTTCAGGATCTCAAGTACGAAAGACGCAAGGATTACCATGAAAATTACTAACGAACAAAAAATATCAGGTATGAAAAGAATCATCAGCACAACGGCTGCCCCGGGTGCCATTGGTCCCTACAGCCAGGCCGTGGAGGCCAACGGGACACTTTACATTTCAGGACAGGTGGCTATTGACCCGGCAACGGGTAAGATGGTCGATGGAGGCATAACAGAACAGACCACCAGGGTGCTGCAGAATATAAAAGCCATACTGCTTGCCGCGGGATATACCCTCAACGATGTGGTGAAATCAACCTGCCTGCTCTACGACATGTCAGACTTCAAGGCAATGAATGAGGTATACGCAAAGTACTATACCTCCGACCAGCCCGCAAGGGCAGCATTTGCCGTCAGGGGACTGCCGCTTGGTGCTCTCATAGAGATAGAAACGGTGGCCGTAAGATAATAAAGGTAACGGCGGGTCTCAGATCCGCCGCACCGCGGATAAAAGATGGACAGGCATATATGGCAGAAGCGGCGGATCTCAGATCCGCCGCTCCCTGCATATCAGTATGATTGGTGGTGCTTATTCAGCTATGACCTCAAAGTCGATGTCAACTTTGACATTGCGGTGCAACTTGATAACAGCCTTGTAATTGCCTATCTCCTTGATTGCCTCCTCGCCGAGGAGAATATTCTTGCGGTCAATATCAAAACCCTTCTCCTTCAGCGCTTCCGCCAGCTGGATGGTGTTTACCGATCCGAATATCTTACCTGCTGAGCTTACCTTGGCTCCAAGAACCAGCTTGACCTCAGCAAGCTTGCCGGCAAGCACCTCAGCTTCATTCTTAATCTGTTCCTCCTTGTGTGCCCTCTGCTTCAGATTCTCATTGTGAATCTTTACTGCAGAGTCAGTTGCCTGAATGGCGTATCCTTTGGGTATCAGGTAGTTCCTTGCATAGCCCGTCTTTACCGTAATGATATCGTTCTTCAGACCGAGCTTATCCATATCCTGCGTAAGAATTATCTTCATCTCTATTCCTCCTTTACTTTAACAGGTCAGCAACATAAGGCAGCAGGGCAAGATGCCGTGCACGCTTGATGGCCGTGGCCACTCTCCTCTGATACTTAAGCGACGTACCGGTGATACGGCGCGGGAGGATCTTACCCTGTTCGTTGAGAAATTTCTTCAGGAACTCGGGATCCTTATAGTCAATGTACTTGATCTTGTTCTTCTTGAACCTGCAGTATTTCTTCTTCTTGATCTCTACTGTAGGCGGTGTCAGGTACCTGATCTCTGAATTGTTCTGTGCCATCTCTATTCCTCCGTAACTTTTTCGGTTTCTTTCATTCTTCTCTTCTTCTCGGCATACTCAATGGCATGCTTGTCCATACGGAAGGTCAGGAAGCGGATGATCCTCTCATCCCTCCTGTACTGCACTTCTAATTTCTCTATTAACTCACCAGGCCCCCGGAACTCGATCAGGTAATAAAAACCTGTCGACTTCTTCTGAATGGGATAGGCAAGCTTCTTCAGACCCCAGTTCTCTTCATGAACGATATCACCTTCGTTGTCGGTGATGATCTTCTTGAATTTCTGAACCGCTTCCTTCATCTGATTCTCAGACAAAACGGGAGTTGCAATGAAAACGGTTTCGTACTGATTCAACATCTCTTTTCTTGGTTTATAATGGTGTTAATAAATTGGGTTGCAAAAGTAAGACAATAAATCTTAAAAAAAAATATTCCCGTAACTATTTCCTTATATTTGTGACTGATAAACCAGACAGACTGCTGATACCCGCTATGGATAACTTCATTGTTTCTGCCCGGAAATACCGGCCCGCCACTTTTGATATGGTTGTGGGACAGGATACCATCACAACCACCCTTAAGAACGCGATAAAGAATAACTTTCTTGCACAGGCCTATCTTTTTTGTGGCCCCAGGGGCGTGGGCAAAACCACCTGTGCAAGGATATTTGCCAAAACAATAAACTGTTCCAGCCCCGGACCCGACGGCGAAGCCTGTGACCAGTGCGAATCATGCCGGTCATTCAACTCACAGGCATCATTCAACATTCATGAGCTCGATGCCGCATCAAACAACAGTGTCGACGACATCCGCAACCTGACCGACCAGGTCAGGATACCTCCGCAGGTGGGCAAATTCAGCGTATATATCATTGATGAGGTTCACATGCTCTCGGCACAGGCCTTTAACGCCTTCCTGAAGACACTGGAGGAGCCACCGGCACATGCAATATTTATACTGGCAACCACCGAGAAGCACAAGATAATACCCACAATCCTCTCCCGGTGCCAGGTATTCGACTTCAACCGTATCAGTGTTGACGATATCGTGCAGCGACTCACCTGGGTGGCCGGCAATGAGGGCGTAAATGCCGAACATGAGGCACTCCATGTCATAGCCACCAAAGCTGACGGCGCCATGCGCGATGCGCTCTCCATCTTTGACCAGATCGTCAGCTTCAGCGGCAAAAACATCACATATAATGATGTCATTGCCAACCTCAACGTACTGGATTATGAGTACTATTTCAGGATTGCAGCTGCGGCAATGGATGGCGATGTTTCCGAGGCACTGCTCACCTTCAACGAGATACTCAACAAGGGTTTTGACGGCTATAACTTCATGGCCGGACTCAACAATCATCTCCGTGACCTGCTGGTCAGTCGTGATGAGGCTACGGTCAAACTGCTGGAGACCTCACCCTCGATACGACAGCGATACCGGGAGCAGGCCGGAGGGGCATCCCTGACATTTATCTACGAGGCCCTGGAAATAGGATCCCAGTGCATGATCACCTTCCGCAGCAGCAAGAACCAGCGCCTCCATGTTGAGCTCGCCCTGATGCGCATGTGCAACCTGTCAAAGGTGAGGGAACCTGAAGAATCAAAAAAAAAAGCTGACACTCAATCCTCCCCACCCGAAGCTGAACCTGCAGCATCTGCAGCAGCCGCACCCTCAGCCATAATTACATCATCACCGCCCTCGGCTGTAGTAACGCCCCGAAAGGTGACACCGCAGACCTCTGATGATAAAAAGATCTCAATAAAGAACCTCATCACTGCCCCTGTAACAGGAGATAGCGAAGTCAGCGAACCGCCGCCCGGGACAGCCCCTGCACCTCCGGCCAGGGAGTTCACACCTGAGGAACTTAAAGAGGCATGGAACACATTCGCTGATGATATTAAGGATGAGAGCCCGAGAATATCAGTGACACTGGCAGCCGTTACGCCGGAGTTGCATGAAGATAAGAGCGTGGTACTTAAACTCGATAACTCAGCCCTCAAGGAGACCTTCGATCATAACTTCAGGGCACGACTGGAGAATCACCTCCGCATATCACTGCAGAACAGCTCCGTCAGACTCTGCACCACCGTCGAGGCAACGGAGAGAGGCGAGATACTCTACTCGCCGGACCAGAAGTTCAATCATATGGCCTCCAAAAACCCTGCACTCAAAGAGCTGAAAAAGAATTTCAACCTTGATTACGAATAGCCAGTCCTGACTCGTGAGCGGAAAAACAGAGAAGAAGAGCGATGCCCCGTACGGTGCAACAGACCGTGATCATGATCCTGTTGATGAGGCATATACAATTGCCGGAGGCATTGCCCATGACCTGAATACAATACTCACCGCAATTTACGGTTACAGCGAACTGGCCCTGGAATCTGCCGGTGATGCCGCCGCAGTTGAAAAATACATAAGAAGGATAATCGGTGCTGCCGATAGGGCCAAATCACTGACGGGACAACTGATTGACCTCAGTCGCGGAGCACTGCAGCCCCGACAGAGTGAAAATATTGGCGACATTCTCGCAGATACCGTCAGATTCATCAGACCATCGGCAGGTGATAATATCACCGTCACAGAAAAGATAAATGAGCCGGGGCTGATGGTTGATGCCGTACCGGCACAGCTGTTCCGGCTCTTCGTTAATGTTGCGGTAAACGCATTGCAGGCAATGAAGGAGAAGGGAGGCAACCTGGAGATATCCGTTGATGCAGTGAGAGATAGCAACGACAGTGCCGGAGCACCCCTCAACACTGCTTTGGTACAGTTTACCGATACCGGCAGGGGAATGGATCGTGAGACAACCGAAAAACTCTTTACACCCTTCTTATCCGCAGGTGACAGGGAGGGAGGAACAGGACTTGGTATGATGGTCGTCAGCGCTATAATGCGCGATCTGGGAGGAGCCATCAGGATTAACAGCAAGCCCGGCACCGGTACCGTCGTCGGTCTGCTGATCCCGCTCTCCGGATTTGGCCCTCTTGACGAAAAGAGTTACCTTCGGGAAACTGATAAATGAATCTTTCCAACCCCTTCTGAAATGGCAGGTGTACTGATTGTTGAAGATGATGCTGATCTGCGCGAGATGCTCAGGGATGCCCTTGAGAAACGCAAATTTACCGTCATAACAGCCGCCAACGGCAGAGAGGCAATAGCCCGCTTCCGCCCTTCGGTGATCGACCTGGTGGTCACTGACCTGCTGATGCCTGAAGAGGACGGACTGATGGTGATAATGAAGATAAGAGAACTGAAACCGTCGGTGAAAATGATTGCCATAAGCGGTGGAGGCAAGGCGGGGCCGGGAAGCTACCTGCTGATGGCCAGCACACTGGGAGCAGACCATGTCTTCTCCAAGCCTTTTCTGCCCTCGGAACTGTTGCAGAAGGTGAGGGAGATACTGGCATAAACATTATCCCTCTACGATTGTTGAAAGAATAAAATGAACCAATAAATATTATATAATATGTTGACCAAGAAAGTAGAAGATATCTGCAACAGGCAGATAGAAAGAGAAGGATACTCTTCAAACCTTTACCTTGCCATGGCTTCATGGGCAGAGAACAAGGGTATGGCCGGTATTGCCGGCTGGCTGTATCTGCAGGCTGACGAAGAGAGGCAGCACATGCTCAAATTCATCAAATATGTGAATGAGCGCGGCGGATGTGCATGCATCCCTGCCTTCAAGCAGCCGCCGGTGAAATACAAGGGCGTAGCGGAGATGTTCAAAGAGGTGCTTAAGCATGAGCAGTTTATCACCGCCAGCATCAACGAGGTGCTTGCCACAGCCATAGCTGAAAACGATTATGCCACAACCAACTGGATACAGTGGTTCGTTGAGGAGCAGCTGGAAGAGGAGAGCGGCGTACAGCTCATACTCGACAAGCTTTCAATGGCCGGCGAACATGGGCTCTATTTCCTCGACCGTGATATCATGAGACTGAGGGGAGAGAATTAATACCCTCCCTTACATAGTTCAATGCGGATTATTACTTCAGGCTGCTGCAGATTCGCAGCAGCCTTTTATATTGCCGGTGACCCGGTACTTACCCGGCGATATTTCCCGCTGATGCTCTTCCCGGTTTATACAACTGCCGCAACCCCTGAACCGGAAAAAAGTATTAATTTTGCGAATGTTTTTAAAAACAACGTAAATGAGCTTCGTCAATAAGATACTGTCATTCTTTCTGGGTAACAAGGAGGTTCGTGACCTTAAGGAGATAAATCCGTTCGTGGCAAAGATCGGAAATGAAAGCTCCCTGATTACCTCTCTTTCGAATGACGCCCTCCGCGATAAAACAGCGGAACTGAAACAGATGATTAACGATTATTTCACTGATGAGGAGAAGCAGGTCAGGGAAATCAGGGTCACTGCAGAAAAGGAGGAGGATGTTAACCGGAAAGAAGAGCTTTACAACCAGATAGATAAGATAGACAAGCTTATACTTGAAAAAATTGAGGAGAAACTTGACGAGCTGCTGCCTGTTGCCTTTGCCATAGTCAAGGAGACAGCACGACGGTTCAAGGAAAACGAGATGCTGGAGGTCACGGCAAGAGAGTGGGACCGTGATCTCGCTGCAACGAGACCCTCAATAACCGTTAAGGGAGACAAGGCTTACTGGAATAACCGCTGGATGGCCGGAGGAAACGAGATTCAGTGGGATATGGTCCATTATGATGTGCAGCTCATTGGCGGAGTGGCACTCCATAAGGGTAAGATTGCCGAGATGGCTACCGGTGAGGGAAAGACCCTCGTCGCTACCCTGCCGGTATTCCTTAATGCCTTGGCAGGCCGCGGTGTACATATCGTCACGGTGAACGACTACCTCTCAAAACGCGACTCCGAATGGATGGGCCCCCTCTATGAATTCCACGGACTGACGGTCGACTGCATCGACAAGCATGAGCCTAACTCACCGGCACGGCGCAAGGCCTACAACTCCGACATCACGTTCGGGACCAACAACGAATTCGGGTTTGACTACCTGCGTGACAACATGGCCATCAACCCTGAAGACCTCGTGCAGAGAAAGCACCATTACGCCATTGTTGATGAGGTTGACTCAGTGCTGATTGATGACGCCAGAACACCGCTCATCATATCGGGACCCACGGCCAAGAGTGAAAACCTCCAGTTCGATGAGTTCAAACATAAGGTCGAAAAACTGGTGAGTGCTCAGAGAAAACTCGTCACACAGTTGCTGGCCGACGCAAAGAGACTTATCAACGAAGGCGACAATGAGAAGGGGGGACTGCTGCTGCTGAGGGCCTACAAGGGACTCCCTAGAAACAGCGCACTAATCAAATACCTCAGTGAAGAGGGGGTGAGAACACTCCTTCAGAAGACGGAAAACTTCTACATGCAGAACAACTCCAAGGAGATGCCCAAGGTCACAGAAGAACTCTACTTCGTGATCGATGAGAAGGGCAACTCCATTGAGCTCACGGAGAAGGGTCATGACCTGATATCTACCTCGGTTGAGGATGCAAGCTTCTTTGTGCTGCCTGATGTCGGCTCCATGGTCGCAGAGATAGAGAAGACCGTCAAGGATGACATGGAGCGGATGAGAGCCAAGGACGAACTGCTGAAGGATTTTGCGGTCAAGTCGGAACGAGTCCACACCATGACCCAGCTGATGAAGGCATACACTCTCTTTGAGAAGGATGTGGAGTATGTCGTCATGGATAACAAGGTGAAGATCGTCGATGAACAGACAGGACGTATCCTTGAAGGGAGACGTTATTCAGACGGGCTTCATCAGGCCATTGAAGCCAAGGAGAATGTCAAGGTTGAAGCCTCCACCCAGACCTACGCTACCATCACCCTGCAGAACTACTTCAGGATGTACCACAAGCTGGCCGGTATGACCGGTACGGCCATTACCGAAGCGGGAGAGTTCTGGAATATCTATAAGCTTGACGTTGTGGTCATTCCTACCAACGTTAAGGTGATAAGGAACGACCATGAAGACCTGGTTTACAAAACCAAGCGGGAAAAATACAATGCTGTCATTGACGAGATAGTCAAGCTCAACAGTCAGGGCAGACCGATACTGGTTGGTACCACCTCCGTTGAGATCTCTGAGCTGCTCAGTCGTATGCTCAAGATGAAGGGGCTGAAGCATAACGTGCTTAACGCCAAGCTGCACCAGAGAGAGGCAGAGATCGTCCTTGAGGCAGGAAAGACGGGTACCATCACCATAGCAACAAACATGGCAGGTCGGGGTACTGACATCAAGCTGACGCCGGAAGTGAAGAAGGCAGGCGGACTGGCCATAATCGGTACGGAACGGCACGAATCGCGCCGTGTTGACAGGCAGCTGAGAGGACGCGCCGGCCGCCAGGGAGACCCGGGATCGTCACAGTTCTTCGTTTCACTCGAGGATGACCTGATGCGACTCTTCGGGTCGGAGAGGATATCCGGCATCATGGACAGACTGGGACTGAAGGAGGGGGAGATGATACAACACCAGATGATCACCAAGTCCATTGAAAGAGCCCAGAAAAAGGTGGAGGAGAATAACTTCGGCATCAGGAAGAGACTGCTTGAATATGACGATGTCATGAACTCCCAGCGCGAGGTGATCTACAGCAAGAGACGCCACGCCCTCCTCGGTGAGAGACTGGGAGTCGATATTGCCAATATGATGTATGACGTCACCGAACAGATCGTCAACACCAGCAAGGATGACTCCGACTTCGAAGAGTTCCAGTTCTCCCTCATAAGATCACTGTCAGTAGACTCTCCGGTAGATAAGGGTGATTTCAACAAAAACAATAACCAGGAGATAACCGATGTCGTCTATGATAAGGTGCTCTATGCCTACCGTCGGAAAGGAGAGGTGATCGCTTCTACCGCACTCCCCATCCTGAAAGATGTGTATGAAAGGATGTCAGCTACGTATGAGAATGTAGTAGTGCCTATCACTGACGGGGTCAGGACATATAACGTCATTACCAACCTGAAAGGCGCCGTGGAGAGCGAAGGCAAAGAACTGCTTCGCTCATATGAGAAGACCTCGGTGCTGGCTACCATAGATGAAGCGTGGAAGGAGCACCTCAGGGAGATGGATGACCTTAAACAGTCAGTGCAGAATGCTACCTATGAACAGAAAGATCCCCTCCTGATTTATAAGTTCGAATCCTTTGAGCTCTTCAAGACTATGATCAACAAGGTCAACCAGGATGTGGTCAGCCTGCTGATGAAAGGAACCATACCGGTTGCTTCACCTGACAATGTCAGAGAGGCACAACGTCGCAAACAGGCTGACATGAGCAGACTGAAGACGCAGAAAAGCGACTATGACAGCTACGGCGGCAGCGGTGGTGGTGCACCAGAAAAGAGACAACAACAGATGGCCCCGGTGAGAGTTGAAAAGAAAGTGGGAAGAAACGATCCCTGTCCATGCGGTAGCGGCAAGAAGTACAAGCATTGTCACGGTAAGAATCTTGGCGATTCTGCGGGTGCCCAGTAATAATTCCGAGGTGGATTGAGTGTCAGGCCCTCGTCTCAGGGGTGCTGATCATTGCCAGGTATAAAATCGCCTGCTCAATGAACGAGGCTATGCTGAATGGCTTCGGGGTTCTTAGCATCAGGTCGTAAGGCGACTTCTCAGGCTCGGTAGCTATGTCGGGACCCACCTTCATGGGCGCTGACGAGAGGGAGACAACAGCGTTAAGCTGAAAGAGTGCATCGGGATTGATGTCAATAATCAGGTCAAATTTTGAAGATATGAAATTTCGGGCATCCTCTGAATTTGGTATATAAAGCCAGTTAAGGTCACTCTGCCTGAGAAACTTCATGTAGGTGATGCCTGTAAGCCTGTCAGGGACGGTTTTACCGTGTATCCAGACCAGCACCTCAACGCTTTTGCCGGCTTGCGTAAGCTCCCTGGTCAATGCAGCCAGGTGCTGAAAATCATTTTCTGATGATGCATCCCAGAGTATCCCGACCCTCTTCACCTTTTCCAGGTTAAACTCCTGCCTGATTCTCCTGAAGGGCGATATGCGCCTCCGGATGATCATCCTGCCGACCTTAAGTCTGAGATTACCTAGAATTTCCATTGTTATGCAAACCTATATTTTTTTTGGATCATAGCGCATTGGGTCACGATTATTCTTCGACCATTTTCACGAACTCATCCTCGCTGACCAGGGGCACACCAAGGTCAGTGGCCTTTGCCCGCTTCGCCGGTCCCATGTCGCTCCCGGCGATTATGAACGAGGTGTTACCCGACACTGACGAGCTAATCTTGCCGCCGGCAGCTTCAACAGCCTCCTTCAGCTGGTCTCTTGTGAAGTTTTTGAAGGTACCGCTAATCACTACTCTCTTTCCTTCCAGCGGCCCGCCCGAAGCCGCTCTCTGTATGGCGCCGCCGAAGCTCATGCCGGCGGCTCTCAACCTGCTGATGGTCTCAATGTTGTCCGGGTCGGCAAAATACTCCCTGACACTGGCGCTTATGCGCGGCCCTATCTCTGGCAGATCAGTCAGCTCCTCGTCGGTTGCCTTCATCAGAGCATCGATGTTAGTAAAACCGGTAGCCAGGACCCTGGCCACTGTCTCTCCCACATGCCTGATACCCAGCGCAAAGAGTTTCCTGTGCCATGGTGCGGAGAGAGATGAGTTAAGCTCTGCGAGGATATTGGAGGCTGATTTGTCTCCCAGCCTGTCAAGTGATGCCAGTAGTTCATGCTTCAGGTAATACAGGTCGGCCATGTTGCGCACCAGCCCGCTCCTGTACAGGAGCTCGACGGTCTCTTCTCCCAGGCCTTCAATATCCATGGCCTTGCGTGATACAAAGTGAATTATGCGACCGGTGATCTGGGGCGGACAGTGAAGATAGTTGGGACAGTAGTGATTTGCCTCACCCTCATTGCGCACCAGCGGCGTACCGCACTCGGGACACTCCTGCGGGAATATCACAGCCTCCGATCCCGGCAGACGGCTGAAGGTATCCACCCCCACAATCTTGGGGATGATCTCACCGCCCTTCTCCACCGTGACGGAATCACCGTAATGAAGACCCAGCAGCTCAATCTGGTCGCTGTTATGGAGAGAGGCACGCTTAACCATGGTGCCGGCCAGGAGCACAGGCTCCAGGTTTGCTACGGGAGTGACATTGCCGGTCCTGCCTACCTGGAAGTCGACTGACAGAAGCCTGGTGACCGCCTGCTCTGCTGCATACTTGAAGGCTATGGCCCAGCGTGGCGACTTGGTAGTGACGCCCAGAATCCCCTGGGCCGCCAGAGAATTCACCTTTATAACCACACCGTCAGTATCATAGGGCAGTACCTTCCGATCATCCTCCCAGAGCATGAGAAAGCTGATCACCTCATCCATCCCTCCGCAGAGCTGCATGATGTCAGGAGTGCGGAATCCCCAGGAGCGGGCCGCCATGATGTTGTCATAGTGGTTGTCCGCAGGAAGCTCTTTTCCCAATAGATAGTAAAGGAAGCAATCAAGAGGTCGCGATGCCACCATACGCGGATCAAGCAGCTTGAGCGTGCCTGCGGCTGCATTGCGGGGATTGGCAAAGAGAGGCTCACCAAGAGCCTGGCGCGCAGCATTCATCTCCTCAAACCCCTTCCGGGGCAGGTATATCTCACCCCTGACGACAAAGGAGGCAGGAATCCCCGTTCCGGAGACCCTGACGGGTATGCTCCTGATGGTTCTTACATTGACGGTGACATCATCACCCACCGTGCCGTCACCCCTGGTGACAGCACGTGCCAACAGTCCTTTTTCATATGTGAGACTGATGGATAGACCGTCATACTTGAGTTCACAAACGTACTGAGGTTCATAACCCAGCACACGGCTGACCCGTGTACCGAATTCCGTCACCTCCTCAATACTGTAGGTGTTACCCAGCGACAGCATAGGCCAGGAATGCTCTGACTGAAGAAACTCCGCGGTGAGATCACTGCCTACCCTCATCGTGGGAGAGTCCGGCGTCACCAGCTGCGGAAACTTCTTCTCCAGTGCCTGCAGCTCATTGAGCAGCAGATCAAATTCAAAGTCGGTGATAATAGATTGATTAAGAACATAATACCTGTGGTTATGTTCATCTATTGTTTTCCTGAGCTCCCTGGCTCTTCTCCTTGCATCGGCAAGCTTCATCGTTGGCATGCTACGGTAAATAATAATCTGTCAGCTCCATCTGCCCGGGATCACTGTTCCGCAACTGCACCTTCCGTTTCTGATCTCATCAGTGACGATCCTGAAACCACTCCTGTCAATCAGCTTCTTCCCGCATGACGGACAGAATGTATCGTCATGACCTGAGCCCGGCACGTTGCCCATGTATACGAACTTAATACCTTCATCATGTGCAATCTTCACAGCGGTTTCCAGTATCTTAATCGGGGTGGGAGGCAGGTGCTCAAGCTTGTATTGGGGATGAAAACGGCTGAAATGCAGTGGTGTGTCGGCAAAGCCATTGTCATGCAGCCACCTGCACATCTCCCTTATCTCCCCCGGCTTGTCGGTCCAGCCCGGTATAACAAGATTCGTGATCTCAAGCCAAACGCCCTCATCGCGGTATACCCTGAGGGCATCGAGGACCGGCTCGAGCCTGCCCCCGGTAAGCTTGAGATATGTACTGTCGCTGAACGATTTAAGATCGATGTTGGCGCCGTCGATATGCCTGCACAGATCTTTGAGAGGCTCCCTGTTTATATACCCGTTTGAAACCATTATGTTCCTGACGCCTTTCCCGTGCGCAACCCTGGATGTTTCATAAACATACTCGAAGAAGGTGACCGGCTCGGAGTAGGTGTAGGCTATGCTTTTGC
This sequence comes from Bacteroidales bacterium, assembly GCA_029210565.1. Taxonomy (GTDB): domain Bacteria; phylum Bacteroidota; class Bacteroidia; order Bacteroidales; family VadinHA17; genus SR-FBR-E99. Next base: position 111,986 of record JARGFQ010000009.1, read on the forward strand.
ATCCTCCGGTAATGGCCTGTGAAACTACATCCTCCGGGGGCATGTCGAAGTTTTTTGTCTTGTCGGGTGAGGTTTGCGAGATGGTCCAGTTCTGGCAGTTCAGGCAGGCAAAGTTGCAGCCGGCTGTTGCGATTGAGAAGACAGATGTGCCCGGGAGGAAGTGGTACAGCGGCTTCTTCTCCATGGGATCAATATTGGCTGCACAGGGATTGCCGAAGGCCATGGTGTACAGTTTTGACCTCCTTGCCACCCTGTTATGGCAGTCGCTCACCTCGCCCTCCTTAAGGGTGCACTCATTGGGGCATATCAGGCAGACGACACCACGTGGACTCTGCTGCTGATACATGGCCAGTCTCTCATGTGAAGCCTGACCGGTGGCCTGCAGCGGAAGAGGAGTGATCATCCCGGCAGCAACGGCGAGAGAACCCTTGCGGGTAAAGTCCCTCCTCGTTATCTTCTTTCCTTTCGCGGTGGCTGACATTGGTGTATCAGTTACGGATCATAAAACTAATGCTTAATCACCACTGATGCAACAATACCAGAAACTAAAATGAGAGCTGCGAGAACGAAACAGGAGCCGGCAGTGCCTGCAAGAGGCACAACAATGGTGGCAACGGTGAGATAACCCAGCGCCGCACCTGCAAGGTCTGAAGCATACACCGAACCGGTTGCTCCCCCGGCCCCGGATGTTGTAAGGATCCTGTAAACCGCACCTGTAACGAAACCTGCCACCGGAAGAAACAGAACGATTACCGCCGTAACCGTCCGGGGTGTTGCCGTAACAAGCGAGGGGCTCAGAAACCCTGCAGCAAGATAAAGAGCCGCCAGAATCAACGTGCAGACTGAGAGTCTGGTCAGGGACAGTCGGTTACCCTGTGCCGCTCCGGCCGCCAGTCCCGCCATCAGCAGCGTCAGTATGATCGCTGACAGAATATAGATGTTGCCCACAGCGATCTGCAGGATGAATATCATAATCATGCCAAATCCTGCCAGCGCAGCTGACGAGGCGAACATCATGAGACCTCCCCGGCGCGTGAAAAGGAACGGAATCAGAATTGAAATGGCGAGTAATAATATCATCTCTCCGCTGTTGCCCATTCTCTCCAGTGAAAGAATATTAGCAAAGAGCGATGATACAGGCCTGAGGGCACTGTTCATGCCTGCCTCCCTGTCAACCTGCAGGATTATCTGTTCACTTCTCATCCTTATCTCTCCGTCTTCGAGATAGTCGCTGTTGACATAACTGTTTTCCAGTGAGCGCGATCCTGACAGACGCGATATAGCTGTGGTCACCGGATAATCAGAGGCCACGGTGTAAAGAGCAGAGCCGGGTATTACCGCTATGTGGGTAAAAACCTCGTTAAGGGCATTGTAGAGAGGGGAGAAGCTCTTCCTGTAACTTTCCGGAGAATAATTGTAATAGGGCATGGGAGTGCACAGAAAGATACCTTCCTCAGACAGATGCTCCTTTACCAATCTGAAATATTCAACTGTATAGAACCTGTTGACCGAGAGGGTGGAGGGTGGAGGTATCAGCTGCACCACAGCATCATACACCTCCTCATCATCTCTCAGCTCTGTGATTGGGTCATGCCCCACCACGGTCACCTTCATGCCTCCGGCAACAGTGTCACGGGCGCCCTCAGCAATGATGACACCCGGGTCATGTTCCAGGTATATCAGCTCTTTGATATTATATTTCTCAAGCTCGGGCAGATGCTGGCGGAGACCTCCGGAGATCAGCATAACCTTTTCATAATTTTCCCTCTGAAGCAGTGCATAGTGAATGTTCTCCTCCCTGCTGACAACGTCGCTGCTGAAAAAGAGCGGCCTGTGATCGTAGAAGACGGTTTGCTCCCCACCGTATATGGCAGTGGTGATGTTGCCAAACGGTGTGTCAGTGCTCTTAACGGTCGTGACCCCGCGCAGGAGAAGGCTTCTTGCAGGCAGATCAGGATTTGCGATCATTATCAGGATAGCCAGGGGTATGAGTGAAAGCATCGATATCCTTGCTGCCCTGACAGTATATCCGAGCAGGGTCACTGAAACAACGGCGGCAAGCAGCAGTATCAGAAGATAAAGCTCGTAGTTAGGTACGTGAAGGGTTACAGTCATTGCCGTAAGCACCCCGGCTGCCACCGACCCGGCGGTCTCAACACCGAAGCTGCCTCCGGGAGCCAGGCCTGAGGAGGCCTTCCTGATGACGGAGAGTCTGATGAAAACCAGTGATGCTATGAAGGTAACAGGGGCAATACTGACCGCAAGTATGCCTGCTATCTGCAGCAATGTGGCTGTCTCGCCGCGGTTGAGTAGAAGGATGTTCATCAAAATGAAGGCGACAGGCGCCAGCGCCGTCGCGGCAAGCAGTGTCCAGATCATCCTTCTCACCTCAGTTATCCGCGACCGGTTGCCTGCTATGGCACCGGCAGCGGCGATGATCAGCCAGATCCACAGGAACAGTGCAGCCGACACTTCTGTTCCGCCACCCAGTATCACCGCCTCCCGCATCATGATAAACTGCGACGATGAGCTGACAAAGCCCGTGAGCAGGAGAAGCATGGATGAACGCTTCATCGGAATCAGGTCCGGGGAGTCACCTTCAAAGACAGCCTCGCTGCCTCTGCTAAAATAGTATCTGAGATTACGCACAAGATGAATGACGACCATAAAGGTCATCGAAATACCGGCTTCAACATGCCAGTTCAGCAGCTGATCATAAAACGGTATGTCCCACCTGTAGGTTATCTTCAGGGCCATGAAGAGGCCAAAAAGCCCTGTCATCGTGAAAGCTACGAGCAACACCCAGTTCCAGATGCGGCGGTGCGATTGCCTGGCGGTGAACCCTGTTGAAGAGAGGTAAAGCGTGTAGAGATAGAATGCCAGGACTGTCAGTCCTATGGGAATGACATGGTATGTCATTTATCACCCTTTTCGCCAAAGACGTAGGCTTCGTAGACAAATATCTCACAGTTTCTGTCTTTCCATCCGTCCCAGCCGATACCTGCCTTGTCACGCGCACAGTAACCCAGAAACTGTTCAGCATTCCATCCTCTTTCGGAGGCAACCTGCGGGAGGAGCGTGCCTGTTCTCATGCCGTGCTTCAGATAGATGCCGTGTGTTCCGATCTTTATCTCGTCTGCCCGCCTGACCTTACTCATCGGTCCCAGTACAGATATCTCAAGCTCTGTCAGCGGGTACTCTGCAGCTGTCAGCGCCGGGAACCTGGGGTCACCGAACGCCGCCTCCATAGCCATCTGACCTATGACCTCCCATAGAGGCTCTGATGAGGTGAAGCGGCCAATGCAGCCTCTCAGCTCACCCCTTTTCGTTATCGTGACGAAGGCTCCCAGCGGCTCCCGGAGACGGGGGGTGATCTTCGAGGGGTCCACGGCATCGGGAGACCGTCCATAGAGCCTTGCAGAGATGGCATCACGGGCGATGGCCAGCAAGGTGCTCTTCTCTCCAGCGGTGAGCAGAAACTTTTCTCCAGACTCGGATGGCTTCTCTGCCGCAACACTCTTTTTCTCCACCACGATGGCATTGTAACCTACCACCTCATCCCTGCTGCCGCGCGGCGAGTCACCAGAATTGGTGTAACCGGCCTTCCGGTACGAAAGCTCTGCCTGCCCTTCAGACAGATAGAGAAGCACGAGTCCTGCCGGCCAACCACACATTGCCGTCACCAGATTGTCGGTGCCGGACGACTCGATGGCTTTGACAGTTTTCAAAAAGTTGTCAGGGTCACGCTTGATGATGGCTTCACCAGTGAGCCTGTCAACCCTGCGGGCATCGTCATATGAGGGATAGTGGGAGAAGTCGCTGCTGATGACGAATAGGTTGCGGTCGTTGAACCATGGCTGCAACCCCCTGGCCACAGCCTTGAGAACGGTGGCGTTCCGTGTGCCGATAAGGATGGGCACAACTGCAGGCTGATGGTCAAAATGATACTGTATGAAGGGAAGCTCCACCTCCAGAGAGTGCTCGGGACCATGGGCGTCATCATGCTCAATGAACCACCTGTTGGTTGCCCTGAGCTTCTCTCCCGCCTCCCGGTTGACCTTTATCTTTCCAAGTGGAGTAACCATGTCACCGGAGGTGAATACCGCTGCACCCTCGAAGGCATACCTGTGGCTTACTCCTATAAGAAAAATATTGTCGTAGACAGCCCCTGAAGGCACGGCAGCAAAACCCGCAGCAGCTGTGCGTCCCGAAAAAACATAGCCGGCATGCGGCACAATCAGCGCCATGACCCTTACCCCCGGCCGTGGAGCGCCGGCCTCCGCAAAACAAGCTGCGAGCTCATTACGGAGAGCACCAACCGCGGCAGGATAAAAGCTGCCGGATACGGCAGGCTGCCTGTCATAACCCTGTCCGAATATTTTCATAGGCGATAGTGTTAACGCAACCAGAATTATACCAACAGTCTTCATGAAACAGCTGTTACAACCTGTAAAGTTAAACCAAAAACCGGTAAAAAACGAGGAAGTGGCGATCAGATAAGAACGATATTCTCCTTCAGGGTGTTACCGTCATCATCTATGCCATAGAGCCTGATGCCCACACTGCAGGTGGCATCAGCAGTGACATCCAGAAACGGGGAGAGGGATTCCCTTACATCTTCCTCACCCATCGAGTCATACTCCTCAATGTCAAAGTAAAGATGAACAAAAAGTATATGATCGTTCTTTTTAATCTTGGTCAGTGCTTTCAGTATCTTACCCATCCAGATGACTGAAGAGGTGTTGAAGTAATCGACGTTGAACTTCAGATTTGTACTCTCTGCAGGATTCTTTGCATACTCAGCCGCCCACTTGTACAAGGGCTCAAAGAAGCCAGATGCATTCTCCGGTAATGATTTGCCGATAAATGAAAGATTCCCGGTGCCCGCAACAAAACTAACCTGCGGTGTTTTTGAGGTAGCCTCTACCTTAATATCCTTAAGTTTTACCATAGTATTGTAGTCGTTTCCTTCCCTGTAACGCTTTATTGCCCCAAAAGAACATGATAAAGGTAACCCGTTTTTTTAGAAGGTTATTCCGTATTCGTCAAAGAATAGTAACCAGTTATCAACTTTTTTAAACAATTTATCCAACTGTTGTCTCATTCTTTCAGGCAGTTCGTTCAGAATGAAATATTATCTTTGCAGCCATAATTCAACGAGAATGGAAAACCTGCTCAGGAAGGGAGTACGCGAGGCTGTTAGAGAGATCTGGGGAACGGATGTGACGGATGACATGCTGCAGATACAGAAGACGAGAAAGGAATTTGCCGGTGACCTCACACTGGTAGCCTTTCCACTGGCCCGTGTGTCGCACAGCTCACCTGAAAAGACTGCCGGCGAGATAGGCCGATGGCTCGCTGCAAATATCAGTGCAGTAAGTGATTATAATGTCATAAAGGGTTTCCTGAATGTAACGATAGCTTCTTCCCAATGGGCAAAACGGCTGGAGAACTTATCTGCAGCTGAAAATTACGGTTTCCTGGAAGCGGAATACGGTTCTGCCATGGTCGTGATCGAATACTCCTCACCCAATACCAACAAGCCCCTTCACCTTGGACATATCAGGAACAACCTTCTGGGCTTCTCACTCTCAAGAATTTGCAGTGCAGCAGGCAACAGGGTGATCCGAACCAATATTGTCAACGACCGCGGTATTCACATCTGCAAGTCGATGCTGGCATGGCAGATGTTCGGTAACGGTGAGACACCCGATACAACCGGTAAGAAGGGAGATCACCTTGTGGGCAATTACTATGTACTGTTCGAACAGAAATTACGTGAACAGTCAGAACAGCTCGTCGCCGGCGGCATGACACCCGAAGAGGCCAGGGAAAACGCCCCGTTGATGAAGAAGGCAAGAGAGCTTCTTCTCAAATGGGAGGCGGGAGACCCGGATACGGTTGAGCTGTGGAAAAGGATGAATTCCTGGGTCTATGAGGGTTTTGATGTTACCTATAAAGACCTGGGCGTGGAGTTCGACAGAATATATTATGAGTCAGATACATATAAGACAGGCAGAGAGCTGGTGCTGCAGTCACTGGAGAAGGGGGACCTGGTCAGGAGGGATGACGGCTCTGTATGGATAGACCTTACCGCCGACAACCTGGACCAGAAACTGCTGCTGCGCTCTGACGGTACCGCCGTCTATATGACACAGGACCTTGGAACGGCTGTGTTACGGTACGCCGACTACCACTTTGACCGGCATATTTACGTTGTGGGAAATGAACAGAACTACCACTTTCAGGTACTGGCACTGACACTTCTGCGGATGGGCTACCGGTGGGCAGAAGGACTGCATCACTTCTCCTACGGCATGGTTGAACTGCCTGAAGGCAAGATGAAATCAAGAGAAGGGAAAGTGGTTGATGCCGATGACCTGATTGAGGAGATGACAGCCACAGCCACCGAAATGTCAAGGGAGCTGGGCAAACTGGAGGGTTACAGCGAGAGCGAAAGGAAGAATATCTGCAGGCAGATTGGATTGGGTGCCCTCAAATACTTCATCCTCAAGGTTGACCCAAAAAAGAATATGACCTTTAACCCAGCGGAATCAATAGACTTCAACGGCAATACCGGCCCCTTCATCCAGTACACCTATGCCCGCATCCGGTCAGTGATGAAAAAGGCCGAAGAGACAGGCGCCAGACAGGGCGACAGGGACTGCAGTGATGTGACACCCAACCTGAAGGAGATCAGTGTCATAAAACTGCTGAACGACTTCCCCTCGCTGGTCGTTGAAGCAGCAGCAGAGCTCAGTCCGGCACTGATAGCCAATTATTGCTATGAGCTGGCAAGAGAGTTCAACCAGTTCTATCATGATTATTCAATCCTCGGCGAGGAGGATAAAAAGATACGCGACTTCAGACTGAAACTCACCGGAGTGACAGGGAGAGTAATAGAAAAAGGACTCTGGCTGCTCGGGATTGAAGCGCCGGAAAGAATGTGACAGTGACAATTGTATTAAGTTATGTTTGAAAATCTAAGTGAGAGACTTGAACGATCCTTCAAGATACTGAAAGGCGAAGGGATCATTTCGGAGATAAATGTTTCGGAGACCCTGAAAGATGTTCGCAGGGCGCTTCTTGATGCTGATGTAAACTATAAGATAGCCAAGCAGTTCACGGATACCGTGAAGCAGAAGGCGCTGGGACAAAATGTACTGCAGGCTGTGAAACCCTCTGAGATGATGATCAAGATCGTGCACGACGAGCTTGTTCATCTCATGGGCGATGAGAGAATAGATATCAATATAAAGGCAAATCCCGCTGTAATACTTATAGCAGGACTGCAGGGAAGCGGTAAGACCACCTTCAGTGCCAAACTGGCGAAGCATCTCAAGAGCAAGAGGGGCAAGAATCCACTGCTGGTGGCAGGTGACGTCTACAGGCCTGCGGCTATAGAACAACTTAAGGTTCTGGGCTCGCAGATAGAGGTGCCCGTCTATACCGAAGAGGGAAGCCTGAAGCCGGTTGAGATAGCAAGGAATGCCGTCAGAGAGGCAAGAAAAAACGGTAACGACCTTGTGATCATTGATACGGCCGGACGCCTTGCCGTCGATGAGGAGATGATGAATGAGATTGCCGCCGTGAAGAACGCTGTCACTCCCCACGAAACTCTCTTCGTGGTCGACTCGATGACAGGCCAGGATGCGGTCAATACCGCCTTCGAATTCAATGAGAGAATAGACTACGACGGCGTGGTGCTGACCAAGCTCGACGGCGATACCAGGGGAGGTGCCGCACTGAGTATCAGGTCGGTGGTCAATAAGCCTGTGAAATTCATAAGCGCGGGTGAGAAGATGGATGCCATCGATATCTTCTATCCCGAGAGGATGGCCGACAGGATACTGGGTATGGGCGACATCGTCAGCCTGGTGGAAAAGGCCCAGGAACAGTACGATGAGGCAGAGGCACGCAAACTTCAGAAGAAGATTGCCAGGGACCAGTTCGATTTTAACGACTTTATCTCGCAGATACAGCAGATAAAGAAGATGGGTAACATGAAGGAGCTGATGGGGATGATCCCCGGTGTTGGCAAGGCTATTAAAAACCTTGATATTGACGATGATGCCTTCCAGGGTATTGAGGCAATCATATCAAGCATGACCCCCGCCGAGAGATCCAACCCCATGCTGCTCAACGGCAGCCGGAGAAAACGCATTGCGGAAGGTAGCGGCACCACCGTTACCGAGGTGAACAGACTCCTTAAACAGTTTGACGAGACACGTAAAATAATGAAGATGGTAGCCAAAGGAGGCGACCTGTCGAAGCTGGCAGCGAGGAGGCAATAGCCAGTCGGCAGTCAAAAATCGCAAATCGCAAATCGCAAATCGCAAATCGCAATCATGTATCAGATCATTGACGGAAAATCAACCGCCGCCGAAATACGGGCGGAGATAGCTACAGAAGTAGAAAAGATGAAGGAACGCGGCTCACGCGTGCCCCACCTCGCAGCCATACTCGTCGGTAACGACGGGGGTAGCGAGACCTACGTGTCACATAAGGTGAAGGACTGTGAGGAGGTTGGCTTCCGGTCAACGCTGATCAGGCTTCCGGCATCAGTCACCTCTGAGGAGCTGTTTGAAAGAGTGAAAGAGATGAACAGCAACCCGGAGATTGACGGACTGATAGTACAACTGCCACTCCCTGAACATATCTCGGAGCACCGGGTCATCGAAGCCATTGCGCCGGAGAAGGATGTCGACGGCTTCCATCCCGTGAATGTGGGACGGATGGCGGCAGGACTCCCCACATTAGTCTCTGCAACTCCCGCTGGCATCATGGAGCTGCTGAAGAGGTACAAAATACCCCTCAGGGGGGCTGAGTGCGTGGTGGTCGGCCGCAGTAACATCGTCGGCAGGCCGGTTAGCATACTGCTGTCACAGAAAGGTGCTGATGCAACCGTGACCGTGGTTCACAGCCGCACAGGCAATATCGAAAAGATAATAAAAAGAGCCGATATCATTGTTGCTGCCATAGGATCACCAGGATTTATCACTGCTGAAATGGTGAAAGAGGGCGCCGTGGTTATCGACGTGGGAACTACCCGAATGCCGGCACCGGAAACAAAGTCTGGATGGAGACTGAAAGGTGATGTCGACTTTGAAAACGTCGCCCCGAAATGCTCATGGATAACACCTGTGCCGGGTGGAGTGGGGCCGATGACCAGGGTCTCACTGCTGCTAAACACCCTGAAGGCCTGTAACCGATAGATTTGTTCCGCGTCAGGCTGCTTCTGCAGCCGTTTCTGCTGCTCATTGAGAGGTACGCATCATTGAATGACGAGTTGAAAACCGTAACCGGCACGGGGTCAGAAAGAGAAGGGGAGGAGGTAATGGCCGGTTTATATAGATAAGGAACGGGACAGACTTTTAATATGAATTCAATGAAAAAACCGGGCCTTGTGGCCCGGTCAGAAGGTAGAATTCAGGTTAATTCTAGGGTAATATTTGGTTTGAGGGTATTCGTCTCAATTCAATTATAAGATGAAAAGAGTGGCGCGAAGGTTGCGTCAGCTTGATTTTTTTTCTAATGTGCTGCTTTTCATGTTTATAAAAACGACCCCCTGTTGATAATTGATTTTCATTTGGGTTATACATTACCGATTATCTATTACATTTGCAGAATATTTGGGGAGAATGGAAGAAGAGAGATACGGTTTTGTACACGACGGTGAGGTAGAAGAGGTTATTCTCCGATTTGAAAGAATGCGGAAGAATAAGGAGATTTTGTATTTCGATGTGATTGAGTTTGAGGCTATTATCGACTATTACCTGGAGGGGAATAATCCTGTCAGCGCCTTTGAGGCCACTCTGCTGGCCTGTGAACTGCACCCCAGGTCAGTGCCTATACTCATAAGAAAATCACGGGTGCTGCTTGAAAAGGGAAGAGCTGCGGAAGCCCTGGCCATTGCAAACAGCCTTGAAAATATTGAGCCGGGAAATTACGATATCTATCTCTGCAAAGGCACTGCCCTGGCAATGATGGGTGACATCGACAGCTCCAGGGGTGTGTTTGACCTTGCACTCGCAGGCGACTCGGAAGACCGGGAGACAGTGCTCTACGGCATCACCTCCATCCTGCAGAATCTCAATTACTACGGGGAGATGATACCCTATCTCCATATGCTAGCCGACCTGGAGCCTGATTTTCCTGCACATATCTATGACCTTGCCTATGCCTACGACAGGAAGGGCGACCTCGATAACAGCATCAGGTATTATATCCTCTATCTTGACGAGGAGCCCAATTCTGACAGTGCATGGTACAACCTTGGAATAGTATTCAACAAGGTGGGAGAATACGGCAAGGCGCTGGAGGCTTATGACTATGCCCTGGCCATCAACCCGGAAAATACCTTTGCGCTCTTCAACAAGGCCAATATCCTCAGTAATTTGGAGAAGTACATCGAAGCCATGGCCGTATACCGCGAATTTGTGGAAGAGGAGCCTGACAGCATGGAGGGACTGACCTACCTGGCTGAATGCTATGACAAGACCGGCGATGAGGAGATGGCCCGCAAATACTACACTGAAGCCATTGACCTTACACCTGACTTCCCCGATCCGTGGTACGGGCTGGCTCTTCTCTCACTGTCGCGCAATAAGCCGGCAGAGAGCATCACCCCGCTCAAGAGGGCTATTGAGATCGACCCCGATAATCCCGATTACTGGTTCTCACTCGGCAAAGCACATATCATGACGGGCAATATCAGGGAGGCCCTCAGATGCTTCTGTGATACCCTCAGGCTTGACGGTTACTATGACGAGGCATGGATAGAGATCGGCATCATAGTCATGATGACGGGTTCATACACCGGGGCACTGCGCATCCTTAAAAAAGTAAGGAAGATAAGCGGCGATCTCCCGGGAGTCTGGTTCCTTCTGGCATCGTCATACCTCCATACAGGTAATCTGCCCGAAGCAGCCCGCGCACTCATAAAGGCTTCAAGGCTGGACCACGACCTGCTTGAGGAATATGCCATGCTGCTCCCGGAAGCCAAACTTACGCAGGCAATGAAACGACTCTTCAGGAAAACCAACTAAGATATGAAACAGACCAGGCAACTGCTCACCCATATTCCGGAGAGACCTGCCAAACCAAGAGATGAGGGCCTTACCATGGTGATGGATAAAGGCTTGAGCACCAGGGAGGCAGAGGATCTGGCATCCGTTGGAAGCAATTATATCGATTATGTGAAGCTCGGGTTCGGCACATCAGTGATAACCCCCGATGTCGAAAGCAAGATCAGGATCTATCACGATGCAGGTATGACAGTATATCTCGGCGGCACCCTCTTCGAAGCCTTCATTATCAGGGGTCTGTATGACGACTATGTAAACCTCCTCAGGGAATCAGGCATAAAAATGGTCGAAGTCTCCGATGGCTCCTATGAGTTCGAACACCCCGACAAGCTTGACTATATCAGGAGACTTTCACAGGAGTTCACCGTTGTCTCCGAAGTGGGATCAAAAAAGAAAAATGTCGTCTACTCTCCTGACCAGTGGGTCGCGATGATGAAGTCAGAACTGGATGCCGGATCGGTGAAGGTGATCGCCGAGGCACGCGAATCGGGAACCGTTGGCATTTATGACGACGACGGATCGGTCAACCTTGAACTGATAAACACCATCAGCAAGGGAATAGGATTTGGGAATGTACTCTGGGAAGCACCGCTGAAACAGCAACAGGCATGGTTTATCTCCAATTTCGGGGCCAACGTTAATCTGGGCAATATCGCCCCCAATGAGATCATCGCACTCGAGTCACTGAGACTGGGCCTGCGCGGCGACACCTTTTTTGCATTCCTTCCGGATGAGTTGAGATGAAACTCTTCGGAATAATAGGATATCCGCTCGGACACTCATTCTCACAGAAACACTTCACTGATAAATTTGAAAGGGAACAGCTGGCAGACCACTGCTACCGTAAGTTCGAGCTCCCGGACATCACCCTGTTGCCTTCACTGATTGAGAGGGAACAGGAACTGCGCGGATTCAATGTCACGATACCCTATAAGGTGCAGGTGATGGACTCCCTCGACGAGATCGATGAGACCGCCACAGGCATAGGAGCAGTAAATACCGTCAGGGTAACAAGGAGAGAGGGCAAACCTTATCTGCAGGGGTTCAATACCGATGCACCCGCCTTCAGGGAATCACTGCTGAAAAATCTGATTACACTGCCTGAATCTGCCCTGGTGCTCGGCACCGGAGGTGCGGCAAAGAGTGTTGTGCATACTCTTATAGACCTGAATATCATAGCCATACCGGTATCACGGCAACCGGTCAGAGGCGGTTTTACATACGACGATCTGCCGGGAGATGTGATCAGTGAGGCGGGACTGATCGTCAACGCCACTCCGCTGGGGACGGCGCCTGACGTTGACGCGATGCCACCGATAGATTACAGTTACCTGAGAGAGGGACAGATGCTCTTTGACCTGGTTTATAACCCTCCTGTAACCTCCTTCCTCGCATTGGGAGAGGAGCATGGCTGCCAGACGGTCAACGGTGAAGAGATGTTCCTGGTCCAGGCCGAACTGGCCTGGGAGATATGGAACGCCGATATCAGATAAAAAGCTCTGCAGGATACTCAATTGCAGTCAGAGAGAGGCCGTGAGCCGGTGCCGACTGCCCGGCGAGACTGCGGTTTCGGCCTTTGATGATCTCCTCAAATACTTCCGGATCGAGTTTTCCCCTGCCGACAGGAATCAGGGTGCCGACAATAGCCCGTACCATGTTCCTGAGAAAACGGTCGGCACTGACGGTGAAGATTGTTCTGCCGCCCTCCTCATGCCATTCTGCCTGTGTTACCCTGCATATGTTCGTCCTGTTGCCCCCGTGAAGCCGGCTGAAACTGGTAAAGTCGCTGTGCCTTAACAGAATGGTGGAGGCCTCATTGAGCCTCTGCAGATCAAGCGGCCAGTAAAGCAGCCATGAGGTGTCAGCGGCAAAGGGATCCTTCACCATGCTGATGGTGTACCGGTAGGTGCGTGACATGGCGTCAAAACGGGCATTGGCATCGGACCTTACCTTCACGATCCTGCTGACAGCTATGTCGTCAGGCAACAGGCTGTTGAGGCTGTAAAGTAACTGACCGTCATCCTCAAGGTCGTCACGTACTGCATCAAAATGGGCACAGAAGAAGGAGGCATGAACGCCTGTATCGGTGCGGCCGGCACCCGTCACAGCCGTGGGTTGCGACAGAACCGTGCCCAGCGCACCTGAGAGTACCCCCTGAATCGTACGTCTGCCCGGCTGCAGTTGCCAGCCGTAATAGGCAGTGCCCCTGTAGGATAGAAAAATAAAGTATCTTGTCATGAAAGACCCAAAATGTAAAGATAGCTAAAGAACATTGCAGCGAGAGCAGCTTTTGGCTAAATTGCGAGCTCAAAAAGTAAAACAATGAATGAGCCTGTACTGAAACGCGGATTCGCAAGCGACAACAATTCCGGTGTACATCCTGCCGTCATGCAGGAGATAGAGCGTGTCAACCGCGGACATGTGGTTGGCTACGGTGATGATCCCTTCACCATCAGGGCAGCGGAGATGCTGAAAAAGGAGCTTGGCGAGGCAGCAGAGATATTTTTTGTCTTCACCGGTACGGCCGCCAATGTGCTGGGACTGACGGGCGTGACACGGTCATGGAACTCGGTGATAACAGCTTATACTGCTCATATAGAGCAGGATGAGTGCGGGGCACCTGAGAAATTTGCCGGTTTCAAGGTACTGACGGTAGATACCCCGGACGGCAAGCTGAGGCCGGAGATGCTGACAAGACACATGCACGGCTTCGGCTTCGAACACCACAGCCAGCCCGGCGTCATCTCCATATCACAGGCCACCGAGATGGGAACTGTTTACACACCGGCAGAGGTGAGGGAGCTGGCGGATTACGCCCACAAATCAGGCCTTGTGCTGCATATGGACGGTGCTCGGATAGCCAATGCAGCCGTTACGCTGGGACTGCCCTTCAAAGCCTTTACCACCGATGCGGGGGTAGACCTGCTGTCGTTCGGAGGCACAAAAAACGGCATGATGTACGGCGAGGCTGTCTGCATTCTCAGACCGGGACTGGCACCAGGATTTAAGTACCTGCGGAAACAGGGGATGCAGCTGGCATCAAAAATGCGGTTCATAGCCGCACAGTACATAGCCTACCTCACTGACGGACTCTGGAAGGAGTGCGCGGCACACTCGAACAGGATGGCCCTGGAACTGGAAAAGAGACTTCGGGAGATAAGCGGTGTGACCATAACCCGGAAGGTCGAGGCAAACGGTATCTTCATCATCATGCCCGCCCCGGTGGCTGAACGGCTGAGCAAAGAGTACTTCTTCTACCCGTGGGACCCGCAGACCTCCGAATACCGGCTGATGACCAGCTGGGATACAACTATGGACGATATAGTACAATTTGTTGACCTGATGAAATCTGTCCTGGACAATTACAGATAACGGCCTATTCGCGTTTGAATTTCACCAGCAGGGAGGCGGAGAATACCAGTAACGTGAAAAACAGGTAAGTCGGAAACCATAGAAAGACCCCCGGTGAAGATGGCTCTTTCAGGCTTATAATAAGGAGGATGACCATCAGAGGTATTGAAGTGAGCCACGTGATCATTCCCGAAGAGGCGAAATCCTGCTTCTGCTTTTCATCGTAAAGCGTAAGCTTGGTTTTGCGCGACAGCCTGATAATCCAGTAAATGATCAGTAAAAACCACGGGAGGACAATCGCCAGAAAATAAAACGTCAGTAACCATAAGAGCCAGCTGCTTATCGCAAAATTACCCAGAGCAACGTATGCGTAAACAGTGAAGGCCAACCCTATAAACCCGCACACAATGCCGATATACTGAGTCACTTCGAACATTATCTCGTCAACAACCGATGCAGGAGATGCGGTCAGTTCTTTGATCCCTTTAAGTATTCGGAAGATAAGTTGAGAGAGAATTATATAGAACACAAAGCGGAAAAGAAGCGAGCTAAAGAGCCATATCCACTCCAGGGTGCAGTCATAGCCCTGGAGAAGGTAGTCATTGCTGATATCTTCAAGTGCCGCAAAGTTAAAAATAAGAAGAATGGCAGAGATTGCACCGGCTATTATAGCAGCAATGACAAGATTGCCGGCCTTCAACCCGGTTCTGAATGACTTCAGCATCAGAAGAGCAAATGAAAGTAAAAGAAGAACCTGAATAATAAACCCGGCACCGATGAAATTACTGATCTTTTCCAGGCCAGATGATTTTGCCTTTATCTCCAGGTATGCGTACAGATCATAGAATAATGACAGTGTGGCAAGAATGAGAAGCACCAGGGTGATCAGGGAAACAGTCCTCAAAGACCTGTTCTTAGTCGATAATCTATTTGCTTGTTTCATAGGTTTTTGAGTTATGGTAAATAAACTTAAACTTCGGTGTTTTTTTCAATATTGGAAAAGAGATTCTCGACCTGTGGCATCAGCAACATGCTGTCGCCGTAACTTAAAAAACGGTAGCCGGCAGAGAGTGCATGATCATAAATTTCTCTCCATGCATTGCCTGCGAAGGCCGCCACAAGCAGGAGCAGCGTGCTGCGTGGCTGATGGAAATTGGTGATCATGCTCCCGACAATACGAAAACGGTATCCGGTCACAATGATGATGTCTGTCTTTGCCTCAAGCACCTCAATACCCCTCTGGTCCATTACCTCCAGCAACCGGTCAAGGGCAGCGTCTGCTTCCATCCCGTCGCCGGTTTCATACGGGTCCCACTGAGAAACAGAGGGTATACCCTCCGCAGGCCACCTGCCGGCAGCAGAGGTCAATCCGAGCCAGTAGAGGCTTTCAAGGGTGCGGACGGTAGTTGTGCCCACTGCGGTTATCTTTCTGCCTCTGAGCCTCTTTAAAGTCTCCCTGGAGACAAAAAAATGTTCGGTGTGCATCATGTGATCGCAGATGAGCTCCGATTTTACCGGCCTGAAGGTGCCGGCACTCACATGCAGGGTTATCTCAGCCTTCTCAATGCCTTTTTCATGAAGGCTGCCCAGGAGGGCGGGAGTGAAGTGCAAGCCTGCTGTAGGAGCGGCGACGGAACCGTCATGGCGCGCATAGTGTGTCTGATAAGTGGCAGCATCACTCTCCTCATCGTCGCGACCGAGATAAGGAGGGATTGGCATATGGCCTATCGACTCGAGTACCTCTGCAAAGGAGAGATCACCGGCATCCCAGGTGAACCTGATGATGAACGAATCACCCTCAGAATCTATTCTCTCTGCCCGGAGGTGACAGCTGCGCCCCGAACAGACAAACACAGCCTCGAGAATACCATGCTTCCATCTCTTAAGATTGCCTATCAGGCATTTCCACTCGACCGTACAGCAGGATGATAGATTGCTTGCGAAGTCAACCGGGAAATACGGCTCGAGACAGAAGACCTCAATTATGGCACCGGTCTCCTTTCTGAACCTGAGCCTTGCCCTTATCACCCTGGTGTTGTTGAAGACAAGAAGGTATTCTGGATCCGCCAGATCCGGAAGATCACTGAATACCCTGTCGGTGATGAATCTGCCGTTCCACACCAGCAGCCTGGAACAGTCGCGCTCCGGCAGCGGATACTTCGCTATCCTATCCACGGGCAGATCATACGAATAGTCGGTGATCCTGATATTTCCGTATAGCTCTTTCATCTGTTTCAGGTCGCCCAAAAATAGCTGATTTTTGTCTATCTTTCATATCTCAATGAAAGGCAACAGGACAAAGAGGGAAAACAGTGCCGGCATGTTCACCAGGGAGGTTGACCTGCACCTCAGCAGCGGCTACAGCGGCCGCGATGCCGTTGAACGACAGCTTGCACGCTTCAGGGGCGAACTTGAGAGCGCTGTAAGAAGAGGAGACAGGGAGATTATCTTTATTCACGGGGTGGGTAGCGGCAAACTAAGGGAAGAGATAAGAAAGATACTTTCGGATTACTATCCCTCATTCATCTTTCAGGATGCCCCGTTCAGCAGGTACGGATACGGTGGGGCTACACTTGTAACCATCAAAAGATAAGATATATGGCGTATCTGAGTTTTAATCCGTGGCTCCAGAAGCCGGATGCCCGCTGCCCGGAGATGAGCGACAGGGAGCTGGGTGATATACTGGATGAGAGTGAGAGACTCTTTCATGAATGGCGCCGGAGCGACATTACTGACCGGTGCAACAGGCTTACCGCCATGAGCACTGTCCTGCTCTCACGCCGCACCGAGCTGGCTGAGATGATGGCCGCGGAGATGGGCAAGCCCGTGACACAGGGACTGGCTGAGATTGACAAGTGTGCGCTGCTCTGCCGATGGTATGCTGAACATGCACCTGAGATACTCAGGCCTGAGGAGAGAGCCTCCGCAGCGCGTAAGAGTTACATATTTTATGAACCGCAGGGTATCATCCTCGGAATCATGCCGTGGAACTTTCCCTTCTGGCAGGTGTTCCGGTTTGTCATCCCTGCACTGACAGGGGGCAATGCCGGGCTTCTCAAGCATGCCTCCAACGTTCCCCGCTGTGCACTGGCAGCGGAGGAGATAATTAATGCATCCGGTTACCCTGCGGGCCTCTTCAGGACGCTTTTCCCGTCACACTCCCAGGTGGCACATCTGATCAGCGACCGCCGCATACGTGGTGTCTCGCTGACAGGCAGCAACGTTGCCGGGAAAAAGATAGCATCAGCAGCAGGGGAGAATCTCAAGAAAATGGTCATGGAGCTGGGAGGAAGCGACCCGTTTATCGTATTTCCCGATGCGCAGATCGACCTGGCTGTGGAAGCCGCTCTGACCGGACGGTTCCAGAATGGCGGTCAGAGCTGTATAGCAGCAAAGAGGATCATCGTTCACAACCACATCTACGGTGAATTCAGGGAAAAGTTCCTTGCCGGAGCAAAGGCACTCACTACCGGTGACCCGATGGATCCCGCAACAGATGTCGGACCGATGGTGAGTGTATCCGCCTCCGAGGAGCTTGACCGACAGCTTGATGCGGGCATCAGGGCAGGTGCAGTACTGCTCTGCGGCGGTCGCGCTGGTAAAGAACACCCTGCACTCTTTATTCCAGCAGTGGTTGAAAGTGTTCCTCTCACATCACCCCTGGCATGCGAGGAGACCTTCGGACCCGTGGCACCGCTGTTCAGCTTCAGCACAACGGAAGAAGCAATTGAAATGGCAAACAGCACACCCTTCGGACTTGGTGCAACGGTATGGACTGCCGATGAGCGGCTGGCCCTGGCTATGGCACATGAGATTGATACGGGCACTGTGGCTCTAAATGGTTTTGTCAAAACGGAGCCGGGACTCCCCTTTGGCGGCGTCAGGGAATCGGGCTACGGACGTGAGCTGGGCGTGGAAGGACTGCGTGAATTCTTGAATATCAAGACAGTAAATATTTTCTGATCTCCGTCTGATTGTTGTATCTTTGCAGCATGGCAGGCCGGTCCGTCGCCCCGACATTTGTGCCGGGGAGGAAAGTCCGGGCAACAGAGAGCACCATCCTTCCTAACGGGAAGATATCCGAAAGGGTATAGTAGTGTAACAGAAAATAACAGTCCCGACTTGTCGGGATAATGGTGAAAAGGTGAGGTAAGAGCTCACCGGTTCCGACGGTGACGCCGGGAGCCGTACACCTGATGGGTTGAAAGACCGCGTATACCGGCATCTGAGGGCTGCTCGCCCGAGCCGGGGGGTAGGTCGTATGACCCCGTCAGCAATGACTGGGCAAGATAAATGACGGAACAGGTGCATAAGTCCTCTTGCAGGATACCGCATCGCGACAGAACCCGGCTTACAGGCCTGCCTTAAGAATAGAAGAGGGTGTCCTTTCAGGGGACACCCTCTTTTTCTAATTATTGCCAGGGAACAATACCTGGCACGGAAATCTTCTCTTCCTCCCGGGCACAGGCTTTACTCAGTAATCAAGGCCTGTACTCCGGCATGCCGGAGACGGAGATTATCCGATGTTTTAATTACCAATGAGACATCACTGTATCACGAAAACGGAGTCGTCCATCTCCCTGTCAAGCTCTATCTTGCTGAAGGTCATGCCTCCCAGCTCCATGCCGTTGACAAACTGCTTGATGACTTTGCTGAATTTTGCCCCATTGACATCCATGTACTCCTTCACATATGATTCCACCTCCATTTCCTGTCCCATCTGTTCAACCTTTGCGACAGTCTTGACAGTAAGGCAGCTCTCCTTGTCAACAAAAGCTGTCGTGACATTGCCGGCCTCATCGGTGATGGTCAGCTTGTATGCGGGATTGCCGTCAATAGTCTCCTCACCGTCAAGCGTCAGCCTCCCACCCTTATAGGCCTCAAGCATGTTGTCCCGAAACATATTGTACTCCTGTACACTGCCAAGCTGCTCGGCAGGTATCTCAACAGGCTCGGTTGCGCCGGTGAGCGGATTGACCATAAAACCCTTCTCCCCGTCAAATGCCGTAATTATCTCCATGCCGCTGAAGGAGATGACAACCTTCACCTTGTTCGGCTTCTTCACCATGAGCGTCATAGGCATCTCCGTGCCCATCTGACTCATGTTGCCCTCCATGAAGATCGTGGTGGCCTTCTCGAGGATCTCAGTGCCGTTGGCTGCATAGTACCTATTTACAATCTCATCAAGTGTCTGGGCACTGCAGACCGATGCCATCAGAACGATTGCCATAAAGGCGATTGACTTTCTCATAATTAATTGTTTTTTAATTGTTTGTAATATGTTAACTGTAGCTTTGATAAACCTGGCGAATCAACATCAGCAGAGGGAAGAAACAATAAACCGTCAGTCGAAATTATCAGTATCACCCTGCGGCCACTGTTTCTGCTCAATGCTAACCTGAAATTCCCGGTACACTGACTTTCATGACATAAATTTAGTAAATATTTTATTTGGATCTGGTGCGATATTTATATATTTTTTGCCATTGGGCGGCGAGCTGCTTACGAATTTCATCCTCACGACTATTTGTCCCCGGTTCGTAGAATATTGTTCCCTCAATCTCCTCAGGCAGGTAGTTGTCAGCCACAAAGTTGTCCTCAAAATCATGGGCATATTTGTAACCCTTGTGATAACCGAGATCCTTCATCAGCCTTGTGGGTGCATTGCGCAGATGCAGGGGCACAGGGAGATCACCCTTCCGGTGTACCTCTTCGATAGCTCTTTCGATGGCCATATAGGAAGCGTTGCTCTTGGGCGAGGTGGCAAGGTAAACGGCAGCCTCCGCCAATATTATTCTTGACTCAGGCCATCCCACCATGTTGACTGCATTGAAACAGGTCTGTGCGAGAAGCAACGCATTTGGATTTGCCATTCCTATGTCCTCGGCTGCCAGAATAACCATCCTGCGGGCAATGAACTTCACATCCTCTCCTCCTTCAACCATTCGTGCCAGCCAGTATATCGCTCCGTTGGGATCAGAACCGCGCAGCGACTTGATAAACGCCGAGATAATATCAAAATGCTGCTCCCCGTTCTTATCATACATCGCCAGGTTTTGCTGTACATGATCCAGCACCAGGCTGTCGGTGATAACAATCTCTTTGACTCCCTTTTCGGCTTCGAGTGAAACAGTCAGCTCAAGGGCATTGTAAAGTTTTCGGGCGTCACCGCCGCTGATGCGTATCAACGCCTCATATTCACTGACCCTTACCTCGTGTTGAGAAAGATAGTAATCAGCCATTAAAGCTTTATCTACAAGCTTTTTAAGTGTCTCATCATCAAGCGGTTTAAGTACATAGACCTGGCACCTTGAAAGGAGGGGGGAGATGACCTCGAAGGAGGGATTCTCTGTGGTGGCACCTATCAGGGTCAGGATGCCCTGCTCCACGGCTCCCAGAAGAGAATCCTGCTGCGACTTGTTGAAACGGTGGATCTCATCAATGAACAGGATGGGATTGGGCTTCCCGAAAAACTGCTGGCTGCGGGCCTTCTCAATGGTCTCCCGAACCTCCTTCACGCCGCTGTTAACGGCACTGAGCTGGAAGAAAGACCTCTCGAGCCTGGCAGATACTATCCTTGCCAGGGTGGTCTTTCCAACTCCCGGCGGCCCCCAGAGTATAAAAGAGGGAACATTGCCCGATTCAATCACCTTGCGCAACACGCCGCCGGGACCAACCAGATGCTCCTGTCCGGCAAACTCTTCAAGTGAACCTGGTCTTAATCGGTCTGCAAGTGGCTGATTTGAAAACATATGACTTTTTGGTAATTGATCATGCAAATTATTATAAAATCGCGTGAATCACTATGTTATTCGCCACTTTCGGAGAAAAACTTTCTCAGGATTAAATAAATTTAATACTTTTAACAATTAAATTTCACCTATCGCATACTGTTCGCATTAAGAATTCGTTTAGTAACAGGATATTATCAAATTCCGTACTATGAAAAGACCTCTGCTGATCACCTTAATCATTCTGGCAGTATTGCTGTTAATACCGGCTGTGAGCATTATCAGATGGGCGTTTAAGGAAAAAAAGCCGATAGATATCGTTATTCTGGACAAAACAGTTCCGACACTTGAAAGGCTGGGACACCGGTCATTTACCTATATTCTAACCAACGAACGTTTTGTAAGAAAAGAAAAGGGAGGCAGCTTCTCCGCTGCAAGGGACTATTACGGGTTTGTACCCCAGCGGCCTGTCAGAGAGAAACAGTTCAGGAAGAAGGACTTCCGCCTTACAGAGCTGATTGACCTGGCAGACAACAATGATGCATTATATTATGCTGATACCTATGGGGTCTTCTTCAACGACTGGTACCAGGGAATAAAAAAGACACGCAGATCGCGCAAGCTTTACGGCGGGCTGAACAACAACGACTACCTGCTGATGTCGGAGATGAGTAAGCGCGACAAGCTCGTGATAGTTGAGTACAATACATTTGACTACCCGACGGCAGGACTTGAGAAATTCAAGAGCGAAGAGCTTCTTGGCATTACATCCAAAGGATGGATGGGACAGCATTACCGTAGTCTCGATACCGCAACGGCACAGGGAGTGCCAGGATGGATGCCTGCACTCTACAGAAAACAATACCGTGAACCCTGGACATTCACCAATCCCGGTGTGGTACTGCTCAAGGATAACAGTATCATAGTGCTCGAGGAGGGAAGACACCTTGCCTCAGCATTGCCGGTGATAACAACCTCCGAAGGGTGGGCGGAAAAATTCAATCTCCCCGCAACGGTGGTCTTCACAAACACATTTGACATCATTGACCCGGGAGAGAACAATGTCGTCTCGGAATTCAACCTTATGACAACCCCTGAGGGTGATTCACTGCTTGCCGTCAATGACCTGGCCGCAGTCTTTCCTGCCGTGACCCAGGAACCATCGGTGCAGAATACCTATTATTTTGCCGGCGACTTTGCCAATAACAGGATTCCTTTCTGGACATCAAGATTCAATGGTGCAGACAAATGGGCCAGGTTGCTGTTTTTCTCTGACAATGAGAACGACCCGAACCGCTTCTTCTGGCGTTACTACAAACCGCTGGTAACATCAATCTTCAACGATTGCCACGAAAAGATCGCAGGGAAGTAAAACAATAACAGATTAGTAAACAGGCCATCGGCCTGTTTTTTTTTGAAATAAACCCGGCAAATGCTGTCCCGGTTAAACATAATCCTGGTCAAACCCGTTATCTGGTAGTAAGATCATGCTTTTCTCCTCAAAGCCGGGTGGCAGCATAGATTGATACCTGCATGCTTTAGGTAAGGTGTTTTTATGTAAGTTTGATATCGGTTTACAACGATGGAAGCAACAATAGTACAAAGCGCATTGAAGTGGGAGGCTCAGGATGCCAACCTTTTGCATCTCTCTTCCCTGCTTGATGCTGCCGCTCCGGGCAGCGGAATCGTGGTTCTGCCCGAGATGTTCACAACAGGCTTTACAATGAATCCTGCGCCTCTGGCCGAGGGCATGGACGGACCTACTGTCAGGTGGATGAAGGAACGGGCCGCTGCCGGGGGTTATGCTCTCTGCGGATCAGTTATAATAGGTGAGGAGGAAATGTTTTACAACCGGATGATCTTCGTCACCCCATCCGGCGAGGTGACCTTCTATGATAAGCGCCATCTCCATACAATGAGCGGAGAACATACTGTATACGGTCGTGGCAATAAGCGTGTTGTGGTTCCTTACCGCGAGTTCAACTTTAACCTGCAGGTGTGCTATGATCTGCGCTTCCCGGTCTGGTCAAGGAACAGCGGTGATACTGATGTGATCATCTATTCTGCCAACTGGCCCTCGGTCCGCAGCTCTGTCTGGAAGGCGCTGCTTGTGGCCAGGGCAATAGAGAACCAGAGTTATGTGATAGGAGTGAACCGCGTGGGTGAGAACCCTGATGGAACCTCTTACACCGGCGATTCGGCCATCATTGGCCCCCGAGGTGAGTTGCTGGCCTCACTGGAGCCCGGCACCGAGGGAGTTGTCTCCGCCATTCTGTCGCGTGAAGCGCTTGACAAATATCGGGAGGATATGCCTGTATGGAGGGATGCAGATCCTTTTGAGCTTTCATAGTCCGCAGTCGGCACTCCACAGTCGGCAGTTATTAACGAGCAGATTGACACTGCTGACTGAAGACTGCTGACTGAAGACTAACCTGGCCTCAGGGCCCGGAAGAGCACCTCCGCCGGATGCAGGGCGATCCTGCCAGTGCCGTCCTTCACATGGTGGCGGCAGCTTGTTCCCGGAGCACAGATGATGGTTGAGGCTGACGCCGCCCTCACATCGGGGAAAAGAACCAGCTCTCCCACCTTCCGGGAGAGATCATAATGCTCCTTCTCGTATCCGAAAGCGCCTGCCATGCCGCAGCAACCTGATGGTATCTCCCTGACCTTATAGTTTGCAGGAATGCCAAGTGCAGCCAACACCGGTGCTGAAGTTGTAATTGCCTTCTCCTGGCAGTGCACATGCACAAGCACCTCTGCCGGCTCCTCGGTGAACATATCACTCTTTATCCTTCCTGAACTGAACTCCCTGGCAATGAACTCCTCAAGAGTATAAGTGTGCTGTGCCATCCTTAATGCCTCGGGGCGCAACTCATCTCCGGCCAGGTCGGGGAACTCATCCCTGAAACCGAGAATGGCCGAGGGCTCAATGCCTATCAGCGGCCGCTCAACGTTTACAAGAGGGGCAAAGGCTTCAATATTTCGGACAATCAGCCTCTTCGCTTTGCGAAGGAACCCTTTGGATATGTAGGTTCTGGCACTGGCCGTATTCCCGGTTACCGTGATCCGATACCCGAGACCGGTCAGCAGCCTGGCCGTGGTAATCCCTGCGCTGAGGTCGTTGTGGTTTGTGAACTCATCAACAAACAGGCAGACCTCGCCGGCAGGAGTGGCCGGATTCAACCCCGGGAGATTCCTTTTCAGCCATCTCATGAATGTCATCGGTGCCAGCAGGGGGATGCTTCTCTCGGAGGCAAAACCTGTCACCTTCTTGATTATCAGGGAGCTGAACTTGTTTGCTGCAAAGAAGTTGAATATCCCCGGAACGGAGGAGAAGAGACTGTAGATCTTTGGCAACGAGGCAATCATCCGCGTCCGCAGCGAAGGTGGGTGCACATCGTTGTAATGCTGGAGGAATTCCGACTTGAGTTTGGCGATGTCCATTCCTGAAGGACACTCACTCCGGCATCCCTTGCATGCCAGGCAAAGGTCCAGTATCTCATATATCTCGCGACTGTCCCATGGGTTTGCCCTTTTGGCATAAAGCATTTCCCTCAATATGTTTGCCCTCGCCCTGGTGGTCAGCCGCTCGTCGCCCGTGGCCATGTAGCTGGGACACATCGTACCGCCGATGGCGCTGCTCTTGCGGCAGTCGCCCGACCCGTTGCACTTCTCCGCCGCTCGCACCACACCGCCGCTGTCAGAGAAGTCGTACCATGTCTTCAGCTCCGGCGTGGGCTTTCCCGGGATATAACGAAGGGAGCTGTCCATGGGAGGGGTATCTGTTATCTTACCCGGGTTTAGAATTCCATGGGGATCGAAAACCTTTTTTATCCTCTTGTTGAGCAGATAGTTATGCACTCCAATGATCAGCGGGATGAACTCACCCCTGAGGCGGCCGTCGCCATGCTCGCCGCTCATTGAACCGCGGTATTTCTTTACTGTGCGGGCTGTCTCTTCCGCGACGGTGCGCAGCAGCTTAGCCTCGTCAGCATCCTTCAGGTTGATGAGAGGCCTGATGTGAAGCTCCCCGGTGCCTATATGTGCATGATATACAGACTCTTTGCCGTATGAGGCAAGCATCTTTTCAATATCCTCCACAAAATCGCCCAACCGGTTCACGTCAACGGCACAGTCCTCTATCAGTGAAATGGGCTTGGCATCGCCGGGTATGTTTGACAGGATACCCAGTCCTGCCTTGCGCAGGTCCCACACCCTCTTCACATCATCGCCCCAGACGAGAGGAAAGGCATATCCCAGTCCCTCAGCCTGCATCTCAGCCACCATACTATTAGCTGAGGCGATTATCTCTTCACGGTTGCCGGCACAAAACTCCACTATCAGCACTGCCCCCGGCTCACCTTCAATGAAGAACCTGTTTCGTTTCTGGCTCTCGACGGTGGCGGCAAGCGAGAGTATGTTGTTGTCGATCAGCTCCACAGCCCACGGTTTGCGTCTCAGGGCAATGAGGTTTGCACGGAAGGCCTCATGGCGATGCTGCAGGTGAACGCATGAGAGCGCCTTCACAGGCGGCGGGAGGGGCACAAGACCCATCTTTACCTCCGTGACAAGGGCCAGTGTGCCCTCAGAACCTGCTATCAGTCGCGCCAGGTTGATGCTCCGGCCTGGTCCCGGGTTGAAGGGTTCACAGTAAAGCAGGTCATCGAGAGCATAGCCGGTGTTGCGGCGGGGAATGGTGAAATCCGGGTAGTCACGCCTGATTGCATCACGGTTTTCAGGGTCTGACATGATGCGGTCAATCTCCCTGTATATCTCACCCTCGGCGCTTTGCAGCAAGCATTTCTGCCTGTATTGCTCCCCGGTAAGCTCCCCGAAGGTGACCTCCGACCCGTCATGGAGAATGGTTTTTGCCTCAATGATATGATCCCTGACCGAACCGTAGACCAGAGAATGCAGTCCGCAGGCGTTGTTGCCTATCATGCCTCCAATGTTGCACCTGTTGGAGGTTGAAGTCTCAGGTCCGAAGAGAAGCTGGTGACTGCGGAGCAGAGCGTTGAGCTCATCGGGGACCACCCCCGGCTCCATCCTGACCCATCGCTCTTCAGTGTTGATCTCCAGGATTTTACTGAAGTGACGCGAGAGGTCGGCCACAATGCCCGAGCCTACCACCTGTCCAGCCAGTGACGTTCCTGCTGCCCTCGGGATGATGCCGATGCGCTGCTTCGCGGCAAACGCCAGAACTCTTTTGATATCTTCAGCATGAGCCGGATAAACAACTGCCAGCGGCACCGCCCTGTAGATGGAGGCATCGGTGGCATACATGAGCCTCGAGCTCAGGTCAGATCTCACCTCACCTTCAAAACCGAGGTCCGCAAGTCCGTTAACAATGGCTGTGTCTTGATCCTGCATTATCGCAATTTCCGGCAATAAAAATAGAGATTTGAAGCCATCCCGGCACGGGTTGTCAGTCTGTTTTCGAAAAAAATTCCTAAAATTTGAAAATTCTGACTTTAATCATGTAGTTGATAATTGCGGGATTACACTTTTTTCGTACTTTTAACCCGATACGAACATTTAACTAAAATATTGATATACAATGGAATTGCTTGATCAGATCAAATTGAATGCCAAACAGCACAATAAAATGATTGTCCTGCCCGAAGGTACGGAGGAGAGGACCCTGAAGGCTGCAGATGCAATCCTGGCAGAGGGGATCACGCGCGTTACCCTTCTTGGTAACCCCTCGGAGATAAAATCACTTGCTGATTCGTTTGGTCTGAAGAATGTAGAGAGGGCGGATATTATTGATCCGGTCCGTCATCCGAAGAAGGAGCAGTATATCGACCTGATGGTCGAGCTTCGCAAGAGCAAGGGACTGATAAGGGAGGAAGCGTCAAAACTGATTGAGGACCCTCTTTACCTTGGGGTTATGATGATCAAAAGCGGCGATGCCGACGGTGAGGTTGCCGGTGCAAGAAACACCACGGGTGATGTGCTGAGACCAGCCTTCCAGATTGTCAAAACCGCTCCGGGCATTTCCGTAGTTTCGGGGGCGTTTATTATGATATTGAAGGACAAGGAGTTCGGATCAGATGGCATCATCGTATTCGCTGACGGAGCAGTTCATCCTGATCCTACCGACAAGGAGCTGGCGGAGATCGCTGTGGCTACAGCCCGTACAACAAAGGCAATAGTGGGAGTGGAACCCAAAGTGGCCCTTCTCAGCTTTTCAACAATGGGCAGTGCAAAACATCCTATGGTTGATAAAGTTGTGAACGCCACCAGGATGGCAAAGGAGATGGCTCCCGAATTCATGTTCGAGGGTGAGTTTCAGGCAGATGCGGCCCTCATCGAGGCCATCGGCCGGAAGAAAGCACCTGGCAGTAAGAT
Source organism: Bacteroidales bacterium (assembly GCA_029210565.1). Taxonomy (GTDB): domain Bacteria; phylum Bacteroidota; class Bacteroidia; order Bacteroidales; family VadinHA17; genus SR-FBR-E99. Next base: position 139,506 of record JARGFQ010000009.1, read on the forward strand.
AGCAGGCCATGCAAACGTACTTGTCTTCCCCAACCTGGAGTGCGGAAACATAGCATACAAGCTCGTAGAACGCCTGGCACACGCACAGGCAATCGGCCCTGTCCTCCAGGGCATGGCCGCACCGATAAACGACCTCTCGAGGGGCTGCTCGGTAAGTGATATAATTAACGTAATTGCCATAACTGCCAACCAGGCAGCAGGCATCACCAAATAAAAACAATCGAATGACAATACTGGTTCTTAACTGCGGCAGCTCATCAATCAAGTATCAGCTGTTTAACATGAACGACGACTCTGAGGTCCTGGCCAAGGGACTGCTGGAGCGTATCGGACTGACAGACGGCATACTGACCCATAAGCCGACCGGAAAGGATAACTATAAGGTGGTGCTTGACATCCCTGACCATACCGTGGGTATAAACATGGTGATGGAGGCCCTGGTGCATCCCGTACACGGCGTGATAAAAAGCGTTGATGAGATCAAGGCTGTGGGACACAGAGTGGCACATGGCGGGGAAAATTTCAAGGAGTCGGTACTGATAGACAACGATGTCAAACGTGATATCGAAAAGTGCGCTGAGCTTGCACCTCTGCATAACCCGGCACACCTTAAGGGTATCCTCTCATGCGAGAAACTTCTTCCGGGAATACCCCAGGTGGCGGTCTTTGACACCTCATTCCATCAGACCATGCCCGACTATGCCTTCATGTACGCCATCCCGTACGAATACTACGATAAATACAGGATCCGCAAATACGGCTTCCACGGAACAAGCCACAGGTACGTCGCTGAAAAAGCATGCAGGTTGCTGGGTATGGACTATCCCTGCTCAAGAATCATTACATGCCATCTGGGCAATGGAGCCTCGATAACTGCCATAGAAAACGGCAAATCAATTGACACATCCATGGGATTCACTCCCGTTGACGGTCTGATAATGGGTACCCGAACAGGAGAGATAGATCCCGGAGTACTGCTCTATCTGGCTGATAAAGAAGAACTGAGCGTCAGCGGCGTAAATAACATGATAAACAAGAAGAGCGGTGTTGCGGGTATCTCACAGCTGTCGTCAGACATGCGCGACCTTGAGATGGCAGCCGCGGAGGGTAATCCCAAAGCCCTCCTTGCACTCAATATGTACGCCTATAAAATCAAGAAGTTTATCGGTGCTTACGTAGCTGCCCTCAACGGACTGGACCTGCTGATATTTACTGCCGGAGTGGGAGAGAACGATTTCAACGCACGGAAGATGATATGCTCCGACATGGAGTATATGGGAATAGAGATCGACACCGAGGTCAATCACGGAGTGAAGGGTAAGGATCTGATTATATCCAAACCCACATCAAAGGTTAAGGTGATGGTGGTAACCACCGATGAAGAATTTGTAATAGCATCAGATACTAAAGAAATAGTTGAGAAGTTAAATATATAACTGCTGTATATCATGGTATTAAGACACCTTGAAGAACTGAAGGAACTACTGGTTGACAGGCCTACCAGGAGAATGGTGCTGGCTGCGGCACAGGACCAGAATTCGCTTGCATCGGCTATCATGGCAGCCAGGGACGGATTCATTGAACCGATCCTGGTAGGTGACAAAGAGGTCGTGCAGAAGATCGCCTCCGAACATAACCTCGACCTGACAGGTGTTAGGATGATCCATGAACCAGACACTGAAATGGCTGTGGAGATAGCTGTCAAGATGGTGCGAAGCAACCAGGCTGACATACTCATGAAGGGAAAGGTGGGAACCTCATCCCTTCTCAGGGCTGTGCTTAACAAGGAGTGGGGTCTGAGGTCCGGAGCACTGCTCTCTCACTTTGCCATATTTGAGGTGGAGGCATACCATAAGCTCATTGCGGTTACAGATGTTGCGATGAATATTGCTCCCAACCTGCAGGACAAGATATCAATCGTTAATAATTCCGTTGCCTGCCTCAACAAACTCGGTATAGAGATGCCCAAGGTGGCAGTGCTGGGAGCAGTGGAGATGGTAAGCGAGAACATGCAGGCCACACTTGATGCCGCCCTTCTCTCGAAGATGAACCAGCGCGATCAGATTAAGAACTGCATCATCGACGGGCCACTGGCTTTTGATAATGCCATTAGCCTTGAAAGCGCCAACCATAAGGGCATAAGAAGTGATGTTGCAGGCGATACCGATCTGCTGCTGATGCCTGATATTGAGGTCGGAAATGTACTCTACAAGTCGCTCGTCTTCTTCGCCCACTCCGGTGTGGCTGCTGTGATTCTTGGCGCTACTGCACCGATTGTTCTTACATCCAGGAGCGACTCAGACCAGGCAAAATACTACAGCATCCTTCTCGCAGCGGCAATCTCAAGAGCTTGATCCTATGATAACCAGCCTCGGTCAGATGGCTGATACCGTCAGGTCATCCGGCAAAATATACAAGATAGCAGTCGCCTGGGCACAGGATTCCAATACTGTCGGTTCACTACACCGTGCTGTGAGTGAGGGCTTTGCGGAAGCATTTATGATAGGGCGAAAGGAGCAGATCGTCAAAACCTGCAGCGACAAGGGCATTGACCCCCGTGTTTTTACAGTCATCGAAGCGGAAAATGAAAGGGTTGCTGCTGAGATGGCCGTAAGGATGACACGGACAGGTGAGACTGATATAGTCATGAAAGGCCTCGTGGGTACCGACAAATTCCTGAAGGCGGTGATGGATAAGGAGCATGGACTGCTCCCCCCGAAGGCAGTCATGAGCTATGTATGCGCAGTGGAGATACCGAAATACAGAAAGCTTCTCTTTATTACCGACACCGCCGTTATCCCCTTTCCGGACCTGGAACAGAAGGTGGCCATGGCTGAATATGCCATAGGAATAGCCCAAAGGTTTGGCATCAGGAAACCTCGTGTGGCGCTTATCGGCGCCTCCGAGAAGGTCAGCAGCCACTTCCCGAACAGCCTCGACTATTCTGTCATGTGCAAGATGGCTGAGCGGGGCCAGATACCCGACTGTATCATGGACGGACCGGTTGACATCTTCTTGGCCTGTGATCCTGAGAGCGTGAAAATCAAGGGAGTAGAAACCCCCCTGGAAGGAGACGCTGACATATTGCTTTTTCCTTCCCTCGAATCGTGCAACCCATTCTATAAGGGCCTTATGCTGTTCGGCGGTGGCGAACTTGCAGGGATGATCTGCGGAACCATAGAACCTGTGGTGCTCATGTCCAGGAGCGAAAGCGAACTTTCAAAATATTACTGTGTGGCACTGGCATGCCTGATGTCATCATCAAATAACTGAACGTGATGAACGATAAACTGATACTTGCCGTCAACCCCGGATCAACCAGCACCAAGTTTGCACTTGCTAGGGGCAGTGAGATGCTGTTCGAAAGGACCCTGAAGCATGGCTCTGAAGAGCTGGTAAGGTTCATTTCAATGACGGAGCAGTTGCCTTTCCGGTACCGGCTGATAATGGATGCCCTGGAGAAGGAGGGTACGGCACTTTCTGATATTGCTGCCGTTGTTGGCAGAGGAGGACTCGTCAACCCGATAGAATCAGGTGTCTATGAGGTCAATGAGCTTATGAAGAGACACCTGACGGAGGCCGTCAATGGTGAACACGCAAGCAACCTGGGAGCGCTGCTGGCTGACATGATCGTTGCACAGATGCCCGCAGCAAGGGCGTATATAGTTGATCCCGTGGTAGTTGATGAACTTAATGCGGTGGCCCGTCTCTCCGGTCATCCGCTGATCTCCCGCAAATCAATCTTTCATGCACTGAACCAGAAGGCTGTGGCAAGGGTATACGCGGAGTCCGTGGGGAAGGAATATGAGGATCTGAATCTCATCGTGGCACACATGGGAGGAGGTATAAGCGTGGGAGCGCACCGGAGAGGCAGGGTTGTTGATGTAAATAATGCACTTAACGGCGACGGTCCCTTTTCGCCCGAGAGAAGCGGCGGGCTTCCTGCCGCGCAGCTGGCAGCATTATGCTTCAGCGGCAGCCACACTCACGAAGAGGTAAAGTCAATGCTGGCCGGAAAGGGAGGCATAGTGGCATACCTGGGCACAAATAGTTTTGAGGAGGCAACAAGACGCGCAGGGGAGGGAGATGCAGAGGCTACACTCATCATTGAAGGCTGCAGCTATCAGACAGCAAAGGAGATAGGAGCAATGGCCGCCGTTCTGAAAGGTGAAGTGGATGCAATCGTCCTGACAGGCGGACTGGCATATGAAAAGGCTCACACAGACCGCATAACTGAGATGGTAAGCAAGATTGCCCCGATTTTCGTCTATCCCGGCGAAGACGAACTAAAGGCACTGGCCTTCAACGGCTACCTGGCAGTCACCGGCAGGATCAGAGTCAGGGAATACCTGGGGTGATTAAGTCGGCAGTCCTCAGTTGGCAGTCTTAAGTCTTCAGTCCACAGTCGGCAGTCCACAGTCTTCAGCCCACAGTTGGCAGTCTTCAGTTCACAGTTAATCAATAAGTTAACGACTGCCGGCTGCCTGCCGCTGACTGAGGACTACTAGTCAGGGTACCGACAGTGCCACAGGCAGAATCTTACCATTAAAGAATTTATTGCCGTTGAGGGCAAAATCAGCTACAAATGCCCCCATCTCAACGGGGGAGACCGGAGCGGTGAACCCCGGGAAAGCCTTGTTTAGCATCTCGGTCTGCACGGAACCCGGACAGAGACAGTTGAATGAAATGCCTCTTTCGGCATACTCCGCCGCCAGCGACTCGGTAAGAATGGCAAGCGCTCCCTTGGCTGCACTGTACCATGAGAGTCCTGTAAACTTGAGACTGCCCTGAAATCCCCCCATGCTGCCAATGTTTACAACATGCGAACCCCTGCCAAAAAGAGGCAATAACTCAGAGATGAGAGCCGCAGGCCCGGTAAAATTGACAGCCACGGTGGAGGCAATCTCCTTCACGGTATGGAGCTCAAATGGCTTGTTTACAAGATAGCCGGCATTGTTGATAAGGATATCGATCCGGCCCGGATCGGCGCTGAGGCTGTTTTTAAGCTCTCTGAGCGAGGACCGGGAAGCGGTAATATCAAAAGGCATGGCCACTATATTGCCGTTCTCACACTCTTCAGCAAGGCTTCTGAGAGCCTTTCCGCTCCGGGCAATAACAAAGACGCGGTTTTCAGGACTCCCTGCCAGCTTGAGTGCTACCTCGCGTCCTATGCCGGAAGAGGCACCAGTGATAATTATATTCATCTCGAAATCTGTGACTTAATTCATGTTCCTGATCTTTATCCGACCACTGCTGCCGTAAATGTACTATTTTTCACTTTATTTGTAGCCTCAAAATGAGACGAGCAAACAACAGTATAAAAAGATGCCTGGCCTTACTGTCAGTACTGTTGCCGATGATGACAGCATCCGCCCAGGATCCGGAGTTCAGGACAGAGGAGCCGAAGCCGACGGCTGCACAGCGCCTCTATTTGGGGGGGTCATTTGGACTCCAGTTTGGGACAGTAACAAACATTGAGCTCTCACCTATTGTCGGTTTCTGGCTGCTGCCCCGTGTGGCCGTGGCGGCGGGACCCTCATTTCAGTATCTCAAAACCCCCGGAGTAGGAACAATAATATTCGGAGGCAGGACATACCTCCAGTTCACACTGGTGCAGGACCTCAGTAACCTGATGCCTGTGGGTGCAAGTACCGGAATATTTGTCCAGGGAGAATATGAACTGCTGAGCGTTGAAAAGAGATATGTGACTCTGGTTTATGAAGACGAGGGACGGGTCAGTAGTGGCAACTTTCTTGCCGGTGCAGGAATCTCTCAGCGAACCGGAATAAGATCAAGCCTGAATATCACTTTTCTGTGGTGCGTCAGCGCCGACCAGTATGAACTCTATAGTAACCCGGTTATCAGGTTTGAGATGTATTTCTGATTTAGATAAATGTAATTAATATGAATAAAACCAAATTATTATGAAGATTGAGAATAAGAAATGTGCTTCTTTAACATACACTCTCCATGAGGACAGCGCTGAGGGCAGGGTAATAGAAGCGGTAGACGAATCTGCACCACTGACTTTCGTATTCGGATATGGCAGAATGCTTCCTGCTTTCGAGGCAAACCTGGCCGGACTGGAGGAAGGTGCGGCATTTGATTTCAAGCTTGCAGCAGCTGATGCCTATGGTGAGAAGCGGGAAGAGATGATCATCGACCTCCCGAAGAATATTTTTGAGGACGAAGGTGTTCTCAGAAGTGAAGTATGCTTTGTCGGAAACACTGTACCCATGATGGATTCGCAGGGTAACAGGATGAATGGTGGTGTTGTTGAAATAGGCGACTCTTCCGTGAAGATGGATTTCAACCATCCGCTGGCCGGAACCGATCTTCACTTCTCAGGTAAGATAGTTGGCGTGCGCGACGCTACGGCCGAAGAGCTGATGGGACCCTCATCAGGAGGCTGCTCATCATGCGGCAGCAGAGACAGCGGCTGCGGCGGCGACTGCGGCTGATAAGCAGAATTTTCGATTTGCGATTTCTGACTGCCGACTGAAGACTGCCAACTGAAGACTTACCTATTAAACCCTGAGTTCCTCGCCTTCCGACTTGGCAATGATCGCTGCCCCGCAGGAGTCCCCGTAAACATTGACAGTGGTGCGGAACATATCAAGCAGCCGGTCTACCGCCAGTATTAATCCAATACCTTCAAGCGGGAGTCCCACGGCAGTAAGCACTACTGCCATCATCACCAGTCCTGCCATTGGTATGCCAGCTGCGCCTATGGCAGCGAGCAGGGCAGTGAATACCACTATAAGCTGCTGCCCTATTGTCAGGTCGATACCATAGGCCTGGGCTATGAATATGACAGCCACACACTCGTAAAGAGCCGTTCCGTCCATATTAATAGTTGCACCGAGAGGGAGGGTGAAGCTGGCTATCTTGTTCGACACTCCGTCTTTCGTCTCGACTGTCTCCATTGTCAACGGCAGAGTGGCATTCGACGATGAGGTGGAGAAAGCAGTTAACAAAACAGCTGACATGTTCTTGAAGTGCTTTACCGGGTTGACTTTACCTATGAACTTCAATATCAGGGGTAGTGTGATGAATGCATGTACCATCAGACCTAACAGCACTGTCAAAAAGTAGATGCCCATACTGCCTATCACTTCACTGACTTTGTTCCCAAGAAGCAGCTGTTGCGCAATTACCTTGGCTATGATGCTGAATACGCCAAGAGGGGTGAACCTGATGATAAACATCGTAATCTTCATTACGACATCAAGTATCGCATTCAGCACATCCATGAGGACAACCCGCGGCTTTTCCCCTACTCGGGTCATAAAGAACCCGAACATGACTGCAAAGAAGATGATTGAGAGCATGTGCCCCTCTGACATCGATTCTATTATGTTTGTCGGAACGATCTTGATCAGGGTCTGCCCGAAACTGTCCTGCACGGCAGAAATATCCTCCACAGGTACCTGCAGACCAAGATCAGCCCCGACACCCGGCTTAAAAAGATGAACAAAGATGAAGCCTGTTATAATTCCAAACAGGCTTGTCATTAAATAATACGTGATCGTTTTCAGTCCCAGACGACCAAGGTTCTCGGCACTGCTGACATTGGCAACTCCGGTGGTGATGGAACAGAAAATTAGAGGAACGATGATCATGTTCAAAGCCCGCAGGAAAATTTCACCTATCCAGTTGGTGTACTTGGTAAGATCAGGAAAGAGATAACCGAAAAAGCCGCCAAGCACAAGCATTATCAATATCTGCCAGTGGAGAGCGAGGGAAAATCTTCTTTTAACCATCTGTCGTAAAATTTTAATAGAAATCAGGCCGTATGTGTGCTCGGTAATCTTTTACCGGCTGAAGATAATCAAAAGATTATTCAGAAAAAGATGTTTTAAATTATCTGTCATGATTTTAAAATTCCTGTACAATAGGAGGGATGGGCCAAAAAAATCAATTCTGAGACAGTTAAGCGTTTGTACGCCCATATGATTATTCTCCACCCACAATATCGAGAATTTCTCTGACAAATATCCCTGATTTACAGATGTAAATAACTATTCCAAGATATAAGATGAGATAAGTAATTACAATTGTCAATGACCGTTGTATATAGATGTAAAGAAATTTGATTTATCCCTAATCTGTATATTAATATGTTGTTTATCAGTACTTTAATTAAGTTCACTTAAACATGAGATTAACTCATTATACCAGGTAGTGAGCCTGTCTTTTTAGAATTAAACCATAATTATTACTTAATTACCACATAATCAATCTATATAATAATCTAAAGTGAAGCATTACTACAATAATAAACAACCATAATGAACTGCCTCACCCCTTGAATTCTTGTGCTGCAGTAGATTATTATATCGATACATTACAAGTGTAAATCAGATATAGTTACACATGTAATTAAAGAGATAATTACATTTGTAAAAACAAATAATTGTCATGAAGAATCGTATACTTAACTTTTTACAGAGTGAAAACAAGAGTTATGCTCAGTTTGCCGAGGAGATTGGGGTTCAACCTTCAGGCATCTCCCATATTCTCTCAGGAAGAAACAATCCCAGTCTTGATTTTGTAATGAAGATGCTTGACCGGTATGATTTTCTGTCAACTGACTGGCTGTTGTTCGGGAGAGGAGAAATGTACCGGTATACGGCTCAGCCTACGCTGTTTGATGTGGAGCCTGTTAATTCAGCTCAGGACGATTCGCAGCATGAAGTGGCACCTGAGCCCCGTCCGGGTACTTTGCCGGGTCCTGAAGAGCGTGAAACCGGTCCTGCGAGTAAAAAGTTGAGTGGAGATCTGACCTCTGTGAGCGAGAAAAGGCTGGAGAAGGTACTTTTGTTTTACAGCGATAAAACTTTCACTGAATACCTTCCCTCCTGATAGAATCTGATCAAATTGTCTAATTTTGCAGGCAAAGATGCCTGATGAGCAAGAGGATTGAAGATCTTACCGTAACTGAAAACCACAGGCTGGCCGAAGGCTTCTTTGTTGTGAAGGTTTCTTCATCAGCAGGTCTGCCGGAGATACTGCCGGGTCAGTTTGTTCAGGTACTTGTGACCGAGAGTCCTTCAACTTTTCTCCGGAGACCGATCTCGGTACACGATGTGGACTACCTGTCAAATACAATTTCCCTGCTGATACAGGTAGCTGGAGCAGGTACAGAAAGGCTTTCCAGGCTACGCCATGGAGAAACCATCAACCTGATCTACCCGCTTGGAAACGCCTTCACATTACCAGCTGTGGGTGAGAAAGTGTTGCTTGCCGGTGGTGGATGCGGCATGGCACCCCTGCTCTTTCTGGGGCGTAAGATAAAGGAGTCGGGCATTGAACCGCAGTTTGCACTGGGATTTCGCAACCGGTCAAGGATACTGGAGCATGAGCAGTTCAGAGATCTGGGCACGGTGCACCTCGCAACGGAGGATGGGTCGGAAGGACACAGCGGATTCATTACCGATATTCCGGCCTTCAGGGAAAGTAAATGGGACAGGGTTTACTGCTGCGGTCCTGAGCCGATGATGAAGGCAGTGGCAGCCCTCTGCCTCGAACGAGACATCTTCTGCGAGGTGTCGCTGGAGAACCTTATGGCATGCGGAATGGGCATCTGCCTCTGCTGTATCGTTCCAACCACCTCGGGAAACCTCTGCTCATGCACTGACGGACCGGTATTCAATATTCGCGACCTCAAATGGCAGACCTCAGAATAAAAATAGGATCCCTGGAGCTCAGAAACCCGGTGATGCTGGCATCAGGCACCTGCGGCTACGGTGCTGAGCTGGAAGATTTAATCGACCTGTCTAAGCTTGGAGCTATCGTTGTCAAGGGTACTACCCTTGAGCCTAGGGAAGGCAACCCATACCCGCGTATGGCTGAGACAGCCTCGGGGATGCTAAATGCGGTAGGACTGCAGAATAAGGGAATCGGTTATTTTGAGAAACATATCTATCCGACTCTGGCAGAGTATGATACTCATGTGATCGTTAATGTCAACGGCAATACGGTAGAGGACTATATTGAGCTTTCGCGGCGCATTGACCGCCTGGCATCCATACCTGCCATTGAATTGAATATATCCTGCCCTAACGTGAAACAGGGCGGAATGATCTTCGGTACCAATCCCACATCAGCCAGAGAAGTCATCGCGGCAGTCCGGAAAGCCTACAGCAGAACCCTGATAGTAAAACTTTCACCAAACGTCACCGATATTACCGAGTTTGCACGTATCTCCGAGGAGGAGGGAGCTGAGGCAGTATCGCTCGTGAATACCCTCCTTGGCATGGCAGTTGATCCCAAAACCATGAAACCTGTTCTGTCGACGGTCACGGGAGGCTTGTCCGGACCTGCCATCAAGCCGGTAGCTCTCAGAATGGTGTGGCAGACAGCCAGGGCAGTAAAAATCCCTGTCATAGGCTTGGGTGGAATCATGAACGGTGATGATGCCCTGGAATTTATAATGGCAGGTGCCACAGCCGTTCAGATAGGCACAGCCACCTTCATCGAGCCGCGCACAGCCCTCAGTGCAATAGTAAATATGGATTCATTCCTTTCAGAAAGGAATTATGACTCCATCATCAATATTATCGGCATAATTAATAGGATTTAAGTCCATTTTGCTTTAAATTTGTAAATTTCTTGGCGGAATTTATATCGTTAACTAAATTATAGAAAGTGATCATGGCAGAAGATTTGCAGATTGACAATCTGGACAGAAAAATCCTGGACATTATAACCAAGAATGCCAGGATACCCTATCTTGAGGTGGCACGGGAATGTAATGTCTCAGGCGCGGCAATACATCAGAGGGTTCAGAGACTTATTCGGAGGGGTGTTATTAAAGGGTCGGAGTTCAAGGTTGACCCAATAATGGTAGGTTTCAGAACCTGCGCTTATATTGGCCTCTATCTCGACAACCCCGGCAAATACAAGGAGGTGATCAAGAAGCTCGCAGATATCCCTGAAGTAATTGAATGTCACTATACTACAGGCAATTACTCACTCTTCATCAAGGTCTATACCCATGACAATGAGCACCTTCGCGAGGTACTTACCGATAAGGTACAGGCTATAACCGGCGTTGTGAGAACAGAGACGCTGATATCCCTCGAAGAATCAATCAGCAGGCAGATACCGGTGCTGTCGAAGTAATCAGGCAGATAAACTAAATAATTGAGGGACTTCCTGACGGATGTCCCTTTTTTTCTGCAGGGGGAAGCGAGCGTGGAAAATGATCCTGTGAATCATTTTAGCGAGTTGTCAGCTTGCAGGGGAGGAACAACACTGTCCTACAAAAAAAAGGCAGCCCTTGCTGCCTTCGTGATCCAGCTGGGGCTCGAACCGAAGCGACCGTTAATAAATGATCCTGTGGATCATTTTAGGGAGCTGTCAGCCTGCAGGGGTGGCGGGTTCGAGATCAGATAATGAAAAAAGGCAGCCCTTGCTGCCTTCGTGATCCAGCTGGGGCTCGAACCGAAGCGACCGTTAATAAATGATCCTGTGGAT
>JARGFQ010000009.1:151080-169008 GCA_029210565.1 Bacteroidales bacterium
CCGCAGGGGTGGCGGGTTCGAGATCAGATAATGAAAAAAGGCAGCCCTTGCTGCCTTCGTGATCCAGCTGGGGCTCGAACCCAGGACCCCATCCTTAAAAGGGATGTGCTCTACCAGCTGAGCTACTGAATCAGTCCATTTTTTTGAGAGTGCAAATGTAGAGCAAATATTATTCCCGTCAAAAAAAAAGTCCCACTTTTGCCCAAATTTGTAAAAATTTCTCCGATCCTGCATGTGAGGACAAAATGTGATTATATTTATCGCCCATCTGACAGCCAATGAAACGCAACATTTTCCGCGATAAAGTTGTGATTGTTACCGGCTCTTCCTCAGGTATAGGAAGAGCCACAGCACTGGAGTTCGCCCGCCATGGCAGCAGGGTGGTTCTGGCAGCACGCTCTGCCGAACGGCTCGCCCACCTGGAAAAGGAGATCACAGCGATGGGAGCAGAGGTACTGGCATGCGTCACCGACGTGTCGGAGGAGGATGACTGCCGCAACCTGGTCGAAAAAACAGTGGAGAAATTTGGCACCATCCATATCCTGATAAACAATGCCGGGATATCAATGAGAGCTTTATTTAACGATGTTGATCTCTCTGTATTGAAGCGACTTATGGATGTCAATTTCTGGGGAACCGTCTACTGTACCAGGTATGCACTGCCCTATATCGTCAGCAACAGGGGATCAATAGTCGGCGTCTCCTCCACTGCCGGATTTCACGGACTACCGGGACGCACTGGTTACTCCGCCTCGAAATTTGCCATTCACGGCTTCCTAGAGACCGTCAGGATAGAGAACCTCAAGGAGAAGCTCCACGTCATGATCATCGCCCCGGGATTCACCACCTCTGAGGTGCGCAAGCATGCACTGGTTGCCGATGGCTCGGAGCAGGGCCACTCGCCCCGGGAGGAGAAGAAGATGATGTCTGCCGAATATGTGGCAAGATGGATACTCAAGGGCATCCGCAAGAAGAAGAGAAACAAGATCATGACCTGGGCAGGCAGGTTTACTGCACTGCTGCAGAGGGTAACGCCCGCGCTGGTCGACTACGCTTACTACCTCGAGATGAAGAGGGAGCCAAACTCACCACTTAAAAAATAATCATGGCTGAACTGGCAGCACAGATACGCAACAGGCAGAGCCTGGTGCTCAAAGCCCTGCCTGCTCCCGTACCGGCAGCAGACAGGATGGCGCTCAGCCTTGCCACGGATATTGCAAAGTCATACTACCCCGCAGACACCAAATACCTTGGCGAGTCACTGCCACTCTATTACCTCGAGCTGGCCCGGGTGACCGCCTCAGCAATAGGCCTCGGCCTCCCCGCGGTGATAAGTGCACTGCTTTCAGGCGTCAGTGAAGACAGTGAAGCCTGGAAGAGGATCGACACACTCAACGACCCGTCGATAAAGGAGGTTATCAGTGGACTGTCGCGCGTCACAGCCCTCAGGGGCAGGGACTTCAAAGGCCAGCAGGCGGAGAACTTCCGCAAACTGCTCCTCTCGCTGGCAGACGATGGCAGGGTCATCCTGATTGCTCTGGCGGAACGACTGCTCATTATGCGGCGCCTCGACTGGTTGCCGGAGAGAGAGCGCCTGCCGGTGGCTTCCGAGACCTATTTCCTCTTCGCACCGCTGGCACACAGGCTGGGCTATTACAACATCAAGTCGGAGATGGAAGACCTGGCCATGAAACTGATGGAGCCGGCTGAGTACAGCGACATAGAGGCGCGACTGAAACAGACAACCACCTCGAGGAACAGACTCATAAAGGAGTTCTCCGGACCGGTGATGGAGAAACTCGATGCCCTGGGCATGAAATACCAGCTAAAGAGCCGAACGAAATCGATACACTCTATCTGGCAGAAGATGAAGCGCCAGAACATTGCTTTCGATGAAGTATTCGACATATTCGCTATAAGGATCATAATTGATACAGCCCCCGCCAATGAGAAATCCTCCTGCTGGCAGGTCTATTCAGTGGTGACCGACCTATACCAGCCCGATCCGAGCAGGATGCGCGACTGGATATCGGTTCCCAAGACAAACGGGTATGAGTCGCTTCACACCACCGTGGTCACCCCGGCTGGCAGGTGGGTGGAAGTGCAGATACGCACCACACGGATGGATGAGATAGCGGAGAAGGGTCTTGCAGCACATTTTCGCTACAAGGGCCTCAAGGGTGAAGGCGGCCTGGATGCATGGATGGCGCAGATGCGTGAAGTGCTGGGAACGATGGAGAAGGAGGGAGGCGACTTCCTGGGAGACATACGTCCCGGCCTCTACGCCGACGAGGTATTCGTCTTCACCCCCAAGGGAGAGGTGAGGCAGTTGCCTGTGGGTGCCACGCTGCTCGACTTCGCCTTTGACATCCATACCGAGGTGGGATCCAAATGCATAGGAGGGAAGGTCAACGGTCGTAATGTGCAGCTTAAACAGATACTTCAGAACGGCGACCATGTGTCGGTCATCACCTCTGTGAAACAGACGCCAAAGCGCGACTGGCTGTCGTTTGTCATTACCAATAAGGCCCGCACGAAGATCAGACAGGCTCTTAACGAGGAGAAATTCAAACTGGCGGCCGAAGGTAAGGAGATTCTTACACGCAGGCTGAAGAACTGGAAGATACCCTATGGCGATGCCACAGTGGTCAGGCTGCTGACGGAGTACGGGTTAAAGACCTCACAGGATTTCTATTTCAGTATCGCAATAGGCGAGATTGACCTCCTCCAGCTCAAAAAGGTGCTGCTCAAAGCCGAAGAGCAATCGGCAGAGAGCCAGCACAGGACTCCTGAGATACACACCCAGGAAGAAGCAGTCACGGCTGCCGGTGATTATCTCGTTATAGATGAGAAAGTTGAAGGACTCGACTATAAGCTGGCAAAGTGCTGCAACCCGGTCTTCGGTGATAAGATCTTCGGGTTTGTAACTGTGCTCGAGGGGATCAAAATTCACCGTGCAACCTGTCCCAACGCTGATTTCATGCTCTCAAGCTTCCCCTACCGGGTAGTAAGGGCGCGGTGGACCAGGCTCGATGCCTCAAAGGGATTCCTTACCTCGGTTCGTCTGACGGGAGTGGAAAACCTGGGGATAGTGGCGAGGATCTCCGAGTTACTCTCCGGGTACCGGGGTGTGACGGTCAAAAACTTCACCTACAACATGAATAACGGCCTATTTGAAGGACGCATCGAGTTGCTCGTGCCGAATATCAACATTCTTTACGGCATCATCAAGAAGATACAGTCGGTCAAGGGCATCACACGGGTGACAAGGGTGGACGGGTAGGGTCAGTCTTCAGTCCTCAGTCTTCAGTCTTCAGTCTTCAGTCGGCGGTTCTCACTCTTTAGGCTACAGCATTCAGTCAATCAATAATTTACAGCCATTGCCGACTGCCGACTGACTGCCGACTGCCGACTGCTGGCTGCCGACTGTCAGTACCTCGGGTCGGGCTGCACGGGTAGTTTCGCCATCTTTTCCACCTCCAGCGAAGTACTACCGAATTCATCGACTATCTTCCCCTGTATCAGGTAGGTACCGCTGCCCCGAAACGGCCAGCTGCTGATCGACTGGGGAAAATGGGTCGTGTCGAAAAACTCGCCAAGGTGATCAATGAAACATCCGAAATTCATCCACTCATTCTTTACCGTCTTGATATACTTCACATTAACCAGGTGTCCGACCATCTTTACCCTGCGTCCCACCGCACCATTCATCTCCGCTGCCGTTATCTCACCCCGGTAGCTTGTTTGCAGCATGCCAAACCATGTCATTGTTACCGGGAAGCTGAGAAGCTCGATCTCGTCATAGGCATCCTCAAGCCTCGACTGCTCAAAGGGAGGCATGCTGAACCTCTTTGGTTCGGGATTGAACAGCGTTCGTGCCGTCTCTCTCTTACCCCTGTTTATGAGCATGTGAGCCTCCCAGAGCAGCAGTGCCTTGCTCTTGCCTGTGAAACGGAAGGCTCCCGTACGGATCAAAATCACAGTCTGCTCCAGACCTGGACCAATACGTGAGATGAAATCCTCTATTCCACTGAAAATGCCATATTTATTACGATCATTGATTATTGCCTTTGCCAGGTTTGTCTCCAGTCCCTGTATATGAATCAGTCCTATGAAGAGAGTCTTATCAAAGAGAGTGGTTTTATATGTGCTCCGGTTGATGCAGGGGGCCTCAATGATTGCTCCCTCTCGTTTTGCCTCATGTATATAGACCCACGTTCGGTAGAAGCCTCCAAAGTTGTTGATGACGGCCACCATGAACTCGAGCGGGTAGTGTGCCTTGAGCCACAGGCTCTGGAAGCTCTCGACGGCATAGGAGGCAGAATGAGCCTTGGAGAAGGAGTAGCCGGCGAACGACTCTATCTGGCGCCACACCTCCCTGGTGGTCGCCTCTGGATAGCCTTTGGCGCGGCAGTTGGCAAAAAAACGGTCAGTGATCTTCTGCATCTCCTTGCGCGACCGGTGCTTGCCGCTCATGGCGCGGCGCAGCGTGTCGGCATCGGAGAGGTCGAGCCCGGCGAAGTGATGGCACACCTTCAGCACATCCTCCTGGTAGACCATCACGCCGAAGGTCTCGCTGAGAAGATCCTTCATCACAGGGTGGATATACTCGAATTTATCAGGGTTATGGAAGCGGTATATAAACTGGCGCATCATGCCCGAGCGTGCCACCCCCGGCCTGATGACCGAGCTGGCAGCCACAAGCGTCAGATAATCATCGCATTGGAGCTTTTTCAGCAGCCCGCGCATCGACGGGCTCTCAATGTAAAAACAGCCTTTGGCATCACCGCGCCGCAGGTGATCCTTAACCAGGGGGTCGTTCTTGAACTGCTGTATGGCATGCACATCTACATCCACGCCACGGTTGGCACGTATCACCTCAACGCTCTCCTTTATATGGCCTATGCCTCTCTGGCTCAGGATATCAAGCTTCTCGTATCCAAGCTCCTCGGCAGTGTACATGTCCCACTGCGTGGTCGGATAACCCTTGGGTGGCATGTCCAGCGCCGTGTAACAGCAGACCGGATCTTCGGAGATGAGTACCCCGCCGGCATGTATGCTGCGCAGGTTGGGGAAATCGGCAATCCTGTTGCCGGTCTCGAAGATAAGATCCTGGATATCAACGCGATTGCTTTCGGCGGATGAACTGGTGATGAGAGCGTCTATCTCATCTGCAGGCAGGCCGTGCACCTTGCCCAGCTCGCGCACGATCGACTTGCCGCGAAAGGTGTTGATGGTGCCCAGCAGGGCAGTGTGACGGTGACCGTAACGGCGGAAGATATACTCGGTGACGGCATCGCGCTCCTTCCATGAATAGTCTATGTCGAAGTCGGGCGGCGAGGTGCGCTTCGGGTTGATGAAACGCTCGAAGTAAAGGTTCAGATCAATAGGGTCAACATTGGTGATCTTCAGGCAGTAGGCAACAACGGAGTTGGCACCGCTGCCGCGTCCCACGTGATAGAAACCGCAGGCCATAGAGTAGCGTATGATGTCCCATGTTATAAGGAAGTAGGCCGAGAAGCCTAGCCGGTCTATGATCTCCAGCTCATGCCTCACCCGTTCTTCGGCTACCCTGTTGTTTTTCCCGTAGCGGTACTTCATGCCGTCCCACGCCAGCTTCTCCAGCAGCAGCCTGTCGTCATACCTGCTCGCCGAGTAGATTTTCTTGTTCTTGTGCGTGGTGAAGTCTATCTCCAGAGAGCAGTCGTTCAGCAGCTTGCGCGTGTTTTCTATTATCCGGGGCCACATGGCGAAGGGGCTTGCCACCGCCGCTTCCGGGATTATGCATTCGTCGGGCATGGCGTTCATCTCCGGGGTGAGCCGGCTGAGGAGGATGTTGTTATCCACGGCGCGCAGGCTGCGGTGTACGGGGTAGTCGGCTGGCGACTCCATCGTAACGGGTTGCAGGATAACGTATTTTGAGAGCTCGTCTTTTGTCGCCGACAGCAGGCGGCCGGCGGCGGCGGGGCGTATGCCTATGTACTCGTTGTCGCTAAGGGTGGCGGGGCTGATGTGTCTGTGACTGCCTGCTGCAGCGGCTGTGGCAATCCCGGCCGCTGTGGTGCTGCTCACTGCGCCACCGGATCCATTACCCCGCGTTGCCGTCTTTACGTTCACCCCGCCATGTGACCCGTTGCCACGCGTTGCATTGTTGCCGTTGCTCCCCTCGCCGGCAGGGTAGATGACATATACATTGGGGAAGGAGGGAGGGCGCGGGGGGAGAGGCTCGCCGATGATATTATGGTGCGTGAGGAACTCGTTCAGCTCGCGGAAGCCCTCGTTGTTGCGGGCTATGCCTATGTAAAGCAGCCTGTTGCCGTCACGGAACTCGATCCCCGCGGCCGGGGTGATGTTGCGGCTGCGGCACTCCCTCACGAAGTCGGGCACACCCGTCGTGTTGTTGATGTCAGTCAATACCATTCGCTTCACACCCGCAGCCACAGCGAGCTCAGAAAGGCGCTCCACGGAGAGGGTGCCATATCGAAGGCTGTAATATGAGTGGCAGTTTATGTACATTCTTCCAGTCTTCAGTCTTCAGTCTTCAGTCGGCAATCCACAGTCAATCAGCAACTTACACTACTGCCGACTGCCTACTAATAATATCGCCACCCCCGCAGCCGTTCCTCCATGCGTGATTTCTCTGCCAGGAGCTCCGACGCCTTTCTGAGCTCGCGCTCGCTGCGCTCCGCAGCGGTCATCACCCCGGCCGCACGCCGTATGGCATACCGGCCAAAACGGCCCCGCAGGCTGTCCATAGTCATATAGAGGCTCACCATCTCGGGCGTGTCCTCGAACATGTTGAGCTGCTGCACCCCCCGCACCAGCCCGCTCACCTTCACCCCGATGAGCCTGATGAGCATGCGGCGCTGCCAGAGACGTCGGAAGAGACTCTGCGCCTCGCTGATGAGCACATGGTCAAAGGCAGTGTAGGGTATGCGCCGCTGCAAAGTGTGAGTGTCGAAGTCGGAATACCTGATCCGCACCTTGAGACACGACGCCAGCTTCTCCTGGCGGCGCAGCTCATAGGCCAGCTTCTCGGTCATGCTCACAATAAGCTGGTTAAGTATCACCGTGTCGGTGGTGTCACGCTCAAAGGTGTGCTCGGTGCTGATCGACTTCTGCTCGGAGTAACTGATGACAGGCGTGTTGTCAATGCCATTGGCCCTCTTCCATATCTCCATGCCGTTCTGTCCCATCAGTGACTCCAGCATCTCGGCAGGGATGACACGCAGGGTCTGTATGGTGGAGATGCCCATCGAGCGCAGCGTGTGGTAAGTCTTCTGTCCTATCATCGGTATCTTCCTGACAGACAGAGGGTCAAGGAAGGGGAGGACCTGCGGCTGCGCCACCTCCCTCTCGCCGTTGGGCTTGGCCTCGCCGGCAGCCATCTTCGAGACGGTCTTGTTGACCGACAACCCCATGGAGATGGGCAGCCCCGTCTCCTTTATGATAGTGTTGCGCAGCTCGTGAGACCAGAAGGCGCAGCCGTGAAAACGCTCCATGCCAGTTAGATCAACATAATGCTCATCTACAGATGCCTTCTCATATAGCGGCGACTTCTCAGCAATGATGTCGGTCACCATCCTCGAATACTTCGTGTACATCTCCATGTCGCCGCGTATGAAGACCGCCTCGGGACACATCGCACGGGCCATCTTCATCGGCATGGCCGAGCTGACACCGAAACTGCGTGCCTCATAGCTGCAGCTCGAGACCACCCCCCGGTCAGAGCTGCCGCCGATGATCACGGGACGACCGTTGAGCCGGCTGTCACGCACTCTCTCCACCGATACGAAAAAGGTGTCGAGGTCAAGATGCAATATGCTGCGCGAGTCCATGGTTCAGTCTTCAGTCTTCAGTCAACAGTCCTGATTGCCGACTGCTCTTAGCCACCGTAGCCTTCTTCGACATCCGTAGTTTTAACGAAGGATGTGGCGCAGGTGGCCGACTGCCGGCTGCCGACTGAGGAACTACTGTCTTTTTTTACTTTTTATTTGTTATTTCAAAATCATTACCTATCTTTGATTAGAAATTAATCAAACTTATGATTACAATATAATCAATATTTGCAATATGTACTTCGCATCGAACATAAAATTTTTGAGAAAGCGGAGGGGACGCACACAGGATGATGTGGCATCGGCCCTCCAGATGAAGCGATCCACTCTCAGCGGCTACGAGAACGGCGTGGCACAGCCGGGCATAGAGGCCCTGGTGGCCTTTTCGGGATATTTCAACATCTCGCTTGACACCATGCTCAAGATAGACCTGGCCTGTCTCTCCGAGATCCAGCTGGGTGAGCTCGAGAGGGGATATGATGCCTATATCAAAGGCAGTAACCTGAGAGTACTGACCACCACCGTAGCTCCCGACAACCGCGAGAATATCGAACTGGTCAGTGAGAAGGCCAAGGCGGGCTACACCACCGGCTATGCAGATCCCGAATTCATAGGTGACCTGCCCCTCTTTAGCCTGCCCTTCCTCTCTTCCAACCGCAAGTACCGCACCTTTCAGCTGAAGGGCGACTCCATGCTGCCAATACCCGACAGGTCGTGGGTGACCGGCGAATTCTTGCAGGACTGGCATGATATAAAAAGCGGAAAGGCATATATTATTCTTACATCGAATGACGGTATCGTATTCAAGGTGGTGGAGAACAGCATTGAAAAGAGCGGCCGACTGGTGCTCTACTCGCTCAACCCGCTCTACGAACCCTACGAGGTCCATATCAGTGATGTGAGGGAGATATGGAAGTTCGTGCACTACATCAGCGATGAGCTGCCGGAACCGGTTCTCCCGGAAAAACAGCTCCTCCGCACCGTCGCCTCAATGAAGCAGGACCTCTACCAGCTGAAAAAGAACATTAACCGCGATATCGCGGATGCAACTGAACTGTGACGTTCGCAGTCGGATAAGGTCCTGGTATGATATTTACAAGCATGACTGGAATTAGCGAAGAGCTGAGCAAAATATAACCGCCGGATCAACGTTTCTTAATTCTGAATATCAACGTAATTATGCCCGGAAAAGAGTACAATCCCGCAATGCACACCGCCGAACATATCCTTAACTCGGTGATGGACAAGATGTATCATTGCGGGAGATCGTTCAACAGCCATATCGAAAGCAAGAAGAGCAAATGTGATTACCGAATTAAGAAAGGATTGTCGGGAAAAGAGATCATGGCAGTGGAACGAACAGTAAATGAGATAATTAAGCTCAATGTGCCGGTGAGAGAGGAGATGGTCAGCAGGAGGGAGGCTGACAAAAAGTATTTTACGGGGAAACTGCCCGAAGATGCTCAGGAACTGGTACGAATCATTACCATCGGTAACTTCGATGCATGTCCATGCATCGGAGAACATGTGTCAAATACATCGGAGATTGGTTCGTTCACAGTTACCTCGGCCGATTTCAATGAGGGCATTCTGAGGATACGGTTTAAAATCAGCCGGGAAGAGGCTGAAGAGAGAGCCCGCCTGGCAGTTTAGATCCGGCATGCAGCCGGTGGTAATAACCCGTTACCTCAGCGCCTCAAACAACAATCCACCTCAGCGCCACAAACAACAATCCACTTCAGCATCACAGAGAACAACCCACCTCAGCGCCACAAAAAAACCCGGCTCAGGGCCGGGGATAAAAAAACCGGCTCGGGGCCGGTTTTAATTTGTTATTCCTTGGTTAGCTGGACAATCATGTCAATTATGCCAGGTATTTCGGAATCGGCTATCTTGCCCTTGTAAACACCCCTGACTATCCGGTTCTTGTCAACGATCACCACTGTATAGCTGTCTTTAGGCATACCCCAGTCCTCATGCAGTTGGCCCTCAAAATCAAACAGGATCGTGGTGTCATATTTCTTGGCCTTCTTACCGGCAATCAGACGCACCAGCCCGTCAGGTTTCCATGTTGATTTGTTGTCGACAATTCCAAAGCCTTTGAAGTACTCTCTATCAATGATTTTGTCAATGTCTGTAGCTTTGTCGATAGCATCATTGAATGCATCGTTAAGGTCAGACTCATCAGGATCAACATAATTGATCTGCAGTACCTTGCCAGGCCATGAGTCCATGGTGAATGGCTTCTTGTCGGCATCGGTGAAAGTCCATTCCGGAGCTTTCATCCCAATCTCAAGCTTGCCCTGTGCGGCAGCATACGGCAGTAGAAATGCTGCCAAAAGAACAGTGAATAACAGTTTTTTCATTTTTACACTCTCTTAAATTCATGCGAAAGATAATGTTTTTTAACATTCATGCACACTTCTGTGAAAAATGTGAAGGGAGAACAATGCCAGTTTCAACGGCACAGAGTTGAGGCTTAAGAGTGATTCTATTCTACCTGTCGGTAATCAGGAAGTCGTTCAGCGGCTTCATTGCACGGAAGCCACCGGTGACCACGTCGAAGAAATTCGGTGCAACAACTTCATCATCAGTGAATTGCCTCTCAGCCAGAAAGCTTTTCATCTTAATGATCTCTATATGAGGGTTTTCTTTGGAATATCCTAGCGGCGGGACTTTCAGGCTTTCGCCCTCAAGACCGCTGAAGTATTTTGTGTATTCCTTGCTGTTGATGATTGCTGTCAGCTCTTCACCACTTTCGGAGATTCTTTCCCTGATGGCACCAAGCCATGGTGAGGGTGGAATGTATGCGCCTCCGGCCACAAAAGATGCCCCAGGCTCTATATGAAGGTAATAGCCCGGGAATTTGTCTCCGTTCTTTTTGCCGCCACGTACGATGAAGGCTCCGAAATTCCTCTTGTATACCGATTTGTCGTGTGAGAACCTGGTGTCGCGATTAATCCTGAACATGCAGCTTTTGGCCTCCAGACCCTTCAGGATGGGATCAAACCCGACTATCTCATCAATAACGGCCTGTACAAACAGCGAATAGTTCTCCCGGGCTATCTCATATCGGGGGCGGTTCTCTGCAAACCAGATCCGGTCGTTGTGTCGACTCAGATCATGGAGGAATTTAATGGTTGACGGTTCTATTCGAGGTATGTTTCTCATGATGGTGAAAGATAATTTTAAAAAACTGCACAAACAAATCAGTTGTCTCAATCAATGCAATGGCCGGGAAGGGTAAAAATACATTTTTCCGGGAACATCGGCTTCAGCAACCCTTGAAGATCCTGCACAACAAATATATCTGTATCCTGTTAATTCCTATAATTAATATTATGTTAAGTAGAATATGGAGTATGTCGTGCAGCTCTCCGGATCGGTAATAATCTCGCCTCTTCCCCATCGCAAAAAAAAGGCACCTGCATGAGGTGCCTCTATTATGTTTATCTGTTTTGACTGTCTTACTCCTGGAGCTTCTCAACCTTTGCCTTGTACTCTTCGAATTCATCCATCATTTTCACTTTAAGGAAGATCTCGCGCAGGAACTCCAGTGTGGCAACTGATGTCGGATTGGCCTTCTCTGCCTCCAGGAAGAACGGGATCGCCTCCTTCATCACTTCAAACGCCTTGTCCTTGGCTATCTCATACTCCCTGTTGTCGGCAATCATATTGGCCTCATTCAGCATCTCATTGGCAATGGATACATAACTGAGACCGATGTTATAGTTGCTTTCAAACTGGTCCGGCTTCTTGGAAAGCGATTTCTTGAGGCTCTCGATGGCCTTCTCATAGTCTTCCAGCTTCATGTAGAGACTCCCCTCAACCAGGTCAAGTATGTGGTTCTGGGGATCCATCTCCATGGCCTTGTGGACAAATTCAAAGGCTTTCTCTGAATTGTCGGCATCAAGATAGAACTGTGTTGCCTGCAGGATGATGTCAAGAGTGTCAGGATAGGCATTGTAACCCTCCATCAGAGCTTCTTCAGCCTTAACGGTGTCCTGCAGCTTCATATAGCTGTCGCTGATGAAGATATAGGGCTTGGTATCCTCGATCCCGGTCACTGTGCAGGTACGGAAATGGTCTATTGCCTCTTCGTACATCTCGGCATTGTATGCTGCAAGCCCAGCATTGAAAATCACAAGGGTGTCAACCAAACCAACGTACATTTCACTTTCAGAGACCATTACGTTCCTTTCAAATGACTGCATCGCTCCCTTGAAATCCTTTTCATTGAACTTGTTTATGGCATCATTGAGGAATGAATTCCCAAGCCTGGCATATGTATTGTCCTGAATGATCTTATTCTTCATCTTCGGATCAAGTTCTATTGCCTTTTCATAGTTTTTGTAAGCCTCCATCAGGGGGTCGGGGTACATCTCCATGTATTTGGGATCGCCTGAGTCAAATGTGGCCTGGGCAAGCAGTCCCTTTACATAATAGGTCTTGGCATAGCCGACTGTCTTCGGGTGTGCAATTGCGATCTCAATGGCTTCCTTGGCCTTGTCGAATGCTCCATCCCTGATAAAATTTTCTGCAGCATTTACTTTTCCCTTTTGCGCGGTAGCGGCAAATGAGATTATTACTGCGAGTAGTAAGAGTGTAATCTTCTTCATGTCTGGATAATTTGCTTTTAAATGTTGTTTCAAAAATAAAACTTTAGAACATATTCTTCAAATAATTTGCCAAATTACTCATCAGCTCCCTCCTGCTCTCCTGAAATCCGAGACTGTTCGAGGCTATCATCTTCATTTACTTCAACATAGGCTACTGATGCAATTTTATCATTTTCCCTGATATTTATTAGCCTGACTCCCTGTGTGGCCCTTCCCATCACTCTCAGACTGCTGACTGGTAACCTCAGAACATTCCCGACCTGCGTTATTATCATCAGATCATACTGGTCGTTCACACCCTTTAGGGCTATCAGCTTACCGGTCTTTTCAGTAACATTAATGGTCTTAACTCCCTTTCCTCCCCTGTTGGTTATCCGGTAATCAACAATAGCAGATCTCTTGCCGTAGCCCTTTTCAGAGACTACCAGGATGTCATCTGACTGGTTCAGCACCGTTATCATTCCAACTACCATATCGTCACTTCCTGAGAGGGTGATGCCCCTGACACCTGATGCAGTCCTGCCCATCGGCCTGACGGTTGATTCAGGGAACCTTACTGCACGGCCCGAGCGCACTGCAAGCATTATCTCGTGCTGGCCGTTTGTCAACCTGGCCTCCAGAAGCTCGTCGCCTTCCCTGACGGTTATTGCATTGACACCGTTGGCCCTGGGACGGGAATAAGCCTCGAGCGACGTTTTCTTGATTACACCCTTCCTTGTGCAGAGTACGATGAAGTTGTTGTTGATATATTCTCTATCGTCAAGGGATTTCACATTGATGAATGCCCTCACGCTGTCATCAGCCTCGATGTTTATAAGGTTCTGTATTGCCCTTCCCTTGCTTGTGCGGGTACCTTCGGGAAGCTCGTACACTTTCTGCCAGTAGCACTTGCCGTTCCTGGTAAAGAAAAGCATGGTGTTGTGCATTGTGGCAACATACAGATACTCGATAAAATCCTCCTCACGGGTGGTGCTGCCCCTGGCTCCTGTCCCACCCCTGTTCTGACGCCGGAAATCGGTAAGTGGTGTACGCTTTATGTATCCCATATGCGATATTGTAATCACCATCTCATCGTCGGCATAGAAGTCTTCAGGATTGAATTCGCCTGCTGCCGGAACTATCTCTGTGCGGCGTTTGTCGCCGAATTTGTCCCTCACCTCCGCGAGCTCATCCTTGATGATCTGCATCTGCAGTGCCTCATCAGCAAGCACACTGTTAAGGTATTCTATAAGTTTCCGCACCTCCTCGTACTCAGCCCTGAGCTTATCCTGCTCCAGACCTGTCAGCTGCCTCAGTCTCATCTCAACGATAGCCTTCGACTGTTCATCGGAGAGTTCGAAACGCTCTTTAAGGCGTTCCCTGGCTATGTCAGGATTCTGTGACGACCTGATTATTGCGATGACCTCATCTATGTTGTCACTTGCGATGATCAGTCCCTCAAGAATGTGGGCCCTCTTCTCCGCCTGATCCAGGTCGAACCTTGCCCTGCGCAGTACAATATCATGGCGGTGCTGGACGAAGCTGTCGATGATCTCCTTGAGCGACAGTATCTTGGGGCGTCCCTTCACGAGTGCGATATTGTTCACATTGAATGAGGTCTGAAGCTGGGAGTGCTTGTAAAGGTGGTTCAGCACCACATTTGCCGGCATCTCCTTCTTCAGGATGATGACCACCCTCATGCCGTTCCTGTCAGACTCATCATTGATGTATGAGATTCCTTCAAGTTTCTTCTCATTGATAAGATCGGCTATCTTCCTGATCATCTCCGCCTTATTCACCATGTAGGGTATCTCATTGACAACAATGCATTCCCTGCCCGAATGGGTGAGCTCGATCTCAGTCTTTGCCCTTACAACTATGCGGCCGCGCCCCGTCTCAAAGGCCTCTCTTATGCCCTGCTCCCCGTAGATGATGCCTCCTGTCGGGAAGTCAGGTCCCTTGATGTGGTGCATCAGCTCATCAACCGTGATCTCGGGGTTGTCAATATATGCTATGATGGCATTCACGGATTCGGAAAGGTTGTGAGGAGGCATGTTCGTGGCCATGCCAACCGCGATTCCTGACGCCCCGTTGACCAGCAGGTTGGGAATGCGGGTAGGAAGAACTGTAGGCTCCTTGAGAGTGTCATCAAAATTGGGCTGGAAATCGACCGTCTCCTTCTCAATATCCGATAGCGTCTCCTCGGCAATACGCTTGAGCTTTGCCTCGGTATACCTCATGGCCGCAGGACTGTCACCGTCGATTGATCCGAAGTTACCCTGTCCGTCCACCAGCGGATAGCGCAACGACCACTCCTGGGCCATGCGCACCATGGCATCATATACTGAAGAATCACCGTGAGGATGATATTTACCCAGCACCTCCCCCACTATCCTCGCAGACTTCTTGTAAGACCTGTTTGAAAGCACTCCCAGCTCCGACATACCGAAGAGAACCCTCCTGTGAACAGGCTTCAGACCGTCTCTCACGTCAGGTAATGCCCTTGACACAATGACCGACATCGAATAATCAATGTAGGCCGACTTCATCTCCTCCTCGATATTTACCTTTATTATTTTTGTTTGATCTGACATATTAAATTGATAATTAGTGTATTAGCAGTTTGTTTCCCTGAAATGATTTTGATGCCCGAAAATAAGCAAAAGGTGGCATCTTTCAGCCTTTTCTGCCGTCTATTTGTTAACACCGGATGTTAAAAATTGGGCACAATTATTGCCTAATGTTATTTACAATAGAATTAACTTTGAAATCGGGCAATTCATGCATTTATGTCAGCGTTACTGACACAATAGCATGTATCCCTCAAACGAAAAATAATGGACGCACATTTCTCACAGAGAGTAAACGATATCTTAGGTTACAGCAAGGAAGAGGCGATCAGACTTGGAAACAGCCATATCAGTCCCGAGCACCTGTTCCTCGGCATCTTGCGTGAAGGGGAAGGGGCGGCAGTGGATATACTTCTTAACAACGGGGTTGATTTGCTGATGCTCAAGGGATCAATAGAGAAGAGCATTAAGGCCGATAAGCCAGTAGCCATGGCAGACAACGAGATTTTGCCTCTGCTCAAGAGCACAGAAAGGGTGCTCAGGCTTGTACATATCGAGGCCAAGGCACTGAAAACCAAAGTTATAGACACCGAGCACCTGCTTATGGCCATTCTGCGTGACGAGAGCAATCTTGTCACAAGGTTCCTAACGGAGCTTGACATCGACTATTCGCTTGTCAAAAAAACGGTCGAGGCAGGTAATCCTGCCGCCCAGGCAGACTATCCCCGTGATGAGGATGATGAGGGCATGTTTACCGGCGGAGGACAGGGAAGGCAGCAGCAGGGTGGACAGCAGGCGCAGAAGAGCTCATCCGAAACGCCGGTACTTGACAATTTCGGGATAGACCTCACCAAGGCTGCCGAGGAGGGTCGCCTTGACCCGATTGTGGGGCGTGAGCGTGAGATAGAACGACTGGCACAGATTCTCTCACGGCGCAAGAAGAACAACCCCGTTCTCATCGGTGAACCCGGAGTAGGCAAGTCGGCGATCGCGGAAGGCCTGGCACTGAGGATCAGCAATAGAAATGTCTCCAGGGTGCTATTCAATAAGAGGGTCGTTGCCCTTGACCTCGCCTCTATCGTGGCCGGCACCAAGTACCGCGGGCAGTTTGAGGAGAGGATGAAGGCCATCCTGAATGAGCTTGCCAAGAATGACAATATCATTCTCTTTATCGATGAGATACATACAATAGTCGGTGCCGGCGGCGCCAGCGGATCCCTTGATGCTGCAAACATGCTCAAGCCGGCCCTGGCAAGGGGCGAGATTCAATGCATTGGCGCCACCACTCTCGATGAGTACCGGCAGCATATTGAAAAGGACGGAGCCCTCGAACGCCGTTTCCAGAAGGTGATGGTAGACCCAACCTCTATCGAGGAGACGCTCAATATCCTGAACAACATCAAGGAGCGATATGAAGATCATCATAATGTGAGCTATACCCCCGACGCCCTTGATGCATGCGTCAAGCTGACAAACAGGTATATCAGCGACAGAAACCTGCCCGATAAGGCCATAGATGCCATGGATGAATCGGGGTCAAGAGTCCATATTTCAAATATTGTTGTACCCGAGAAGATACTGGAGCTCGAGCAACAGCTTGAGGATACAAAGAAAGAAAAGAGCAACGCTGTCAAAAATCAGAACTTTGAACGCGCCGCCAGCTTCAGGGATAAGGAACGGGACATCCTTGACCTCATTGAGGCTGAGAAGAAGAGATGGGAGAAGGATCTTGCCCTGAACCGGGAGGTGGTTGATGCCGAGAAGGTTGCAGAGGTGGTGGCGATGATGACAGGTGTTCCAGTTCAGCGTATAGCACAGACGGAGGGCACCAGGCTGCTACAGATGGCAGAGGAGCTTAAGAGAAGCATAGTCGGTCAGGATGACGCGATCGCCAAAATTGTGAAGGCGATACAGAGAAACAGGGCAGGACTGAAAGACCCGAACAAACCGATTGGAACCTTCATTTTCCTCGGTCCGACAGGCGTGGGGAAGACACAGCTTGCCAAGGTGCTGGCAAAATTCCTGTTTGATACCACGGACAACCTGATCAGGGTCGATATGAGTGAGTATATGGAAAAATTCTCCGTGTCACGCCTGGTTGGAGCCCCTCCGGGATATGTCGGATACGAGGAGGGCGGCCAGCTCACCGAGAAGGTCAGGCGCAAGCCCTATTCAGTGGTGCTGCTCGACGAAATAGAAAAGGCTCATCCTGATGTATTTCACATCCTGCTGCAGGTGCTCGATGAGGGTCAGCTGACCGACAGCCTGGGACGCAGGGTGGATTTCAAGAACACCATCGTCATCATGACCTCCAACATAGGAACGAGGCAACTGTCGGAGTTTGGCTCAGGCATAGGCTTTGAAACCTCAGCCAGAAGAACGACACGTAACGACCAGGTGAAGAGCATCCTGCAGAAGGCACTGCAGAAGACTTTTGCCCCTGAATTCCTGAACAGGATAGACGATGTGGTGATGTTCAACCAACTGTCAAGGGAGGACATAGACAAGATCATCGATATAGAACTCAAAGGACTCTATGACAGGATTGAGGCGCTGGGCTACAGGATGAAGCTGAGTGCACAGGCACGGGACTTCATTGCCGACCGCGGCTTCGATGTCCAGTACGGCGCCAGGCCTCTGAAACGAGCCATTCAGAAATACCTCGAGGATCCCCTGGCGGAGGTGATCATCAAAGCCACTGTCACCGCGGGAGCAACTATAAATGTCGGCTACTCAAAAGGTAAAGAGGAGCTGTCGTTCAAGGTAGCAGGCAAAAAGGATGTCGGGGAACCAACGGAGAAGAGTAATCCGGAAGAATAAGTGAAAAATTACGATTTTCGAATTGCGAATTACGATTAAATCGACAATCGCAAATCGCAAATCCTTCAGAAGGTTTCTGCATACAGATCGAATTCCGTTGAC